>NZ_KQ414507.1:0-39837 GCF_001263295.1 Agrobacterium sp. SUL3
TCCATGAGTCGGGCCATGCGGTCGTGCATCATGCGCTGAGGCTCGGGCCGATCCATGGCCTTAACATCGACACGCCCTCAGGCGGCGGCTACAGTCAGCTTGGCTTTACGGCATCCGGCAGTGATACGCTCGGCTATCGGGAAGACATGCTCGCCATGCTGATGGCGGGCAGGGCCGCCGAGCAGATCGTCGTTGGCAAGGTGTCTTCCGGTTCGGCCGGCTCCGACGACAGCGATCTGGCGCGCGCCACGAAGCTGGCGCTCGCCATGGAGCGCAGTCTGGGCTTCGGCGCCATCCAGCCACTGCTCTATCGAGATGATAAAGATCCGACCGCCGCACTCGACGGCAATCCGGATCTGGCGGCGCGTATTCATGCACGGTTGGAAATGGCTCTTGCTCGTGCAGTCGAGGTCCTGGGAGAGAACAGGGACAAGCTTGATGCTCTCACCAAGGCATTGTTCGATGCGCAGGCGTTGGATGGCGAGGCGGTAAAGCGGCTTCTCAAGCACGGTGATCGTGAAAGAGGAAGCTGATAGCCTTCGAGTGGATTAGGAGGAACGATCGTATGAAGGTCGCCGTCGTCGCGCATTGCGACTGGAGCATGGACAAGAAGAAGCGCTGGATGGCCGTTGCTATCCGGGATGGGTTGCGATGGAAAGTCCATGACCCGGAGTTGGTAGGCGACACGTTAACCTTGATCGATCGGCTTCAAGGCAGATCGGTCGAGAGCGGCTCGCTATTGCTGGGCTTCGATTTTCCGATCGGGCTTCCTCAAGCCTATGCCCGCGCCACGGAGCTTGGCTCATTCCGCGACGCTCTTGCGATGTTCGGATCCGGGATATGGTCGGACTGGTACAGCGTCGCGGATCATCGAAGTCGCATTTCCGTCCACCGCCCTTTCTATCCGGCACGACCGGGCGGCACCCAGCGGTCTCACCTCTTCGATGCTCTTGGCATTGTGGACCCGCTATCGCTGCTTCGTCTTTGCGAGCACGCGACAGCAGACCGGCAGACAGCTTGTATGCTGTTCTGGACACTTGGCGGAAACCAGGTCGGAAAAGGTGCCATCAGCGGTTGGCGAGAAGTCATCGTCCCGAATCTTAGCGGCATCGGCCTTTGGCCATTCGACGGACGACTGGCGGATCTGCTTGCCACAAAAACTTGTGTCCTCGCCGAGACCTATCCCGGCGACGTCTACCGACAGCTTGGGATGCCTCGCGGCGGATGGAGCAAGCGGCGGCAGATCGATCGACAGCGTATGGGACGTGAGATGCTGTCATGGCTTGCAAGTCGGCAGGGCATAGATGCTGGCGTATTGTCTCCAATGATCGATGTCGGTTTCGGCAACGACAAGGCGGGGGAGGACCGTTTCGATGCGGTCGTTGGATTGCTTGGCATGCTGGACGTCGTCGATGGAAGACGTGACGAAGGCGTCCCCGACATGGAAGCTGTGCGCCAATGGGAAGGCTGGATCCTCGGGCACCATAGATCCAGCGCGCCGTAATCTTATTTGACCTAAAACAAGTTGCCGGCAACGTATCTCAAGTCGTGCGTGACCTGAGACAAATTGCGATCATTTGGTTCCGAGTTCGGGATTTTTGATTCAGAATACGAAGAGAATGATTCAGCAACGCCGTTCGCGGCGTAGCAACCTATGTTGAAGCGACATGACGTGCCCGCAACTCAAAACAAATTGCGGTCATTTGATTCCAAACTCTGAGCCACCGATTCTCTTTTCGATATTTCCGATTCCGCCAAACGGCGCTTGCGCCGGTCGCCCGGTCCTTCGACCATAAAGGGAGGCCGAGGAGCAGGAGGACAGGCAATGAGCTTGAAAGCGGCAAGGCAGCGGCAGAAGGCGCTTCGTGATGCCAATAGGAAAGCACGGCGGCCCGATCGGGACGACGTGGCGAGGGTGGCGCTGTTCTGGCTGATCC
Source organism: Agrobacterium sp. SUL3 (assembly GCF_001263295.1). NCBI lineage: Bacteria > Pseudomonadati > Pseudomonadota > Alphaproteobacteria > Hyphomicrobiales > Rhizobiaceae > Agrobacterium > Agrobacterium sp. SUL3. The sequence continues at coordinate 1,938 of NZ_KQ414507.1, forward strand.
GGCGCGCGGTCGAAAAGGGCCAGGAGGTCGAGCTCGAGAAGTTCCAGGATGTCATCGTCGCGATGCTGATCGAACAGGGTTTCGATGAGAGGGAATGCGATGTGGTCTTCGATGACCTCGTATCGAAGTATCGGTCCGGTGGCCTCCCGTTCCGCCGGAAGCTTCATCTTCTATATCCGGAGGGCGCCGATCAGGACGTCTGAGCAGCCATGCACTCGTTCTGCCGATGTCGGCTGGCTATTGTTGTCGGCGTCGTCTGCGCCTAACGGCGTTTGGTTACTTCGTAGGTTCTCCTCCCATTACTTCATAAAACGCCGTTTGATTCTGAATCGGTTTTCCAGACGATGCTGAAGGTCCCAACCCTTCGTTAATGCGCTTCGCCTAGCTCGACCGCCCCTCACTCCGAGGGCTAGCAACAATGAGCATGAAGTGAAATGACAAAGCTAACCGCAATCAAAGCATTCCAGCGCAAGATCGACGCGTATTGTGAAATGCGACTGCGTCCAATTTTCTCGACGCAAGATGCCGACGTCCTCAACGCCTATATGCGTCGCCTCATTGAGCGACGATGTGGCCCCCAAAGATCTGGAGGTCTCACCGATTGGGAAGTGGTTGCCCAGTTGACTGGAGTGGATGCCGCCATGCTTGCCGTGCATCATCGCGCAATCGATCCGGCCTTCGATGCCATCATCCGATGGAGCAAGGGCGATACCGTCGCAAAAGGTGTTGAGGCCAGTTCGCGGAAACCCGCGCAGATCAAGAAGAAGGTGGTAAAGGCCGACCGCTCGAATACCGGCCCCAAAGCTGCTGCAGCCGACGCTAACCTGTCTGGCCGTGATTGGGTGACCCGGAAACCCGCGCCAATCATCGAGTTTCCGGACCCATTGTTTCAGGAATGGGTCGACCCGCCCGGCTTCGCGGAAGCGCTTCAACTTCACATGCGTCGGCATGGCGAGACATATTGGGTCCTCCATCGATCTGTCGTCCGCGCCGACGAAACGATGGACCGGAAAACACTCCTGACCTGGGTTGAGGGGACACGCATCCCTCGCAGCACCAATAGTTTTGAGGTGCTCGGCCGGATCGAGCGCCGCTACCGACTTCCGGAGGGATACTTCAAGGCGAAACTTCCGCATCAGTCACGGTCGGCGTCGGGGTTCAATCTTTCGGGTATCGAGCCTGCTGAACGCCGACGGATCGCCTGGCATCTGCCAGATGATTTCAACGATTTGCCTTTCGCCAAGCGAGAGGAAATCCTGGAATGGGTGCGCCGCGTGATCGTCAGCGGCTCGACAGACTACCGAAAATTCCAGGCGGCCGCGGCCAAGCAACGTTACGCTATTCGTTTTCCTGGCGTATCCTATGGTGGCCGCGCACCGCGTGACGGTAAGATCGCCGTGCCCGCGAATTATGAGGATACATGGATCGAGGATCCCGACCTCGTCTCCGGCGTGATAGACGCTCCGCCCGCTCTCGCCATGGAAATGGCCGACCTCGTGCGCTTCAAGACCTCCGCGCTGACATCGATTGGATTTCAACGGAACGGCGTTTGGGGAGAGGACACGGCCTCTCAGAAGATCGAGCACCTCGGGCTGATGTTCGGCTCTTTGGCCGCATCCCGCACTGGAGAGATCAAGGGATACGGTGTGCCGGTCCGTAACCTGACATTCGGGCTTCTGATTTTCCCAGGCATCTGGGACTGGTACCTGCAGTGGCGGGAAAGCCGCCGTGGTTTCTTCACAGCGTGGGAGGTCGACATGCTGCGGATCGCGCTGGCAATCACTAAGGAGGACACCGGATGGCTTCGACAGCATCCGGAACTTCTCGCCCGCGTTCAGCCTATTCCGGGTCTCGTCTCACAAAACGAGATCGACTACGCTCGTGAGGACTGGCATGGAGCGTGCGAGGACTTTCACAAGCATGCCGCCCACCGGGTGAAAGAGATACAACGGATCGCCCGAGTTCATCGAGATCCTTTCGAGCCGATCATGCCGGTGCTGGAAGCCGATAGTCCAGTCGGCGAGTACCGTAAGATCACCGAGGAGATCATTCGTCTCATGCCGGACGAAGGGCGTTATCCGCGACCAGCGGCGGAGGCAGTTCGATCTTTCCTCATGCTGCGACTCGGATTGCATCTCGGGCTACGCCAGAAAAATCTCCGGCAATTGATGCTCTGCCCACGCGGTCAGATGCCGCGTCCGGAACGTATTCTCGAGAAGCTCAAGCGTGGGGAAATCCGCTGGAGTGATCGGGACGGCGGTTGGGAGGTTTTGATCCCGGCAGTGGCTTTCAAGAACGCCCACTCATCGTTCTTCGGTGACAAGCCGTTCCGGTTGGTTCTCCCAGACCTTCTCGATTTATATCGACACATCAATGACTATGTGGAGCGGCATCGTTCGGTTCTGCTGAGAGGTGTGGAGGACCCCGGCACGTTCTTCGTGAAGACGGTGAAGACAACGAGCACCGATGCGGCTTACGACATCACCAGCTTCTATGAGGCATGGCGGCTGACCATCCAGCGTTACGGCATCTACAATCCTTATACCGGGCGAGGGGCGATCAAAGGACTGTTGCCTCACGGCCCGCATAACGTCCGGGATGTCTTGGCGACGCACATCCTGAAACAGACTGGCTCATACGAGCAGGCCAGCTATGCGATCCAGGATACGGCGGATATGGTTGCTAAGCATTATGGCCGCTTCCTTCCGCAGGATAAGGCTGCATTGGCGGCACGAATTCTCAATCAGGTCTGGGAAGCCGCATAGCTTGAGTAGCGTCGAGGCGGAAATCATTTCCGCCTCGGACTGTCACTTTTTGCCCTCGCGTGCCCACGGCGGCGGCTGCTTGTTTTCGATCCAGGGCAGAAGCTGTAGGGGCTTTCGTTCGACGCTGGATGTGATGATGGGATAATGTTTTAGCGCGCTCCTCATGAGCGGAAGTCCGGCGGGGTTGGTGTATCGTGTATTGGTTTCGCTCCCCTCGGTCAGCCGCCCTGAAATGTCGTCGATAACTTCAGTTGGAACACCTGCCTGCTTCAACGTGTCCGCCATGCCGTGCCGGAGCGCGTGGAGTGCTCTATCCCACATTTTAGTGCCAAGGGTGGCTTTCATTACTGGTTTGAAGGTATCGTAGAACCGATCACCGGGATCGTTGGTCGTCTTATCAGAGAATAGATCTGGGAAGAGGGTTACATATCCAAGCTTTTTGACCGCGTAATAATACTCGATAAAGCCTAATCGGACCATCTCTTCCGGCATAGGAAGCAGTCGCTTTGACTGAATATTTTTCAAACCACGAACGCTGTTCGTCCTTAGAATGATGACATAGCCGTCGTCATCCTCCGCGATGTCATCGACCGTCAGACCAGCGAACTCGTTCCGCCTGGCTCCAAGGTAGGTGAACAGGATCGGCAGATAATAAAGCGAGTCGTGGTAGACCTGCTTGCCGGGCTCTCGCCTTCTCCCACGCAGATGGCCGTGCGAACCCAAGTAGATGGGACTTGAGAAAATCGGGGCGATATCCGCCGGAGCTGGTTTGAATTGTTTTCCGCGGACCTCTCCGGCCTTCTGCTTTCTCGGGCGCAGTCCCTCGAAGGACCAACTCTCAATTTCGAACCCATGGCCTTTCAGGTGCTTTAGGAAGTGCTGCAAATTCCCGAAATGCTTGCGGATCGTTGTCGAGGCCAGCCCCACCTTTGCTTTCGTATCCGAAGCCTCTGCCGCCTGACGCAGCTTCTCCCCCTCAGCCCGGAGTTCCGGCGCTGACATGATGCGCATCCGACTGCTTCGTCCCCAGTCCGTCGGGATGTGATTGAAGTGCTGCCGCAACTGGCCGATATGATATTGCTCAATCTGTCCCGAATGCTCCACTCCATGCTCGATGAGCACCGATTTGAACATCCGCACCAGCGCCATCGCGTCACGCGCGGTCGCTGGTTCCCAGTCCTTGCCCATGTTGGCGATCAGCTTTTCGCACTCCTGCTCGAAATCCGAAACGGCGACCACGCGTTGCCCGGCCTCCGAAGCTTTTGACGTAGCCTGCTTCGTCGTGGCTGAGCCCTTTTCCAGATCAAGATAGGCGATTTCCGGATCGTCCGGAGCGGCAGTCAGAGCTGATGCAGGAGGTCTTTCGACAACCGGAGGCGGAGGGGTGAAATCAGGCTCAAGTGGAGGGGTGTCGGTTGCCCCGACCCTGGCGACGGGCGCCACGGCTCTACCTCTGCCCATGAATTCGCTCTGACTTTTGTCGACCAACTCGTGGCGGTGCTCGACGTCGAATAACGCCTCCGCACGGGCCTCTAGGAACTTGGTCATTGCCCGCTCCCGATTCACTTCCGTGTCGGGAATGTCAAAGGATACCATCAGATTTTGGATGGCAGCTTCGACCGCCGGGTTTTGGGTAACCTTCAGCCCAGCAACATGGTTTTTTCTGATGGCCTCGACCCGGGAGGTCGGAACCCCATTTTTCAGAAGGTAGTTCAATCCGCTGCAGTCGCCGTCCAACGTCAGCGTTCTGCGCGCGCCAAACTTCGCCAGAAGCCGATAGGCCCACCCTGCTTCCAGATCCAGATCCATCTCAGCGACATGCCCGGCGCGGCCGTCACGCTTTGCCAACAAGCTGATGCCCTCAAGATCGATGAGCATGCCATCACGGATATGCTCGAAAAGTTTCTGAAGTTGTTCCCTGTCGCCCATCGTTTCCTTCGGTCTCATTTTCATTTCGGCGAGCTGCATGTTGAGCTGCCTGGCAATGATCTGAGCCTTCTTATGGTCAGAACAATGAAGGCTAAGTGAAAGGCGGCTGCCGGGACGGCAGTGGATGAAGACCGCTGGGACGCGTGGCCGCCAATAGAAGATGTTTCCGCGACGGATCAGATTCTCGACTTCGTGGCGCACGACCATGACGAATGCCCTGTCTTTGCCCGGAAGTTCGTCCATCGCGTATTTTTCGCGTGGGCATCACCTCTGGGCACCAGTTTTGGGTATCAGGTCGCCAATGATGCCAAAACGATATCCGGCACGACTGGAAAATCAAGGAATTAAGGGCTTTTGGGAGAATTGGCTGGGGAACCTGGATTCGAACCAAGATCGACGGAGTCAGAGTCCGCTGTTCTACCATTGAACTATTCCCCAAAAGCGTGAAGCGCGTGGCGCGTTCGCTTTGGTGGGTCGTCATATAGATGATTTATGCCGGGGCGCAAGTCGAAAAAATCGAAAAATGCGTTTTCACCCCTCTTTTGCGTTTTGTCCCGGGATCAGAGCCTTGCGCGGGTGGAGCGCGGGGTGGAAAGCAGCAGGCTGGTCTCGCTGCCAGTGATGCCGGGCACCAGGCGGATGCGGCGCAGCACGGCGTCGAAATCGCTGAGTGTGGCGGCGTTGAGCTCTACGATCAGGTCCCAGCGGCCGTTGGTGGTGTGGATTTCGGATATTTCCGGGAAGCCGCCAAGGGTGCGGATGACGCGGTCCGTCACATGGCCTTCAATCTCGATCATCATAATGCCGCGGATCGCCGCCTCCACCGCATCGGCCCGCAGAATGACGGTGTAGCCGATGATGGAGCCGTCATTTTCCATTCTTTCCATGCGGGAGCGAACCGTCGCCCGCGAGGTTTCCGTCTCCACAGCCAGATCGGAAATGCTGCGTCTGCCGTTGTGACGCAAAAGGGTGACGAGCCGTTCGTCGAGATTATCCATGATTGCCATTTTGATAAAGTGATTTTGCCAGATTGATAATTCATTTCGACAATCTTGCCAATATTTGATGTTCAGTCCGCCATGTCTCTATGGTTTAGTGATGTTGTTGGTTGGGAAAGCGAGGACGGGAATGGATATCAGGCTTATTGGTGCACCTCTGCAAATCGGAGCGGGGCAATTGGGATGCGAAATGGGACCGAGCGCCTATCGCATCGCCGGTCTCGTGCGCGCGCTGGAGGATCTGGGGCACCGGGTGGTCGATACCGGCAATGTGGCGCCGGCGCCGCTTAAGGAATTTCGTCACCCCAATCCGGCCGTGCATCATCTGGAGGAAACCGTGGCCTGGACAGAGGCGCTGACGGAGGCGGCCTATCGCGAAAGTGCGGATGCCGTACCGATCTTTCTTGGCGGCGACCATGCGATTTCGGCAGGAACGGTGGCTGGCATGGCGCGGCGGGTGGCCGAGACGGGCCGGCCGTTTTTCGTGCTCTGGCTCGATGCCCATACCGATTATCACACGCTGGAGACGACACGCAGCGGTAATCTGCATGGCACACCCGTTGCCTATTTCAGCGGTCGTGAGGGGTTTGCCGGTTATTTTCCGCCGCTGTCCCACGCCGTGCCGGAAGAAAATATCGGCATGATCGGTATCCGAAGCGTCGATCCCGCTGAAAGGGCGGCGCTGGAAAAGAGCGGCATCACCGTTCACGACATGCGCTCGATAGACGAGCACGGCGTTGCGGTTCTGCTGCGCGAATTTCTCGCCCGCGTTCAGGCGGCAAACGGCCTGCTGCATGTCAGTCTTGATGTCGATTTTCTCGAGCCATCCATTGCGCCTGCCGTCGGCACTACCGTTCCGGGCGGCGCGACGTTCCGTGAAGCGCATCTGGTGATGGAAATGCTGCATGATAGCGGGCTGGTCTGCAGTCTCGATCTGGTGGAACTCAACCCGTTTCTCGATGAGCGCGGCAGGACGGCGACGCTGATGGTCGATCTCGCCGCAAGCCTGTTGGGCAAGCGGGTCATGGACCGCCCGACACGCGCTGGCTGAAAGGGGTGATGCGATGACCGTGATACCGAATCTCAATATCGTTCCCTTCGTCAGCGTCGACCATATGATGAAGCTCGTGCTGCGGGTGGGAATCGACACCTTCCTGCGTGAGCTTGCCGATGTGGTGGAGGAGGATTTCCGCCGCTGGAAGAGCTTCGACAAGACGCCGCGTATCGCCTCACATTCGAAGGAGGGCGTTATCGAGCTGATGCCGACCAGCGACGGCACGCTGTACGGCTTCAAATATGTCAACGGCCATCCGAAGAACATGAAGGAAGGCCGTCAGACGGTAACGGCCTTCGGCGTGCTTTCCGATGTCGGCAATGGTTATCCGTTGCTTCTGACTGAAATGACGATCCTGACGGCGCTGCGCACTGCCGCCACCTCGGCCGTTGCCGCGAAATACCTTGCCCGCCCCAATTCCCGTTCCATGGCCATCATCGGTAACGGTGCTCAGAGCGAATTTCAGGCGCGGGCTTTCAAGGCTATTCTCGGCATTGATACGCTGCGGCTTTTTGATATCGACCGGTCCGCCAGCGAAAAATGCGCCCGCAATCTTGGCGGACAGGGATTCGCCATCGAAATCTGCGATAGCGCTGAGGAGGCGGTGGAAGGGGCAGATATCATCACGACAGTCACCGCTGACAAGCAATATGCGACGATCCTGACCGACAACATGGTCGGCCCCGGCATTCACATCAACGCTGTCGGCGGCGATTGCCCGGGCAAGACGGAACTGCACCGGGATATTCTGCTTCGCTCCGATATTTTCGTCGAATATCCGCCGCAGACACGCATTGAAGGTGAAATCCAGCAATTGCCGGAGGATTATCCCGTGACCGAGTTATGGCAGGTCATTGCCGGCGAAAAACAGGGCCGGGCGGGCAATAGGCAGATCACCCTGTTCGACAGCGTCGGCTTTGCGACTGAGGATTTCTCCGCGCTGCGTTACGTGCGCTCAAAACTGCCGGGCACAGGTCTTTATGCGGAGCTGGATCTCCTGGCTGATCCGGATGAGCCGCGCGATCTGTTCGGCATGTTGCTGCGTTGTGAGGCGGCTCTCGCCTGAAGAGGGCGCAGGCTCTCAGCCGGCTCCCCCGCTTCTCTTCCGGCCGACCACATGTTCCCGCCAGATTGTGAAGAGGCCGGCGGCAATGACGATTGCTGCGCCCAGTACCATATTTGATGTCACGATCTCACCATAGATGGTGACACCAATGATAGAGACGAGCACGAGCTGGTAATAGGAGAAAGGCTGCACGGAAGCTGCATCCGCCAGTTCGAACGCTTTTATCAGGCAATAATGACCGCTCATGCCGGTAATGCAGAGCGCCAGCATCCATCCCCAGTCATAGGGTTCGAGGCTGACCCAATAAAACGGACCTACCAGCGTCAGTGCCGCTGCACCGGCAACGCCGGTATAAAAAAAGCTCGTCATCGCGGTATCGCTCCTGCTGCCGAGGCGGGTGAGCACGCCGTAAAGCGCCAGCATGAAGGCGGCGATGAAAGTGATGATCAGGCTGTTGTCGAAACCTTCGCCATCGGGTTTCAGGATGACGAGAACACCGATGAAGCCGACAAAAATGGCGCACCAGCGCCGCCAGCCGACCTTTTCCCCAAGCAAGGGTACGGAAAGCGCGGCGACGATGAGCGGCGCCGAAGCGATGATGGAGTGGCTGTGCGCCAGCCCGACAATGGCAAAGGAGAAGATCGAAAAAACGATCTGTACCGCCAGCAGAACACCGCGACCGATCTGCAGCCAGGGACGGTTGGCCATGACGGCACCCCGGATGCCGCCCGATGACCTTGCGGCCATCAACAGAACGAAGACGGCAAAGGCCCAGTATCGCAGCATGGCGATGAAGACGGGCGGATAGGCGCTGCCCAGATGTTTCGAGATGCCATCCTGCGCCGCAAAGATCGTGAAGGCGACAAGCGCATAAAGAAAACCGGTCTTGGGTGATGGCATGAAAAAATCGCTGTCCGGCTGCTTGCCAGCAAAAGAGGATTCGGCGTGAATGAGATGGGTAGCAGCCATATGTTACGGCCGCACCTTGTCAGACAACCTTATTTTCCGAATAGCAGCTATGCAAGTCCAGCGACTGCCTTTTTGATAGGCAACCAGCGTTCGGACGGGTGCGGAATAATCGGCTTTTCTCAAAAAAACAGCCGGAACACTCACCCCCGGGTCAAACCCGAGGGTGAAGATGAGATCGGCTTCAGCCGATTGTCACGGCCGTCTTGGAGGTCGCGGATTTCAGCGCGGCGTCGGCCAGCTTCAGCGCAATCAGCCCGTCCTTGATGGAAGGCGAGGGTGCGACATTGTTTTCGATGCTGTCGATGAAAGCGGTGATTTCCGCCGCATAGGCCGCCGTGTAACGCGTCATGAAGAAATCATGCAGCGGCGGGCGGGTATAACCGTCGGCATTGGCGATCTCGATGGAGACCGGACGCTGGTTTTCGGCCGCTGCCGAACCGAGAGAACCATGCACTTCAATACGCTGGTCGTAACCATAGGTCGCGCGGCGCGAATTCGAAATCACCGCCTGCCTGCCGCTTTTCGTCGTCAGAATGATGCTGGCGCTGTCGAAATCACCGAGCGCGCCGATTTCCGGATTGACGAGAACCGAACCGGTGGCAAACACGCTGTCCACTTCTTCGCCCAGCAGGAAGCGGGCCATGTCGAAATCATGAATGGTCATGTCGCGGAAGATGCCGCCGGATACCTTGATATATTCAGCCGGTGGCGGGCCGGGGTCGCGGCTGGTGATGGTGACCATTTCCACCTTGCCGATGCGGCCATCCTCGATTGCCTTATGTACGGCCTGAAAATGCGGATCGAAACGGCGGTTGAAACCGAGCATCACCTTTGCGCCGGTTTCTTCCACCACCTTGGCGCAGGCTTCCGCGCGGGCAACATCGAGATCAACGGGCTTTTCGCAGAAGATGGCCTTGCCGGCGCGGGCGAAACGCTCAATCAGATCGGCATGGGTGTTGGTTGGTGTGCAGATGATGACGGCGTCGATCGTCTTGTCGGCCAGAACCTCGTCGATCGTGCTGACCTTGCACTGCGCTTCGCGGGCAATTGCCTCCGCAGCGCCGGCCATGGCGTCCACAACAGCCACCAGCTTCGCACGGCTGTCGGTGGTGATCGCCTTGGCGTGGACCTTGCCGATCCGTCCAGCGCCGAGCAGTGCCAATTTCGTAACCATCTTTCCTCCGGTTCCTCACATTCGTCCCTCACTCCCGGAGGGACAGAATATGAATACAAACAATGTTTCGATATGGAATATATGTTCCATTTTGCTAGATCGACATCGGGGGCGTGTCAAGCGATTTGACAGCGGCAGGCAAGGCCGAAATCATTCGTCCGTGGAGGTCACGCGATGTGGTTGCTGATCATGACAAATGGCGCGCTGAGCCAAGGCCCAAACGCCGCCGGGCGTCAGCTGGTGGAGGGCATCTGCACGGCATTCTGGGGAAGCGCATAGACCTCGACCGGGGTTTCAAGGCCGCGAAGCAGCCATGGGCCCAGATTTTCCAGCCTGTCCCCATTTCCGGCCATACGGACGAATTCCTCGGAAAACAGCACGTTGCGGCCGGTTTCCTTGGTCAGCGTTTCCAGCCGCGAGGCGATGTTGACGGCGGGGCCGATGACGGTGAAATCGAGGCGGGTTTTGGAGCCGATATTGCCATACATGACATCGCCAACATGCACGCCGATGCCGTAACCCAGGGGATCGTGACCTTTCTGGCAATTGATTTCATTGAGGGCGACGAGACCCTTTTGCGCGCTGGCGATGGCTTTCAGCAGGTTTTCACAGGCCTGCGGATCGCTCAGCGGAAAAATCGCCAACAGCCCATCACCCATGAATTTCAGGATCTCGCCACCGAATTCCTCGATGGGGTCGCACATGGCGTCGAAATAGCCGTTCAGGAGCTCGATCACGTCATCGCGCGGCCAAAGGTCGGAGATATGGGTGAAATTGCGCAGGTCGCAGATCAGGATCGCCGCGCCCACCGTTATGCCGCTACCGCGTGTCGTGGCGCCGTTGAGAATTTTTTCGCCCGCATGCGGACCCACGTAGGTTTCCAGAAGGGTGCGTGTCATGCGGTTTTTGAGGCGTATTTCGCTGACCAGCGCCAAAGCCGGCAGCAGGTTTTTCAGGGCGGCGATTTCGCTGTCGGAAAAACCGCCTGGCTGGTCGCTGGAGAATGTCGCGACATGGCGCTTTCCAAAAGTGTGTTCGATCGGCCAGGCGCAATAATCCGTCAGCCCTTCGGCCCGCAGCTCTTCATAGATCGTATAACCGGGTTCATCGATGTCATCGCCGTTCAGGCGGTGGCGGACTTCCGTCGCACCCTGATGGATGTCGTTGATGGGACTGTTGAGATATTCGGGCGTACTCTCCGAGCCGTAACCATAGGTGGCGATTTCGGCGGTGGGCATACCGGCTTTCCACAATATCCGAGCGCCAAGCCATTGCGGGTGGCGGATGCGAAAAGCGAGAACGCCCCTTGCGATGGAGATTCCGCTCTCCCGCAGTCTGCTGCAAAGCTCCACGAATATCTCGTCGATAAACCGCTCGTCCTTGGTGCCGGTGACGAGCCAGTCGAGAATTTCGGTCTTCTCTGCCGGCCACAATTCATCCAATGCTGAAGAAACCCGTTCTTCGGTGTTAAGGCTGAGTGTCATGGCAGGATTCCGGAGGTTGTTGCTGCTCTCGCACGGGCAGGGCACATGTCGAACTTCATCGACCATGGTCGCTCGTGAACCCCATGTGGTGCCGGATAACGAAAATGTTAAGAGAGGGCTTCGGAAAATCTTCCGGAAGATATTAACGGCCTCAGGCCACGCGCGCCGCCCGGATGTTCTCTTGAACATCGTCCCCGGCGGCGCTGAGATTTTTCGTGATCGCTACGGGCGATCAGATAACGGTTTCGACAGGAATATGCAGGGCGGCGGCAACGCGTCTGATACGCGATGGATCGCTGTCGGTGCCGTCTTCCAGTGCGTGGATTTCGGTGGTGGTGAGGCCGCAGGTGACGGCAAGCTGTTCGACCGTATAGCCGGCGAGCGTGCGCGCGGTCAGGACCTTTTTGGCAAAAGGAGCATCGGTTTCGTGATCGGAATTAAGTTCTGAGACTGAAATTGTCATTATTGCATCTCCCTGATGATGGACACTTAAATGCGGGCGGCAAAGAAAAGTTGCCGGGGCCGAATGCGACCGCGTTGCCGGAGAAGAAATCGTGCTGCAACGCAGCGAGGAACATAGACGCTTCGCCCACCTACGCAATAGTTAAATTTTGTTAAGATTCGTGATCGCCGCATTGCTGCGGCATTTTCAGTGGTGGAAACAGCCGGACGACAGGCAATTTTCCAGTTTCGGGCAGGCCATATTTCAGAATGCCACGCTTAAAGCATGCCCCAGGCGCGAAAACGGCCGCGACCCGTAACTTCCCGCAATTCCAGCTGATTGGCGAGCCCGATTGCGCCCTGGGGCGTGGTGCCGAGTTCCTTGACGATCATCGCCGCCGAAACCACCGGCCGGGAAACCACCAGCTCCACCAGTTCCGGCAAACGTGAGGATGAGCGCCGGCCGGTCAGCTTGCGCATCATGCGATCCCGCGCGTGGGTCAGCCGGTCATGTTCTTTCAAACTGGTCTGCGCCGCCTCGTAAAAACTGTCCAGAAGGGCGAGCAGCCGCTGTGTCTGGTTTCTGGCGTGTCGGCGCTCGCGCGGAACGGCGCGAAGGCCAGTGCTCAGTGCCGGCAGGTGATCGGGCGTCACGGCCCCCTCACGCAGAAAGGCGGCGGCCAGAAGCCGGCCGAGCCAGGGGCTGCGCTGCAACACCTCGATCATGTTCCAGGCGTCGAGCAGAATGGCGGTGCGAAGGATGGCCGGCAGTTCCGCCGTCCTTGCGTGCAGTTCCAGCCATTCTTTCAGCCGTTCGTCCTCGTCCCAGTCAGGCTCATTGATGATCGGATGGCCTTCCTGCCGCTGGTTCATGGGCGTGGGCATGTTACCGGCGGTAATCGCCTCAAGTGTCGCGGAGCTTCGCGCCAGCAGCGCATCCAGTTCGGAAAAAGCCCCGTCCAGCAGCGCTTCCCCAGCCGTGCCGCTCTCGTCGCTGCGGGCATGATCCCCGGTTTCCCTGGGAAGTGACACCTCGTCGGCTGCAAGTGTGGCTCTGCCTCGTAATCTGGAAAGGCCGGGGGCGGTGAGGGCCCAGCCGGCGGCATTGGAAAAGATCAGCCGCCTTGACCGCAAGATTCGGTGCGCCGCCGTCATTTCGTGGGTGGGCGCGCGCACGTCCATATGAGCGTCATGCAGGACCAGATCTTCCATATGGACGAGTTCGCCGTCGACCCACATGGAGGAAATCGCGTCGGTGAAATCCTGCCTTTCGATGAAGCCGTGTTTCATCGGTGAGCGGCTGATCCGTTCATCCAGCCGGGCCAGCGCTTCGCCCGCACGGGCGGCGGCGATGAGAAGCTTTTCGATCTGGATGTCCGATATATCATAAATCATTGATATTTTTTAGTTTGAGCGCGCGCGGCTTACAAGACGGATTGCAATGGCCCGGTTCCACTTTTGCCGGTATCATCACCGAAGATCCTACTGCGCGGACCGGTATGGAGGGCCGGGATTCCCTGCGATGCAGGTCACTTCTGACGCTTCTACCGCATTGTTGCGATGCAGCATAAGCTTGCGCATTGCAACATGACGGGTATATACCCCCGCCAAGAGCGACAAATTATCACACCTTCCGTTCGCCCTTCCATCTCCAGACGAAGATGAATTGGAGTCAACCCGTGAATATTATGGCAAATGGTCCCGCCACCGCGCCGGATCAGAAAACCCGTTTGAAATCCATTATCGGCGGATCGGCGGGCAATCTCGTTGAATGGTACGACTGGTATGTGTATTCGGCCTTCACCCTTTATTTCGCACCGGTGTTCTTCCCTTCCGGAAACCAGACCGCCGAACTCTTGAGCGCAGCCGCCGTTTTTGCCGTCGGATTTCTGATGCGGCCGATCGGGGCCTGGTTCATGGGCACCTATGCCGACCGCAAGGGCCGCAAGGCCGGCCTGACCTTGTCCGTTACGCTGATGTGTCTTGGTTCCCTGTTGATCGCGATTACGCCTGGCCATGAGACGATCGGCATCGCCGCACCTGCCATTCTGGTTTTCGCCCGCCTTCTGCAGGGCATCAGCGTTGGCGGTGAATATGGCGCCAGCGCTACCTATCTCAGTGAAATGGCCGGCAAGAGCCGTCGCGGCTTCTTCTCGAGCTTCCAGTATGTAACGCTGATCTCCGGTCAGCTTCTGGCGCTGGCGGTGCTTCTGGTGTTGCAGCGGGTGCTGACGCCGGCACAGCTTGGCGACTGGGGTTGGCGTATTCCCTTCTTCATTGGCGGCATTCTGGCGATTGCGGTGTTTTATATCCGTCGTGGCCTTGCCGAAACGCAGTCCTTCGAAAATGCCAAGGCCGGTGGTGATGCCGACAAGCCGAAATCCAGCGGATGGGCGCTGTTCAAGCACTATCCGCGGGAAGCGCTGATGGTCATGGCGCTGACATCAGGCGGCACGCTCGCCTTCTACGCTTACACGACCTATCTGCAGAAATTCCTCGTCAACACCTCGGGTTTCAGTAAGGAAAGTGCGACCGAAATTACCACGGCGGCGCTCTTCGTCTTCATGCTGTGCCAGCCGCTTGCCGGTGCGCTGTCCGAGAAGGTCGGCCGCAAACCGCTGATGGTGGGCTTTGGCATTCTCGGCACGCTGTTTACCTACGTCATCTTCACCACGCTGGCGACGACGACCGATCCGATCATGGCTTTCGCCCTCGCTCTGGTCGGCCTGCTGATCGTTACCGGCTACACCTCCATCAATGCGGTGGTGAAGGCGGAAATGTTCCCGGCCCATATCCGTGCGCTCGGCGTGGCGCTGCCCTATGCGCTGGCGAACACCATTTTTGGTGGAACGGCAGAGTTCGTGGCTTTGAAGTTCAAGCAGATCGGCCATGAAAACTGGTTCTTCTGGTATGTGACGATCATGATTGCACTGTCGCTGGTGGTCTATGTGAAGATGCGCGATACGCGCGATCACAGCCATATCCACGAGGATTGAGCGATACATCCAGACGACAAAAGCCCCGTCCTTCTGACGGGGCTTTTGCTTTCAGTACCTTCAGGCAATTTCGACGGGAAGAACCACACGGGCCTCGAAGCCGTCTTGCCGGCCGGGTGCCGGTGAAGAAAGCAGCAATTCGCCGCCGGTCTGCTCCACCAGGCTTTTGACGATCGCAAGGCCAAGTCCGGTGCCATCCGCCTTGGTCGGCCCTCGGGCAAAACGGGTCGTCAGTTTGGGCAACAGTGCCCTGTCGATTGCCGGTCCGGAATTGATGATGCGGACCGTGCCGTCCTGTTCGGCGAAAATCTGCACCGGGCTTCCCGCCGGGCTGTGGATCAGGGCATTTTCGAGGAGGTTTCGAACGATGATGCCGAAGGCGTCCGCGCCTATCCTGCAGGGCAGGCCGTCCTCACAGTGATTGGTGAAGCGGATGCGGGACTTGCCTATCGCCGTTCTCACCATGTCATCGATGACGAGTTCGAGAATGGGGATGACGTCATTCGCCGTATCGGTCACGCCGATCCTTGCTTCGGCCCGCGACATCTGCAGCAGCTTTTCGGCGAGATGGCCAAGGTGTTGCAGGGATTTTTCGATATTCTCGACGCGCGGCGCAAGTTCCGGCGGAATATCGGCATGCAGCCGCTGCGCCTGCGCCAGCGCGCCGGCAATTGGCGTGCGCAATTCGTGGGCGCTGTTGGCGGTGAATTCCCGCTCCGCCTCGATTGCCGATCGCAGCCGCCCAAGCAGCAGATTGACCGAACGGGCGATGGGATGCAGTTCACCGGGAAAAGGCTGTGTTTCGAGCGGCGCAAGATTGCCGCCATCCTTTTTGCCGATCTCGTCGCGCAGGGTCTGTATCGGTTGCAGGGTCCTGCGCACCACCACGATGACGGCGAAGATGCTGGCGGGAATGAGGATGAGTACGGGCAAAAGCAGCGCGCTGCCCGCTTCCTCGATCGCCTCGCGCCGGTTGGCGAAGGCATCGGCGACCTGCAGGAAATAATTACCGTCCGGCGTTACAGCCGTGTAGATGCGCTGCGTCGCTGTTTCAGAAAAACCGGGGTCGAGTGAGACTTCGAAAGGCTCCGTCGAGCTGTCATGCGAATGCAGAACGACCTGTCCTTCGCGGTCGCGCACCTGATAGGTCAGATATTCCGCGCCTTCCGCCGAAGGGTTGAGCTTGCGGGAGGCGGGGGCCGTGTTGTTTTCCCTGAGATCGTCGGCCAGAAGCGGCAGCAGCCTTTCGGCGGTCTCCTGCACGCCGGCATCGAAAATCTCGGCAAATTCGTCCTGCATCACCATGACGCCCAGCCCGCAGGCGAGGAGCCAGGATATGGCGACGACGCTGGTCAACGCCGTCACGAGCTTGCGGGTCATGCTGGTCGGTCTGGCCATTTCTGCCTACTTGTTATTTGCTTGCTTGCCGTCTGGCCTATCTGCCGTCTGGCTCACTTGATCGTGTAGCCGACGCCGCGCACGGTCTCGACGCGGTCATGGCCGATTTTCTTGCGCAGCCGGCTGATATAGACCTCGACCGTGTTGCTTTCTATTTCCGCACCGAATTCGTAAAGCGTATCGTGCAGCTGCGCTTTCGAGACCACGGCGCCGGGATGTTCGACCAGCTTTTCCAGCACGGCCCATTCGCGGGCGCTGAGCGTCTGCGCCGTTCCATCGACCGTGATATTGCGCGCCACCTGGTTGATCTCGATGCCGGGCAGGCGGATGACGGGCGCCGAGCGACCCTCGTAACGGCGCGAGACCGCCAGCATGCGCGCCGAAAGCTCATCGAGGTCGAAAGGCTTGACCAGATAGTCGTCCGCCCCGGCATTCAGCCCGGCAATCCGGTCGGAAACCTGATCATGTGCCGTCAGGATGATCACCGGCGTGGCGTCGTCGCGCTTGCGCAGCGCTTGCAGAAGGGTGATGCCTTCGCCATCCGGCAGGCGCATGTCGAGCAGGATCAGGCCATAGGCCATGGTCAGCGTTGCGGCCATGGCGTCGCCCAACGTCTTGAACCAGTCAACAGCATGGCCGGCCGCTGCGACATGGTCCCGCAACGCTTCTCCAAGCACATGATCGTCTTCAACAAGCAGAACCCGCAAGACAGCTCCCTTTATCGCGTCGTCCTGCGTATCGCTTTCACGGGATAAGCGTCAAGCACTGTCTGTTCAGCTGTTCTGGCGCTGGGTGCAGCCGCCAAACACATCCAGCGAGGGATCATAGACGGAAGTGGAGACATTCATCATGCCAAGGATGCTGTGGAAATAATTGTCGTGGGAGCGTCCACCCTCTGCGGCACTTTTCGCAAGGCAGGCCCGGTTGAGCCCCATGGATTTGGCGAAGTCATCGTCGAACCAGACGAGAAACGGCACATGGGTCTGCTGGTCGGGGGCGAGCAGGTAGGGTGCGCCATGCAGGTAGACGCCGTTCTCGCCAAGCGATTCGCCGTGGTCCGACGCATAGATCATGCCGGTTGCCAGCTTGTCGGAGCGTGCTTTCAGCTTGTCGATCACGGTCGAGAGGAAATGGTCGGTGTAGAGAAGCGTGTTGTCATAGGAATTGACGATCTCGGCATCGCTGCAATTGCCAAGCTCGGCGGTGCGGCAATCCGGGGTGAATTTGCGGAATTCGTCGGTATAGCGCAGATAATAGGTCGGTCCGTGGCTACCCATCTGGTGCAGCACGATGACGCTATCCTTCGTGACGTTGTTGAGCCAGGCGTCGAGCTTGTCGAAGAAGATATCGTCGCGGCATTCTCCGCCGGTGCAGAAGCGGCTGTCATTCGTGGAGGGCAGGTCGAAATAGGGGATACGGTCGGCGACATTCTTGCTGCCGGTGTTGTTGTCCAGCCATGTCGCACTGACACCGGCGTGGACGAGGACGTCCATGACGTTTTCATTCGCGAGTGCCTTGCTATGGCTATATTGCGAACGGGGGAATTTCGAGAACATGCAGGGAATGGACATCGCCGTCGCGGTGCCGCAGCTGGTCGTGTTGGGGAAATAGATCACGTCGCGCTTGGCCAGTTCCGGATTGGTGTCGCGCCCATAGCCGTTCAGGGAAAAATTCGCGGCGCGAGCGGTCTCACCCGCAACGATGACGGTGATGCGCGGTTTATGGACACCTCCAGCTGCGGGAAGAACCTTAGCGTCCTTACCGATTGGGCTGACCTGTATTTCGGCTTCCTGGCCGGCCTGCGTGAAATAATGGACGGCGGACATCATCGGCGACAAGGGGTTGACGCTTTTGACGATATCCTTGTGCTGACGGATGGCAGTCGTGAATGTCTTTGAATTCGCAAAGCTGATGATGCCGACGATGCCGAGGCACACCAGGATGCTGATGGTGTTCCACAAAAGCTTGTCGAGGATAGGCCGATGCCGAACGCGGATGGCGGCGATGACGATGGACGGTACCAGTCCGTAAATCGCCATGTGCCAGACAAAGCCGGGGGTGATCAGATTGCCCGCTTCCGCCTGCGTGGTTTCCATGGCGTTGCGGATCATGTCGCTGTCGATGACGACGCCGTAACGGTCCATGAACCAGGAGGCGGCGGCGGCCGCAAATATGACGAAGACCAGAAACGGCTTGATGAGATATTTGGCGGAAAAAATGGTGATGAGGGCGCCGAAAAGCGCCGCCATGGCGACATAAAGCGCAACGATGGCAACCGGATAAGCGGAAAGATAGGTGTGAACCTTCGACCAGAATGTCTGGTTCATGAAAAACAGCAGATAGGCCGCCGTCAGCAAGCTGAGCGGCACGCTGCCGATTTCCGGACGATACGATTCAAATCCTGTCGCTTTCGCGGTAAAAAGAGCCAATGCCAGGTCCACCAGTTTTTAAATATGCCGGCGGTGGCGGAAAACGAGCAAAACGCCCTGTTCACGCTGCCGCATGGGCCGATTGATGGCGGATGCGTTATTTAGCTGACATCAACCTGAAAGCTTTGTCATGAAAGTGTCATATGAAGGCTCTCACGGCCGGAGAAGCTACACCTTCGCGGAGAATACGGCGCTTGAAGGCTTCGGGATCGGCGGCGGCGTCCGTTATGTCGGAAAGCGCTATGGCGATGCCGCCAATACCTTCGAGATGAAGGGTCTCGCCCTGCTCGATCTCGGTGTGCATGACGAGAAGAACGGCTATCGCGCCTCGCTTATGGTGCAAAACTTGACTGATAAAGAATATATTTCTAGTTGCTCCACTTTCGGATGCTATTACGGTGACGGAAGAACGGTCGTGGGCAAGCTGACCTATCGTTGGTGACGCCATTATCAAGTGAAGCAGCAGGGGCATGACGCGCAAGGATCGATGGATGTCACCCCTTTGGGGGCGGCGGGAATTTTTAGGCCTGCTCGCCGCGTCTGCCTTTGCCGGCAAGGCGGTGGCCGCAACCCCGCGCATCGCCGCAATTGACTGGGCTATGCTCGAAACCTCCGTGGCGCTCGGCGTCATGCCGGTGGCGGCAACCGAGCTAATCCAGTTCAGGGCCGGTGCGGTCGAGCCGGAAATCCCTGAAAGCGTCGTTGATCTCGGTCTGCGCGGCGCGCCGAATTTCGAGCTTCTGCAATTGACCCGGCCGGATCTCATCCTGATTTCGCCTTTCTACACGCGCTACACCGGCAGGCTGGAAGCGATTGCCCCGGTTTTCTCGCTGCCCTTTTACGTGAAGGGCGAGCCGCCTTTCGCAAAGGCGCTGGCGGCGGTCTCCGCCCTTGGCGAGAAGCTCGGCAGGGCAGACGAGGCGCGCAGGGTGCTGGACGAAACGGAAGCGGCGCTGCAAGCCATGCGGACCCGCCTTGCCGGTTTTTCCGCGCGGCCGACCTATGTGATCAACATCGGCGACGCCCGGCATTTTCGCGCTTTTGGTGCCGATAGCATGTTCGGGGATGTGCTTGGTCGGCTGGGGCTTTCCAATGCCTGGGTGGATCGCTCGCAATTCACCTTCGCGGCGCCGGTGCCGCTCGAAAATCTCGCCGCTTCGCAGGAGGCGCGCATCGTCATCGTCTCCGATATTCCGGTGGAGGCCCGTGAGAGCCTGCGCAACAGCGCCATCTGGCGGGCCCTTCCGGCCGTGCGGGAAAACCGGGTGGTCACGGTCGGCAATGTCGGTCCCTATGGCGGCATCACCGCCGGTATGCGTTTTGCACGGCTTCTGACCGAAGCGCTCTCGGCGCAGGGAGAAGCTCTGTGACCGCGCGGCCTCTCCAGCTTTTCTTCGGGCTTCTGTTCGTTCTGGCCTGCGGGCTTTCTCTGCATGCCGGCCTGCAGCGGCTGCCTTTCGGCGCATGGCCCGGCCTGCCGTTCGATGCCGCCAACCTGTCGATGGATCAGGTGATTTTCGCCTTCAGCCTGATGCCGCGCGCAGTTGTCGCCATTCTGGCGGGCGCGATGCTCGGCCTGTCGGGTGCGCTTTTCCAGCAATTGTTGCGCAATCCGATTGCCGACCCCTCGACGCTCGGCATTTCCGCTGGCGCGCAGCTGGCTATCGTCATCGCCACCCTGTTCTTTCCCTCGGTGCTGGATGGTAACCGCGCCTTCGTGGCCCTCACTGGCGCTGCCGCCGCCGCCGGCATTGTCTTTCTTCTCGGCTGGCGACGGTCCTTCGAGCCGGTGACCATGGTGGTATCAGGACTTCTCGTCGGCATAACCGCCGCCTCCGTTTCCGCGGCGCTGACGCTGGCGCAGGGCGAATATCTGATGTCGCTTGTCGTCTGGAACGGCGGCTCGCTCAGCCAGCAGGACTGGTCGAATGCCTTTTCTCTCGCCTTCCAGCTCCTTGCCGGCCTTGTGCTGACCGGTTTGCTGATAAGGCCATTGACGGTTCTCGGTCTCGGTGATGCCGGCGCGCGATCGCTCGGCGTATCGCTGTTTTCGATCAGGCTGGCGGTCGCGGCCGTTGCGGTCGCGCTGGCCGCCTTCGTTTCTGCAGCGGTCGGCCTCGTCAGCTTCATCGGCCTTGCCGCACCGGCGCTCACCCGGGCGCTCGGCGTGCGGCGGTCTTCCTCCGTGCTCCTGGTTTCCCCACTGCTGGGCGGGCTGCTGCTCTGGTTCTGTGATGGTCTCGTTCAGCTTCTGGCAAGCACGACGGCCGAAGTTTTCCCAACAGGCGCGGTGACGGCGCTGATCGGTGGGCCGCTGCTTCTGTGGCTGTTGCCGAAAATCCGGCCGACGGACGTCCATCGCAGCCAGGGCGGCGATGTTGCGGCAAGACGCCGGCTTGCTGCGCTGCTGCCAGTGCTTGTGATCATGGCCGTGCTGATCTTTGCAGCGCTTGCCATCGGCAAAGGCCCAGATGGCTGGACACTGCTGGGTGCCGGTGATCTGCAAAGCCTTCTACCCTTCCGCTGGCCGCGGCTGGTGGCGGCCATGGCCGCCGGCGGTCTTCTGGCCATGGCGGGCGCGCTTCTCCAGCGGCTGACCGGCAATCCCATGGCAAGTCCGGAGGTGATCGGCGTCAGCGGCGGCGCAGGCCTCGGTTTTGCCGCTGCCATCACGATTTTTCCGGCGGCTGGCCTCTTTGAACTGTTCGCGGGCGCTGGCATCGGCTCGGCGGCGGTCATGACCCTCGTGCTGATCTTTGCGGTGCGCCGGTATCTGGCGCCTGAAAAAATACTGCTTGCGGGCATTGCCGTCAGTTCGCTCTGCTCGGCCGTGCTTTCGGCGCTGCTTGCCATTGGCGACCAGCGTGCCTGGCAGATTCTTGCCTGGCTCAGCGGTTCGGGTTCGACTGCAACACCGGCTTCGGCGATATTTCTTGCGGTGCTTTCCGTCGTTCTTCTTTCAGCTGCGCTGTCGGTGACGCGCTGGCTGACAATCCTGCCGCTTGGCCGGGATGTGCCGATTTCCCTCGGGCTGCCGCTCAGTCTCGCGCGCATTGCTGTCATTGCGGTGGCCGGCATCGCCACCGGTGCTGCATCGCTGCTTGTCGGTCCCCTCAGCTTCGTCGGGTTGATGGCGCCGCATATCGCGCTTCGCGCCGGCTTCACCACGCCGCGCGACCATCTGTTCGCTTCTTTCCTTTTCGGAGCGGTACTGATGGCGCTTTCCGATCTCGGGGCGCGAACGGTCACCTTTCCCTATGAATTGCCGCTCGGGCTTTTTGCGGCTCTGGCCGGTGCGCCCTACCTGATCTGGCTTTCAGGCAGGCGCCAATGATGTGTCTGAGCATTTACGGAGATAAGAACCATGGGTGAGGCAGCATTTGCCGCCGGCTACGACGATACCCCGCTTTTTTCATTGGATGGGGTGACGATGGAGGTACCCGGCCGAACATTGCTGCAGCCGCTGACGGCAAGTTTCGCGACCGGCAAGACAATCGGCCTGATCGGCCATAATGGTTCGGGAAAATCGACGTTGCTCAAGATTCTCGCGCGGATCCAGGAGCCAACGGCGGGTAAAGTGTCGTTTGAGGGAAAGGCGTTGGGTGCCTGGGGTAACCGGGAGTTTGCGCGGAAGCTCGCCTATCTGCCGCAATATACGCCGGCCGCCTCCGGCATGCTCGCCAAGGAACTGGTGGCGCTCGGTCGTTATCCCTGGCATGGCGCGCTCGGCCAGTTCACCAAGGCGGATCAGGAGAAGGTGGACGAGGCCATCGAGCTGACCGACACCGTGGCCTTTCGCGACCGGCTGGTGGACACGCTTTCCGGTGGCGAGCGCCAGCGCGTATGGCTTGCGATGCTGGTTGCCCAGAATGCCGAAAGCCTGCTGCTGGACGAACCGATATCGGCGCTCGATCTCGCACATCAGATCGAAGTGTTGTCGTTGGTGCAGAGATTGTCACGCGAAAAGGGTCTCGGTGTCATCGTGGTGCTGCACGATGTCAACATGGCGGCACGCTTCTGCGACGAGATCGTCGCCCTGCATTCCGGTAATCTGATTGAAAGAGGAACCCCGCAGGAGATCATGACGCCAGAGGCGCTGGAGCGGATCTATGGCGTGCGCATGGATGTCATGACGCATGCTGCCACCGGCTTACCCGTCGCGCTGCCGCTTTGAGTTTGTTGCAGCAAAACAACGCCTGAAAGCGCTTGTTGTTGACAGTAATTTTCAACGCATTTTCCGCCCTAACAATGTCTTAATGGCACCCTACCGCCATTAGACATTGTTAACCGCTTTGCTTTCCTTGCATCCAATTAAGTTGTTTTGGATCGATTTCAGGGAACAAACGTTAACAGTGCGGAATTCAATATCCGGAGAGGGCAAGAAGGGCTGCTGCGGGTAGGACTAAAACAGGAGAAAATAAGATGAAAAAGGCTGTTGCCGTAACTTTTGCCGCATTGACGATGGGCCTCGGTGGGGCTGCATCCGCACTGGCTGCCGACCTTGCGAGATACGAATCCGCTCCGCAGGAGCAGGACGACCGCAACGGCGTCAAGATCGGTTATCTGAGCTGCGATATCGGCGGTGGTGTCGGTTATGTTCTCGGTTCCGCCAAGGAACTGGACTGCACCTTCCAGTCCACGATGGGCGCACGCCGCACCGACCATTACACCGGCGCCATCCGCAAGATGGGCGTTGACCTCGGCTTCACCACGCAGGGCCGTCTGGTCTGGGCCGTTTTCGCTCCGACCGCCGGTTACCACCGTGGTTCGCTCGGCGGCCTTTATCAGGGCGCAACGGCTGAAGTCACCGTTGGTCTCGGCGTTGGCACCAACATCCTCGTTGGCGGCACCTCCGGTTCCATCCAGCTGCAGACGGTCAGCGTGACGGGTCAGGTTGGTCTCAACCTTGCCGCCACCGGCACCTCGGTTACGCTGACGGCCATGAACTGATCGGCGAAGCGCCCGGTGCTTTGACCGGGCATTCTGTCGCATGTCAAAAAACGCCCTCTTCGTTGTCAGACGGGGAGGGCGTTGTATTATCCGAGACATGATTTCCATATTCAGACATATTGCGGCAGCGACCGTATTTTCCCTCGTCGCGGTGAGCGCCTTTGCCGAAGGCGATGCGGCTCATGGGGAAAAAGTTTTCAGCCGCTGTTCCACCTGTCACAGTGCCGATACGCCGCGCACCCGCATGGGTCCGCATCTGATGGGTGTGGTCGGCAGGCCGATGGCTTCCGTGGCCGATTACGGCCATTATTCGCAGGCGCTAAAGGATGCCGGCGCGGCTGGCCGGGTCTGGACGGAAGACGAACTGCAGAAATTCATTGCCAGCCCGAAGAAGGCGATCCCGGGAAATGCGATGCGTTTTTTCGGGCTGTGGAGCGAAACAGATATAACGGACCTGATCGCCTATCTGAAAACGCATCCCCTGCCACAATAATCGTCAGAGCGGCGCTTCCGCGACGATCTCTTCCGCCTCTTCAAAGCTCATCGCCATGACCTTCGCGCCGATCTCGAAGCCGAAGCCGTTGCGGGCGAAGGCGGAAAATTCCTTGCCCTTGCGCTTCTCGTCGAGTTCGACACGGCGAAACGGCCCGAAGGCGCGCTTGCGCGCGAAGATGACGGCGGCGACCAGATCGTTGGTCTCCTGCAACGCGGCCGTTGCCGTTTCCCGTGCTATGCCCTTGATCTGAAGTTTCTGCGCCAGCCCACGTTTCGATTTGCCGCTGCGCTGGCCGCTCCGCACAGCAATTTCCGCATAGGCCGTATCATCAAGCGCCTTGATGCCATAAGCGAATGTCACGGCAAATTCGCCGAGTGCCTTCACCTGCGCCGGGCTGATCTCCTGGAATTTTTCCCGCGCCTTGCGCATGATGGCGTCGCGCAGCTGCTTTTCCGTCATCATCCGCTGTTCCAGCCGGTAAAGGGCGGAATTGCGCGCCCAGGACAGCATGCGGCTGGTGGGTTCAACGGCCGGCGCTTCGCCGTCGAACTCCATGTCATCAGTCAGGAAGGGGCTGGAATCGTCACTCATGCCGCATTTATAACGCGGCAAAGCCGTCTTGCCAGTTCCTTCGCGGTCTGAATTTTACGGTTTCAGCGTCTCAGGGTGTCTGCGCACCGGTTGCGGCCACATATACCGAATAGAGTGATTTCGTTGCGGTGATGAACAGCCGGTTCTTTTTCGGGCCGCCAAAGGTGAGGTTTGCAACCGTCTGCGGCACCTTGATCTTGCCGATGAGCGTGCCATCAGGCGCAAAGCAGTGAACGCCATCACCGGCGCTGGTCCACAGATTGCCGGCCGTATCCAGGCGGAAGCCGTCCGGAAGGCCATTGTCGAGGTTGCAGAATTCCCGGCCGTTGGCGAGCTTCGCGCCGTCCACCACGTCGAAGACGCGGATATGGCGCGGGCGGGAGACATCGTGGCTGTAGGAACTATCGGCGATATAGAGTTTCGTTTCATCCGGCGAGAAGGCAAGGCCGTTCGGCTGCACGAAGTCATCGATGGCGATGTCGATCTTTCCGGTTGCAGGGTCGAGCCGGTAGACATTGCGCGTCTTCTGCTCCGGCTCGGCCTTGTATCCCTCATAGTCGGAGAGGATGCCGTAAGTGGGGTCGGTGAACCAGATGCTGCCATCGGATTTCACCACCACATCGTTGGGTGAATTGAGCCGCTTGCCGCCAAAGCTGTCAGCGAGAACGGTGATCGAGCCGTCGACCTCGGTACGGGTAACGCGGCGGCCGCCATGTTCGCAGGAAACCAGTCGTCCCTGCCGGTCGCGCGTGTTGCCATTGGTGAAGTTGGAGGGATGGCGGAACACCGAGACGCCGCCATCCGGCACCCAGCGCAGCATGCGCTGATTGGGAATGTCGCTAAACAGCAGGCAGTTCAAATCGGCAAACCACACCGGCCCTTCGGCCCAGCGGCAGCCGGAATAAAGCTCTTCCAGCTCGGCATTGCCGACGACCAGATGGCGGAAGCGGTCATCGTGGATTTCGTAAGGGGAGGTGTTGTCTGTGGTCATGAGCGTGGTCCGCTTGTGGGCTTGTTGTTTAGGGTCAGCGCGTGGCCTTGGGGCCACTTGCCAGAAGAATGACTGATATGATGATGAGGCCGGTGAGGATGAGGCGGATGCCGGCGCCGAAACCATAGGTGTTCAGCATCGAAACCACCAGGAACATGAAGAGCGAGGCGCCCCAGATGCCGGGAACGTTGGAATCGCCGCCCGCCACTGCCGTGCCGCCGATGACGACGACGGCAATCGACATCAGCAGATATTCGGATCCCATGTTGAGCGCCGCCCCGCCGGAAAAGCTGGCAAGCAGATAACCGGCAATCGCCGCCAGCACCGCGCAGAGCACATAGGTGACGAAACGGGTGCCATCCACCGGAATGCCGGTCATGCGGGCGGCAAAGGTGCTTTGGCCGATAGCGGAAATCCAGCGGCCGTAAAACGAACGGTCGAGCAGCAGCCAGGCGACGATCGAGAGCAGCAATGCGACAAGTGCGACGTTCGGAATGCCGAAAGAGCTGGAGATGGCGAAAGTGGCCAATGTTTCCGGCGGCTTTATGCGCAGGCCGCGATTTGACCAGATGGCGATGGATTGCACGATGAAGCTCATCGACAGCGTCGCGATGATCGGCGGGATGCGCAGGAGCTTGATCAGCGCATAATTGCCGATGCCGATGGCGATGCCGATCAGGATGGCGATCAGCAGTCCCGGCAGGATGAGACCGTCGGACACATCCATGAATTTCAGCGCCAGCGTGCCTGATAGCGTCATTGTTGCGGGAACGCAGAGGTCGATATTGCCCGGCCCGAGCGTGATGACGAACATCTGGCCAATGCCGACGATGACGGAAAAGGCCGCGAAGGTGAGCGCCGCATGCGACAGCCCGAAGGAGCTTGCGCCGCCGGTGAAGAGCACGGTGACGATCCACACGGCAGCCGTTGCGGCGAACGACCAGATCCATGGTTTTTTCGAGAGGGATGACAGTCCGTTCATTGGTTTTTCTCCCGCTTTTCAAGACGGTTGAGCAGGATGCGCAGCGCCAGCACGATGATCAGGATCGCGCCTTGCGCGCCGATCTGCCAGTCCGGCGAAATGCGCATGAAGGACAGGAAAGAGCCGGCAAGCGTCAGCGTCAGCGCGCCGATGACAGCGCCGACGGGTGAAACCCTTCCGCCGACGAATTCGCCGCCGCCCAGAATGACACCGGCAATCGACAGCAGCGTGTAACGCAGGGCGATATTGGCGTCTGCCGCGGTCGTCAGTCCGACAAGGGCGATGCCCGACAGCACCGCGAAGAAACCGGCGAGCGCAAAGGTGGCGGCGCGGATGCCGACCACCGACCAGCCGGAACGCTCCACCGAGCGGAAATTGCCGCCGACGCCGCGCATCAGCACGCCGAAAGAGGAGCGCATGACGATGTAATGGGCAACCACCGCGATCAGGATACTGGCGACGATGGCGATCGGCACCAGCGGCGGTTTGGCTGTCATCAGCGCCCGGATGAAGGCGGGCGCCTGGCCGCCGGGCGAGGGCAGGATGAGCACGGCCAAGCCGCCCCAGACGAAACTCATGCCGAGTGTGACGACGATTGAGGGCAGGGCGCGGATATGGATGATGGCCCCGAGTGCGGCATAAACCGCAATCGCGCCGGCAAAGATCGCAATGCCGAGAAGCGGTGTCGTCTGCAGGAAGGTGGCGGTGACACAGGCGCAGAAACTGACGAAGGTGCCCATCGACAGGTCGAGATCGTTGACCGACATGATCAGCATCTGTGCAATGGTGGCAAGTGCGATAGGCACTGCCAGATTGAACAGCAGGTTCATGCCGTTATAGCTCATGGCGCGCGGTTGCATGTAGAAGACGGCGGCGAGCAGGAAGGCGAGCGAGGCGGCGGGAATGATGAGGCGAAGGGCGCTGGCGGAGAGTTTCATGCGTGGTCTTCTCCGGCAAAGGAAGCGGCCAGCACATTCTGCTCGGTGATGTCATCGCCGACGAGTTCCGCCTGAATGGCGCCGTCGCGGAAGACATAGACCCGGTCACAAAGGCGGATTTCGTCCATTTCGGTGGAATACCAGATGAAGGTGCGGCCATGAGAGGCTTCGGTTCTCAAGATGTCATAGACCTCCTGTTTGGTGCCGATATCGACGCCACGCATCGGGTCGTCCATCAAAACGGTGCTGGCGGTGGTGGCAAGCGCGCGGGCGAAAAGCACCTTCTGCTGGTTGCCGCCGGAGAGGGATAGGATCTTGTTGCCCATATCAGGCGTGCGGATTTCGATGCGCTGTTTCCACTGCGCGCCAAGTTCCATTTCCCTGGTCCGGTCCACCATGCCTGCCGATGAAATATCCCTGAGCGAGGCGATGGAAAGGTTCTTCAGGATGCTCCAGAGCGGGAAGGTGCCGTTCAGACTGCGGTCGCCCGCCACGAAGGCGATATCGGTCTTTCGCGAAGGCAGCCAGCTGCTGTTCTGCGCGAGATAAAGATCGAGCAATGCTTCGGTCTGGCCATGGCCGCCGAGGCCGGCAAGGCCGATGATCTCGCCGCGAAAGGCCTCGAAGGCGAGGCCTTCACCGCGCCGCGCCGGCATGGAGAGCACCTTTTCGCCTGCCTTGCGGCCTTCTCCCTGCCGCCTGTCCTGTTCCTTGACGACGCTGCCCATGGCTTCGACCAGCGAGCGGGTGGTAAATTCCGCAGCCTTCCGGTCGGCCACCACCCGGCCGTCCTTCATCACCACGATACGAGTGGCGGTGGAGAGAATTTCGCCGAGAATATGCGAGATCAGCAGCACCGAGCCGCCCTCGCGCACGAAACGGCGGACATACTCCATCAACTGCTCGGCAAGGCCGGCATCTAGCGAAGACGTCGGTTCATCGAGGATCACCAGTCTCGGCGCCTGCGGAATGCGGCAGAAATTGATGGCGATTTCCACCATCTGCCGTTCGGCGATGGATAGTTCGGAAATCGTCAGTTCACAATCGATGCCGTGGCCGGGAAATATCTCGTCCAGGGTCTGCCGGATCGTCGTCAGTGCCCGGCTGCGCCAGTTCCGGCCGCCGATTGCGGCATGCATGATGCGGACGTTTTCGCTGATCGTGAGGTTCGGGCAGAGCGACAGCTCCTGAAACACACAGCGCACGCCATTGGCACGGGCGGCCGCGATACCGTGGCGGTTCTGGTCGCCTCGATAAGAAATGGAACCCTCATGCGGTGTCAGCCCGCCATTGATAACGTTGACGATGGTGGATTTTCCCGCGCCGTTATGGCCGACGAGCCCGAGGCATTCCCCGGCACGGATGATGAGATCGGCCCCGTCCAGCGCCTTGACCGCGCCGAACACGACCTTCACGCCGCGCGCGGCGACGACCTCTTCCGCCTCGATGATGTCATTCATGAGCAATTACGCCAGTGATCTGAAAATCGGATAAAAGTGTTGGCTGCTGCGGCGTCCGTTTCCGGAGCGCCGCAGATATCGGTTGTGAACCGGCCCGCTTATTTGGCGGCGATGGCCTTCTGCGCATCCGCCTGCGAATATTCCACATTCGCCACGCCACCCTTCTGGGTCGTCTTCAGGTTTTCCTCAAGATTACCCTGATCGATACGCAGGAAGGGAACGGTCAGATCCTTCTTCACATCCTTGCCGTCGAGGATCTGCTGCGCCACCCAGAAAGCCAGCGTCGAGACGCCGGGGGCGATGGAGACGGACATGGTCTCGTAACCGCTCGCATCCTTCTGCTGTTTCCACCATTGCAGTTCGTCTTCGCGGTTGCCCATCACGATGGTCGGCGTCGGGCGCTTGGCGGCGGCGAAAGCCTGTGCGGCACCGTAACCGTCACCGCCCTGCGTCACCACGGCGGCAACTTCGGGAAGGCTTGGCAGGATGCCGGCAACGGCGCGCTGTGCCACATCCTGCGCCCAGTCGCCATTGACCGAACCGACAATCTTGAACTGCGGGTTCTTGGCGACACCGGCGGCAATGCCGGCATGGATTTCATCATCCACCGAAACGCCTGCAAGACCGCGGATTTCGAGCAGATTGCCGCCCTTCGGCATGGCCTTGGCGAGATAGTCGATCTGGCTTTCGCCCATGGCCTTGAAATCCACGGCGATGCGCCATGCGCAGGGTTCGGTGACGATGCCGTCAAACGAGACCACGATAATGCCGGCGTCGCAGGCTTCCTTCACAGCGCCATTGAGGGCGGTTGGCGAAGCGGCGTTGATAACGATGGCGTCATAACCCTGCAGAATGAGGTTCTGGATTTGCGCCGCCTGTTCGGTCGCCTGGTTTTCGGCGGTTGTGAAGGCGTCGGCGCTCGCGACCTGCTTGTCGGCGACAGCCTGCTTGGTGATCTTGTCCCAGCTGGTCAGCATTGCCTGACGCCAGGAATTGCCTGCGTAATTGTTCGAAAGCGCGATTTTTTTCGCCGACGTATCGGCATGAGCGGTGATCGGCAAGGCTGCGCACGCGACAGCGGCCGACGCCAGAAGCATCTTCCTGAAAGCCATTGATTTTCCTCCCTGGTGGCTTGCCCTTTCGGGTCCGGAACCCTCACCCGCCGCAAATCTCCTCGGCAGCAGACGAAATCCCGTTGCACTGGAGCTCCGTTCCCCAGTACAAGCGAGAATGACCAAGAAGATTTGGCTTGTATAGGCGGATCACGGCAATCTTCCTGCGGGTTTCCGCAGAAAGCATGCGGGAACCCGCAGGACGAACCGGCCTTGCCCGGCGCAGAATGGATGATGCGGCGTTCCGAAGGGTCATCTCAGCCGCAATGGTCGAAGGCAGGCGCTTGGGAGGGTGCCCGCACATGCTGGATACGCCGAAAAGCGCTCTGTTTCACCACTATATGGGCATTTCGCGGTTGCTCGCCGGGCAGCTCGAATTCAACGCCATCATTCAGGCGGTCGCCACCGAGATCAGCCATATTATCCCGCATGACCATATGGATGTGTGCATCAAGCAGCTGGATGACAAATACCATATTGCCTATGAGAGCGGTCTCGTCAGCGCCTGGAGCCGGCAGCCGCCGGCCCTGTTGACCGGCAGCCCGATCCGTTCCCTTCTCTCCGGTGCGGTCGAATATCTTTTGAGCGGCGATGCCTGCGCCGATCCGCGCTTTCACTTCGAAGGTTCGTTTTCGAGCCCGATCATCGAACTTGGCCTGCACAGCCGCCTGCATGTGCCGATGAAGGTGCATGGCGATATCATCGGCGCGCTCAGCTGTTCGTCACACCAGTCGGACGCCTATGGGGTGGAGGATGTCGCCAATGCCCGCGCGGTTGCGGATTTGCTGGCGCCCTATTTCTACGCCATCCGTGCCGCCGAACAGGCCAAGCGTTCCGCCATCGAGGAGGCGCGCGCCAATGCTCGCGAAGAGGGCCTGCGGCTGGGTGCCCTGCAATTGACCGAGGCGCTGGAGGCCGAACGGCAGCGCATCGGCATGGATCTGCATGACCAGACGCTGGCGGATCTCACACGGCTGGCGCGGCGCATCGAACGTATGAGCCATGCCTCCGACGTTTCGGGCGAAATGCTGGAGCCGGTGGTGCGCAGCCTGCAGCATTGCATGCAGGACCTGCGTGAAATCATCGAGGAGGCAAAACCCTCCATCCTGCAATTGTTCGGCGTCGTGCAGGCGATCGAGACCTATGTGGACCGCTCCGTCCGTGACAGCGGATATGCGATTGAATGGTCGGTAACCGATGAGACCGACGGGCTGGTGGAAACGCTCGACAAGACGGTGGCCATCTCGCTGTTGCGCATCGTGCAGGAGGCGGTCAACAATGCCATTCGCCACGCCCAACCTGAAGCCATTGCCGTGACGCTTTCGTCCGTCGATGGCGGGTTGCGGGTGACGGTGAGCGATGACGGCAGCGGCGGCGGTGAAGGCGGAGCCTCCGGCGGTCTCGGCATCGGCAACATGAAGACGCGGGCGCGGCTGATTTCGGCGCGGTTCGATATTGGCGGTAACGGTGCGGGAGCCGGAACCCGAATTACTGTAACGCTGCCGGAAAGCGCTTTCGACCGGCGGGAGGATGTGTGACATGGACGTGCTGATCGTCGAGGACGATGCGCTGCACCGCGCCTATCTGAACGAGGCCGTGCGTGCCGCCCTGCCGGAATGCGACAAGGTGCTGGAAGCGGCCAACGGCAGAACCGGTGAAAAGCTCGCGCGGGAAAACCGGGCCGCCCATATTGTCATGGATTTGCAGATGAACGAGCGCAACGGCATTGAGGCGGCGCGCACCATCTGGAAGGAAAGGCCGGATACACGCATCCTGTTCTGGTCCAACTATTCCGACGAGGCCTATGTGCGCGGCGTCTCCCGTATCGTGCCGGAAGGGGCTGCCTATGGCTACGTGCTGAAATCGGCCTCCGACGATCGGTTACGGCTGGCGCTGCGCAGCATCTTCATCGAGGCGCAATGCGTGATCGACCGGGAAGTGCGCGGCCTGCAGGAAAAGAGCCTCGGCAAGGCGCATGGCTTTACCGATTCCGAATATGAAATCCTTGTCGATGTCGCACTCGGCCTCACCGACAAGGCGATTGCGCGCCGTCGCAACCTGTCGCTGCGCAGCGTGCAGAACCGGCTGCAAAGCCTCTATGAAAAGTTGAACGTGCATCAGGCTCCTGGTGATGATGATGCGGAAGGCCGGTATAATCTTCGAACCCGCGCCGTCACGGTGGCCTTCCTGCGCAAGCTTTTGAATTACAGTGCGCTGGAAAGGGCCGAGCGGGAACTGGCGGAATGGGCGGGGAGCCGCTGAGCCTTACGGCAGGAAGGCAAGCAGCCGTCTTTCATCCGCCCTGAGGCCGGAGACGGGCTTTGCGCCGACTTTCAAAATGCGGCCAAGCTTTTTCTGTGCCTTTTCCTCCGTCGCAATCTCGAGAACGGCAGGGTGCACATAACTCTTGCGGCAGATGGCGGGTGTGTTGGAAAGCTCCGTCGCGGCCGCCTGACACATGCCCTTTATGCTTGGTTTTTCACCTGACGCCACATGCTCCATCGCATCGCAGAAGGCCGCCAATGTTCCGCCCCAGGTACGGAACGTCTTGGCGGAAATTCCGGCGCCGCCGGTGCGGGAGAGGTAAGCGTTGAGATCGCTGGAGTCGACTGAATGCACCCGGTTTTCGCTATCCTGCCAGACGAAGAGTTCCTTGCCGGGCAGATCGGCGATTTCCTCAAGTATCTTCTGAAGCCGGGGGTGGCGCAACTGGCGCTTCACCTTCTGCCCGCCCTTGGCGGCAAAGCGCAATTCGATGGTCTCACCAAAGGAGACGTGGCGTTTGAGCAAGGTGGTCGCGCCATAGGTGCCGTTGGTTTCGAGATAGGAACGGTTGCCGACGCGCAGATAGGCGGCATCGAGCAGCAGCGTGAGCGCGGCCAGCGTCATCTCCGGCCCGTGATCCTGTTTCTCGATGTCGGCAATGGCCCGGCGACGAATGGCGGGCAGCGCCTTGCCGAAGCTTTTGAGCTGGAAGAATTTCGTCTCACCCCGCAGGGCGTGCCAGTCAGGATGGTAGCGATATTGTTTTCGCCCACGGGCATCGAAGCCGGTTGCCTGTAGATGCCCGGTGGGATCAATGCAGATCCACACGTCTTTATAGGCGGGCGGCACGCCGAGCGCCTTGATGCGCTTCAGTTCGACGCTGTCGGACAGTAATTCTCCGCCCGGCAGACGGTAACAGAAACCGCGTCCGCGTTTCTCGCGGGCAATGCCCGGCTCCTGATCGTTGACATAGGCAAGTCCGATTTTGGCAAGAAGGCGGGTGGGCGGTTGTGGCATGGTTTTTTCCGGCAGGTTTCACGCTGCGGCAAACGAAAAACAGGCCGCCTTCGTTCCGGCGGCCTGTCGTTCCAGTCGTGAGTTTTCTCAGCCGGCCTTGGCGATCCGCAGAATCTGCGATTCGCCGCCGCCGCGCTCTTCGGTCACGGCATAGATCGCGCCATCCGGACCGACCTTCACGTCGCGGATGCGCGCTTCGAGCGGTAGCCGGCTTTCGGTCGCGACCCTGTCTCCATCGATATGCAGGATGACGAGACCCTGGCTCACCAGACCACCGACAATGAAGGCGCCCTTCCATTCGGGAATCTGGTCGCCGTCATAATAGGTCATGCCGGAAGGGCCGATAACGGGGTCCCAATAATAGACCGGCTGTTCCATGCCTTCCTTGGCGGTAACGCCTTCGCCAACCGACCGGCCGCTATATTCGACGCCATAGGTAATGACCGGCCAGCCGTAATTCAGGCCCGCTTTCGGCATGTTGAGCTCATCGCCGCCCTTCGGGCCATGTTCCACGGTCCAGAGCCTGCCCTCTCCATCAAGCGCTGCGGCCTGCAGGTTGCGGTGACCATAGCTCCAGATTTCCGGCAGGGCATTCTGCTGACCGGCGAAGGGGTTACCTTCAAAAGCCTTGCCTTCGGCATCAATGCGGAAGACCTTGCCAAGACCACTCGACAGATCCTGGGCCTGCACGCGCGGCGTCGCATCCGAACGTTCGCCGACAGTGACGTAAAGCTCTTTGTCAGGTCCGAAGACGAGGCGGGAGCCGAAATGCTTGTCGCCGTCATAGGTGGGCATCTGGCGGAAAATCACCGAGACATCTTCCAGTTTTGCCGCACCGCCATCTTCGGTCAGCTTGGCCGAAGCGACGGAGGTGCCGTTGCCGCCATCACGTGGTTCGGAGAAGGAAAAGAAGATTTTACGCGATGTCTCGAAATCGGGAGCCACCGCGATGTCGAGAAGACCACCCTGTCCGGCGGATGCCACCTCGGGCACACCCGCGATCGCCGGGCCGGCCTTGCCATCAGCGACGATATGCATGGCGCCTTCCTTGGCGGCGACGATCATGCGGCCGTCGGGAAGGAATTCCATCGACCAAAGATGTGGAAGACCCTCGGCGACGACGGTTTTTTCAACGTTCGGCTGGGTAGCTGCCTGCGGCGCGCGCGTCTGGCCCTCGAAATCCGGCTTCTGATCCGGCGCATTTGGCCGTTTCGTTTCGGCAGCCGGAGCGGTCTGTGCATGGGCGGCGCCGGCGAACCGCACGGCAAGCAGCGCACATAAGATCGTCGAACTCAGAAATCGGTTGTTGTGGAACATGGGTCTCCCTTCCTTCGTTTACGTCAGGCGGAGAACCATTTGGGGAGGATTTCGTTTCCTGCGAGAGTTTCAAGAAAACTTGATGAGGTCGTGTACTGTCGCACGCCCCTTTTCTCATCCATGTGAATTCGTAAGGAACCGCAAGCGCGCCATCACGTTTTCCCTCTGGTTAAAGGAGGGTGCCATGCAGATCATTGATAACAGGACCATAGACGGGAACAGACCGAAGCCGATCCTGAATGTTGCGGAATTCTGCCGCCGTTACCGGCTGGATAAGGCCGAAGAGACCCGGCTGAGAAAACTCTTCGGCGAGTTCGCTTCGCGGCACGAGCTTCTGATGAATGCGCAGCGTAAGCCCAGTTTCCGCTGATCATTCCTCCGGCTCAGTCGATTTCCCGAAGATCATGAAGACATCATAACGGGTATTCTTGCCCATTATCTGATGGGAGGGCTTGCGAATGCCTGGCATCGGCTCAGCTCGCAGCGGCCATTTCAGAACCACCCGCTTCGTTGCATGTTCGAGCGCCACCTCCATCAACTCTACCTGATCGGGATCGGAACCCACCAGTTCTCTCAGCACCCGCATTTCTTTTTTCACCAGCGCCGTGTTGTGGCGCGGCGGATGCATGGGGTCGACGATGACCACTTCGGGTGAAAGTTCTTGCAACAACTCGCGTGAATCGCCCCGCAGCAGCGTCATGCGCGCTGCCGCCTCGGCATAGGCGCCGCCTGCCTCCAATGCGCGGCGAATACCGTCGGCGAGATGGGCGTGCATGCCCGGTGAGCGTTCAATGAGGGTAACCTCCGCTCCGAGCGACGCAAGCAGGAACGCATCTCGCCCCAGCCCCGCCGTGGCATCGACGATTTTTGGCGTGCGGCCCTTCGTAAAACCGGCGGCTTTGGGCAGGGCCTGTCCACGCCCTTCGCCGGAGCGGAAACGGTGCCCGACCGCACCGCCGACAAAATCCACCACGAAGCTTTCGTCTTGTTCTTTCATCGCAGGCCTCAGAACGGGCAGGGTACGGTATAAGTGACGTCTCGGCCATCGGGATGGCGAAAGCCCACTTCTTGCGCATGCAGCATCAGGCGCGGCGCGGCCGCGAGCGCCTCGCCCTCGGCATAAAATTCATCGCCGAGGATCGGATGGCCGAGCGCCTTCATATGCACCCGCAATTGGTGGGTGCGGCCGGTGAGGGGCGTGAGTTCCAGCCGTGTTGCCGGAAGCGGCAATCGCTCCAACACCCGCCATAGGCTTTGCGACGGCTTGCCATTTTCATGGTCGACGCGATGGCGTGGCTTGTTGTCAGGATCGATCGCCAGCGGCAGGTCCACCTCGCCCGCTTCATCCGCGACCGTGCCCCAGACGACGGCCACATAGGATTTACGCGTTTCACGGTTCTCGAACTGGGCGGCGATGGCGGCATGGGCCTTGCG
Source organism: Agrobacterium sp. SUL3 (assembly GCF_001263295.1). Classification (NCBI taxonomy): domain Bacteria; kingdom Pseudomonadati; phylum Pseudomonadota; class Alphaproteobacteria; order Hyphomicrobiales; family Rhizobiaceae; genus Agrobacterium; species Agrobacterium sp. SUL3. The sequence goes on from NZ_KQ414507.1 coordinate 38,194, forward strand.
GTTCAACGACATCAGCACGATGCCTGATGTGTCCTTGTCCAGCCGGTTAATCATCAGCGCTTTCGGAAACTGTTTCTGCACCCGCGTCATCAGGCTGTCGGAGAGCGCCGGGTCGCGCCCGGGCACGGATAGAAGCCCGCTCGGTTTGTCCAAAACCAGCAGATCGTCATCCCGGTGCACGATGGTGAGCCAGGGCTCGAGCGGCGGATTGTAGATGGGGTTGGAAAGTTCAGATGACATGGCGCTTCATTAGCACGAATCTCGCATTCGGACAGGCGTGCTTAGTCGGGAATGTGGAGATTGACGCGCCCGCTGGTCAGGTCGCTTAAAAGTCGGGTGAGCCGTTCGGCCTCCCCGGCTGGAACGGAAAGCAGCATATCCGCACCGGTGCCGGTGAAGTTCTCCCTCTCCAGCCGCAGGTTCTGCGTGGCGGAAAGGCGCGATTTTACCAGCGCCAGATCGGAGAAGGGGCAGCTCAGCGTGGCGCTGACATAGGCGATGACCGGCGAGGTTTCACCAAGGCGAAGGCAGGCTGCCGCCGTGCCGCCATAGGCGCGCATCAGGCCGCCGCTGCCGAGCAGGATGCCGCCAAACCAGCGGATGACGAGAACGGCGATATTATCCAGCTGTTGGCCGTCAATGGCCTGAAGGATCGGTTTGCCGGCCGTACCCGAGGGTTCGCCGTCATCGCTGAAACGATAGGTCTGACCGCAGCGCCACGCCCAGCAATTGTGGTTGGCATCGAGATCCGAATGCGCCACGAGGAAGCTTTTTGCGTCCTCCTCGCTGGTTATCGGCGCGGCAAAGGCGATAAAGCGGCTTTTCTTGATATCCTGCGAAAAGGTGACGGCGCGGTCGAGCGTGAACATGGGCGTTCAATATCGCATATATTCGCGTCCGGAAATCGATATAAGGCTTCAAAGGCGAAGATGGTGATGGAGAGGGTTTTGGCAAAGGCGAGGCGGGTCGCGATTGTCGGCGGCGGGCCGGCGGGATTGATGGCGGCCGAAATGCTATCGGTCGCAGGCAATACTGTGACGGTGTTCGAGGCGATGCCAACCGTGGCGCGCAAATTGCTGATGGCTGGAAAATCCGGACTCAACATCACCCATGCCGAAGACTACGACAGTTTCCGCCATCGTTTTGGCGATGCCGAACCGCGGCTGCGCGCCGCCCTCGACGATTTCACGCCTGACATGCTGCGCGACTGGGCGCATGGGCTGGGGCAGGAGACCTTTGTCGGCACATCGGGCCGGGTGTTCCCCAAGGCCATGAAAGCCTCGCCGCTGCTGCGCGCCTGGCTCGCCCGATTGGAAGCGCAAGGTGTTTCCATCAGGACACGGCATCGCTGGACAGGCTTTTCCGGCGATCAACTGGTTTTTGAGACGCCGGCAGGCGCGGTTGAAGTTAAGGCCGATGCCGTGCTTCTGGCAATGGGTGGCGCAAGCTGGCCGCGTCTGGGGTCCGATGCCGCATGGGCTCCGGCGCTTACGGCCAAAGGCGTGGAGTTTTCTCCGTTCCGTCCCGCCAATTGTGGTTTCGACGTCGAATGGAGTGATGTCTTTCGCGCGCGTTTCGCCGGTGAAGCGGTGAAATCCACCATCACCATTTCCCCGGCCGGAGCCTTTCAGGGCGAATTCGTGA
>NZ_KQ414507.1:39847-186299 GCF_001263295.1 Agrobacterium sp. SUL3
TCACGAAACATGGCATTGAGGGCAGCGTGGTTTATGCCCATTCCGCCGCGTTGCGCGACCGGCTGGAACTTACGGGCAAGGCCTCGCTCACCGTTGATCTTGCCCCGGGACGCACGGTGGAACGCCTCAGCCGCGATCTGGCGAAGCTTGGACGGAAGGAGAGTTTTGCGAACCGCATGCGCAAGGCCGCCGGCCTTTCCGCCGTCAAGATCGGACTGCTGCGGGAAATCTTCCCCGACATAGCGGCCATGCCGGATGATTTCGTCGCAGCGAGGATGAAACATGCGGAAATACCGCTTCTCAGGCCGAGGCCGATCGCCGAGGCAATTTCATCGGCAGGTGGTATCGCGTGGAGCGGTCTCGATGAAAACTACATGCTGAAAAAACTCCCCGGCATATTCGCTGCCGGGGAAATGCTGGACTGGGAAGCGCCGACCGGAGGTTATCTGCTGACTGCCTGTTTCGCCACCGGTAAGGCGGCGGCGAACGGAATGGCCAAATGGCTTGAAGGCTAACCTAACAGGCGTTCAGCGGCCCCAGCTTCCTCACTATGCGCGGTCCTGACGAGGCAGCGCATGATGGCATCCGTGGTAACTGAGCCAAGCACCTTGCCGTTTTCCCCCACGACCACAGCGTTGCCGACATTTTCCCGCACGAGTGCGCGCAGGCCTTCTTCAACCGTCATATCCGCATCGAGCTGAAGCCGCGACTGGCCGGAAAATTCTGGCTGGACAATGGCGCCGAGACGGATGACCCTCCCGCGATTGACCTCTTCCACGAAGGCTTCGATATAGCTGTCGGCCGGCGACATGACGATTTCGGCCGCCGTACCCTGCTGAATGATCTCGCCGTCGCGTAAGATGGCGATCTTGTCGCCCAGCCGCAGCGCCTCATCCAGATCATGGGTGATGAAGACCACGGTCTTTTTCAACTCCTTCTGCAACTCCAAAAGCACCGTCTGCATATCGACACGGATGAGCGGATCGAGCGCCGAATAGGCTTCGTCCATCAACAGGATTTCGGCATTGTTGGTCAGTGCGCGGGCGAGACCCACACGCTGCTGCATGCCGCCGGAAAGTTGGTTCGGATAGTGGCTGGAGAAGCCCTCCAGCCCTACGCGCCGGATCCAGACTTCGGCCCTTTCCTCCCGCTCGCGCTTGTCGATGCCCTGCACCTCAAGGCCGTAGACGACATTTTGCAGCACGTTGCGATGTGGCAGCAGCCCGAATTTCTGGAACACCATCGCCGTCTTGTGGCGGCGGAATTCCAGAAGGTCGGCTTCGCTGAGGCGACAGACATCGGTGCCGCCATAGAGGATTTCGCCGGCGGTCGGGTCGATCAGCCGGTTGACGTGGCGGATCAGCGTCGATTTTCCGGAACCGGAAAGGCCCATGATGACGGTGATCTGCCCGCCCGGCATGGTGATGTTGATATCCCGCAGGCCGAGCACATGGCCATGTTTGGCGTTGAGTTCCGTCTTGGACATGCCGGCTTTGACAGGTTCGACAAAATCTGCCGCCTTGGAGCCAAAAATCTTGTAGAGGCTGCGAATTTCGATCGATTGACTAGCCATGCGCCACTTCCCGGTGTTTTTGCAGGCGAAGGCCATAGGCCTGGCTGATGCGGTCGAAGATGATGGCGATGCCGACAATGGCAAGCCCGTTGAACACGCCGAGCGTGAAATACTGGTTGGCGATGGCCTTCAGCACCGGCTGGCCAAGGCCTTGCACGCCGATCATGGAGGCGATGACGACCATGGCAAGCGCCATCATGATGGTCTGGTTGATGCCGGCCATGATGGTGGGCAGCGCCAGCGGCAGCTGCACCTTGAAGAGCTTCTGGCGCTTCGAAGAGCCGAAGGCATCGGCAGCTTCCAGCACGTCACGGTCGACCATGCGGATGCCGAGATTGGTGAGCCGGATCATCGGCGGAATGGCGTAGATCACGACGGCGATGACGCCGGGCACGCGGCCGATGCCGAGCAGCATGACGACGGGAATGAGATAGACGAAACTCGGCATCGTCTGCATCACGTCGAGAACGGGATTGACCACGCTCTGCAGGCGGTTGGAGCGCGCCATGGCGATGCCGATCGGCAGGCCGATGACGATGGACAGCACGGCGCAGACGAAGATCATCGAAATCGTCTTCATCGTGTCTTCCCACATGCCGAACCAGCCGATGGCGAAGAGAATGCCGCAACAGAGGGCAACAATGGTGGCGCTGCGGCTGGCGAGCCAGGCGAGCACGGCGACAATAAGAATAACGACCGGCCAGGGCGCGCCGATCAAAAGCCTTTCCGCCCAGATGAGAAAGCTCTGAAGGGGCGTGAACAGCCCCTCTATTGCGCTGCCATAGGTTCGGGTAAATGCCCGAAACCCTTCATCGATGACTTTCTTCAGCGCACGCAGGGCATCGTCATTCATGGCCGGAAATTTGAAAAGCCATTCCATATCCTGTTCTCCATGACGAACCGGAGGCGGGGATCGATATCCGCTGCGCTCCGGGAGTAAAATCGCCAGAGCGCCGCCGCGTCTTCGGTGACGCCAGGCGGGACGCTCTATTCCTGTTGAACCGGCGCATCGTGCTTTTTTGAGAACCGGCTGGTTTTCGGGCATCGATGCGGCTCGGCGCCGCCTCTGGCGGACGCCGGTTGCCGGGCAGATATGCCGGGCCGGCCTTAAAGGGCGGCCTTGACCTTTTGTGCGACTTCAGGAGACACCCAGCCCGTCCAGAGCGCTTCGTTTTCCTTCAGGAATTGTTTGGCACCATCTTCGCCGGTCGCCTGATTGTCTGTCATCCAGGCAATCAGCTTGTTGACGGTGTCGTTGGTCCAGGCGCGCTTGTTCAGATAGTCCATGGCCGGGCCGGCACGGTCGGCAAAGGTCTTGCTGACCAGCGTCTGCACGTCGTCGATCGGCCACGCGTTCGGCTTCGGATCGGCGCAATCGGCAACCGATGTACAGCGCTTCCATTCAGCCGCATCATATTCGGTGCCGAAGCCGAGCTTTACCATCTCATATTTGCCGAGCAGCGAGGTGGGCGCCCAGTAATAACCGACCCACGGCTGCTTTGCCTCGTAAGCCTTGGCGACGGAGCCGTCGAGACCCGCTGCAGAACCGGTATCGACGAGGGTGAAGCCGGCTTTTTCACCACCGAACGCCTTGAACAATTGCGCGGTGACGACCGTGCCACCCCAGCCCTGCGGGCCGTTAAAGACGGCGCCCTTCGCCTTGTCCTCGGGGGAGGGGAAGAGTTCGGGGTGCTTGAAGAGGTCGGGAATGGTCTTGAGATCGGGATTTGCGTCGGCGACATATTTCGGAATCCACCAGCCCTGAACGGCGCCATCCGACAGGATCTTGGCGGCCGTGACGACTTTGCCGCCTTCCAGCCCCTGTTTGACGATTTCCGGCTGCAGGCTGACCCAGGCTTCGGGAGCGATGTCCGGCTGGCCCTTTTCGGCCATGGAGGTCAGGGTTGGTACGGTGTCGCCGGTGACGATTTCGGCGGAACATCCATAGCCGTTTTCAAGAATGAATTTGTCGAGATTGGCGGCGACTTCGGCGGATTGCCAATTCATGCTGGCAATGGTCACGTTTCCGCAGTCGGCGGCGAAGGCTGTGCCGCCTGAAAAGGCGAAGCCGGCGGACAAGATTGTGGCACCCAAAAGTATTTTCATTGTTGTTCCCTCTGGTCGCGGTGTGGCGAAGACCCGGGTGCGGACGGCACCGCGACCGTCAGCGCCCGTATTGAGCGTTAATAATTCCCTTGTTGCCATTCCGTTTGCGGCAATTTCTGGCGTATTGAGGATGGCAATTGCCCACCATTACGGGTGAGGGTGCACAATTTGCGACATTGGGGCGGTGATGTTCCTTAACCTTGCCGGATGCCCCTGCGGACGTCCTGCAAAAAAATGGAACTTTTCCGAAATTGCGAAAAGCCGGGAACAATAAACGGAAGCTTCTGTTTTCTTGGACTTTTATCCGGTTCTGTATTACGGGAAATTTCGTCTCTGTTTTTGTGGTGATATTGAATGACCAATCTTCGTGCTGCCCCGGTATGGCCGATCGGTGGCGGTGAAACGGGTGAGCTCGTGCGCGTTTTCGACTGGTCGAAGACGTCGCTCGGTTCGATTAACGAATGGCCGCAAAACCTGAGGCAGAAGGCCAATTCCGTCGTTAATTCTCCCATTCCGCAGGTGCTGATGTGGGGTGCGGATCACGTGATGATCTATAATGACGGTTATGCGGAGATAGCCGGTAATTATCATCCCCGGGCGCTGGGCGGCACGGTGCCCGGTATCTGGCCGGAAATCTGGGACTGGAACAGCCGCATTCTGGAGGCGGGTTTTCGCGGCGAGGTCATGGCCTATCGCGACCAGCCGATGACGCTGATGCGCAATGGCCTGCCGGAAGAGGTCATCTTCGACCTGTTTTACACGCCGATCTACAATGATGGCGGAACCGTGGATGGTGTCTTGTGCACCGTCCTTGAAAACACCGACAAGGTGAAGGCGGTGGAGGCGCTGGAGCAGAGCCGTAAGGAACTGAGCCGGCTTACCAACGCCCTGCCGATCCTGGTGGGATATGTCGATCGCGACTACGTTTATAAGTTTGCTAATGACGGTTATCTGGAATGGTTCGGTCGCAGCGCCAACGAGGTGATCGGCCGCAGTGTTCCCGAGATTGTCGGTGAGACGTTTTTCGAGGCCCGGCGGGCCTATCTCGACCGCGCACTCGGCGGTGAAAAGATCGTTTCCGATACCGTGATCCAGAGACCGGACGGGACCACTCGCGCCGCTGAAATCCGTTATGTTCCGCGCTACATCGCCGATGGCTCCATCGACGGCATTTATGTGCTGATCATCGATATCGAGGATAGAAAACGGTCCGAGCAGGAAATACTGCTCAGCAACAATCGGTTCCGTGCGGCGGTGGATGCCGTGCATGGCGTGCTGTGGACCAACAGCGCCGATGGCAGGATGCTGGGAGAGCAACCCGCCTGGGGCGCGCTGACCGGCCAGAGCTTTGAGGAATATCAGGGGGCCGGCTGGGTTGAGGCGGTTCATCCTGACGACCGCGAGCATTCGCTCGAAAGCTGGAAAAAGGCGGTTTCCGCCAGGGCGACCTATGTGTGGGAACATCGCGTGCGTCGTCATGACGGTGTATACCGCACCTTTGCGATCCGTGGCGTACCGATTTTCGACAAGGCCGGCGTCATTGCGGAATGGGTCGGTGTCCATACCGACGTCACCGAACAGCGCCGGGCGGAAAACACCCTCAAGGACCATGCGAGCAATCTCGAGCGCGAGATTCGTCACCGTATCCGGGCGGAAGAGCAGCTTCGCCAGTTGAACGAAGGCCTTGAAGCCCGCGTCGAGACGGAAATGGCCGAACGCCGCCAGACCGAAAGAGCCTTGCAGCAGGCGCAGAAAATGGAATCCATCGGTCAGCTGACCGGCGGCGTGGCGCATGATTTCAATAATCTCCTCCAGGTGATTGCCGGGAATCTGCAATTGCTGTCGAAGGATGTGATCGGCAATGAGCGGGCCGAGCGGCGGCTGGAAAACGCGCTTGCCGGCGTCCATCGCGGCGCAAAGCTCGCCAGCCAGCTTCTGGCCTTCGGGCGGCGTCAGGCGCTGGAGCCGCGTGTCATCAACATCGCCCGTTTTGTCACCGGCATGGATGATCTGCTGCGCCGTTCACTCGGCGAGGCGATCGAGGTGGAGGTCATCACCTCCGGCGGACTGTGGAACACTTATGCCGACCCCAACCAGGTGGAAAATGCGCTGCTCAATCTGGCGATCAATGCGCGCGATGCCATGGAAGGACACGGCAAGCTGACGATTGAGGTCGGCAATGCGGTTCTCGACCGTGATTATGCCCGCAAACATTCCGAGGTTTCGGCGGGGCAATATGTCATGCTCGCCGTTACCGACACCGGCTCCGGCATGTCTCCGGAAATTCTGGAAAAGGTCTTCGAGCCGTTCTTTTCGACCAAACCGGAGGGCAAGGGCACTGGCCTTGGCCTTTCTATGGTCTATGGTTTCGCGAAACAGTCCAGTGGCCACGTCAATATCTACAGTGAGCCAGGGCAGGGCACGACGGTCAAGATGTATCTGCCGCGCTCGGCTGCCGACGAAGATCGTGAAGTGGTGGTGCATACCGGCCCCGTTGAGGGCGGAACGGAAACCATACTTGTCGTTGAAGATGACGAAGAGGTGCGCAGCACCGTTGTCGAGACGCTGAGCGATCTCGGTTACCGCGTACTCACCGCCCGCGATGCGCAGGCGGGTCTGACGGTGGTGGAAAGCGGCGTCCCGATCGATGTCGTCTTCACCGATGTGGTGATGCCGGGGCCTTTGAAAAGCCGAGAAATGGCGCGCCGAGCACAGGAACGACTGCCCAATCTCGCCGTCCTCTTCACCTCGGGTTATACGGAAAATTCCATCGTGCACGGCGGCAAGCTGGATGCCGGGGTGGAACTTCTCTCCAAGCCCTATACGCGGGAAGCGCTGGCGCGGCGCATTCGCCACGTCATCGCCAACCGCAAGCAGGTTTCGTTGTCGAAGGCACGGCCGGCATCGGCATCGGGTCATTCAAAGCCAGCAGAAGCCGCGCGGCCCTCGGAAAACGAAAACAGCACGATACGCGTCCTTCTGGTGGAGGATGACGAGTTGATCCGGATGAATTCGACGGAGATGCTGTCCGATTGCGGCTTTATTGTCGTCGAAGCCGGAAATGCGGCACAGGCGCTGAAGGTGGTCGAGGCGGAACATATCGATGTTCTCGTGACCGATATCGGCCTGCCTGACATGAAGGGCGGTGAACTGGCAGTGGAGGCCCTGCGCCGAAAGCCGGGCATGGCCGTCGTCTTTGCGACTGGTGATAGCCATCTGCCCGAAGGTGCGCCAGAAAATGCGGTACTGTTGACCAAGCCCTATGACGAACAGCAGATCATCTCCGCTGTCGAATTGGCCCATGCAGGCGGAACGGTGGCGGCCGAATAGGCCGCCTGCCATTTTTGCAGGGTCAGTAACCGCGCGCCATATCGACCGTTTCCGGGAGCGTACCTGTTTCGCGCCATGTGTAAACATTCCCGGCGACAATCCGGGCTGAGCTTTCGCGGCTTGTCGGCGCGGAAATATGCGGCAGGACGGTGACCTTCGGGTGCTGCCAGAAGGCGGAAGAGACGGGCAATGGCTCCTGCTCGAAGACATCGAGAACGGCATGCGAAAGCCTCCCGGAATCGAGTGCCGCAATCAGATCCTCGGCAATGATGACCGCGCCACGGGCGAAGTTGATGAGTGCTGCGCCGTTTTTCATCGCGGCGAGACGGCCGGCATCGAGAAGACCGCGTGTCGCATCGGTGAGCGGCACGAGACAGACGAGAATGTCGCTCTTTTCCAGCAATGTTTGCAGCCCGTCATCCCCGGTCAGCGTTTCCACGCCGCCGATCGCCTTGGCGGAGCGGCTCCAGCCGGCAACGTTGAAGCCGGCGTGGCGCAAGCGTTCGGCCGCGGCCGTGCCAAGTGCGCCGAGGCCAAGGAGGCCGATGGTCATCTCGCGCGGATGGCGGTAATCGAACTCCTGCCAGAGTGTCTTCTGCTGGTTGTCGCGATAGGCTGGCATGTCGCGTTGCAGATAATAAGTCCAGGCCAGCGCGGCTTCGGCCATGACGCGTGAAAGCTCCGGATCCTTCAGCCGGACGATGGGCGGAGCCTTGTCGCCCAGTTCCAGCACCAGCCGCTCGACGCCCGCCCAGAGACTGTGAATCCACGTCAGGCCCGGCAATGCGGCAATATCGGCCGGATCGGGATTGGCGACGATGGCGAAATTCACGGCCCGTCTCTGCTCGTTGGTCAATTCGGAAAAGGAGAGGATTTCTTCCTGCGGCATGGCGGCACGAAGCGCGTGCTTCCAGACGGCTTCCGTTTCCGCATTCATCCGCGAAACAAAGGCGATGGGTGATGACATGAAAACAGGTCCTGCTTGATTATGACGGTGCCGCCATCAATGCGCAGTTTTGTGGGGTAATGCCATAGGCCTGTCGGTTTAAACTTCAATAGAATGAAAACGGCCCGGTTTCCCGGGCCGTTCTGTTATCAGGCATTTTCCTTCACCGGCGGCTTGGCATCGCCGTAGTAGGCCGAGAAGCTCTCGTGATAATGCTCCGAACCACCCGGGCCGGCATAACGCTGCAATTCCGTCATGTCGGTCTTGTTGAGCACGATGCCCAGCGTCTTGTTGGCGATCTGCGGTTCGTTAGCCATCAGGTTCTGCACCATCTGGATCGGCGTCTTGCCCCATTCGGTGACGAAAACGAAGCCGTCCACCTGCGGCGCAAAGGCCTTGGCGTCGATGACGGGGACCACCGGTGCAAGGTCGACGATGATGTAATCGCAGGCCTCGCGTGCCTGATCGATGAATTTGCGCATGCCGGAGGAAGCCAGCAATTCGCTGGAATGGGCGAACTGGTTGCTGGTGGAAACCGGCAGAATGCCCATCTTTGTGCGCGTATCGACCTTCACCGCCTGGGTCCATGGAATTTCGTCGAGAACGACTTCCACCAGACCGGCGGATTGCCGTGTGGTCAGCATGCGGCTGAGGCCGGGATTGCGGATATCGGCATCCACCACCAGCGTGCGTTTGCCGGTGGAGGCAATCAGCCCGGCCAGATTGAGCGCCACGACCGACTTGCCCTCGTTCGGCAGGCAGGAAATGACGCCAATGACCCGGCACTGGCGCTCCTGAATGACGACATCCGCCGTCAGTTTCACGTTGCGCAGCGTCTCCGCAAAGCTGGAGCGCGGGCTGTCGACCGCAAGACGCAGCATCTTCTGGAACGAGACCTGACCGCTTTCATCAAGCGTGGCATTCTCGCCGCCGGGGGTGGCGGCGCTGGTGCCCGGTTTTGCCGTTTCCACGCCCCTTTCGCCGATAAACGGCAGGTAGCCCAGAAAGCGCATGCGCAGATTGTCGCGCACATCGTTGCCGGTGTGGAAAAACCGGTCGCGGAACTCGAGAAGTGCAGCAATACCGCCGCCCAGCATCAGGCCGAGAATGACCGAAAGCGCCATGGTCATGGTCTTTTTCGGGCTGGAAGGGGCTGTCGGCAGACCGGCTTCAGAGATGATGCGGGCCTTGGCGATCGGCAGCGACTGTTTCTGCGAGGCCTCCTCGAAACGACCGAGATAGGACTGGTAGAGGGTTCGCAGCGCGGTTGCCCGTTGCTCGAGCTCGCGCAATTGCACCATGGTGATATTGGCCTGCGAATTGCGGCCTGCAACGCCTTCAATATTGTCTCGCAACGACTGCACACGGGAATTGGCGACGTCGAATTCATTCTTCAGACTGCCGGTCAGCTGTTGCAGTTCCTGATAGATCTGCCGCGAAACCTCTTTCTTTTCGGCATCCAGTGCGATTGCCTGCGGGTGATCGGCGCCGAATTGCTGGACGATGCCCTGCTGCCGGTCGGAAATGGTGATGTAGCGTTTGCGAAGATCCTGAATGACCGAATTGTCGGTGTCGCGTGCCGAAACGACAGCGTTATCGACAGCCACGTCAGGTCCGCGGTCGATGATCGACTTATACTGGTTATAGCGGGCAGAGGCCGTTGCGGCATCCGCCTGAGCCGCAATCAACTGGCCGTTGAGATCGGCAAGCTGGCCTTCCGACATCAACTCGCCGCGCGAGGAGACGATATTATTGTCCGACTTGAATTTCTGCACCGCAAGCTCAGCCGCCTGGGCGCGCTGGTTGAGGTCGGTCATGCGCTCCTGCAACCAAACCGATGCGCGTTCGCTGGCGTCGAAATTGGCGTTCAGCTGTTCGGTGAGGTAGGCCTGCGCATAGGTCTTGGCGATCTGCGCGGCCAGCTGCCGGTCGGTCGAGCGGGTGGAGATGGCGATGACGGAACTGCGGCCGACACGCTCCACCGTCAGCGACTGCTGCAGAATTGCGGCCGCCTTTTCACGACGTCCAGCGCGGATTGCGGCTTCGGAGGCGGGTGGATCGCCGGGCAGGACAAGATCGAGGACGCCGCGCACGGAGGATTTGACGAGCTCGACCGGCGACATCGGCGGATTGACGATGATGTCGTTCTCATCGAGCTTGGCCTTGTCCACCACGGTCAATGCCATTTCCTTGGATTTCAGAATTTCCACGGCGCTGGCAATGCGGTTGTCGACGATCTGCGCGGCAGGCACCGGCGATTCCTCTTCCGCATAACGGGAAAGGCTTTCATCCAGCAGCACCTGCGTCATCGCGGTGTAAACGGGGGTCGCAAGCACCAGATAAAGGCCGGCCAGAACCACGGCGGCGATGACCGAAGCGGCAATGACATTGGCACGGCGAACCACGGCGGCCCACAGGCGGTCGAGGTCGATAAACGTGTCGGAATCCTTGCCGGAATCCGGAAAGCCGATGTTGGATTTAAAGGTCTTGTGGTGCATGGACCTACCTTGTGAATTAAAAATGGTACGCGGGAAGCCGAGCCTTGGCTCGCCTTCCCGCCCCCCGTTATTGGTGCGCCAGCCGCCTCCCCGGCGGCGCGATTAAAGTCAGGCCGCCCGAACGCGGCTTTCGTGGTTTGCCACCAGCTCCTTCACGGAAGCGAGAACCTGCGCCTCCATGTCGGCGCGCATCAGCGAAAAGGCAACATTGGCGGCGATGAAGCCCTGCTTGCTGCCGCAGTCGAAAGTGCGCCCACTGTATTTCTGCGCATGGAAACCCTGCTTTTCGGCAAGCCGCTTCATGCCGTCGGTCAACTGGATTTCATTGCCCGCGCCGCGTTCCTGTCTGGCGAGAATATCGAAGATTTCCGGCTGCAGAATGTAACGGCCATTCAGGTAATAATTCGAAGGCGCCTTGGATGGTTCCGGCTTTTCGACCATTTCGGTGACGGAAAAGCCGTGATTGACCTTCTGGCCGACGCCGACGACGCCATAGGACGACACTTCTTCGGGCAGGCATTCTTCGACGCCGAGAATATTGCCGCCGACTTCGTCGTAAAGCTCCATCAGCCCGGCAATGCAGCCGCGCGCGCCGTAAGACACCATGTCAGGCAGAAGCAGGGCAAAAGGCTCCTTGTCAACCAGTTCACGCGCACACCAGACGGCGTGGCCGAGACCGAGCGGCACCTGCTGGCGCGTATAGCTGACGGTGCCGGCAACCGGCAGCATCTTTTCCAGCTGCAGCACCTGCACGGTCTTACCGGAGCGGGTGAGCGTGTTGATGAGCTCAGGCGCGCTGTCGAAATAGTCTTCGATGGCGGTCTTGTTGCGGCTTGTCACGAAAATAATATGTTCGATGCCGGCCTGCATGGCTTCGTCAACGGCATATTGCACGACTGGACGATCGACGATCGTCAGCATTTCCTTCGGCATCGCCTTGGTGGCGGGCAAAAACCGTGTGCCGTTGCCAGCTACGGGAATGACGGCTTTTCTGACAGTTTTGTTCAGGTCCATCGCGTTCTCCTTCATCAAGGTTTGATCTGTCCCCAGTCCCCGCGCAGATTTCGTCCACGCGTCAATTTCACGAAATCTGTCTTTTCACCCCTGTATTCGCCGCGGGCGCAAACATGGCGTCCCGCAGCCTCCTCAGCCGCACCGCAATGGGCATTCTTAAGTGCCCCAGCACGGCGGGATCCCTGATCGTGGTCTTCAAGGCGCCGAGTACCGAGCGGCTCTTGATGTTTTCCACCAAAGTCAAAAAATTATGCGCCAGCCGCAGGCTGCGGGCTCTCGCCTGCTGCGCATCCATGGCGGCGGGCAGCAAAGTGTAATGGCTCAGGAACTCCTGGTCCGCCCGCATCATCGCTTCGACGTGATGAAGTTCGAGCACGCGCGAAATCGAGCCTTCGCGGATATTGTAGACATAACCCGGCTTCGGTTCGATGACGCAAAGACCGCCGGCGGCGAGCGCCGAGGCGAGCAGGATATAATCCTCGCCGATGCGGATATCCTCGCGGAAGCGCAGGCCCTCGCTATTGAGGAAATCGCGCCGGAACATCGGCTTCATGTAGCCGAAGTTGAAGGTGGCGCGGAAAAGAATGTTGGAGGAGATGAAGTCCTCGAGCGTGAGAACCGGCCGTTCCTCCAGAAATTCTTCCGGAAACATCGTCTCCATGGGCCTGCCGTCGGTATAGACGACATCGAGATTATCGACCGCAATTGCCGCATTGGCGGCTTCCGCCCGGCACATCATGCAGGCGGAACGCTCCGGGCGGATGACATCGTCGGAATCGAGCACGGCGATCCAGCGTCCGGTCGCGGCTTCGATCCCGGCATTGCGTGCCCCGCCCGGACCGAGATTTTCTGCGAGAGCAAGCAGACGGACACGCGGATCGATGGCGGCGATCGCCTCAACGAAGGGGATGGTGTCATCGGCGGAACGGTCATCCACGACGACGACTTCCAGCGTCACACCCTGCTGGTCGAGCGCGCTTTGAACGGCGGCTTCAATCGTATCGGCGGCATTATAGGCGGCGATGACGAAGGTGATATCGGGCGGCGAGGAAAGGTTTTCCATCAGGTCGCCTCCACCGCGCCGTACTGGCGGATTTCACGCACGCCGAAGGCGCCGCTCATCGAACCCATATGCAATGCGGCACGCAGTGCATAGCGGTTACGGCGCACGGCGTTGAAGCCGCTCAAGGCTGTAAATACGCCGCAATACAGCACTTTCGAGCCAGCCTTCAGCACCTGCACCACGCGGCGTGCGCCGGGCTTCTTTTCAGCCAGCACACGGCCATGGGTCTGGCCGGAGCGGAAGCGGCGTTTGGCAAGCCACATGAAGCTTGCGCGATTTTCCGGCACCGGTTCGGACAAGACGGCGTCTTCCGCAAAAACGATGCGGCCGCCGGCGGCGTGAAGATGCGAGAAGAAATGGGTGTCTTCGCCGCCGCTCTGGCCGAGCGCCAGCGCGAAGCGCCGACCCTTCACCGAGGGTGCATCCATCTTGAGCAGCGTATTGCAGGTATAGCCGGTGATGATCTCGCCATTGACCCAGACGGGGACTGTCGAGTGAAAGTCGCCGCGTTTCATCCAGCCCGGCGCATTGTCCCGGTAAACCGCTGTTACGGGCCCGAGAACGGTTTCCGCGCCGGTTTCATCGGCCTTTTCCAGAAGGGCGGCGAGCCAATGCGGCGGGGCGGTCTCGTCATCGTCGATGAAGGCGAGATAATCCGCCCGGCATTCTGACAGGCAGGCGTTGCGGGCAATCGAAATATTCGATTTCGGGCAATGCACATAGGTGATCTCGAAGGGCGCATTTTCGCGCAGGCGATCGACACTCGCCTTGGCGCTCGGCTCCTCGTCATTATCGGCGACAATCAGCCGAACCGTCACGCCTTCCGGCACCTCCAGCTCGAAGAGTGACAGAAGTGTGGCGACGAGCGCCGGGCGTCTGTAGGTGCAGATGCCGATATCGACGGTTTTCGAATCATGCGGGCGGGTGACGGTGTTGTCGGTCATGAGACAGCCTTTCTTCCCCGGAATTTCAGGAGTTCCAGCCAGAAGCCGGTGGACCAGGCCAGGTGCATCACCATCGCCGAAAAGGCGGCGAGCGGGCCGTATGGGTTTTTCTGACCTATTGCCATCCACAAGCCATACCCCACACATGCGGCGATCCAGAGGCCGAGCGGAATAAGTGCCACCCAATGCACAAGCGACAGCAGCGCGAGGATGAAAACCGGCAGCACGGCGAGCGGGATCATCTGGCGGATTTTCGGGATCGAGCGATGTTTCAAAAGGTTCTTCGCCCGGCCGCGGCCATAGGCGAGGTATTGCCGGAACAGCGGCATGACACTCGCGCGTGGATAATAGGTCATGCGGGTCTTGTCGGTCATCCAGATGCGGAAGCCGGATTTGCGCAGGCGGAAGTCCAGCTCGGCATCCTCATTGTGGCTGAAGCTCTCGTCATAACCGCCCACGGCATCGAAAGCGGCAATCCGCATCAGCGCGTGGTGGCCGTGGTCGATCCAGTGGCCTTTGGCGCCTTCGCGGTGCTTGGAGCCGCCATTGCCGAGCTTGGAATTCTGGGCGATGGCCGTCGCCTTCTGAAACAGGCCGTGGCCGACCGTATCCATGGCGACGACGACGGAATCCGCGCCGGTGCGTTCCGCATCCTCGATCAGCCGCTGGCAATAATCATCCGGATAATCGCCATGGGCGTCGATGCGGATCATATAGTCGAATTCTTGGCCGAACGTGGCAACGGCAAGGTTGATGCCAGCGCTCTGGATGCGCTTCGGATTGGCGAGAAGCGTGACGCGATCATCCTTTGCGGCGAAGGCGGAAACGATATCGCGGGTTCCGTCCGTGCTGCCGCCATCGGCAACCACGATGCGGAAAAGACGCCCCTGCATCGCGCCGGTGAATTTGACAAGCAGTCCCTCGATCGTCTTCGCCTCATTGAGGCAGGGTATGACGATCAGCGTTCTGATGCCGGAATGACCAAGACCTTCCATGATTTGCCCCCTACGCACTACACGGGTGAAAACTGCGCTTCACGGGCATGGCCGGAAGCGGATTTGGCAAGAGAGGACAATTGCTGCACCAGCAGACGGCAATCGTCGCGGTCGGTCAGCCATTGTTTCCTGTCTGTCGCCGAGAGGGTGTTGAAGGCGTTCGTATAGGTTTGCGGGTCCATCTGGCCGAACAGGGTAGCCAGATCGTCCGGTTGCGCTTTGTTCAGAACGAAGCCGATATCGCGCTTTTCGATGAAACGGGCGGTTTCCGTGCCGGCAAGCGCAATTGGCAAGGTGCCGTAAAGGCAGCCCTCATAAAGCCGGTTGGGCAGCAGCCAGCTGGAATTCTGGCCTTCCTCGAAAAAGTCGATCGCCCAGGTGAACTGCACCTCGTTATAGATGGCGGCAAGGTCTTCGGGGTTCTTGTAAGGCCCATGGAAATGCACGTGCGGGGCAGCGGCAACGAAGCCGTCGAAATCGGCAAATTCCGAATAGGCTGGCCGGCCGCGCAGGATGATTTCGACCTTGCCCTCCTTTTGGCGGGCAAATTCAGCGAGGATTTCGAGCGATTTGCGGCAGCGAAGCGCGCCGAACCAGCCGATCTTCCATGGTTCGCCGGGCGCGGGAGCGCGTGGTTGCGGTGTGGCGGCAACGGTGGCGTCCAGCGCCAGAACCTTGTTTTCCTGAAGCAGTACCGGAAGGTTGAGGCCCGAGACCGGTTTGAAATAGTGCTCCACGAAGGCCGGGGAACTCGTCACCAGCAGCTTGGCATCGCGTGCGAAATAACGCTGGGCCGCATTCAGCAGCTGTCCGGGCTTGCCCTTGTTGAGAAGCAGGCGGTGAATATCGAGACATTCATAAACCAACGCCGGTTGCCCGGCATAGATCGACATGGCCCGCTTTGCCAGCGCCAGCATTTCCAGGTTTCTGGCAAGAATGACATCGGGAACCGGAATGCCGCCCAAGGTCTTGCCAAGCGAGAGGCTGGCTTTCGCCACCGCCGCCATGCGCTGCAGAAACTGCCCGTCGGCGGTTTCCCCAAGCACGACGGGCATGAGGCCGTCGATGCCCGCAAGCCGGTTATTTCCGCGCCGGAAGCCGGCCAGCGTCACCCGCGCCCCACCCGCAAGCAAGGTCAGCACCCGCCGGCGAATGGCGGGGTCCGACAGATCATGCGCGAGATAAAGGACATGGGTCATGCAGGGGTTCCGGTTGCTTTCATGCGTCGAAGACGCTGCGGCCTACGTTTCGGTTCAAAAAATAGTCAGTTGAGGGCGCAGGCGATGGATTCCGGGAACTGGCATTTGTCGCCGAGCGCCGTGAAGGCAAACCGGTCAACGATCATTTGCGTTGCGCCGGAATAGGAAAAGGCGCCCATCCAGTCCTTCAGCGTATCGGTGCCCCACAGGCTGAAGAAAATTTTCTGGGCATTCTGGGGAATTTTCGACTCGTCTGTCACTTCATGGACGAGCTTGCCGTTGACGTAATAACGCAGGCGCTGAGGCTCCCAGACGAAGGCGTAATCGTTAAAGCCGGCATCGGCTCCGCCTTCCACCGGTACCAGTTTTTCGTTACCGCCCTTGGCGGAGATATACTGGTTGAGCTGCACTTTGCCCGTATTCTTGCCCAGCACCTCGAAATCGATTTCATCGTGCGGTTTCTTGTCGGTCGGGCCGATATAGGTGAAGAAGGCCGAGTTCAGACCCGAGCCGGTGGCGGCCTTCATGCGTGCTTCATAGGTGCCGTAGCGATACCGCCCCTTGGTCTGGATTTCACCGCAGGCGAAGTTGCGTTCGCCCGCCTTGGCTTCTTCAAAACCGAGTGTCAGCTGGCCGTTTTCCACCGTCGCCAGTTTCTTCGACCAGGTGCAGTTCTGATGCGCGCCATTGTTCCAGCCGTCGGAAACGTACCAGAAGGACCTGTCCATGGAATCGAAGTTTTCTATGAAGGACGTGCCGTTGCCTTCCTGCGCATCGACCGGCGCTGCAAAAGCTGTGGCCGAAAGGGCTGCGGCAAGAAAGATGCGTGTCTGAACGCGGGTGACAAATGTTGTCATTGGTTCACCTCTGTCGTTGCGAATAAAGTGTTTCGGATGTGGGCGGGCCGATGATGGCGCCCCGTTTTGCCGTAAAATCGGCTTTCGGTTTTGATTTGCCGCTGCGGCTTCCGGTCAGTACGCCATAGACGGCCGGCAGGTATTTGCGGGTCTGGGCATTGCTAATCACCAGAATGACGAAGGCTGAAAGCGTCGCGCTGATATAAAAAGCGGGGTAGAAATCCGGTCCGCCCTTGTTCCACACCATCCACATGATGACGAGCAGGGGGTAATGGGCGCAGAAAATCCAGAAGCTCAGGCTGCCGGTTTCGGCAAGCCGCTGGCCAAGCCGGCTGCGGATCAGGATAGCGGAGGAAACCCAGAAGCCGAGCGCGCCGAAGACGGCCAAAAGATTGCGTGACATGTTGAGCCAGAAGGTGAATTCCGGGCCGGTGAAATAAAGGCCGGTGGCCAGCATGGCCGAAGCCGCAAAGGTCAGCGCCATGATCGGCACGGCATAGGGATCGAGAGCCTTGACATCGACACGGTGCAGCGCAAGCGCAATGCCGAGCGAAAAACTGAAAAGGATGGATTTCTTCTGGACGATGAAGATCGTCAGGTCCGGCATGGCGGTGATGAAGAGCAGGATCGCGAGCGTCGGCAGCGCGAAACGGCGCATCAGAAAGGCGAGCACCGGCGACAGCAGGATGCAGACGAAAAGGTCACGCAGGAAATACAGCGGTACATTCACCGGCAGCTCTTCGAGCGCCGTACCGTGGCTGATGATTTCACGCGGGCTGGCATTCCACAGATCAGGGAAATACCCTACGCCCAGATCGAAGAGCTGGATGAGCAACACGGCGGCAAACAGCGCACCATTCCACAGAAGGAAGGGCAGTAGCACGGTTTTAGACTTGGAACGGATCGTCGCCGGATAATCGAAACCACTCATGCCGCGGCGAAACAGCAGGTAACCGGAAATGGCGCTGAGACAGGGCACGCCGATGCGAAACAGCGCATCGCCCAGAAAAACCCGCAGCCAGTCGAAGAAGCCATAAAGGCCAAGAAATGGGCTGGTTTCGGCATCGTGCGGCACATGGACGAACACGATTCCTGAAATCAACAATATGCGCATCAAATTGATACGGGAGGATAGGTTCTGATCGACAGTCACATCAGTCACCCCTATTGGCGGCGTCTCCCCACGCCGCGTTGCAACCAGAGCGAACTTAAGCCCGCACTGGAAAGTCTGGTTTCGACTTTGGGATAAAATGTGGCGACGCGGGAAAAACACAAGATTAGATTTTGCGGGTGATTGTCTGGCGTCAGCGCCATTTCCGCGATCTTAAAAAATCAAATAACTGAAATTAATAGATTTTTTCTAAAATCACGCATCGTTAAAAATCGCTGAAGCGTGTGAATTTGTCATTTGTCGTGATGCTGCGCCGCAAAAAGAGAGGGGGTGCTGCCTTGTCGCAGTGAATGAAATCACCGCGGCAAGGTCGCTTAACGGCGGAAATGAGGCGCGTTTTTCCGCGAATTTTCTAACCTTGGGTTGCAGTATCCCGCATGCGCCGCGTTTTCACCATTCCGAAGATTTTCCCCAGCAGCGCGCGTTCCGTCAACAGGATCAGCACCGCATAGATGACGCCGCCGACGGCAGCACCGACGAGAACCTGAAGGGTGGCGCTTGGCACACGGTCTGCAAGCATATGAAGCAGATAACGCACCGAAACAGCCATGATCAACGCTGCGATCATTGGCCTGCTGCTGACATAAAGGCCGCGGAGAAACGGCGTGTCGCTCGCCTTGAACACCGCCCAGGAATAGGCGACCAGCGTTACCGCATTGACGATGCAGAGCCACACCATGGCATCGATCAGCGTGCCATAAATCGCGGCGAGCCAGACCGCGACGGTAGTGACGATGGCGCGGATCGTCGCCGACCAGAACAGCACACGGCCGTACCCCGCGCCCTTCAAATAGGGGATGAAGGTGCTGCACGGCGTCAGAATGGCTTTTGACAGAGCCAGAAGCCCGAGAACCGGCCAGGCATAGGCCCAGTTCTGCCCGAAGATGACCAGCATGGCCGGTTCGGCCACGGCCCAGAGGCCGAACATCATCGGCGCCAGCAGCACGGTCAGCACCTGCGTGCTGAACATCAGCGCATCGCGACGACGTTGCGGATCGTCCATCATGCGGCTGAAGGCGGGAAACAACACGCCCATGACCGCCGAGAGCACCACCTGGTTGGGAATGCTGGCAAAGCGGTTGGAGGCGGAATAGGCGCCGGCATCGGCAAGGCCAAGATGCCGGGCGATGACCACCATCGGTGACTGGAAGGTGACGAAATTGGCGATTTCCGAGCCCATCAGCCCGGAGCTGAAGCCGAGAAGCGGCACCAGACGGCGCGGTTTCATGACGAAGCGCGGGCAATAGCGCGAAACGGCATAAAGCCCGACAAGCCGGATGAGGGCCGCCGCAAAAAGCTGGATGATGAGCGCCCAGACCCCGAAGCCGAGAAGCGCCAAAGCCACGGCGACCACCGCCGCAATGCTTTCTGACGCCATGCTCCAGAGCGCGTCCTTGCTGAAGTTCATGCGTCGGGCCAAGAGCGAATAGGCGACATCGCCCGCGAGCTGCAGCGGAATGAGGAAGGCCATGATGCGCAGCAGGTAAGCGCTCTCCACTGCGCCCAGCAGACCGCCGAAAAATTCCGCGAAGATGTAGAGAACGGCGGCCATGGTGCAGGAAATCGCCAGATTGGCCCAGAAGACGGTATGGATCGTATCCATATCCTCTTCCTTTTCGACGATCAGCGCAGAGGTCAGCCCCGCGCCGGCAATCATGGTCAGAAACTGTACAACCGTAAGTCCTACCGCAACCACGCCGAATTCTTCCGGGGAAAGCAGTCTTGCAAGAATGGGGACCGTGACAAACTTAAGCCCGAATGTCCCTGTTTTTGACAGGACGCTCCACCCCACATTGGTGGTGATGGTCTTTACATTTGGAGCTGGGGGCATACAAGCATCCTGTTTCTGGAGGCCGGCGGGGAGGATCGCCGGTTGGGAGTTGCCGATACCATCGGGGCCGCTTTTAGGATCGGGCCCGACACTTCTTGATCAACGCAAGGGGCGAAACAATGGCAAGATTTACTGTCGTCATTCCCTATTACCAAAAGCAGCACGGAATTCTTGGACGTGCACTCGCATCGGTTTTTGCGCAGACTTACCAGGATTTCGATCTTGTCATCGTCGATGACGAATCGCCATATCCGATCGAAAGCGAACTTGCGGAACTTTCGCAGGGTGAGAAAGACCGGATTCTTGTCATTAAGCAGGCCAATGGCGGGCCTGGCGGCGCGCGCAATACCGGTCTCGACAATGTGCCCGATGGTAGCGATTACGTAGCTTTTCTCGATTCGGACGATATCTGGACACCCGATCATCTGCGCAATGCCGCCTTCGCGCTAGAGACCTATGGCGGCGAGTGCTATTGGGCGTCGATGCAGGCAAGTGACGAATTTTATTACCATTTCGCCATTTCAGAATTGGAAAAGAACGAAGGTGCGGCAAGGCTTTCCAAGAAGCCGCTGGTGATCGAACTCCCGGATCTCGCAAGCGTCATGCTGCGGAACTGGAGTTTCCTGCACCTCTCCTGCATGGTGATTGGCCGCCCGCTGTTTGAAAAGATACGCTTCGATCCGGCGCTGAGATTGGCTGCGGAAGATGTACTGTTTTTCTGCGATTCCATCCTTGCATCGAAGCGGACGCTGCTCTGTGACGATGCCGGTGCGATGCGCGGCATGGGGGTCAATATCTTCCACAGCATCGATAATGCCTCGCCGGAATTCCTGCGTCAGCAGTTCAATACCTGGGTGGCGCTCGACACTCTGGAGGGACGTTTTTCCCGCCGGCCGGCCGATGTGGCATCGATCGCTTCCTATAAAAACACGGCCCGCAAACAGGCGCTGTGGAGCCAGGCGGGCAATCTGAAACGGCGTAAAATTCCCGAATTCGGGCTGCTCTTGAAATGGGCAATGCGCGATCCCGCACTGCTGCGCGCCGCTTTTGAGCTCGGCGCAGGAAAAATCGTTCGTACAAGATGAGCGAATTCTTGCCCGCAAGAATTTATATGTTTTTCACCCAGGAGTGACCTCATGAAACCTTACCACTGGGAATCGCATCACGGCAATTTCGGTGACGATCTCAATCTGTGGCTGTGGGATTTTCTGCTTCCAGGCCTGCGCGACGTGCATGACGACGTCATGCTTGTCGGCGTCGGCACCGTGCTGAACGACACCCTGCTGCCGGCAAAACAGCGTAAGCTGGTCATCGGCAGCGGTTATGGCTATGGCGCGGTGCCGGATACGGGCACCGGGTTCTGGGATATTCGCTGTGTGCGCGGCGAAAAAACCGCCGCCAAGCTCGGGCTTGCGCCGGAAATGGGCATCGTCGATCCCGCCGTCATGGTCACCGAGATGCCGGACTTCAAAGGCCTGCCGAAACTCCACAAGAAGACCTTCGTTCCCCATTGGGAGTCGGCGGAATTTGGCATGTGGGAAACGGTCTGCGAACCGGCGGGGCTGACCTATCTAGACCCGCGCGGCGAGGCGAAATCGGTCATCCGCGCCATTGCCCAATCGGAATTCATCGTCGCCGAATCCATGCATGGCGCAATCCTTGCCGATGCGTTCCGCGTGCCATGGGTCGCAGTCAGCACATCCCCCTCGATCAACAGCTTCAAATGGAGTGATTGGGCAGGCACCGTCGGCGTGGAATATCAGCCGCGTTACGTGCCTGTTTCCACCCGTGCCGAGGCGGCAAAAAAGGGCTCGCGCTTCTGGGGCATGAATTTTCCGCCGCCGCCAGCCCCCGTCATTGCCGAGGCCGGCTCCGTTTCGGCGCATGGGGGCCCGGCGCATGAAGGCGATGTGCTGGTCAGGCCGCAGGAAAGCCAGTCAACGTCGTTGCGCAAGCTGGCCAAGCAGGTGCTGGCTGCACCTTCCACGCTCGCGCTCTGGCAGGCAAGCCGGGCGGAACCACGTCTCAGCCCGGATGGCAGGCTGGAAGAGCGCAAGGAGCGTTTTTCCGCCGTTCTGGAAACGATCAAGCGCGATTATCTTTGAGGGTGAAGAGCGGATGCGGCAGAGAATTTTCTGCCGCATTTGCTTGAGGATGCCATCCTCTAACGTCTCCATCGTCATGCTCGGGCCTGTCCCGAGCATCTGCAACCGACCGATTATACGATACGTGCGTAGATCCTCGGGACAAGCCCGAGGATGACGGCGGAGAATTGGCCGAGGTTGTCTTTCTCCTTACGAAACCGGCGTCCCCTCCAGAAGATATCGAACATCCCGTACGGGCTGCGACGGCTTGCGGAAACGCGCGGTCTTGTCGGTCAGGATACCGCGCGTGATGGCGGGCAGGGCGGGCAGGCGTGCAAGTGCGTGGGTTAGCGCGCCGCCCATGCCTTTCTGCTTTTTCGCATCGAGAAAATGGCGAAGCTCGAATTTGGCGCGGATATGTTTTTCATGTTCTCGAAGGATCGCCGCCTCGTTGGCGGACAGCCTGCAGCCGGCGAGGATGGACCTGTCCGCCTCGTATAAGCGGCGAAGGTCCTCGGTGCTGTGACGCCCGCTCAGCGAATTGCCGCGCACGATTGCGCCGTAACCGCAATGGCGGATGACCTTGTAGCGGGCGCCGGCGGCAAGAGCGCGAACGTAAAGCTCGTAATCTTCGCCCAGCCGCAGGGCCTCGTCGTAGCGCAGCGCATGTTTGTCGAGAAAGTCGCGGCGTATCACCGGTTTCAGGAAACCTGTCTCTCCGCGCTCCACGCCGGGCCTGGAAATATTGCCTTCCACGAATTCCGCAAGCGACAGAAACCGGGCCTCAGGTTCGAAGCGGGCCGGCTGCATGGAGGATGCGCCCGGAACCGATTGCTGGATGAAGGCGATATTGTCGGCGACCAGATCCCAGTCGTCATCGGCCAGCATGGCGGTGAAACGGCCCCTGAAAAAGAAGTCATCCGCATCGAGAATGCTGATAAGCGGCGCAGATGAAATTGAGATCGCATGGTTGCGGGCAGCGGAAGGCCCGCGGTTGACGTCGAATCGCACCACCCGCAAGCGACCGCTACCGTCATCTGCCGCATGCGCGACATCGCTTGTCGTATCGGTGGAACCATCGTCGATCACCACCACTTCGCCGACCTCCGGTTCCACAAGCGCGGAGCGGATGGCGATATCGATCGTTTCGGATGCATTTTTCGCAGCGATGATGACGCAAATGGGCTGTGAACCACTCACCATGGGATGTCCTTTTGCTTTGACGACCGTCAGGATTTGGCCAGCAGAAAGTGTCAGGGATGTGGATGCAAGCGATTTTTTTGCGACGCAATAAAAGCCGATGCTTGAAAGCTTACATATCGGTGAGTTTCGCGCCATGCGGCGGGGCGCTTTTGGCTGTTTCGGCCGTCATGGTTTCAGCGCTGCGATCATGTGCGAATGTCTCACGCAACCGGCGCTTTTCGCGGGCGACCAGAACCAGAATTGCAATAAAATAACCGACTTGCAGAAGGACGGCGCAGATGAGGGTCTGGATGAACGCCGTATAGAACGACCCGTGAATGAAATATGTAGCAACCGCAAAGGTAAGCAACGCACCGATCATGCTGAAAAAAACACGAGGTGCATACATGGTGCTCTCCTCCCGAGAACGATTTCTCCGTTTTTGGCTGCGCTGCGGCATTTTTTTTCTTTGCAAGAAATATACGATGAGACTGGTGTTGTTTCAACACACATATACTTCTTCTATCTGGCGCAGCATGAAATTTCGGTAATCTTGATTGGTAAATTCCTTGGTAATCGATGTTTTCCCTCTCTCGGGTCTGTTTTGAAACCCGGTTTCTGGCTTCGGACAGGCATAGAATCGCTCTTTGATCGGCTATTGCGGGTTGTCTGCGCCGCCCTGCAGACTTCGTTAACCATCTCGCCTTTAAAAAGTCGGTATTGATTCCTCGAAGAGCAGGGTGCCCGCGTGACGACGAGTTCAGAAGTAATCGCCTTTCCGGCAAAGAACCGCATTGCCGACGTAAAACGGTGTGCAACCATGCTTGACCGTCTGCATGGTGTGGAGGCGAATGATTTCTGGCGCAGGGAGTGCCGTGAACTGGCCGCCTATCTGACGGGATTGGGCTATGAAGACGCTGCCATGCGGCGCGAGGTGATGGAATTTCAAAACGCGGTGCAGGCCGAATTGTGGTCCGGCGATGCTGCCCCCGAGGCTCGTCGCGATAGCCATTGAGGCTTTAAGTTTTCTCATAAAAAAGCCGGCGTCTGCTTTGCACCGCCGGCTTTTTTGTTGGCGTCCGCCTTGGCTTCAGGAGGCGCTGGCGCCGCGTGTGCGGGCAACACCATCGAGCGCCGGCTTGTATTTCGGATCGAGCCGCGCCGCGTGGGAATAGGACTTGGCGGCCTTGGCCATCTCGCCGCGCCGCTCATAGACCAACGCCTGGTTGGCCCAGGATTCGGCGACATTGCCATCAAGCGAAATAGCGTGATTGAAATCCGCGAATGCGTTTTCGTCGTCGTTCAAGGCGACATAGGAGAGGCCACGGCCGTTATAGGGTTCCGGCGAGGTGGAAGACAGGGAAATCGCCTTGGAGAAGTCCTCGATGGCCTGGGCGTGCTGGTTGCGCAGCTGGTAGATCAAGCCGCGATTGTGCCATGCGCGTCCATCCGTGGTTTCAAGCTGGATGGCGCGGGAGAAATCGTCGAACGCTTCGTTGACCCGTCCCGACTGGCGGTAAAGATTGCCACGGCCGATCAGCGCCACATCATAGCTCGCATTGATCTGCAGGGCGGCGTTATAATCCTGCAGGGCCTGCTGCTGCTGACCGGAGTTGCGATAAACGAGCGCGCGGTTGGCGTAAGCCTGATAGAAGCGCGGGTTCAGCTGCAATGCCTTGTTGAAGTCTTCGATGGCGCGGCGGGAATCACCCGCGCGGCCGTAAGCCGAGCCACGGACATTGTAGCCTTCCGGATCCTGCGGATTGGCGTTGATGACCGAGGTGAGCGAGGCGATGTTTTCCTGCGAGCCCTGGGCGCGGTCGATCCTGAACACGTCTTCCGTCTGGTTGGATGTCGCGCAACCGGAAAGACCGGCGAGCACGGTGCAGACGACCAGAGAAGCACGAAACCCTCTGTTGTTTTTCAATGGCACCCGCCGCGTGGAGGCATCGGAGTTTTTCACAACACAGGCATCGACAGCGATCATTCGGTGTGGGTTCCCTCGCAGGCCGGTCTCATAATCGTTGTCCCACGATTTGTCTCCGACCACAAACACAAAGAGCGGCGGCGAATTGATCGCCCCCGCCCAACAAGCATTCAAAAACGTCCAAAAGACGGCCTATTAACGGCTCGCGCGCGGGGCCGCAATCAGACCTTCGCGCTGTGCGCGCTTGCGTGCCAGCTTGCGAACGCGGCGAACGGCTTCAGCCTTTTCGCGGGCGCGCTTCTGGGAGGGCTTTTCGTAATAATCGCGCATTTTCATTTCACGGAAAATGCCTTCGCGCTGCATCTTTTTCTTGAGGGCGCGAAGCGCCTGATCAACGTTATTGTCGCGGACTAGTACCTGCACGTTAAACCCGTTCCTTTAGTTTGGTTATCTTGCTGTGCGAATAAAGGCATTCGCACGCAAACACAAAATCGTTCGCTTGGCCTTTTTAGCCGTGCGATTGGTGTCGTGCATTATCAGATCATTTACGCCAAGTCCAGCCGATAACCCGCAAACAACAGCTAAAATGCGACCCCTCCGCCATTCTCGCGGTCATGTCGAAACAAAAGCATTGCGGCGTCGCAAAATGGATATTGCCTCCCATCCCGATTTGCCATGTGTATGATGCGGGCCGGAACTATGCTTCCGGTTTCTGGCCGGTTCTTGAGGAGCAGATTGCGAATGCGCAAATATTCCGTTTTTGCCGTGGCGCGTGAGGCGCTCAGGGGTCATAAAGGCTGGGATGCGCAATGGGCATCACCCGAGCCGCGCAAGGATTATGACGTCATCATCATCGGCGGCGGCGGCCACGGTCTGGGGGCGGCCTATTATCTTGCCAAGGAACACGGCATCACCAATGTCGCGGTGCTGGAAAAGGGCTGGCTTGGCGGCGGCAATACCGGCCGCAACACCACCATCATCCGTTCCAACTATCTCTATGAAGAGAGCATGGATATTTACGAGCATTCCCTCAAACTGTGGGAAGGCCTGAGCCAGGATCTCAATTACAACGTCATGTATTCAGCGCGTGGCGTGATGATGTTGTCGCACAATATTCACGACCGGCAGTCCTTCAGCCGGCACATCAATGCCAACCGTCTCTATGGTATCGACAATGAGTGGCTGACGCCCGAACAGGCCAAAGCCTATTGTCCGCCGCTCGATATTTCCGGCAATGCGCGTTATCCGATCAATGGCGCAGCACTCCAGCGCCGTGGCGGCACGGCGCGCCACGATGCGGTGGCCTGGGGTTATGCCCGCGCCGCCTCCGATCGCGGTGTGCACATCATCCAGAATTGCGAGGTCACGGCCATCAGGCGCGGGCCGGACGGGGCAGTGACGGGTGTAGAAACCAATCGCGGTTTCATCGGCGCCAAGAAGATCGGCGTTTCCGCCGCCGGCCACTCCTCGGTTCTCATGAAGATGGCGGATGTGCGGGTGCCCCTGCATTCCAACCCGCTGCAGGCGCTGGTGTCAGAGCCGCTGAAGCCGATCTTCCCTTGCGTCGTGATGTCCAACACGGTGCACGCCTATATTTCGCAGTCCGACAAGGGGGAACTGGTCATCGGCGCTGGCACGGACCAGTATAATTCCTATTCCCAGACCGGCGGCCTGCAGATCATCACCCATACGCTCGATGCCATCTGCGAGCTGTTCCCGATCTTCCGTCGTGTCAAGATGATGCGCCAATGGGGCGGCATTACCGACAACACGCCCGACCGTTCGGCCATCCAGAGCGTGACGCCGGTGCCGAACCTCTTTGTCAATTGCGGCTGGGGTACGGGTGGTTTCAAGGCGACGCCGGGTTCGGCCAATCTCTTTGCCCATCTCATCGCCCGCGGTGAGCCGCATCGCCTTGCCGCCGGGCTGACACTCGACCGGTTCCGCACCGGCCGGCTCATCGATGAGGCCGCCGCTGCCGCGGTGGCGCATTGATGCTGGCGGCGGCTGTGCTCGCGATCAATATATCTGGCGCGGTCGCGGTCGTGCCCGTCGGCAGCATCATTCCCGAGGCCGAGGATTTTCGCAGTCAAAAAATTGCGAAGATGCAGGGTGAGAAAGACTGGCCTTTCGTGGCGGAAAAAGGCCTGCTGCTGTGTGCTCCAAGTCTCGCGGACAAGATGGTCTATTTCGTCGGCGAGAAGGAGGATGGCGAGCAGGACTATCCCTTCGCAATCGATACCGACATGATGGCGGTTGCCATCGTCAATATGGGCCGGGCCTCGGCGCTACGCCCCTTCGATAATTTCGCGCAGCTTCTGACGCGGCTTTCCCCCTTTGTTGCGATGGGAAAGCGGCTATGTGACCAACCCGCCGGAAGCGTCCTTCCGGAAAATTCTCTCTAGGTGGAGCGACGATGCTTCTGATCCATTGCCCCTATTGCGGGGAAGACCGTTCCGAACTGGAATTCCGCTGGGCGGGCGAAGCCCATATCGCTCGGCCGGAAAACATCGCCGATATCTCGGACGAGGCTTTCGCCGAATATTTCTTCATCCGCGACAATGACAAGGGTCTCGTTTTTGAGCGCTGGCGGCATATCCATGGCTGCGGCCGGTTCTTTAACGCCGCCCGCGATTCCGTCAGCGATAAATTCCTGATGACCTACAGGGCCGGCGAGCCGAAGCCGGATGTCGAGACTGTCCTGTCTGGAGAAAAGGGAGCCGGGCAATGAGCGGCGATTACCGTATAAAGGG
Organism: Agrobacterium sp. SUL3; assembly: GCF_001263295.1. Lineage (NCBI taxonomy): Bacteria > Pseudomonadati > Pseudomonadota > Alphaproteobacteria > Hyphomicrobiales > Rhizobiaceae > Agrobacterium > Agrobacterium sp. SUL3. The sequence goes on from NZ_KQ414507.1 coordinate 67,321, forward strand.
CGCTGGCCGCCTGACGCCGGCCAGAACGGCGCGTTTCACCTTCGACGGCAAGATTTATTCCGCGCTGGAAGGCGACACGGTTGCCTCAGCGCTTCTCGCAAACGGCGTGCATTTGATCGGCCGCTCGTTTAAATATCACCGGCCGCGTGGTTTCCTGTCTGCAGGGCCGGAAGAGCCGAATGCGCTGATCGACGTCTCACGCGATAGCATGCGCAAGCAGCCGAATGTGCGCGCAACGGTGCAGGATGTGTTCGACGGTGCAATCATCGCCTCGCAGAACCGCTTTCCGTCGCTGTCCTTCGATATCAGCGCGATCAACGACTTCCTTTCGCCGATGTTTGCAGCTGGCTTCTACTACAAGACTTTCATGTGGCCGAAGGCCGCCTGGCACAAGATCTATGAACCGATCATCCGCCGCGCTGCCGGTCTCGGCAAGGTGCCGCGCGAACCCGATGCGGATCATTATTCCGGCCGTTATGCCCATTGTGACCTGCTGGTGGCCGGTGGTGGTGTTGCCGGTCTGACGGCAGCGCTGGCTGCGGCGAATACCGGCGCCAGCGTCATTCTGGTGGATGAGAATGCCGAAATCGGCGGCGCGCTGCGCTTCGACACGGGAGCGGTTATCGATGGCCTGCCCGGCTATGAGTGGGCGCAGAAGGTTCTCGCCGAACTGAAGTCCCTGCCTAACGTCCGGGTTCTGACCCGCACGACAGCCTTCGGTTATTACAACCACAATTTCGTGGCGCTGGCAGAGCGCGTGACCGATCACCTCGCCACGCCCGCCAGACACCAGCCGCGCGAGCGGCTGTGGCAGGTGCGCGCCAAAAAAGTCGTTCTGGCGGCGGGCGCGATCGAGCGCCACATGGTCTTCGCCAATAATGACCGTCCGGGCATCATGCTGGCATCGGCGGCACGCACATATCTCAATCACTACGGGGTGGCTGTCGGCCACAATGTCGGTGTCTACACCGCCCATGATTCAGCCTATGAAACGGCTTTCGACCTGAAGAAGGCCGGCGTGAAGATCGCCGCCATCGTCGATTGCCGCGAGAACCCGGATCGGCGGTTGCTGGATGAGGCGCGGGCGCTCGGCATCGAAGTGTTGGCGGGCCACAGCGTTTATAATACGGCCGGGCGTCTGCGCGTGTCGTCCATGACCGTTGGCCGCAATGGTGGCTCCAACAAACGCAAGATCGCCATTGATGCGCTAGTCGTTTCCGCCGGCTGGACGCCGTCGGTACATCTCTTTTCGCAATCACGCGGCAAGCTGAAGTTTGACGCGGCTAACCAACGCTTCCTGCCCGATATCCACGTTCAGGACTGTGTTTCCGTCGGCACCTGCAACGGCACGGACGACCTTGCGGCGGTGATTGCCGAAGCGGCCGCTGCTGGCGGTTCCGCTGTGGAGTTTTCCGGCGAGAATGCCCGTGGCTGGACCGGCGGTATGATCGGCGCTGCCGAAGGCGCGGGTGAGGGCACCGGCGTCAAGGCTTTCATCGACTTCCAGCATGATGTCTGCGCCAAGGATATCCGCCTTGCCGTGCGTGAGGGCATGCATTCCGTCGAGCACATCAAACGCTTCACCACCAATGGCATGGCGTCGGATCAGGGCAAGATGTCCAATATGCACGGTCTCGCCATTGCATCCGAAGCGCTGGGTCGGGATTTGCCCAAGGTCGGCCTCACCACGTTCCGTCAGCCCTATACGCCGGTTACCTTCGGTACGCTGATCAACCATTCGCGCGGCGCATTGTTCGATCCGGCCCGCAAGACGCCGATGCACGACGAAGAGGCGGCGGCAGGTGCGGTGTTCGAGGATGTCGGAAACTGGAAGCGCGCCTGGTTCTTCCCGCGTGCGGGCGAGGACATGCACGAAGCAATCAACCGCGAGTGCAAGATGGTGCGAGACAGCGTTGGCGTCTTCGATGCCTCGACGCTCGGCAAGATCGAGGTGGTCGGCCCTGACGCGGCGAAGTTTCTCAACCTTATCTACACCAATGCCTGGGATACGCTGAAACCCGGCCGCTGCCGTTATGGTATCATGACCCGTGAAGACGGCTTCGTTTACGATGACGGCGTCGTCGGGCGTCTTGCCGAGGACCGCTTCCACGTGACGACGACGACGGGCGGCGCGCCGCGTGTTCTGCAGCACATGGAGGATTATCTCCAGACCGAATTCCCCGATCTCAATGTCTGGCTGACCTCGGCCACCGAACAATGGGCTGTCATTGCCGTGCAGGGGCCGAAGGCGCGGGAGGTAATCGCTCCCTTCGTCGAGGGTATCGACCTTTCACCGGAAGCCTTCCCGCATATGGCGGTGGCCGAGGGCAAGTTCTGCGGCGTGCCGACGCGGCTTTTTCGCGTCTCTTTCACCGGCGAGCTTGGTTTCGAAATCAACGTTCCGGCCGATTACGGCGCAGCCGTCTGGTCTGCCATCCGGGAAAGGGCCGAAGCCGTTGGCGGTTGCCTTTATGGCACCGAAACCATGCATATCCTGCGTGCCGAAAAGGGCTATATCATCGTCGGGCAGGATACCGACGGCACGGTGACGCCTGACGATGCCGGGCTCAGCTGGGCGGTTTCCAAGAAGAAGACGGATTTCGTCGGTATTCGCGGTCTTAAGCGCCTTGATCTCACGCGCTCCGGCCGCAAGCAGCTGGTGGGTCTGAAGACGAAGGACAGGCTGACCGTTCCGGAAGAGGGCGGCCAGATCGTTGTCGATCCGAACCAGCCGAAACCCATGACCATGCTCGGCCATGTGACATCCGCCTACTGGTCGGCAAATCTCGGCCATTCCATCGCCTTTGCGCTGGTGGCGGATGGCAGGGCGCGTTTGGGCGAAACACTCTATATCCCGCTCGCCGATAAAACCATTGCCGTCGAAGTGACCGACATGGTCTTTCTCGACAAGGAAGGGGCCCGTCTCAATGGCTGATATGCTTCACGCAAAACGCAAATCCGTGCTTGAGGATTTCCATGGTGGCTCGCCCTTCGTCTCGCTGAAACCTGCCGCTTCCGCATCGCGGCTGTCGCTGCGCGCGCGGGAAAGCGCTGTGCCGGCCCTTTCGGAAGCGCTTGGTCTTTCCTTGCCCACCAGCCCGAAAAGCGCCGTCACCTCGGGTCTGCGCTCTGCTCTCTGGCTCGGCCCGGATGAATGGCTGGTGATCGATCAGAGCGAAAGCGACCTGATGGCAGTGCTCTCCGGCGTCTCCGGCCTGTTTTCGGCAACCGACATTTCTCACCGTAATACGGCTATCATCGTCTCCGGCCCCGGTGCGGAGGCCGCACTCAATGCCGGTTGCCCGCAGGATCTGTCTCTGACACGATTCCCGGTCGGCGCCTGCTCGCGCACGGTTTTCGGCAAGGCGGAAGTGGTTCTGCTACGCGTGACCGACGATACGTTCCGGGTGGAATGCTGGCGTTCCTTCGCCGACTATGTCGGCGGGCTGCTGCAGGAGGCGGCTGAGGATGTGGCGGTTTAAATCCGCTGGTTTTTCCAGCCGTGCCATTCCACCCAACGCCCGTGAAAATCGGCTCGGCCGATTTCCTGTTTCTCGCCAGTCGGCCAGATTTGCAGGGTAATCGCGGCGCTGCCCGGCGTCTGGTCCGCTTCCATCTGCAGGCGGGCAAGCGGAGCCTCCGGCGTTGCGCGGGCGCCTGCCTCCGCAATCAAGGCTTCTCCGGTCTGCTTCAAGGCATCCGGCAGATATTGCCAGGCGACGGAATGGTAGATGACATGGGTGGCGCCCGAATGCGGTGTGGCAAGGCGTCGTTTCAGCCAGTCGATCGCATCGGCCTTTTCGACGTGTAAGCCGTTCTCCACAGCAATCTGTAGAGCCGCTGCCGTTCGCTCCAGCCTGTCGGTCTGGTCAGCCCAGACATAGGACATCAAGCGCAGGCGATCCTCGGCGGATGACGGGTCGAGCGGGTTGAGATCGCAGCCGGCGCGCTCGATGACCTCAATCCGACGATCGGGCGGCGATGCGTTTCCGCGCCATTCCGGCGAAAGAAAGACATCCGACTTGTCACCCCATGCGAGGTCGCCCAGTCGATACTGGTAACGGTCAAATTGCAGGTTCAGCCCGGCGCTGGCGCCAACTTCCGAAAGCGCCAGCGGCTTGCCGGCGAGCGCTGCAATCGTCAGAAACCCCGGCAGCAGCACTGCGGAACGCCGCACTTCGTTGGTCTGCGGTGGTGATTTCAACCTCTCGAGGATAAAGGCTGCATGAAAGCGCAACGCATCTGCGCAGGCCTGCCACAGCGTATCGTCGTTTTCGGGTGCGATATCGACAAGCGGCGTGATCTTGTCCTCAATGGCAAGCGCGTGCAGGGCGCCCGCCAGCCGCAAGGGAACGGAATCGCCGGAGGGGCCGACATCGCCCGGCCAGGACAGGATTTTCTGGCCCACTTCCGTCTGGCGGTCCAGCCGCGCCGAGACTGCGCGGCAAAGCCTTGCGGTAAAGGGCGAGCCGAGGCTGTCGCAAGCCCTCGCCTGAACGAGAAACGCATTTCTTACGGCTTCATCATGCATGCGGTCTCTCCCTTGGTCCGTGGGTCAGATATCGTCCGGCCTGTCCTCCGGATTGAACTGGGTGATTGTCGTCCAGCGGGCGGTGAGCGCCGGCTTTCTTTCGTTTTCAATCTCCACTGTCACGTCATAGGTCGTCATCAGCATGGCGGCGCCGCGAAAGCGGGCTTCCGCCAGGATGAACCGGCCGCGCACCCGCGCACCACTTTTAACCGGCGCGACGAAACGCACGGCGTCGAAGCCGTAATTGAGGCCCATGATCTGCTCGCGAATAGGGGGCACGGCGTCGTAATACAGCGCCGAAAGCAAAGACAGCGTCAGGAACCCATGCGCGATAGTACCGCCGAAGGGGCTTTCCGCTTTGGCGCGCTCCGGGTCCGTGTGGATGAACTGTTCGTCCAAAGTTGCTTTTGCGAAGGCGTCAATCATCGTCTGATCCACGATGATCCAGTCGGAAACGCCCATTTCCGTGCCGACGAGACTTTTAATCTCCGCCAGCCCTATGTCCTTTGCCATAATGTCTCTTTCCGGTTGCGTCGCACGCCATATAAAGGTGCCGGTGCCAGGCGATCAACCGCGCAGATAAAACACCACCGAACGGGCAGGCAGGAAAGCGGGATTACCGAAATCTGTGCCGATAGCTCTCCAGCCATTGCCGGGCAAGGTAAAGGGCACAATCTCGCGGCTGCGGTTGATGAGCACCGCGAGTTCGACCTCGTTTCCCCTCTCGTGATCGGAGGTGGAAAGTACCATGGCGAAGGCCGGTCCGTCCGGTCTTTCCCAGTCCGAAACCGTCATGGGTTCGCCGCCGGGAGCAAGCCACGCCACATCGTCCTTGCCGGAGAAAAATGCGGTTTGCGAAAACACGCTGAAGCGTTTGCGCAGTGCGGAAAGAAACGCGGTGTGATCGATCAGTTCCGGGGAAAGCGATGACCAGTCGACCCAGTTGATCTCATTGTCCTGACAATAGGCGTTGTTGTTGCCCTGCTGGCTGCGGCCGCCCTCATCGCCAGCGGTGAGCATCAATGCGCCGCGGCTGACGAAAAGCGTGGAAAGCAGCGCCTTCACATCAGCAAGGCGCGCAGCGACAATGGCGGGATCATCGCTTGGGCCTTCTACGCCATTGTTCCAGGAATGGTTTTCATTGTGGCCGTCGCGATTGTTTTCGCCGTTTTTTTCATTGTGCTTGTGTTCGTGGCTGACGAGATCGAACAGCGTGAAGCCGTCATGGGCGGCAAGGAAATTGACGCTGCGGCTTCTTGAGCGGCCATGGCGTGAAAAGATCGGCGACGAACCGGATAGTGCATCGGCGAGCGCCCCGGTGGTTCCCGCATCACCGCGCCAGAACCGGCGCATATCGTCACGGGCACGGTCGTTCCATTCCAGAAAGCTTTCGGGGAAATTGCCGAGCTGGTAACCGCCGGGGCCGATATCCCATGGTTCGGCGATCAGCACACGGTCGTGAAGCACTGCGTCCGAATGCATGGCATCAAGCGTTTCGCTGGCCATATCGAAGCCATTGGCCGTTCGACCGAGCACGGGTGCCAGATCGAAACGGAAGCCGTCCACACCAGCATTCACGACAAAATGCCTGAGCGCATCGATGATGAGCTGGCGCACATAGGGATGATCGCAGGCGACCGTATTGCCGGTGCCGGTATCATTAATGAGCAAGCCCGGTTCTCCGGGCGGGTGTCGAAAGGCGGTGAGATTGTCGAGGCCACGCAACGACAAAACCGACCCTTCAATGTCGCTCTCACCGGTATGGTTGAAGACCAGATCGAGAATGACGCCTATACCTTCCGCATGCAGCGCGGCTACCGTATCGCGTAATTCCCGCACGCCGCCGGGGCAGAGGCGCGGATCGAGCGCCATGAAGCCGACCGGGTTGTAGCCCCAGGCATTGGAAAGGCCGAGCGGCGGCAGGTGCCGCTCGTCGATCCAGGCAGTGATCGGCATCAGTTCCACGGCATCCACGCCGATTTTTTTCAGGTGCGCGATGATGGCGGGATGAGCCAGCGCCGCGACGGTGCCCCTTATGTTTTCCGGCACTTCGGGATGCAATTTGCTGAAGGATTTGATCGCAAGTTCGTAAATCAGCCCGCCTTCGACAAAAAGCGGCGCCTGGCGTTTGGGCGGTTCGTATTGTGAAAGGATCGCCTTGGGCATGATGCCGCCCGTGTCTTCGCCAAAAGCGTATAGCGCCGGATCGTGCCGGAAGGGGCGGTCGATCTCCGTGGCATAGGGGTCGAGCAGCAGTTTTGATGGATCGAACCACAGGCCGTGTTCGGGGGCGTAAATTCCGTGGGCGCGGTAACCGTATCGCGTGCCGGAACCGGTGTCCGTCACCGTCAAACGGTGAATATCATCCTCTCCGCGCTTCATTGGCAGACGGGCGGTCTCCTTTTCACCGGCTGCATCGAAAAGGCAAAGATCGATCTGGGAAGCGTGCCGGGAATAGACCGTGAATTCCGTTCCGTTTTCCGTCTGGATTGCGCCTTTGGGGAAAACGGGTGGGTTCTGCATGGATCGCCTCCGATGGGGATGATGTTTTTTCTCAAAGGCATCGGCTGGATTGGAGGAGGCTTATGCTCTCACCCCAAACTCAAAAGGGCTGAAACCTCTCTTCCGTCATCCTCGGGTCAACCCCGAGGATGACGCCGAATGTGGCGAAGGGTGTGTCACCCCGATAAGCTGCCTTGCCAGATGCCTATTGCGCGGCGCGCGCTCCCGGAAGAGACGCGCGCCGTGGCAATTTCACGTAATAACGCTCGGTTCGTTGCGGCCAGTATGGGCCTTGATACCGGCGATCGTATCGGCAACGGCAATCAGGTCGGCCAGCGCCTCCTGGGTTTCTATGCCGTGGCGGGCCGCATCCGCCTCGTAACGCTCAACGTAAAGCCTCAGCGTCGCGCCTGCCGTGCCGGTGCCGGAAAGGCGCAGCACGATGCGCGAACCGCCCTCGAACAGGATGCGGATGCCCTGATTTTTGCTCACCGACTGATCGACAGGATCGTGATAGGCAAAATCATCCGCAGCCGCGACCTTCAGATTGCCGTAGCTGGTGCCGGGAAGTGTGGCGAGTTTTTCGCGCAGCGTGGCGACCAGCGTGTTGGCGGCGTCTGAATCAACTTCTTCATAGTCATGGCGGGAATAATAGTTGCGGCCATATTCGGCCCAGTGCCTGGTGACGATGTCTTTTACGCTTTCCTTGCGGGCGGCGACGATGTTCAGCCAGAACAGCACGGCCCAGAGGCCATCCTTTTCACGCACATGGTTGGAGCCGGTGCCAAAACTTTCCTCGCCACAGATCGTTACCTTGCCGGCGTCCATGAGGTTGCCGAAGAATTTCCAGCCGGTCGGCGTCTCATACATGCCAAGCCCGAGCTTTTCGGCGACACGGTCCGCTGCGGCACTTGTTGGCATGGAGCGGGCAATGCCGGAAATGCCGGCGGCATAACCGGGCGCCAGTTTGGCATTGGCCGCGATGATGGCGAGGCTGTCGGAGGGGGTGACGAACATGCCCTTGCCGACAACCATGTTGCGGTCGCCATCGCCATCGGAAGCCGCACCGAAATCCGGTCCCTGCGGGCTCATGACATCGTCATAAAGCTCCTTGGCGTGGACAAGGTTGGGGTCTGGATGGTGTCCGCCGAAATCCGGCAGCGGCGTTGCGTTGCGGACAGAGCCTTTTGGCGCGCCGAGGCGCTTTTCGATGATGTCCACGGCATAAGGGCCGGTAACGGCGCTCATGGAATCGACCACGACCTTGAAGCCGCCGGCAATCAGCGCACGGATCGCATCGAAATCGAAGAGCTCTTCCATCAGGGCGGCGTAATCGGTGACCGGATCGATCACCTCCACCGTCAGCTCATCGACTTTGAAGCTGCCCACCTTGTCGAGATCGATATCGGCGGCATCGGAAATCCTGTAGCTGTCGATGACCTTGGAACGGGCATAGATCGCGTCGGTGATCTTTTCCGGTGCCGGGCCGCCATTGCCGATATTGTATTTGATGCCGAAATCTTCGTTCGGGCCGCCGGGATTGTGGCTGGCGGAAAGAACGATGCCGCCAAAGGCCTTGTATTTGCGGATAATGTTGGAGGCGGCCGGCGTGGAAAGAATGCCGCCCTGACCGACCAGAACCTTGCCGAAACCGGCAGCGGCGGCCATCTTGATCGCCTTCTGGATAACTTCCCGGTTGTAATAACGGCCGTCGCCGCCGATCACCAGCGTCTGGCCCTGAAAACCTTCCAGTGCGTCGAAGATCGACTGGATGAAATTCTCGGCGTAATTTTCCTGGGCGAAGACTGGCACCTTCTTGCGCAGGCCGGAAGTGCCCGGCTTCTGGTCCTGATAGGGCTTGGTCTTGATAGTCTTGATCATTGTTTCAATGGCCTTTCGAAATAAGCTGGCTGTAAAGCGCGGCGTAAAGACCGGCGCTTTTTTCCCAGGAAACATCGGATTTCATTCCGAGTTTCTGCATTTGTGTCCATAGTTTCGGGTCGTGGTAATAACGCACGGTCCGGCGGATCGCCTGTTTGAGACCATCGAGCGTGACGGGGGAAAATTGCACGCCGGTCGCTGCCTTGCTGGCAAGGGCGGCGTGATTGGCGTCGATCACGGTGTCGGCAAGGCCGCCGGTGCGGGCAACCACCGGAATACAGCCGTAACGCAGTGCGTAAAGCTGCGTGAGGCCGCAGGGTTCGAAGCGCGAGGGAATGATGATCGCATCGCAGCCCGCCTGCATCAGATGCGACAGGGGTTCGTTATAACCGATGGCAACGCCGACACGGCCGTGGTGGCGGGATGCGGCCGCCAGAAGCGCGCCTTCCAGCGCCACTTCGCCCGCGCCGAGCACGACGAGACGACCGCCGAGGGCAACGATCTCGTCCACGGCTTCCGCCATGAGGTCGATGCCCTTCTGCCAGGTGAGGCGGGAAATGATGCAGAAAAGCGGGCTGTCGTCATCATCGATGCGGAAATGCTCAGCGACCGCCTTCTTGTTCAGCGCGCGGTTCTTGAGATTGGCGGCGGAATAATTGTCGTGGATCAGATGGTCGGTGGCCGGGTTCCAGACATCGGCGTCGATGCCGTTGACGATGCCGTGCAGCACATGGGCGCGGCTGCTGATCACTCCCTCCAGCCCCATGCCGAATTGCGGGGTCAGGATTTCCTCTGCGTAAGACGGGCTGACGGTGCTGAGCGCCGTCGCAGTCTGCAGGCCGCCCTTGAGGAAACTGACATCATTATAATATTCGATGCCCTCCATGCCGAAGGCATGGGCAGGTAGTGCCAGGCGGCTGAAGATGTTGGCACCGAACTGGCCCTGGAAGGCGATGTTGTGGATGGTGAGAAGGCTCGGAATCTCAGGCGTTTCGGCATAACGCATATAGACCGGTGTCATGGCGGCCTGCCAGTCATGGGCGTGCACCATATCCGGCCGCCAGCCGGGAAGCACACCGGCGGCAATACGGGCCGCCGCCAGCGACAACGCCGCAAAACGTTTCCAATTATCAGGATAATCCTTGCCGGCCTGATTGAGATAAGGGCCACCGGACCGTTCGTAATAAGCGGGTGCATCGAGAATGAGGAGATCCAACCCTTCGTGCCGCACCTCGAGCACCTCGGCTTTTTCACCGAGCAGATCGGAAAATTCGAAACATTTGACGGGGTCCGTCACGGCGGCTTTCACCGCCGGATAGCCGGGTATCAATGTTCGCGTTCTGACGCCATGGGCTTCGAGCGCGATGGGCAGCGCGCCGACAACGTCGGCGAGCCCTCCGGTCTTGATCAGGGGATAGATTTCGGATGAAACCGAAAGGACATTCATGGGCTCTACAGGTCCAGCTTGTCGATCATCGATTGGGTGATAAGGCAAATGCCATTTTCAGTGCGGCGGAAACGTTTGGCATCCAGTTCTGGGTCTTCTCCTACAATCAGTCCTTCCGGAATGACCACGCCATGGTCGATGACGACATTGCTGAGCTGGGCATGACGCCCGATCTTCACACTCGGCAGTACTACGGCATTCTCAAGGCGGGAGTATGAATTGGCGCGCACGCCTGTGAACAGAAGGCTGCGCGTGAGGGCCGCACCGGAAATGATGCAATCGCCCGAGACGACCGACGACACGGCCGAACCGCGACGATCCTCGTCATCATGCACGAATTTCGCCGGCGGGGTGATTTCCGCGTAAGTCCAGATCGGCCAGGATTTGTCGTAGATATCGAGGTCGGGCACCACATCCGTCAGGTCGATATTGGCCTGCCAATAGGCATCGATGGTGCCGACATCGCGCCAGTACGGCCCGTGTTCGAAATCCGAGCGCACGCAGGAATCCGCGAAGCGATGGGCGACGGCTTTGCCGTGCTTGACGATATAGGGAATGATGTCCTTGCCGAAATCGCGGCTGGAGGTCGGGTCGGCGGCATCGCGGCGCAGCGCTTCCATCAGGAATTTGGTGTGGAAGACATAAATGCCCATGGAGGCGAGCGCGAAGCCCTCATTGCCGGGAATGCCGGGCGGATCGGCCGGTTTTTCGATGAAGTCGATGATCTCGTCTTTTTCGTTCACATGCATCACACCGAAGCCGGTCGCTTCCATGCGTGGTACTTCGAGGCAGCCGATCGTCACATCCGCACCGGAATCGACATGCTGTTGCAGCATGTATTCGTAATCCATCTTGTAGATGTGATCGCCGGCGAGAATGACCATATATTCCGGCGCATAGGGCTCGATGATGTCGATGTTCTGGTAAACGGCATCGGCGGTGCCTTCATACCATTGCGTTTCGGACACGCGCTGCGAGGCCGGCAGAATGTCGAAGCTTTCATTACGTTCGGGGCGGAAAAAGTCCCAGCCGCGCTGCAGGTGGCGGATGAGCGAATGCGCCTTGTATTGCGTGGCGACGCCGATGCGGCGAATGCCGGAATTGAGCGCGTTGGAGAGCGCAAAATCGATGATGCGCGCCTTGCCGCCGAAATAAACGGCGGGTTTTGCCCGGCGGTCCGTCAGCTCCTTCAGGCGGCTTCCTCTGCCGCCTGCGAGGACATAGGCCATTGCATCACGCGCCAGTGGCTGAACTCTTTTTTCCGACATGGTGTCCTCCCTCTCTGTCTGTCAGTTTTCCGGCTCAAGCATGATCGTCGCGAGCGGCGGCAGGACGAGCATCGCCCCGATTTCTCCGCCGGCATCGACCGCCTGAACGCGTCCGCCATTTCCCTTGCCGCTGCCGCCATAGATTTCGGCGTCGGTGTTGAGAATCTCCCGCCACCGCCCCGCCTGGGGCAGCGGCACATAATAACTTTCCCGGTAGACCGGGGTGAGATTGCAGATGACTGCCACCGGTTTTTCACCAGGCGCCATGCGCAACCAGGCAAAGACGGAATTGTCGTGGTCCTCGACCACCAGCCAGCGGAAACCTTCCGGCTCGCAGTCGCGGGCGTGCAAAGCGGGTTTTGAACGATAGGTGAGGTTAAGATCGCGCACGAGGCGGCGCATGCCCTCATGCATCGGATATTGGCGCAGGTTCCAGTCGAGAGCGCCCTTTTCGCTCCATTCGCTCCATTGGGCGAACTCCTGGCCCATGAACAGAAGCTTCTTGCCGGGATAACCCCACATGAAACCGTAATAGGATCGCAAGTTGGCGAATTTTTGCCAGTCGTCGCCGGACATCTTGGCGATCAGCGATCCCTTGCCGTGCACCACTTCGTCATGGGAAAGCGGCAGCACGAAATTCTCGGTGAAGGCGTAAAGCAGACCGAAGGTCAGTTCCTGATGGTGGAACTTGCGATGCACCGGCTCACGCGAGAAATAGCTCAGCGTGTCGTGCATGAAGCCCATGTTCCATTTGAAGCCGAAACCGAGACCGCCTTCATGAACGGGCTGGGAAACTTTCGGCCAGGAGGTGGATTCCTCCGCAATGGTCATGACGCCGGGATGGGTGCCATAAACGAGAGAATTCATCTTCTGCAGGAAGCGGACGGATTCGAGATTTTCTCGCCCGCCATATTCGTTGGGAATCCACTCGCCTTCCTTGCGGGAATAATCGAGATAAAGCATCGAGGCGACCGCATCGACGCGCAGGCCGTCGAGATGGAATTTCTCGGCCCAGTAAAGCGCATTGTTGATGAGGTAGGACATAACCTCAACACGGCCGAAATTATAGATGGCCGTGTTCCAGTCGGGATGAAAACCCTGACGTGGATCGGCATGTTCGTAAAGCGCGGTGCCGTCGAACCAGCGCAGGCCGTGCTCGTCGGTTGGAAAATGCGCCGGAACCCAGTCGAGGATCACCCCGATGCCGACCTTGTGAGCGCCGTTGACGAAACGCGCAAAGCCTTCCGGATCGCCGAAGCGGGCGGTCGGGGCATAAAGACCGGTCGTCTGGTAACCCCAGGAGGGGTCATAGGGATGTTCGGTAATCGGCAGGAACTCGATATGGGTGAAGCCCATATCCGTGCAGTAAGGAATGAGCTGGGCGGCCAGTTCATCCCAGCTGAGGAACGTGCCATCCTCGCGGCGCTGCCAGGAGCCGGCGTGCACCTCGTAAATGCTGATCGGCTGGCGGCGCTGGTCCACCTGCGCCCAATGTTCGCGGTGAGCCTGGTCTTCCCATTTCTGAGCCAGTTCCGGCGCGGTGACGGAGGCGTTTTTTGGCCGCAACTCGCCGCGCCGGGCATAAGGGTCGGCCTTCAGCGGCAGAAGCTCGCCATTGGCACCGAGAATTTCGAATTTATAAGCGCAACCTGCATAGACGTCAGGCGCGAAGATTTCCCAGATGCCGGTATCCTTGCGGAAACGCATGACATGCCGGCGTCCATCCCAATTGTTGAAATCGCCGACCACAGAAACGCGCCGTGCATTGGGTGCCCAGACGGCAAAGTGGAAACCCTCGACGCCCTCAAGCTTCAGAGGATGTGCGCCCATCCTGTCGAAGAGCCGCAGATGCGAGCCTTCACGGACGAAATAATCGTCCATCGGTCCAAGAACCGGGCCGAAGCTGTAGGGGTCGGTCACCGCCCATTCGGCATCGTCGCGGCCGGCGCGGTAACGCACCGGCTGGCGCGATGCAAGCTCGACCGGACCTTCGAAAAAGCCCTCCGGATCGAGCCGCTTTAACTCGCCGATGAAGTTCCCGTCCAGCGTGAGGACGGACACTTCCTCGGCGCCCGGAATGAAACAGCGGGCGGAAAACCCTTCCGGCGTTTCATGAACGCCGAGAAGGGCAAAGGGGTTGGAATGCAAACCGCTCTTGATCGCCTCGATTTCAGCCTTCGTGATTTCGCCAGTCTTTTTCTCTTCGGCCGAATTGAGCGGTTTTTTCATCAGGCTCTCCAGATCTCGGTGGCATATTGCCGGATCGTCCTGTCGGACGAGAACCAGCCCATACGCGCCGTGTTGCGCACTGTCTTGGTGTTCCAGCTATCCTGATCGCTCCAGATCGCATCCACCTTGCGCTGCGCGTCGGCATAGGCGTCGAAATCGGCGGCGACCATGAACCAGTCGCTATTGTATATACCGTCGATGAGGCCGGCAAAACGCGAGCGGTCATCGGGCGAGAACACGCCTGACGCAATGGACGACAGCGCCTGCGACAATTCCGTGGATTGTTCGATGATCGCACGGGGATTGTGACCTTCGGCACGCGCGTTTGCGACTTCTTCCGCCGTCATGCCGAAGATGACGATGTTGTCACTGCCGACATGTTCGAGCATTTCGACATTTGCGCCATCGAGCGTGCCGATGGTGAGCGCGCCGTTCAGCGCGAATTTCATGTTGCCCGTGCCCGACGCTTCCATGCCGGCGGTCGAGATCTGTTCCGAGAGATCGGCGGCGGGAACCATGATTTCCGCAAGCGAGACGTTATAGTTCGGAATAAACACCACTTTCAGAAGCCCGCGCACGGCCGGATCGTTATTGATGACCCTGGCAATATCATTGGCAAGCTTGATGATCAGCTTTGCGTTGTGATAACTCGGCGCCGCCTTGCCTGCGAAGAACTTAACGCGCGGTACCCATTCCAGTTCCGGATGGGAACGGATCTGGTCGTAAAGCGCCACCGTTTCGATAAGGTTCAGAAGCTGACGCTTATATTCGTGGATGCGCTTGATCTGAATGTCGAACATGGCCGAAGGATCGACGCGGATGCCCATGCGCTGCGCCACAGTATTGGCAAGGCGCACCTTGTTCAGACGCTTCACTTCGGCGAATTTTTCGCGGAAACCGGCATCGTCGGCAAAGCGGTCGAGCGCGGTGAGTTTTTCCGCATCGTCGAGGAAGTCGTCGCCGATCGCTTCGCGCACCAGCCCTGTCAGGCCCGGATTGCATTGCATCAGCCAGCGGCGTGGCGTGATGCCGTTGGTTTTGTTGTTGATACGCTCAGGGTAAAGGCCGTGCAGGTCGGCAAACACCGTTTCCTTCATCAGCTCCGTATGAAGGGCGGAAACGCCGTTGATCGAATGCGAGCCGATGAAGGCGAGGTTGCCCATGCGCACGCGGCGTTCGCCGCCTTCATCAATGAGAGAGATCGAACGGATCTGCTGATCCGCCATCTTCTTTTCCTTGCGGGCATAGACCAGCGTATTGGCGTTGATCGCATAGACGATCTGCATATGTCTTGGCAGAAGACGCTCGAGCAGCGGCACCGGCCAGCTTTCCAGTGCTTCCGGCAGAAGCGTGTGGTTGGTGTAGGAGAAAGTCCCCTGTGTGATCTTCCAGGCCTCGTCGAATTCAAGGCCATGCACATCGCAGAGCAGGCGCATCATTTCGCAGATGGAAATGGCCGGATGCGTATCGTTGAGCTGGATCGAAACCTTGTCCGGCAGCGAAGTGAAATCAGGATATTGCTGCAGATGACGGCGCAGAATGTCCTGCAACGAGGCGGAGGAGAAGAAGAACTCCTGCCGCAGGCGCAGTTCCTGGCCCGCCGGCGTTGCATCCGCAGGGTAGAGAACGCGTGTCAGGCTTTCCGCCTTGTTGCTCTCGCGCAATGCGCCGATATGGTCGCCAGCATTGAAAGCGGCGAGCAGAATGGGGTCGATCGGCTGTGCCGACCACAGGCGCAGCGTGTTGACGCGGGTGCCGCGCCAGCCGACGACCGGCGTGTCATAAGCCATGGCGATGACGCGTTCGGCCGGCTTCCAGACGAAACGCTGCGGGTCTTCATAGCCGCCGATGGTTTCCACCGATCCGCCGAAGCCGACCTCATAGGAGCTTTCGCGGCGTTCGAATTCCCAGGGGTTGCCGTGCGCCAGCCAGGTCTCCGGCAGTTCCACCTGCCAGCCATCCGCCATCTGCTGGCGAAAGAGGCCGTGCACGTAACGAATGCCGTAGCCATAGGCGGGAATATCGACAGTTGCCATGGATTCCATGAAGCAGGCGGCGAGACGGCCAAGGCCGCCATTGCCGAGTGCGGCATCCGGCTCCAGCCCGGCAATGACGTCGAGGTCGACACCGAGCGAGGACAGCGCATCGCGGATTTCGTGCATGAGGCCGATATTGGAAATGGCGTCGCGCATGAGGCGGCCAATCAGGAACTCCAGCGACAGATAATAAACGCGCTTGGAATTGTTGGCGTAGGCCTTGCGGGTGGATTCCATCCATTTGTCGATGATGCGGTCGCGAACGACGAGAATGGTTGCGGTCAGCCAGTCATGCGGCTTGGCTACCTTGACGTCCTTGCCGATACGGTAAGTCAGTCGCTCGATGATTTCCGCCGCCATGATTTCCGGATTGGAACTGCGCGGGGCGGGGCGGGGAAGATCGGCGGCGTTGAGATTATTGATCATTGGTCGGTCAGCACCTTGGTGGGAGGAGAGGGTCTGATGAGGTCGATCCGGTTTGCCTTTACTGACGCCAGTTTATGCATCGATATGGAGGCGTGGCAACAGCAATTTTCGCGGAAAGTTGGAGGGCTTAATATTATGAAAAATAAGACTTTTCCTTCAGCATCCCGAGGATCGCCAAAGGCATTGCGCGCTCTTTATGCGCCGTTCTTGAACGGGTTTGCGTGGTCGTTGCGATGCCGGGCATCGTTCAAAAAAGGGAGAGAGGCTGCAATAATTTCTGAAGTGGTTCACCGGCCCTGAAATCTGTTTCGGTCTATCGGATCACACACTAGCCTTCGCGGCCTGGAAAATTCAATGAAAATAAACGAGACGGCGTCGTGACGGCGCTCGCTCTGGGTGGCGAGCGCGGAAAAAGGCCCTGATCGTCGCAAAAACCGGTATTTATGACAGGAAAAAAGGTTCCGTCGTCATCTCGCCGGCGCGGATCGTCACTCTCGTATTCGGCGGAACGGCGCACCACGGGGTGCAATCGAAGGAAAACGGTTCCGAACTCAGTGCAATTCCCTCATCCAGCCCGCGCCAGTAAAGCGTCGGCGGCTTGTCATCGCTGGACCATCGGAAAGCATGCAGACAATCGCCATCCATCAGCACGGCGCTGAACCGCAGCGCGGAGGAAACGCCCGCAGCGATCATCTTTTCCTGACAGAGGCGCAGCGCGGTTGAAATGGCGCGGATGGGGTCGATGACAAGGCCGTGGCCGGCGGCGATCAGGAAGATTGCTTCGCTGTCGCCGGTGCCGCGTCGCGACGCATAGATATCGTCGGGTATGAGGGAATCGATGTCGCGTCTTATCTGCTCGTAACCGCCGATCTGGCCGTTATGCATGAACAGATATTGCCCATGTGCGAAGGGGTGGCAATTGGCGCGGGAAACCTCGCCTGACGTGGCGGAGCGAACATGCGCCATGAACATGCCCGAGCGCAGCTGGTGGCAAAGTGCCGCGAGATTGGCGTCGGACCAGGCGGGTCTGGTGTCGCGAAAAACGCCGGGCGTTCCGCGTTCACCATACCATCCAAGACCACAACCATCGCCGTTGACGACGGTTTTCGCTTCCCGTGCGGCCATGGACTGGCTGACCAGCGATGCTTCCGGCTCGATCAGCAGGCTGTCGAGCCAGACCGGTTTACCGGAATAGGCAAAGAGGCGACACATTCATGCGGCTCTGTTGAAGGCCTTGTTTCCGAGCGCGAAACCGACGGCGGCCTTCGCGTGAATGGCGGTCGAATCGTAACCCGGCAGCGGCAGGGCATCGGGGTCGATCAGCAGCGAAATCTCGGTGCAGCCGAGAATGACGGAATCGACACCGAGTGCACGGGCCTTCTCGATGACCGCGAGATAACGTTCGCGCGAGCAGGACTTGATCTCGCCCTGGCAGAGTTCACCGAAAATAATGTCATGGATCGCGGCCCGGTCTTCCGCATCGGGCACAACCACATCAACACCGTGGCGGCGCATGCGGTCGGTGTAGAAGCCATGTTCCATCGTGTAGCGGGTGGCGAGAAGCAGCGGCTTGCGGCGTCCATCCGCCTTCAAGGCTGCGGCGGTTTCGTCGATGATGTCGATGAGGGCGACGCCCGACATCTTCTCGACCGTTTCTGCGACGAGGTGCATGGTGTTGGTGCAGATGAGCACACAATCGGCACCGGCATTGGCAAGGCGTGCGCCGGCGGCGCCCAGAAGTGCACCGGCCTCATCCCAGCGATCGGCCTTTTGAAGGGCGACGACTTCGGAAAAATCAAGCGAATGCATGACGATATCGGCAGAGACCAGCCCGCCGCGGCTGTCGCGCACGGCTTCATTGATCATGCGGTAATAGGTTGCGGTGGATTCCCAGCTCATGCCGCCGATCAGACCGATGCGTTTCATAAGAGTTCCCTTATCAAGTTTGATTGAAGACAAGAATGCCATCGCAAGGACGAAAACGGCATGCGTTTTTTCAGGGATTTAGATGTGCTTATGCAAATATCAGGCGCTATATAGGTCCGATGTGCAAATTTATTGCGTCATTGCGTTAACCAGTGCATTGTTTGGCGATGATTGATGACCGTGACCGCCGAATCCTTGCGATTCTCCAGGAGAATGCCGAAACGCCGCTCTCCGATATAGCTGAGGAGGTTTCGTTGTCGCTATCCGCCTGCTCGCGGCGCATTACGCGCCTGCGTGCGGAAGGTTATGTGACGGGCACGATGGCGCTGCTTGACCGGCGAAAGATCAACCTGCCGACCACGGTTTTCCTGCTGGTGAGAACCGGCCTGCATGCGGAAGACTGGCTGGACCAGTTCCATGCCGCCGTCAGCACAATACCTGAAATCGTCGAGGTTCACCGGCTCACCGGCAATTTCGATTATATTCTGAAGCTGGTGCTGCCGAATGTCGAATATTACGATACGGTCTACAAACAGATCCTGCGCCGCGTCCAGCTTTATGACATGTCCGCCTATATCTCCATGGAGACGGTGAAGCTGTCGTCTTCCCTGCCGACAACGCATATTTGAGGGATCATTGGGCCCTTCTCAGCGCGCCGCCTCGAAATGGACGCCGAAACGGAAGCTTCGTGTCTCGCCCGGTTGAAGTGTCACTGCTGCCGTCAGTTCCGGGTGGTTGAAGGCATTGGTGGGCATCTCTACCGGTTCTAGCGCGATTGATTTTCGCCTGTCACGGGCCAGCGTGTCGCCGGTGAAGACATGCATGTGGCCCCGCTCCTGCCAAACCGTAAGGCTCGAACCATCGTGCCGGTTTTCGAGCCGGGTCTCGAAAAGCCCGTTTTCGGACGCGATGAGGTCGGTGAAGCAAAGATCCAGCACATGGTCGGCGATTGGCGTTGCGACTAGAAAGCGGCTGTCGTCGCGTTTGATAATTTCTGCCTGCCCGTCATGCAGTGGGATTAGATGATCGTCGGTCACGATGGCCGTTCGCGATGGTAGCGTCAGATGGAGATCGTCAATGGATGACGGGCCTGGCAGGCGGAAATAGGGATGCCAGCCGGCTGCGAAGGGCAAAGGCTGGTCGCCGTGATTGACGCCGCGTATGTCGATGCTGACCGCCTGGCCGTCAAAGCGATATTCTACCTCGATGATGAGCCGATAGGGATAGCCCCTGAAATCGGACGGCGATATTTCGCTGCGAAAAATGAGCACATGCGCGCCGTTTTTCTCGAAAGATTGTTCGAGGGCAAAGGGCAGGGCTCTGGCAAATCCGTGGAAGACCAAGGCCTCGTGGGCAAGAACCGGCTTGATGTGGTGCATCTTCCCGCCGAAGTCATATTGGCCGTTGGGAATGCGGTTGGCGAAGGGCGCAAGAATCCCGTTTCTCACGCCGTTCTGTGAGTGTAGCTCCGCCGGCGTCAAGTAGCCGTCGACAAGGTTTTCGCCTTCGCAGCCATCCGCAAGCCGCGGTCGCCAGCTCAAAAGCGTAGCGCCCTCATAAGCGATCTCGGCGCTGAAGCTCTCGCCGGAAACCGTAACAGCGGCAATCCCCGTGCCTGTCGCGGAGGTGGTCATCGGGAAATTGTCCTTTGATGCATATGTTTGCGATCATCGGGACGACTGCCCCGATTCGCAGATAATCTTCGCTGTGCCAATATTTCGCAATGGCTGGAAGAGGTCGCAGCAAGCGCGACTTCCGTTATTTCGAGGCTTGGCCGCCCCTGTGATGGAACTCAGTCCGGAAAGGTCCGTTTCGCGCCGCTGAAAAATTCCATCAGGGCGGCTTGATCCTCACCGCCCAGTCCCGCTGCCGTCAGCATTCGGTGCACCTCGGCGCAAAGCGCCGTCAAGGGCATGGCCGTGTTGGTGCGTCGGGCCAGATCCTGCGCGCCGTTCAGGTCTTTCACCATATTGTCGATACGACCGGTACGACGGTAGTCCTTGGCCACATAACGCGGCATATATTCCTGCAGGATGGCACTGTCCGCCCGGCCGCCCTTCAGCGCCTGCGGTATCTTGGCGGCATCGACGCCGGCATCGAGCGCAAGCTGCGTTGCTTCCGCCACGGCCAGGAAGTTCAGGCCGCAGAGAACCTGATTGATGAGCTTGGTTGTCTGGCCTGCGCCGCAGGGTCCCATATGGGTAAAATTGCTGGCCACATGTTGAAGCACGCGATGGGCATCGGCCACGTCTTTTTCGCTGCCGCCTGCCATCAGCGTCAACTGCCCGATGAGCGCCTTGGGCGCGCCGCCGGAGAGCGGGCTATCTACCCAGCGCAGCCCCTTTTCTGCGGCTTCGGCCGCCAGTTCCTTTGTCGCCTCCGGATCGATGGAGGACATGTCGATGATCAGCGTGCCGGGTTTTGCACCCACCGCCACGCCATCCTTGCCGAAAACGGCGATACGGACGATCTTCGGCGAATTGAGGCTGAGGATCACGACATCGGAGGCGGATGCCGCTTCCGCCGCGGTGCCGGTGCTTCGCGCGCCGAGGCCGGTCAGCGCCGCCACCTTCTCCGCATCCAGATCGAAAACCGTCAGTTGATTGCCGGTTTCGATCAGCCGCGTGCCGATTGCCCCACCCATCGCGCCTGCGCCGATGAGGGCGACTTTGTTCTTCTCGGTCATGGTGTTCACGGCCTCCTCCCAAAGTGTCGTGGTGTCGTCGGTCCGATTCCGGATGGCGGCCGCAGCCTGCCATCCGGAATGATGTTTTTCAAAGCGAGGCGGTGATGCCGCCGTCGACGTAGAGAATATGGCCGTTCACGAATGACGAGGCGTCGGACGACAGGAAAATGCAGGCGCCGACAAGCTCTTCGACCTTGCCCCAGCGACCGGCGGGCGTGCGCTTTTCAAGCCATGCGGAGAAGGTCTCGTCGGCCACCAGCGCCGCATTGAGAGGTGTGTCGAAATAGCCCGGCGCAATGGCATTGCATTGCAGGCCGTATTTCGCCCAGTCCGTCGCCATGCCTTTCGTCAGATTGCCGACAGCACCCTTGGTGGCGGTGTAGGGCGCGATGCCGGGGCGGGCAAGAGCGGTCTGAACGCTGGCGATGTTGATGATCTTGCCACGGCCGCGGCTGATCATATGGCGTGCCGCCGCCTGTCCGGCGTGGAACACCGAGGCGATGTTGGTCTGCAGCAGGCGCTCGAAGGCATCCGCCGGAAAATCCTCCAGCGGCGTGCGATGCTGCATGCCGGCATTGTTGACCAGAATATCGATGGGACCGATTTCCGCCTCGAAACCGTCGATAGCCTTGCGCACTGCTTCATGATCGGTGGCGTCGAAGGCAAGCGTTTTCGCACCCTTGATGCCGGCGGCGGCGGCTTTCAGCTTGGCTTCGTCGCGCCCGTTCAGCACCACTTCCGCTCCGGCTTCCGCCAGCCCTTGCGCCAGCGCGAAGCCGATGCCCTGGGATGAACCCGTGATCAGGGCGCGGCGGCCGGAAAGATCGAACAAATTAAGGCCCACTGTGTTCCTCCAGTCTCTCGACATTGTATCTGTGCAGGTTTATGTTATCGATAACATTCAGCCCTTTCAGGCGTGGATGTCAAGGCTTAAACGCCCGGTTTCGGTACGGATCCGGCGCGGGAGGAGGCTGCAGGCCGGTAAATATGGTCTTGCGGCCGCGATCTGGATGCGGAAATTTTTGCGCGCCGCAGTGGCGCGCGGTTGAACGGAGTTATTGATGAGAGCGATTGTCGCCCACGGGGCAAAGGATGTGCGCATTGAGGAGCGGCCGGAGGAAGCGCCGGGGCCGGGAGAAGTGCGGCTTCGTCTGGTCCGTGGCGGGATTTGTGGCAGCGATCTGCACTATTACAACCATGGTGGTTTCGGCGCGGTACGCCTCCGTGAACCGATGGTGCTGGGGCACGAGGTGTCGGCCATTGTCGAGGAACTGGGTGAAGGCGTGGAAGGCCTGAAGCTTGGCGGTCTGGTCGCGGTTTCGCCTTCCCGCCCATGCCGAACCTGCCGGTTTTGCCAGGAAGGCCTGCACAACCAGTGCCTCAATATGCGCTTTTATGGCAGCGCCATGCCTTTCCCACATATTCAGGGCGCTTTCCGGGAGGTTCTGGTTGCAGATGCCCTGCAATGCGTGCCGGCTGACGGTCTGAGCGCTGGCGAGGCTGCCATGGCGGAGCCGCTGGCGGTGACGCTGCATGCCACCCGCCGCGCCGGTGATTTGCTGGGAAAACGCGTATTGGTGACGGGTTGCGGCCCCATCGGCATCCTGTCCATCCTCGCTGCGCGCCGGGCGGGTGCTGCCGAAATCGTCGCGACCGACCTTTCCGATTTCACGCTCGCCAAGGCGCGCGAAGCGGGTGCGGATCGTGTCATCAACAGCAAGGATGAGCCCGACGCGCTTGCCGCTTATGGTGTGAACAAGGGGACTTTCGACGTTCTCTATGAATGCTCTGGCGCTGCCGTAGCGCTTGCCGGCGGCATCGCTGCGCTCCGGCCGCGCGGCATCATCGTCCAGCTCGGGCTGGGTGGTGATATGAGCCTGCCGATGATGGCGATTACCGCCAAAGAACTCGATCTGCGCGGCTCCTTCCGCTTCCACGAGGAATTCGCCACCGGCGTCGAGCTGATGCGCAAGGGCCTGATCGACGTCAAGCCATTCATCACCCAGACCGTCGATCTCGACGACGCCATCTCGGCCTTTGAATTCGCCTCCGACCGCAGTCGGGCCATGAAAGTCCAGATCGCTTTTTCTTAAGCCCTTTTCCGCATATTTTCGCGCGGGCGCTTTAACCGGCGGTGGATGGTTCCACCGCCGGTTTTTCATCGAGAGATTTCAGCCTTAGCAGACCATCATTGATGTTATCGGTATCATCAATTCTCTGCGAGAGGCTTCCTGTTCCTCCCCGGCTGTCCGGCTCTGCATCTGCTGACTTATCCCCCGTCGAACTGCACATTTTGACGCAGGTCAAAAAGGTGATTTGCCGCCTGCCATTTTTTGCGTTATCGAAATTTCAGAAATTACTGAAAATTCAGGAAACAAAGAAATGCCGACCAGCCTGTCACCGCTCGTTCAGTCCTTCGTGCTGCATTTTGGTGAGATGGGCAGCCGCTGGGGCATCAACCGCACGGTCGGCCAAGTCTATGCTTTGCTTTACATATCGCCGCAGCCGCTCTGCGCGGACGACATTGTTGAGGCGCTTGGCATTTCCCGTTCCAACGTCTCGATGAGCTTGAAAGAGCTTCAGGCGTGGAACCTTGCAATTCTCAAGCATTTCCCGGGCGACCGGCGCGATTTTTTCACGACGCCGGAGGATGTCTGGCAAATTCTCCGCACGCTTGCCGAAGAGCGCAAGAAGCGCGAAATTGATCCTACCCTGAGCGTACTGCGCGAAATTCTGATGGAGACGCCGGAGAACGAAGATGAGCGGCATGCGCAAAAGCGCATAGACGAGATGAAGACGCTGATCGAGCAGCTCACCGGCTGGTATGACGATGTGAAGCGGCTGGAGACGGAGAGGTTGGCTTCACTTCTGGCGCTCGGCTCAAAAGTCACGAAGCTGCTGGAGGCGAAGGACAAGATCGTTTCTCTCGCCAGACCCCGCGGCGCGAAGAAGGACAGGTGAGGAGATCGGTCGTGAACATGTCCGCACAAATCCGCCAGTCGGCCGATAGCAATGGCGCAGACTGTCCTGTGCCGGTTGCGGTCTCACCTGAAACACCGAGGCGGCGCTTCTTCGGCACCGCCAGCCGCAAGTCCTCCCGCGACAAGACCGCAGTGAAAACGACGCGCGCACCGGCGGTAGGTAGATCCGTTGCCCTGTTGCATGTTCTGGCGGCCCTTATCTGGTTGCCGCAGGCAGGCCTCCTTGCCTTTTCAGTCGGAAAAATCGCCGATGGCGAGCCGATGACAGCGATTGTTCCAGTTGCCGTTGCGGTTCTCATTTTGGGTCTCCTGAAGGCGTGGCTGGAGAAAATCGCCGCGAGACTATCGTTTCGTGCTGCGCGTGCGGCATTGTCACAACGTCGGCTGGAAGCGCTTCAGGCAGTGGCGAAGGTTTCACCGCTCGATCTGTCGCGTACGGCTTCCGGCGAGGCGGCAAGTGTCGTGGCCGAGGCGGCGGAATCGCTGGTGCCCTATCTTTCCCGTTTCCAGCCGGCCCGGATGAAGGCCACCATCATTCCCCTGGTTTTTGTGCTGGCGATCCTGCCCTTTACCTGGATTGCGGCGCTGGTGCTGTTGCTTTCCATGCCGACCATCCCGCTTTTCATGGCGCTGATCGGCTGGCAGGCCAAGGCGGCCAGCGAAAAGCAGCTGGCGGAGACCGGCAATATGAATGCGTTCCTGCTGGATCGCCTGCGCGGGCTGGAAACGATCCGCGCGCTGGAAGCCGTCGATCTGACTGCCGGGCGCCTCAGCGCCGATGCGCAGAACCTCAAGACGCGGACGATGGCGGTTCTGAGGATCGCCTTTCTGTCTTCGGCGGTGCTGGAGCTTTTCGCCGCGCTCGGCGTTGCCATGACTGCCGTTTACATCGGTTTTCATCTGCTCGGTTTTCTTGATTTCGGCGCGTGGGGACAGAAGCTGACACTTGCCGAGGGTCTGTTCATCCTGCTTCTGGCCCCGGCCTTTTTCGAGCCGCTGCGAGAATTATCCGCGGTCTGGCACGACCGGGCGGCGGGCGAAGCCGCGCTCGGTGCGCTCGACAAGTTGACGCAGGGCGGTGCGGCCATTGCGGGTGAGGGCAGGGATGCGGCGTTGGGTGCATTGCCCAGCCCCGGTGCGGTAGAGGTGGATGATTTGTCCTTTGCCTATCCTGCCTCGCCCCCCGTGCTCCGCGATTTCAACCTCAGCATTCGAGCGGGCGAAACGGTCGCGCTTCTCGGGCCATCGGGTTGCGGCAAATCCACGGTCCTGTCGCTGATCGCCGGGCTGGCTTCTGCCGGAAGCGGTACGATAAAAATCGGCGGCGTCGCCCTTGATGACAAGACGGCTGATACCCTGCGAACATCCATTGGCTGGATCGGCCAGAAGCCGTTCTTTTTTGCCGGTTCGCTTGCGGCAAATATCCGTTTCGGCCGCCCCGGCATCACGCAGGATATGGTCGAGACAGCGCTGGAGCAGACGGGTCTCGAAAGACTGTCGTCCGCCCGGCAACATCTGCTCGTCGGTGATGGCGGCCATGGCATTTCCGGTGGTGAAGCGGTGCGGCTGGCCATTGTGCGCGCTTTCGCCGATTCCGCGACACGTCTCATTCTGGCCGACGAGCCGACGGCGCATCTGGACCGGGAAACCGCCGCTCTCATCACGGAAAATCTGTTGCATCTGGCAAAAGGCAGGACTTTGATCGTCGCAACCCATGATCCGGTGCTGGCCGCGCGCATGGACAGGGTCGTGGATATGGCGGCGATCCGTTCGGGGGATCGGTCATGATTGCGCGTTTTGCCATATTGAAACCGGTTATCGCACTTTTCTGGTCGGCGCGTCGCGGCATGCTGCTTGCCGGTGCGGTTCTGGCGGCCACCACGGTGCTGGCTGGCATCGGCCTTCTGGGTGTGTCCGGCTGGTTTATCACCGCCACCGCCATTGCCGGTCTGCTTCCGGCAACGGCCTATGCGTTTGATGTTTTTGCGCCCTCGGCGGCCATTCGTCTTCTGGCGCTGTCGCGTACCGCCGCCCGTTATGGCGAGCGCATGACCACCCATGAAGCCACGCTCTCCGTGCTTGCGGCGTTACGCGAAAAGCTGTTTCGGGGCTTTGCAGCGCCGCAGGCGGCGCAAAATCTGGAAGCGAGGCCCGCCCGCCTGCTGAACCGGTTGACCGCGGATATTGACGCGCTGGATTCGCTGTATCTGCGCGTGCTGGTGCCTGCCGCCGTCGCGGTCCTTGCGGCTGTCGCAACCGGCATCGGGCTTGCATTCCTCAATCCGCTTGCGGGCATTCTGGCGGCGCTCTTTCTCATTACGGCAGGGCTCAGCATTTCGGTGCGCTCCGCCCTGCGGGCAGAGAAATTCTCGCGCCGGCGGGCGGTCGGGCTTGAAGCGCTGCGCGCCCGCACGGCAGATCTCGTCAACGGGCAGACGGAATTGCTCACGGCAGGTCGCCTTTCCGCCCAGCTCTTAGCGGTGAAGCGCGCCGATGACTACCTGCTTTCCTGCGACGAGGCCTTGAACCGCATCGAAACGAATGCCGGTTTTTCCTTCGGTCTTGCAACGGCGGTCCTTCTGAGCGCGGCTCTGCTCGGCATGGCCTGGCTGGCGGAACAGGGAACGGTGAGTGCCCCGGCCGCCGCACTCGGGCTGCTCGTCTGTTTTGCCGCGCTGGAGCCTTTCACGACGCTGCGGCGCGGCGCGATGGAACTTGGCCGTACGTTGTTTTCCGCAAGGCGCATCGCGCCGCGCCTTTCAGCGCCGGCTGAGGTCCGTTGTCCTGCTTTGCCCGCCAGCGACGTGGCTGCCGGGCTTGAAGGCGTGCGTCTGGAGCGGCACGGCAACGACAAGCCGGTCCTGACGAATATCAATCTTGCCATTGCCGCTGGCGAAAAGGTCGCAATCATCGGCCCGAGCGGTGCGGGCAAGACCAGCCTCATCCAGCTTCTGGCGGGTGAATTGCAGCCATCGGCAGGTACAGTGCGCGCCTTGCCCTCTTCGCTCATGACACAGCGGAGCCAGCTTTTCCGCGATAGCATTGCCGATAATCTGAGGCTGGCGAAACCCGCTGCGACCGAGCGTGAATTGTGGGACGTCCTTGACGCCGCAGGCCTTGCCGAACACGTCAAAACACTGCCCGCCGGGCTGGAGACGAGGCTTGGAGAGGCGGGGCAGGGGCTCTCCGGTGGCCAGTCGCGCCGGCTGGCGCTTGCCCGTTTCCTGCTCATCGACAAGCCGCTCTGGCTTCTGGATGAGGTGACGGAGGGACTGGACGGCGAGACGGCCCGCGACGTGCTCAGCCGGCTGTTTGCGAGGGCCGAAGACAAGACTGTCGTGATGATCACCCATAATCGCCGCGAGGCGGAATTCACTGACCGCATCATCGTGCTGAAAGACGGGCGCCAATTTGATGAATGTCAAAGCGGGACGCCGGAATACGACGTAGTGCTGCAAACATTACGTCGGGACTGAGTATTTTCGGGGCCGGCGTCATTTCGTAACAGAAGGCCGGCTTTCCATAAAGGTGGGGTAAAAACATGGAACTCGACATCGTGGCGCTGTCGCGCCTGCAATTCGCGGTTACCGCTTTATATCACTTTCTGTTCGTTCCCCTGACGATCGGGCTGTCGGTGGTCATCGCCATCATGGAAACGGTCTATGTCATGACCGGCCGGGTGATCTGGCGGCAGATGACGAAATTCTGGGGCACGCTGTTCGGCATCAACTTTGTGCTGGGTGTTTCGACAGGCATCGTCATGGAATTTCAGTTCGGCATGAACTGGAGTTATTACAGCCACTATGTCGGTGATATTTTCGGCGCACCGCTGGCTATCGAGGGCATGATGGCCTTCTTTCTGGAAGCCACCTTCGTCGGTCTGTTCTTTTTCGGCTGGGACAAGCTGTCGAAACTCGGTCATCTCGTTGCGACATGGTGCGTGGCGATCGGCTCGAACTTCTCGGCGCTGTGGATATTGATCGCCAATGGCTGGATGCAGAACCCGACGGGCTCGGCTTTCAACCCGCAGACAATGCGCATGGAAGTGACGGATTTCGCCGCGGTCCTGTTCAACCCGGTCGCGCAGGCGAAATTCGTTCACACGGTTTCCGCAGGTTATGTCACGGCCTCCATCTTCGTGCTCGGCGTTTCCGCCTGGTATGTACTGAAGGGTCGCCATGTCGATCTCGCCAAACGGTCGATGACGGTTGCCGCCTCTTTCGGTCTCGCGTCAGCCCTTTCGGTCGTCGTGCTGGGGGACGAAAGCGGTTACCTCTCCACGGAACACCAGAAGATGAAGCTCGCCTCCATCGAGGCCATGTGGGAAACGGAACCGGCACCGGCGCCCTTCACGGCAATAGGTTTTCCCGATCAGGAAGCGCGCGAGACGCATTTCGCGGTGAAGATTCCGTGGGTAATGGGACTTATAGGCACCCGTTCGCTCGATACGGAAATTCCCGGCATCAACGATCTGGTGGAACAGGCGAAGACCCGTATCCGCGACGGTATCAAGGCCTATGATGCGCTGATGCAGATACGCGCCAGCGGCAAGGGCGCGCAGCTGCCCGAAGAGGTGAACGGCACCTTTGCCGAACTCGGCCACGAGCTTGGTTACGCCCTGTTGCTGAAACGTTATGTCGACGATCCGCGTCAGGCGACAGAAGAGCAGATCGCCAAGGCGGCGGCTGATACGATCCCGCATGTGCCGACCCTGTTCTGGGCCTTCCGTATCATGGTCGGTCTCGGCATGTTCTTCATCCTTCTGACGGCGACCTTCTTTTATCTTTCGGCCCGCCGGCGGCTGGACCGTTATCCGCTGTTGCTGAAGGTGGCCGTCTTCGCCATTCCGCTGCCGTGGATTGCCGCCGAAATGGGCTGGGTGGTGGCCGAATTCGGGCGTCAGCCGTGGATCATCGAGGGTGTGCTGCCAACGGCGGCAGCCGTTTCGAGCCTCAGCGCCTCGACGGTTCTGATTACGCTTCTGTGTTTCATCGCCATCTACACGGTGCTGTTCATCGTCGAGATGGGGCTGATGCTGAAGGCAATCCGCAAGGGGCCTGATCCGGACCATGATCCGGAAGCGCCGCTCGTTCCTGAAAAACTCGTCGCTGCGGAGTAAACGATCATGATCCTGCACCAACTCATCGACTATGAAATCCTTCGCATCATCTGGTGGCTGCTGCTCGGCGTATTGCTTATCGGCTTTGCCGTAACGGGTGGTTTCGATCTCGGCACCGGCGCGCTACTACCCTTCGTCGCGAAAACGGATATTGAGCGGCGTGTCGTCATCAACTCCATCGGCCCGGTCTGGGAAGGAAACCAGGTCTGGCTCATCCTCGGCGCGGGTGCGATCTTCGCCGCCTGGCCGCCGCTCTATGCGGTGTCGTTTTCAGGGTTTTACCTGGCGATGGCCGCCATCATGTTTGCATTGATCCTGCGGCCTGTCGGTTTCAAATACCGCTCCAAGCGCGAGAGCACGGCATGGCGCAGCGGCTGGGACTGGGCCTTGTTCGTTGGCGGCTTTGTGCCGGCGCTGATCTTCGGCGTGGCCATCGGCAATGTGCTGCAGGGCGTCCCGTTCTATTTTAATGACGACCTCAGGATTTTTTACGACGGCACGACGCTGTTTGAGCTTCTGAACCCCTACGCTATCCTCTGCGGCCTCGTTTCCGTCGCCATGCTGGTGATGCATGGGGCGGCCTGGCTGGTGCTGAAAACCGAAGGTCCGGTTGCCACCCGCGCCCGCAATTTCGGCAGCATCGCGGCACTCGCCACCACCGTTCTTTTCGCACTCGGCGGCATTCTGCTGTGGTTTGGTGTCGATGGTTATCGTTTCACCTCGGAAGTCGTGACCGACGGGCCGTCCAATCCTTTGGCAAAGACGGTAGAGGTCGCAACCGGCGTCTGGTTCTCCAATTACGCGGCGCATCCATGGACGATGCTGGCGCCGGCACTCGGTCTGGCCTTCCCGCTGGTCGCCTTCATATTGCTGAGACTGCGCAGGGAGGTGATGGCGCTGCTTGCCAGCTCGCTTGCCATTTTCGGCATCATCGCCACCGTCGGGCTTTCGATGTTTCCCTTCATCCTGCCGTCTTCGGTCGATCCGAAGTCGAGCCTGACGGTGTGGGATGCTTCGTCCAGCCATATGACGCTGTTCAACATGCTGGTCGTCACCCTCATCTTCGTTCCGATCATCGTCGCTTATACCTCATGGGTCTATCGCGTCTTGTGGGGCAAGGTGGATGAAAAGGCGATCCGCGACGACAGCGGCCATGCTTATTGATATTCAAAAAAGGAGATCGAACATGTGGTATTTCGCCTGGCTGCTCGGCCTGCCTCTCGCTGCCATCTTCGCCGTCATGAATGCCATGTGGTATGAGCTGATGGAAGAAAATGCCAAAAAGGCTGAGGCGAACCTGGAAAAATAACGCTTCTGCATGAGACATAAAAGGGCGGCATCCGGTCTGGATGCCGCCCTCTCGTAAAACAGCCGCGCCTGTCGCGCAGCTTTAGTGGATCGCGATGCCGCGTTTGTCCGCTTCTTCCTTGATGATGTCTTCGACGATTGCTCTCTTGAGATTTGGATTTCCCAGGAGATAGTCGTCGGCGATTTCGAAAATCGACTTCGGGTTGTCGCTCCCATGCAGGGTGTCGAGGTCCTGGCCGATCTGCTCTCGCAGGCTGGAATAGTCGTCCATTGCGGCTCTCCCGTTTACCGGTTCAATCCAAAAGGTCGGCCGGCACCTTGCCGCCGTTTTCGGAGAGTTTCTTGATGACGGCCTTGTGCAGCCAGATATTCATCGTTGCAGAATCCGATGTGTCGCCGGTGTAACCCAGTTCACCCGCCAGTTCTTTTCTGGCGCTGAGGCTGCTATCCAGATCAAGGGCTTTCAGCAGATCGACGATCGAGTGTTTCCAGTCGAGCTTCTGTCCGTTCTTTTTCACTGCCGCATCCAGAATGGAGGCGACGTCGACGCTGCCGGTGGATGCTGGAGCGCTGGCTGTCGGTGCCGGCGAAGCAGGCTGGGCCGGGGCTGCCGGGCTTGCGGCAGTCGTTGGCGTGCCGGCCGGGGCCGAAGTCTGCGGTGCGGCCTCGGCCTTGCCGAAAATCGCATTTTTGATCTTGTCGAAAAAGCTCATGCTTGTGCTCCCTTATCGGCGAAATGCACGCCCGACGGCGATGAGAATGCAGGCGCCGATGAAACCGGCGATGAGATAGCCAATCCAGCCTCCGAGCGAGACGCCAATGAGCCCCAGGAGGAAATTGGCGACGACGGCGCCGACAATGCCGAGAATAATGTTCATGAAAACACCCATATTGCTTTTCATGAACTGTTCGGCGAGCCACCCGGCTACGCCGCCGATGATGATTGCTGCAATCCAGCCAACTTGTGCGTCTTCCATAATAAGCCTTTCCTTTGTAAGAGAGGTCCGCAGGCATATGGACAGGCTTTTGCGCGCACTGATCCCCCCGCCTTGAATGACCCCAGGCGGGGTAACAACGCAGATGCGGACATTTGGTTCCGTGCGGCGCGCCTCGTTGGCCCTAGTCTTTAGCCCCGGCTTTGAAAATCCAGCCCGATATCCAGAACCGGTGCGCTGTGGGTCAGCCAGCCGACGGAGATGAGATCGATGCCGCTCGCAGCAATGGTTGCCGCCGTCTGCGGGTTGATACGGCCGGAGGCTTCGGTGATGGCGCGCCCGGCGACGATTGCCACGGCCTCGCGCAATTGTTCCGGCGTCATGTTGTCGAGAAGAACCACATCGACACCTTCGTCCATCACTTCGCGCAATTGAGCGAGCGTATCGACCTCCACCTCGATCTTGACGAGATGGCCCACACCCTGTTTGGCACTCCGGATGGCGGCACACACGCCTCCCGCCACGGCAATGTGGTTGTCCTTGATGAGGATGGCATCATAAAGCGCGAAACGGTGATTCATGCCGCCGCCGGCGCGCACGGCGTATTTTTCCAGCGCCCTGAGGCCGGGCGTCGTCTTGCGGGTGCAGGCGACCGACGCCTTGGTGCCGGAGATAGCCGCGGCGATTTTTGCGGTAACGGAGGCGATGCCGGACAGGTGGCCGAGAAAATTCAGCGCCGTGCGCTCCGCCGTCAGAAGCCCGCGGGAAGGGCCTTCGATCGTCGCGATGATATCGCCGGGCACCACGGTCGCTCCATCCTCAACGTGCCGTGTCATTATGATCGCCGGGTCCACAAGCTGGAAGGCAAGCTCCGCCGCATCGATACCGGCGATGACGCCCGGTTCGCGTGCCGCCATGACGACGACTGAGCGATGATCGGCGGGAATGACGGCGGCGGAGGTTATGTCGCCTGCAAGCCCCAGATCTTCCAGGAGGGCATTGCGCACGAGCGGTTCGATGATGAGACGAGGCAGGGGGGCAAGGGTCATGTCAGGCGCTCCGCGCAATGCTGGAAGAGGAAAAGCTGGATGAGGAGAGGTCGTGGCCAGTGGCGATCACTTCGGTCAGGCTCAGCCTGCGCCTTGTGGCTACCGCGTCCTTTCCGGGAAAATCGTCGCGGAAATGCGCGCCCCGCGATTCCGTGCGCAAGGCCGCGAAGACGGCGATGGCGAGGCCGACGAGGGCGGGATCGGATGCCGGGCCTTCCTGTTCGGCAAGTGGCAGCAAATCCCGGATCGCTTCGCGCAGGCCTGCCGCATGTCTCACAATGCCGAGATGGCGGGAAACGATGGGCCGGACGGCAGCGAGATCGGCGGCCACACAGTCGTGGGCTGTGCGTGGCGCAACAGCTGCCGGCCCTTCCGTACGTGCCTGTCGACCGGCAATATCCTGTGCTGCGCGCATGCCCATGGCGGCCGCTTCCAGCAGGGAATTGCTGGCGAGCCGGTTGGCGCCATGCAGGCCCGTGCAGGCGGTTTCACCCGCAACCCACAGGCCCGGCACCGAGCTTTGGCCTCTGCCATCCGTGGCGACGCCGCCCATATGGTAATGCACGGCGGGACGCACGGGCACAAGCTCACGGGCGGGGTCTATGCCAGCCTCGCGGCAGAGCAGGTCAATCGAGGGAAAACGGGCGGAGAAGCCGGAACCGAGCGCCTTGCGGGCATCGAGAAAGACCGTGCCGCCGCGCAGGATTTCCCGATCGATGGCGCGGGCGACGATATCGCGTGACGCAAGCTCGGCACCCGGCACCGCCGCCATGAAACGCTCGCCGTTTTCATTGAGCAGAAGCGCGCCTTCGCCCCGCACCGCCTCGCTGACCAGCGCCAGCGGTCGTCTGGGCGAGGAAAGCGCCGTTGGGTGGAACTGGACGAATTCCATATCGGCAAGGATGGCGCCGGCACGCGCGGCGAGCATGACGCCCTGTCCGAAATTGCCGGAGGGATTGGTCGTTGCCTCGTAAAGCCCCCCAAGGCCACCGGTCGCAAGAATGACCTGCGTGGCCGGCAGAGTGAAACTGCCTTTCGGGCCGATGCAGGCAAGACCGGCAATGACGCCCTCTTCCGTCAACAGGCGGCGCACTTCCGTGCCTTCCAGAACCGTGATTGATGGTGTGCGAAGGACTGCGGTTGCGAGCGCCCTGACAATGGCCGCGCCCGAACCGTCGCCTTCCGCATGCAGGATGCGCCGTCGGCCATGGGCAGCCTCCAGCCCGAAGACGAGCCTTCCCTCAGCATCGCGGTCGAAGCGCACGCCGGCCAGTTCCAGCGCCTCGATGACGGCGGGTGCGGCGGAAACGATCTCCTCGGCCATAGCCGCGTCGCAGAGCCCGTCGCCTGCGGCGAGCGTGTCGGCAAGATGCAGTGCGGCGCTATCGTTCGGGCCGAGACTTGCGGCAATACCGCCCTGTGCCCAGGCGCTGGAGGTTTCTCCGCCGAGCACACCGCGTGTCAGAAGCAGCACGGGCTGCGGCGCAAGCGTCAGCGCCGCCATCAAGCCCGCAATGCCGCTGCCGACAATGACTGTCCAGTCCTGCTGCGACGGAAGGCGTTCGCTCATACCTCCAGCATCCTCTCCACGGCGCGGCGGGCGGCAACCGCGATAGCCGGGTCGACTGTCACCTCATGGCGGTTTTCCTCCAGTGCCGTGCGAATATTGCCAAGCGTTATGCGCTTCATATGTGGGCAAAGATTGCAGGGGCGGATGAATTCGACATCGGGGTGATGCACGGCGACATTGTCGCTCATCGAACATTCCGTCAGAAGCACCACGCGGGCAGGCCGCTCCCGGCCGACATAATCCGACATGACGGCAGTGGAGCCCGAAAAATCCGCTGCTTCCACGACATCCGGCGGACATTCCGGATGTACCAGAACGGTGACGCCGGGATGGCTTTCTCTCAATTCCCTGATGTCATCGGCGGTGAAAAGCTCGTGCACCTCACAATGGCCACGCCAGGCGATCAGCTCGACATTGGTTTCCCGCGCCACGTTCTTCGCCAGATATTCATCCGGCAACATCAGCACACGTGGCACGCCGAGCGATTCCACCACCTGGCGGGCATTGCCGGAGGTGCAGCAAATGTCGGACGCCGCCTTCACCGCCGCGGATGTGTTTACATAGGTTACGACGGGAACACCCGGATAAGCCTTGCGCAAAAGCGCAATATCCTCGGGCGTGATGGAGTCTGCCAGCGAGCAGCCGGCGGCCATATCCGGAATAAGCACGGTTTTTCCCGGATTGAGCAGCTTTGCGGTCTCGGCCATGAAATGCACGCCGGCAAGAACGATCACATCCGCTTCCACCTCCATCGCCTTGCGCGCAAGGGCGAGGCTGTCGCCGACGATATCGGCGACGCCGTGGAAGATTTCCGGTGTCTGGTAGTTATGGGCGAGGATGACGGCGTTGCGTTTGCGCTTCAGCTCAAGGATCGCATCCACATCGTCCTGAAAGCCCATCCATTCCGCCTTGGGAATGACGCGGCTGACCCGATCATAAAGGCTTGCGGCAGAAGTCTGTTCGTTCACGGCGCTCTCCCATTTATACTCTTTTTGAGTATATCTATGGCAAAGAGATATTCTCATTGTGAGCATATGTCAATTGCGGGAGAGTGGCAGTTTCGTTCCGGAAAGGGCGCGTTCGTCGAGAACGGTTTGGCGGAAGCGGAAAAGCTTTGCCGGGCGGCCTCCGGTTTCGCTTGTCATGCCGCCGGTCTCTTCCACCAGTTGCTGCTGTTCGATCAGCCGACGGAAATTCTGCTTGTGCAGGGTCAGCCCTGCCAGCGCCTCTATCGCGCGCTGCAATTGCAGCAGGGTGAAGGCATCGGCCATCAACTCGAAAACCACGGGGCGATATTTGATCTTGGCCCTCAGGCGAGCGATGCCGGTGGCGAGAATGCGGCGGTGATCGGCGAACATCGGCCTGCCGAAATTGATCCGGGGCTCGCTCTGAGCTTCCTCGACAAGGCCTGCCTCATACAGCAACTCGTAGCGCTGCAAGGTCAGTTCCTCGTTCCAGCCGCCGCCATCGAGCCCGAAGGTGAAATCGGCCCGCAAATGACGCTGGCTTTTGCAGGCAAGATCGGAATCCGCCCAGGCCCGCAACCTGTCGATGATGGTATCCAGAACTGCGGGGCGGCCCTGCCGATGGTCCTCCCAAGGGAAATATTCATACCAGCCGTGCCAGAGCGCGCGTCCGTTGCCGGATGATTCCTGCTCGCGAACCAGCCCCAGATAACCGATGGAGATGGTTCTTCCGCCGGGAATATCGTTGTTACGGTCGCGATCCGCGAAGGTGTAAAGCTGCTCGAGATAACCGACCGGATGATGGGTCTGCTCGTGGATCCACTCCCGCAGCCCGCTTTGCAGCGTTCTGTGCCCAAATTCGAATGGGCCTGAGGGAAGTGCCGCGCCCGCCCGGACGGTCATCACCCGCGGTTCGTCTCCCGTAATGGCGGTGACGACGGCAATGAGTTCAGCATGGGCAAGCCCGATGGTCACGGCGACTCCTGTCTTGGGTTGCGGTATCAACCTTCTTTGGCACAGGAAGGCTGGTTCGCCAACACGCGGCAGGCGGCAAAGTGCTTTCCATATCTGCATTAAGTCTAAAGTAGCATATAATCAAACAAATGGATAAAATCTTGTGATTAGTCATGCATTTTTTGTTATGTTATAAAAAAGTTATAAGCATCTATATAGTGTAGAAAGCCGATGTTAGAAGATATATCTCTGGAAGAGACGCTGATTGGTTATTATACGTGGAGCATAGGCCAGAATCTGGTTTATCTGGATGCGGTGGCTTCGCGTCTGCGCGATTTCTCCTTTGAAGAGGCTTCTCACGGCATCCCGGTGGAAGCGTTCATTGCGCAGGTGGAGGGTAGTTCCCGCGCCCGTGTGGCAAGGGCGGTCCATAATTCGCTGACAAGCGGTGACTTTTATGATCAGGAGTATCGGATCGGGCTAAAGGCCGGCGGCTTTCGCTGGCTGAGAACGACGGGTAGGGTGATCCACGACCGCGAGGGTGTTCCAATCATGGCAATGGGCACGGTGCGCGACGTTACCGCGCGCAAGGTCCTGTTGATGTAATGCCGCGTCTCTCCTACTCTGGATCGGGATAGGGTCATATTTTATCGCTTTTGATGTTTTGGTGACATGGTTCGGCAGATCGCAATTTTGCTGTTTCAGATCATGCTGGTGATAGGGTTCGGCGTTGCCGGCATGCGCATCGCCTCGTTCCTCAATGGCGAAGATGGATATGAGACTGCCGGCCTTGCGGCGAACACGGAGATGCTGTGGACGACCTCCCCGGTGAAGGTCG
Organism: Agrobacterium sp. SUL3; assembly: GCF_001263295.1. Classification (NCBI taxonomy): domain Bacteria; kingdom Pseudomonadati; phylum Pseudomonadota; class Alphaproteobacteria; order Hyphomicrobiales; family Rhizobiaceae; genus Agrobacterium; species Agrobacterium sp. SUL3. The sequence goes on from NZ_KQ414507.1 coordinate 103,972, forward strand.
ATACCCGTCACCAGAATTACGAACGCATCCCCACTCCGCCCGATCCCTATCCGTTAAAAATACATGCGGACCAGCGCCTGCGCGTGGTCGCCAGCAATCGCTTCACTTTCAAGGGTCAGGAATTCCGCCTTGCCGGTGTAGAGAGCGTCGACCGTAACCGCGTCTGTACCGGTGCTGACGGCCGCCGCTATGCCTGCGGCCTGAACGCCTTCAAGGCATTGGAGAACCGGCTGCGCGGCAAATATCTCGAATGCCGGGTAGCGGAAGAGGGTGGGGCTATCCTGATCGTTGAATGCAGGATCAAAGGGCAGGATGTCCGGGCGCTATTGCAGGAGACGCTGGCAACTGGCCGATAAGACCTTCGGAAATGCCCGTCAGCGTGTGATTTATCGTGTCTGGGAAGATTTGGTGGAGCTAAGCGGGATCGAACCGCTGACCTCTTGCATGCCATGCAAGCGCTCTCCCAGCTGAGCTATAGCCCCATAAGGGTTCCGGCATTTCGTCCGGTTCCGGGAACCGAAGCGGCTGTTGTTCCGTTCGGTGGCGGCTTACTACTTCGGCTAATCGAAGAGTGCAAGCACAAAAAACAGCCCGGCTTCATTTTTTTGTCGCCGGGCTGGTTTATCCAATAAGATCAAGCTTCTTCGTCGTCGCCCGTAACGCCGATAATGCCGGACATGTCGTCATCGTCGTCGTCTTCGTCGGCTTCAAGGAAGGTGTCGTCGTCGTCGCCGATTTCCACGTCGTCTTCGTCGTCGCCCATATCCGGAATCTCGTCGCCGCTGTTGTCGCCATCGGCATCTTCCAGCGATACGAGTTCGACTTCCGTGTTTTCGGTATCGACTTCCGCTACTTCCTCTTCCTCAGCCTGCTCGAGCTTTGCCTGTGCCGTGCTTTCCTCGAAGAAGGAGAGCGGCCATGACTTGCCGGTATAGGGAGAAACGACCGGATTGCGGTTCAGATCGTAGAACTTCTTGCCGGTGTCGGGGTCTGTGCGCTTGGTACCAAGGTCCGCTTTTGCCACTGTCTAAGCCTCAAATTGTCGAATGAGTTTCGGTGTGTACGCCGTAAAACCGGCATAGACTGTAAAATTTCTAGCCGGTCCCCTTAATCGTTGCGGTCTTTCGTGTCAAAGACAAACTTCGGGCGTTGCCCTTGCAACGCACCTTATATGCCGGGCTGCTGATGAAGATTGGAAGCTACCGCACGCTATATTATATGAATGACGCACACACAGGCAGAGAGCTTCATGACATTCACGATCGCCATAGACGGGCCGGCTGCGGCCGGCAAAGGAACTTTGTCACGCAGGATCGCGGAAATCTATGGGTTCCATCATCTCGATACCGGCTTGACCTATAGGGCCACCGCCAAGGCCCTTCTCGATGCGGGCCTGCCGCTTGATGATGAGGCCGTGGCCGAAAAGGTGGCGCTGGAGCTCGACCTTGCCGGCCTCGATCGCTCGGTGCTTTCCCGGCACAATATCGGCGAAGCGGCGTCGAAAATTGCGGTGATGACGCGGGTGAGGCGCGCACTCGTCAAGGCGCAGCAGCGTTTTGCGGCAAGGGAGCCGGGCACGGTGCTGGACGGCCGAGACATCGGAACGGTGGTCTGCCCGGACGCGCCGGTGAAGCTTTACGTTACCGCGTCGGCGGATGTGCGGGCGCGACGCCGCTATGACGAAATTCTGGCCAATGGCGGAGAGGCCGATTACGACGCCATCTTCGCCGAGGTGAGGCAACGCGACGAGCGCGACATGGGCCGCGCCGACAGCCCGTTGAAACCGGCTGAAGACGCGCACTTGCTAGATACGTCGGAAATGAGTATAGAGGCGGCGTTTCAGGCCGCGCGGGCGATCATCGACGCCGCCCTGAGGAAATAGGTTTTTCGCGGAACCGCTTCATTTCGGTCCGCGTTTAGTCCGGAATTGCCTGAAGACATGTCCTTGCGCCGGAAAGCCTTTTAAAAAGGCGGGCATGGGTTCGGGTATCAACAACACTAGCCCACCGGCGCTTTTGTATTCGCCCTTGCGCGGATGCAACCAGGAGATTTCATGTCAGTATCTACCCCCACGCGCGAAGATTTCGCAGCGCTTCTCGAAGAATCCTTTGCCTCCAACGATCTTGCCGAAGGCTATGTTGCCAAGGGTATCGTCACGGCAATCGAGAAGGACGTTGCCATCGTCGACGTCGGCCTCAAGGTTGAAGGCCGCGTACCGTTGAAGGAATTCGGCGCGAAGTCCAAGGACGGCACGCTGAAGGTCGGCGACGAAGTCGAAGTTTACGTCGAGCGCATCGAAAACGCCCTCGGCGAAGCCGTTCTGTCGCGCGAGAAGGCTCGCCGCGAAGAAAGCTGGGTCAAGCTCGAAGCCAAGTTCGAAGCTGGCGAGCGCGTCGAAGGCGTTATCTTCAACCAGGTCAAGGGTGGTTTCACCGTCGATCTGGACGGCGCTGTTGCCTTCCTTCCGCGTTCGCAGGTCGACATCCGTCCGATCCGCGACGTTACCCCGTTGATGCACAACCCGCAGCCCTTCGAAATCCTCAAGATGGACAAGCGTCGCGGCAACATCGTTGTTTCGCGCCGTACGGTTCTCGAAGAGTCGCGTGCCGAGCAGCGTTCTGAAATCGTTCAGAACCTCGAAGAAGGCCAGGTTGTTGACGGCGTCGTCAAGAACATCACCGATTACGGTGCGTTCGTTGACCTCGGCGGCATCGATGGCCTGCTGCACGTTACCGACATGGCATGGCGCCGCGTCAACCATCCTTCGGAAATCCTCAACATTGGCCAGCAGGTCAAGGTTCAGATCATCCGCATCAACCAGGAAACCCACCGCATCTCGCTCGGCATGAAGCAGCTCGAGTCCGATCCGTGGGATGGCATCTCCGCCAAGTACCCGGTTGGCAAGAAGATCTCCGGTACGGTCACGAACATCACCGACTACGGTGCATTCGTCGAGCTGGAGCCGGGCATCGAAGGCCTGATCCACATTTCCGAAATGTCCTGGACCAAGAAGAACGTACATCCCGGCAAGATCCTGTCCACGAGCCAGGAAGTCGACGTTGTCGTTCTCGAAGTCGATCCGTCCAAGCGCCGTATCTCGCTCGGCCTCAAGCAGACGCTGGAAAACCCGTGGCAGGCATTCGCCTACAGCCATCCGGCCGGCACTGAAGTTGAGGGCGAAGTCAAGAACAAGACTGAATTCGGTCTGTTCATCGGCCTCGAAGGCGATGTCGACGGCATGGTTCACCTGTCGGATCTCGACTGGAACCGTCCGGGCGAACAGGTCATCGAAGAGTTCAACAAGGGTGACGTCGTGAAGGCTGTCGTTCTTGACGTTGACGTCGAGAAGGAACGCATCTCGCTCGGCATCAAGCAGCTTGGCAAGGATGCTGTCGGCGAAGCCGCATCGTCCGGCGACCTGCGCAAGAATGCAGTCGTTTCGTGCGAAGTCATCGCCGTCAACGATGGTGGCGTAGAAGTGAAGCTCGTCAACCACGAAGACCTCACCTCCTTCATCCGCCGCAACGACCTCGCACGCGATCGCGACGATCAGCGTCCGGAGCGTTTCTCGGTCGGTCAGGTTTTCGACGCCCGCGTCGTCAACTTCTCCAAGAAGGATCGCAAGGTCATGCTTTCGATCAAGGCTCTGGAAATCGCTGAAGAGAAGGAAGCCGTCGCACAGTTCGGTTCTTCCGACTCGGGCGCTTCGCTCGGCGACATCCTCGGCGCGGCTCTGAAGAACCGCGGCGAATAATCGCTCTGATCTTTTGAAATGAAGAACCCGCCGGAATTTTCCGGCGGGTTTTTTGTTGGCGCAGTTTTCGCGTCATTGGAGACGGGCGGGTCACTTGAAATTCAGAGCACGCCGCTCATTCTGAGATAATAATTTTCCGCATTGTCGTCGTAAGCCGCTTCCGGTGGGCTTTCCTGTTCGCCGGTCTCGTCATTGGCGGCCACCCGTTCTTCCGTCTCGTCCGGGCCTTCGGCGTTTTCGCCCTCAGCCTCGCCTTCCGCTTCATCTTCAGAAAACGGTCCGCCACCGCGGGGTGGTGTTTCCGATTCATATTCCTCCTCCGCCGGCGGATAGGCGACCAGCGGCAGCGGTGTGCCGTCTTTTGCGAGGGCCGCGGCGATCAGCGATTGTGAGGCCGATTGTTCGAGCATCGCCATCCTCGTTTCCGGATCGAGTGCTGCGCGCGGGAGGGGCTGGGCCTCCGGACGGTTGGCAATCGTCTCCGCCTCCTCGCCGGAGGGATGGGCGAGCGGCGTTGGCATCGCGGTCTTTTCGGCCGGCTGATTCTCAAGCTGCTGCGGCGCGGTGCCGGGTGGTAGAGCAGGCGGCTGCGCGCCTGGCGTGGCTTTGGCAGGAAGTTTTCCGGCAAGGGCAGCAAGCAGCAGGTTTTCCATGGTCTTGGCATCGCCCGCAGGCTGGCCAGAAGATGAGGCCAGGGGCGTGCGCATTTCCTTCTGCTCTGCCTTCACCATATCCCGATGCGGCAGTGCCGGGCGCATCTCGCCATTTTCAGCCCGCGGCGAATTTGCCGGGCGTGCCTCTGCCGTTAGTTCCCTGGTCACGTTGCCTGCGGGTGATTGAGGCGGACGTCCCGCCCCTTCCGCTTTTCCCTCCGGTTTTGAGGCTGCCGGCGCAGATTCGGGCATGTCTGTTGCCGGTACGGGAAGGCTCGTCCGCAGATCCGGTGGCCCTATCTGCGCCGCGATGATGTTTTTTACCGCTGCGCCACCAAGGGCGGGCGGACTGATGGGCAAAGGCAGAAGTCGGGCAGCCGTTGCCGCGTTGGCCGGTTGCGCTGCCGCCGCCGCATTCTGGTGGTTTCCGGAACTCGGGCTTTGAGGGTTCTGTGGTCTCGGCTGTGTGGGTGCCGAACTGGCGGGATTATTCTGCTGATAAGAGGAAACCACCGCTTTCGCCGCCAGATCCATTCCCTTGTAACGGGAAAGCTCGATCAGCAGGGCGAGACGGGCCGCTTCCGGGCCGGTGGGCTGTTTCAGAATTTCGGCCAGCATCGAAAGGCTCAAGCCCTGCAGGGCCTTGCTGACCTGCTGTTCCAGCGCCAGGCGCTGCGCGGGGGGCATGGCGCGCAGAGCATCCGTCAGGCGCACCACATAAGTCTCGATGGCTTCACCGTCGCGCCGTGGCAGGTTCATCAATTTACCGAGCGTTTCCGCCAGTACGGCGGTGCTGCGGGAAAGTTGAAATTCACTGGTCAGCGAGGCGACCGCTGCTTTGGCAAAAATACTGCTGCCATTGTCGGGAGCAGGATTGGTCACCTGCGGGATCACGGCTTCTTTCGGCTGCCCGCGGGTCGCCGGCGGAACTGTCGTTCCATAGGCGGCATCGGCTGCCGAAATTTTCGGTACAGGCGGTAACATGGGTGCGCTCCGTTCCTATCGATTACCGCCGCTGGCTTGCGAAAGGGCCAATCCCCACTGGCTCTCTGGTTCGCATCTGGCCCGTCTGTTGAAAGATTGCCGCGCCGGTGATGTACAGGTGTCATCTCGCCCGCTCATGCGGGAGCGCCCGTATATGCCGCTGGCGCGAATGCCAGCTCTCTTCGGCACACACAGAATCATCAAGTCGAAGCTTGCCGCGCAGATATTAATATTTGGCTAACCATAAATTGTGCCGGACGGCCTCGTTCAGGGCGAAACGCCGATGAACATGCGGTAAAGCCCGTTATCGTCTGAATTGACCGAGGAAATGTGGTCGGGTTCGCTGACGGGAACTTCCATGGCCTCGGGCGGCATGGCATCGAGCCAGCTCGCCTTGGGAAAACTTCTCTCGGGTCGAATTTCCACGGGATCGATGATGTCATCATCCTCGCCGGGCGTGAGGAAGTTTGCGTTGTCAGGGGCGAGTGGCGGCGCAGCTATCGACAGCAATGCCTGTGCGGTATTCGGTTCGGCATCGAGACCGGCGCTGCCGGATAGGCCGGAAATATCGGACATGTCTGAACTCACATCATGTTTCGCTCAAATACGGTCGCAAGCGGCAATCATGCCGCCTTTTTCTTCAGCAGTTCATAAAGGCCATTGTCGTCGATCGAGATCGGCAAAATGGTGTTGCGGGCGTCATCGACAACCGCCATCGCATCCAGCAATGCTTCCGCATCGTCCGGTGTCGTGGTCGCGTCTGTTTTGGCCTTGTCCGCCTCGGCAGGCGCGTTATCGTTTTCAGCCGGGGTAGCTTCTTCGTCCGGCGTGGCCGCAAGCACCGAAATCAGGGCGATTTCCGATGAAATATCGACCGGACCTTGCCCCTCCGTGCCATCCGTTTTTTCACCGGCGGCAGCGTCGATGTGTTCCTTTACGACGTCCTGAAGTTCCTGAACATCCTCCAGTTTGCCCTGTGCATCACGGCTCTGGATATCCTGTTCCCGCTCGGCCTTCACTTCGGCATCGTTGACTTCGCCGATGCGATCTTCGCCGCGCTCTGCCTGTAATTCTTCCTTGGTTTTCGGGTCGGCGACATCTTCCAGGCGCTGGATGACCTTCAGGGTCTCGCGTGTCATGAAGCGTGTGCCCTGCGCCTGCTCGTTCAGGGCATCCTTCACGGCGCGCGCCGCGTCGCCGAAGGGATTGGCGATGGCGGCGATCATCTGCTGCGCTGAAACGCCCAGTTCCTTCAAACCGGTGGATTCTTCCAGATCATCGACACTTTTCGGCAAGGTCGCGCGCATCGCCATGATGGCATCCGACATCTGCACACCGAAATCTTCTTCCTTGCCCGTCAGGCCAGCGCTTTGTGCAATGCGGGCGGCAAGGGCCGCCATGGGGTCGGTCTTGGCGGTAACGCCATTGTTCAGCACATCCACGACCTGCGCTTCAGAAACGCCAAAGGATTTCAGGGAAATTGTCGTGGCTTTTCCCTGCGCATCGGCCTTCTCGAAGCTGTCTGTCAGGGTCAGCGCGTCCTGAAGCCTTCGCGCAAACGAGAAGCTCGATTCGTCGTTTTCCTGGGTGACGCCAAGGGCTGAGGAGAAGCGGGAGACGAGCGACGCAAAGGCATCCGGGTCCGGTTTCATGATGCCGAACAGATAGGCGCTTATCTTTTCATTGGCGACACGCTGGCTTTGGTCCGGCTGCGGCTGGGTCTTGACCGCCTCATCCTTTTTGGTGCCGTTCGCCTTTTCCTGCTCTTCGCGCTGGCGTTCCTCGATAGTCTCGACCATCGACCGCATGAGGTCGCTGACGGCTATGCTGGCTGTCTGCTGCAGCGGAGTAATCATCTGAAAAATCCCGGCCACCCAAAGTTGCGGCCGAGAATAGGTAAATTCGGTAAATCAGTGCTTAACCAGGCGTAAAAACGCTCAGCTATGGGCGAAAATATCCGTTTCTTCCCAGCCGAGAAGGTCGAGCTTGGCGCGGGTCGGCAGAAACGCGAAACAGGCGTCGGCATGATCAAGGCGGCCATCGCGCACAAGGCGGTGAGTCAGCTTGTCGCGCAGCGCATGCAGGTGCAGCACATCGGAGGCGGCATATTCGAGCTGTGCGGGCGATAGCGTCTCCGCGGCCCAGTCTGAGGATTGCTGCGCCTTGGAAATATCGACTTCCAGCATTTCCTTCAGATTGTCCTTCAGGCCGTGCCGGTCTGTATAGGTGCGGGTGAGGCGGGAGGCGATCTTGGTGCAGAAAACCGGTGTCGTCGTCACGCCAAAGGTGTGGAACAGGACGGCAATATCGAAACGGCCGTAATGGAAGATCTTCTGGTGGGCGGGATCTTCGAGCATGCGCACGAGGTTGGGGGCCTGCTTCTGTCCGGCGGCGATGCGGATGACATCCGCGGTGCCGTCGCCCGGCGAAAGCTGGACGACGCAGAGACGGTCGCGGCGCGGCACCAGCCCGAGTGTTTCCGTATCGATTGCGATGGCCCCGGTATAACGCGCAGTATCTTCGGCGGAAATATCGCCTTCGTGATAGCGAATGGTTGCGGCCATGTCTTGCTCCAGAAATTGCAGTCGGTTGCTCCGGCTATAACGGAAAGAATGGCCCGACGATACCGTTTTATGGGTCGGTTCGGTGCGGCTTCGCGCTTGCCTTTGCGAAAGTCCCCGGGTTAGGTTCGGGAAATCCTTTTCTTACAAAATGCATGAATTCCCGATGACAAAGAAAATCTATCTCGCCGGACCGGAAGTCTTCCTCCCGAACGCGCGTGAAATGCTCGATCTCAAGGCCTCGCTGGCGCGGGATGTCGGTTTTACGCCGCTTTCACCGGGTGATCTGCAGATTCCGCCGGCGGATACCCGGATCGGCCATGGCTGCAACATCAATGCCGTCGACGAGCGGATGATGCTGGAAGCGGATGCGGTGATTGCCAATCTCACACCGTTTCGCGGTATCGCCGCTGATACGGGAACAAGCTTTGAGCTGGGTTTCATGTGCGCGCTCGGCAAGCCGGTTTTCGCCTATACCAATGTCGCGGCCAATCACTTTACCCGCATCAAGGCGCATTACGGCGGTGTTGCCACCATCGATGAAACGGGCCGGTATCGCGGGCCGGACGGGCTGTCGATCGAGAATTTCGACATGGTCGACAATCTCATGCTGCATGGTGGAATTCTGCGGCGTGGCGGCGTCATCATCGTCGGCAATGCACCTGAAGAGGCGCTCTATACGGACCTCGACGCCTATAAACGCTGCCTCGCGGCGGCGGCGGAGAAATTACTGGGACAGGCTGATCCTGACAGAACGAAATTAGCGGAGACATCATCATGAGCGGTACCATTCTTATCACCGGCGCCACATCCGGTTTCGGCCAGGCTACGGCGCGGCGTTTCATCGCGGAAGGCTGGAAGGTCATCGGCACAGGCCGGCGGGCGGAACGGCTGGAGGCGATGGCGGCTGAACTCGGCTCGGCCTTCCATGGTGCCGCTTTCGACATTACCGATGAGGATGCGACGGCAAAGGCGTTGGCCGCTTTGCCGGAGGGCTTCCGGGACATCGATATTCTCGTCAACAATGCCGGCCTTGCGCTTGGCACCGCGCCGGCGCCGCAGGTACCGCTGAAAGACTGGCAGACCATGGTGAACACCAATATCACTGGTCTGTTGAACGTCACCCACCTTGTCTTGCCCACGCTGATCGAGCGCAAGGGCATTGTCGTCAACCTCTCCTCGGTTGCCGCACACTGGCCCTATGCCGGCGGCAACGTCTATGCCGGCACGAAAGCTTTCCTGCGGCAATTCTCGCTTGGCCTTCGTTCGGACCTGCACGGCAAGGGGGTGCGCGTCACGTCCATCGAACCCGGCATGTGCGAAACCGAATTCACGCTGGTGCGCACGGGCGGCAACCAGGATGCGTCGGACAATCTTTATAAGGGCGTCAATCCGATCACGGCCGACGATATCGCCAATACGATCTATTGGGTCGCCTCGCAGCCCAAACACATCAATATCAACAGTCTCGAACTCATGCCGGTCAACCAGTCCTTTGCCGGTTTTCAGGTCCATCGCGAAAGTTGATTTCGACGGCTTTCAGGGAGTGCTGAAAAACCGGGCAGGTATTTCTAAGCTATGCAAAAATGCAATGCTGCATTGCGAGACTTGCTCTGTTAAAAACAGCAGATGTCGCTATATTTCAATCATCGAAGCGACGCACTCCTCCTCCCAGCGTCGCTCGATGTGGATCGGTGGCACTCCTCCTCCCAGTCGCCGATCAAGTTTGAAGCCTGCCGCACCTCCTCCCGCGGCAGGCTTTTTCCTTTTTAGGGCTATTTTTCCGGAGCGGTTTGTCGGCGAGTCCTGCCCGGTGCCCTGGCAGCTGGCGGTCTACCCGCGTTTCCCCCTTGGATTTCCGGGGGATTTCAGATTTCTGCGTCAAGGCGACGAGCGCAGGAATCGGACACGTGTCGATCACGTTTTCGTTATGTCTAGATGAATATGCACAGTTTTGTGGCGGTACCCCGTGCTGGCCCATTGCTTAGCCCTCGGCCTGTGTTTAAGCATGGGCAAAAGAACGCTTGGGAGGTGGCCGACACGCTTGTGTCTGTGCGCCCGAAAGCGGCGGGGAGAGAATGGCAGACTTTCAAGAGGCGCTGAAGCGGTTTCAGCCGATCGCGGTTTCATCGATCGCTGAAGACGAGCTCAGGTTGCGGCTACGCGGCCTTCAAGCGCGGATGATCCAGGACAATATCAAGGCGGTCTGGCTCGATGCATCATCGTCGCTGACCTATTATACCGGTCTGTCACTTGGCCTTTCGGAGCGAATTCATGGCGCTCTGGTGCCAGCTGAGGGCGCACCGATCTATATCAGCCCGACATTCGAAGAGCCGAAACTTCAGACCCTCATTCGCATCAAGGGCGAAGTCGCTGTTTGGGAAGAGGATGAAAATCCCTTCGACCTGATGGCAGGACGCGTCGCGGCACTTTCCTGTCCCGGCCATCTTGTCGCCATCGACCCCGCTACACCGTTTGTTTTCGCATCCGCCCTGATGCAGCGTCTGGAAGGACGGATCATGTCCGCCCAGCCGATGATCGTCGCGCAGCGACAGGTCAAGTCCGCGGCCGAGATCGCCATCATCCAGACTGCGATGGATGCGAGTTACGGGGTGCAGAAGGCCGTATTCGAAGGGCTTCGTCCCGGCATTTCCACCACCGAAGTGGCTGATTTCGTTAACGCCGCGCATATTGCCCTTGGCATGAAACCGCTTTTTGTGGCGGTACAGTTTGGCGAGGCGACGGCCTATCCGCATGGCGTTCCCTATGCGCAGACGCTGAATGAAGGCGACATGGTGCTGGTCGATCTCGGCGCCATTCTTCACGGCTACCGTTCGGATATCACCCGCACCTATGTTTTCGGCCAGCCGACGGATCGGCAGCGCTTTCTCTGGAACGCCGAACGCGATGCTCAGGCTGCGGCCTTTAACGCGGCCAAGGTTGGTGCTGCCTGTTCGGATGTCGACAAGGCCGCGCGCGACAGCCTGAAGGCGGCTGGTTTCGGCCCGGATTATCAGCTTCCGGGTCTGCCGCATCGCACCGGCCACGGGCTTGGGCTGGATATTCACGAAGAACCCTATATCGTTGCAGGAAATGCGACGGCGCTTGAGCCGGGAATGTGCTTTTCCATCGAGCCCATGCTGTGCGTTTATGGGGAGTGCGGCGTCCGTCTTGAGGACATTGTTTATATGACGGAGGCGGGACCGCGCTGGTTCTGCCCGCCGGAAAAGAACCTCGACCGGCTGTTTCAGCCGGTCGCCGGGTAATGGGTCGGGAGGCAAAGGACCGAACGGCGACACGGGTTTCGTGCCGCTGCCGACCAGGAGAGGTAGGCCCCCGAACGGGGCCGCAGGAACTCAGAAAAAGAGGGAAAGGACCACCAGATGAAAACGCTGACCCGCAGTTTGCTTATCGCCTCTGCGATTGCGATCACTTCCGCCGTGCCTGCCATGGCGAAGACCTTCGTTTATTGCTCCGAGGCATCGCCGGAAGGCTTTGATCCGTCGCCTTACACCGCTGGCGGCACCTTCGATGCCTCCGCGCACCCGGTCTACAACCGTCTGGCCGAGTTCAAGAAGGGCACGACCGAAGTCGAGCCGGGCCTTGCGGAAAAATGGGATGTTTCGAGCGATGGCCTCGAATACACGTTCCACCTGCGCAAGGGCGTAAAGTGGCACTCCAACGAGAAGTTCACGCCGAGCCGCGATTTCAACGCCGATGACGTGATCTTCAGCTACAACCGCCAGGGTGATGCGAAGAACCCGTGGAACCAGTATATCGCAGGCATCACCTACGAATATTACAACTCCATGGAAATGCCGTCGCTGATCAAGGAAATCGTCAAGGTTGACGATTACACCGTCAAGTTCGTGCTGACGCGCCCTGAAGCTCCGTTCCTCGCCAACATCGCCATGCCTTTCGCTTCGATCGTGTCGAAGGAATATGCCGATACGCTTGATAAGGCCGGCACCAAGGAAGACTTCAACAACCTGCCGATCGGCACCGGTCCGTTCAAGTTCGTCGCCTATCAGAAGGACGCGGTCATCCGCTACCAGAAGAATGCCGACTACTGGGGTGACGCGCCGAAGATCGACGATCTGATCTTCGCGATCACGCCTGATGCCGCCGTGCGTCTGCAGAAGCTGAAGGCCGGCGAATGCCACCTGATGCCTTACCCGGCCCCGGCCGATCTTGCCACCATCCGCGCCGACAAGAACCTCAAGCTCGATGAGCAGCCGGGTCTGAACGTCGCTTACTTCGCCTACAACACCACCGTTGCGCCTTTCGACAAGCCGGAAGTCCGCAAGGCGCTGAACATGGCGATGAACAAGCAGGCGATCATCGACGCCGTGTTCCAGGGCGCCGGCCAGGTTGCCAAGAACCCGATCCCGCCGACAATGTGGTCCTATAACGACAGCATCAAGGATGATGCCTACGATCCGGAAGCGGCCAAGAAGGCTCTCGAAGCCGCTGGTGTCAAGGACCTGTCGATGAAGATCTGGGCGATGCCGGTTCAGCGTCCCTACATGCCGAACGCACGCCGCACGGCCGAGCTGATCCAGTCGGATTTTGCGAAGGTTGGCGTCAAGGCCGAGATCGTCTCCTTCGAGTGGGGTGAATATCTCAAGAAGTCGACCGAAGTGAACCGCGACGGTGCCGTCATCCTCGGCTGGACCGGCGATAACGGTGACCCGGATAACTTCATGGGCGTTCTGCTCTCCTGCGCCGCAACCGGCGAAGGTGGTGCAAACCGCGCGCAGTGGTGCAACAAGGAGTTCTCCGAGCTGCTTTCCAAGGCAAAGCAGACCACTGATGTTGCCGAGCGCACCAAGCTTTATGAGCAGGCGCAGGTGATCTTCAAGGAACAGGCTCCGTGGGCGACGCTTGCGCACTCCACGCAGTTCGTTCCGATGTCCGCCAAGGTTTCCGGCTTCACCATGAGCCCGCTTGGCGATTTCACCTTCGAATCCGTCGATATCGCGGAGTAATCCCAAACAACAGGACGCGCGGAAGAACCTTGTTCTTCCGCGCGTCTTTTCAGGAAAAAACCATGATCCGGTTCATTCTCGGCAAACTTCTCTATCTCGTTCCGACCTTCCTCGGGATCACCATCGTCGCCTTCGCCTTCGTGCGCGTTCTGCCGGGCGATCCCGTGCTGCTGATGGCCGGCGAACGCGGCATATCGCCCGAACGGCATGCGCAGCTTGCCGAACAGCTCGGCTTCGCGCAGCCCATCTGGCAGCAATATCTTCATTTCCTCGGACGGCTGCTTCAGGGCGATCTCGGCAATTCGCTGGTCACCAAGAAACCTGTTCTGACCGAGTTCCTGTCGCTCTTCCCCGCGACGGTCGAGCTTGGCCTCGTTGCCATCATCATCGCCACCGTCATCGGCGTGCCGGTCGGCGTCATCGCCGCCATTCGCCGTGGCTCCTGGTTCGACCAGATTTCCATGACGACCGCGCTGGTGGGCTTCTCCATGCCGATCTTCTGGTGGGGTCTGCTGCTGATCATCATGTTCTCCGGCATCCTGCAATGGACGCCGGTGTCGGGCCGCATCTCGCTGATGTATTTCTTCCCCTCCGTCACCGGTTTCATGCTGATCGACAGCCTGATTTCCGGGCAGAAGGGGGCTTTCGCCTCGGCCTTGTCGCATCTCATCCTGCCCTCGGTGGTGCTTGCCACCATTCCACTGGCGGTCATTGCGCGCCAGACGCGCTCGGCCATGCTGGAAGTGTTGGGTGAGGATTATGTCCGCACGGCCCGTGCAAAAGGCATGTCGGCCTCCCGCGTCGTCGGCGTGCATGCGCTGCGCAACGCCATGATCCCGGTCATCACCACCATCGGCCTGCAGATTGGCGTGCTGATGGCGGGTGCCATCCTGACCGAAACAATCTTTTCCTGGCCGGGCATCGGCAAGTGGATGATCGATTCCATCTCGCGCCGCGACTATCCGGTCGTGCAGAGCGGCCTGCTGCTGATTGCGGGCCTGGTAATGGTCGTCAACCTGCTTGTCGATCTGACCTATGGCCTCATCAATCCAAGGATCCGTCACAAATGAGCGATGTGACCACCACCCCCGGCGTCCGCCTTTCGGACGCCGCCATTCGCCGCCGGATGATCGCCGATTTCTGGTTCTATTTCCGTCAGAACCGTGGCGCCGTCATCGGCCTTGCCGTCTTTACTCTATTGGTGCTGGTGGCGGTTTTCGCGCCGCTGATCGCGCCGCATGATCCGACGCAGCAATATCGTGATGCGCTTCTTGTCCCGCCCGTCTGGCAGGAAGGTGGCCGCGCCGGCTTCTTCTTCGGCACCGATGCGGTCGGTCGCGACATGCTGTCCCGGCTGATCTATGGCGCGCAATATTCGCTGTTCATCGGCGTCGTCGTCGTTTCCATCGCCCTTGTTGGCGGCATCGTCATCGGTCTCGTCGCCGGCTTTTTCGGCGGCTGGGTGGATACCGTCATCATGCGCGTCATGGATGTCATCCTGGCGTTTCCGTCGCTGCTGCTGGCGCTGGTGCTGGTCGCCATTCTCGGGCCGGGCCTTACCAACGCCATGATCGCCATCGCCATCGTCTATCAGCCGCATTTCGCACGTTTGACGCGCGCGGCCGTCATGAGCGAACTCAGACGCGAATATGTCACCGCCGCCCGTGTGGCGGGTGCCGGCAATTTCCGGCTGATGTTCAAGACAATCCTGCCGAATTGCCTTGCGCCGCTGATCGTGCAGGCGACGCTGTCCTTCTCGTCTGCGGTCCTCGATGCGGCCGCCCTCGGCTTCCTCGGCATGGGCGCCCAGCCGCCCGCTTCCGAATGGGGCACGATGCTGGCCGAAGCGCGCGAGTTCATTCTGCGCGCCTGGTGGGTCGTGACGCTTCCCGGCCTGACGATCCTGATCTCGGTGCTTGCCATCAACCTGATGGGCGACGGTCTGCGCGATGCGCTCGATCCCAAACTGAAGCGGAGCTGAGCGATGAGCCTGCTGAAAATCAAGAACCTCACCGTCAAATTTGCCACCGCCACCGGCGCCTTTACCGCCGTCAACGGCATCGACGTATCTGTCGACAAGCATGAAGTGTTGGCCATCGTCGGTGAATCCGGTTCCGGCAAGTCGGTATCGATGCTCGCGGTCATGGGGCTTCTGCCCGATACCGCGACGATTACCGCGGATGAAATGACCTTCGACGGCAAGAACCTGCTGACCATGTCGCCGCAGGAGCGCCGCAGGGTGATCGGCCGCGAGATCACCATGATCTTCCAGGAGCCGGTCGCCTCGCTCAACCCGTCCTTTACGGTCGGGTTCCAGATCGAGGAAGTACTGCGCCTCAATCTCGGCATGGGCCGTTCCGCCGCCCGGGCGCGCGCGCTGGAACTGTTCCGCGCGGTCGGCATTCCCGAGCCGGAAACCAAGCTCAATGCCTATCCGCACCAGATGTCCGGCGGCCAGTGCCAGCGTGTGATGATCGCGATCGCAATCGCCTCCAAACCGCGCCTGCTGATCGCCGACGAGCCGACGACTGCGCTCGACGTGACGATCCAGAAGCAGATTCTCGATCTGCTGATGAACCTGCAGGAAGAATACGGCATGGCGCTGATCCTCATCACCCATGACATGGGCGTGGTGGCGGAAACCGCGGACCGCGTCGTGGTGCAATATAAGGGCCGCAAGATGGAGGAGGCGGATGTGCTGAGTCTGTTCGAGGCCCCGCAGCATCCCTATACCAAGGCATTGCTTTCGGCCCTGCCGGAAAACGCCACCGGCGACCGCCTGCCCACGGTTTCCGATTTCTTCGGCAAGGAGGGCGTTCAATGAGCATTGTTGTCGAAGGCAAGGGCATTACCCGCGATTATCACGTTCCGGGCGGCCTGTTTGGCGCGGCCAAGACGGTTCAGGCCCTTAAGGGCGTCGATTTTGCCGTCGAGCGTGGCAAGACGCTCGCCATCGTCGGTGAATCCGGTTCGGGCAAGTCGACACTTGCGCGTATCATCGCGTTGATCGATCCGGCATCCGGCGGCGAACTCAAGATCGAAGGCAAGCCGGTCGATATCGCCAGGCGCCGCCCCGATACGGAAATGCGCTCCAAGGTTCAGATGGTGTTCCAGAACCCCTATGGCAGCCTCAATCCGCGCCAGAAGGTGGGTGACGTGCTGATGGAACCGCTCATCATCAACACGAAAATACCGGCTTCCGAGCGTCGCGAGCGGGCCGAAGCCATGCTGGTGAAGGTCGGTCTCGGTCCTGAGCATTTCAACCGTTATCCGCACATGTTCTCCGGCGGCCAGCGCCAGCGCATTGCCATCGCCCGCGCGCTTATGCTCAACCCGGCACTGCTGGTGCTGGATGAGCCGGTCTCGGCGCTCGATCTTTCGGTGCAGGCGCAGGTGCTGAACCTGCTTGCGGATTTGCAGGAAGAGTTTCAGCTGACCTATGTCTTCGTCAGCCACGATCTTTCCGTGGTGCGTTATATCGCCGACGATGTGATGGTCATCTCCAAGGGCGTGGCGGTGGAGCAGGGGACGCGCGAGGAACTCTTCGCCGATCCGAAGCATCCCTATACGCGCCAGCTCTTCGCTGCGACACCGATCACGGATGTCGATGCCATCCGCGCCCGCGTGGAACGCCGCAAGGCGGCGCGGCAGGCCGCAACGGCCTGAGCGTAGAAGCATCAAGTTAGAAAACAGGCCGGGTTTCCGGCCTGTTGCTTTTTCAGGACTTTAAAAACATGCCGATAGCGGCAAGTGCGCCTTGCTCGCGGATGTCACGATAGGCGGCTTTCAGGGTGGACACGAAATTTTCGTTGCCCGGCAAGTCGTCGCCGAATGTGCGCGTGAAGGTGAGGAAGCGGTCAACGACAGCATCCGGTGCCATTGCCAGCTGGTCCGGCGCATCCCACTCCTTGAAAGCGGGGTCAAGAATGGTGATCGGCTGATCCTTTTCATCCCTGTCTGCGCAGGATCTGATCCACAAAGCGACGGCAAAAATAACGGCGCGACTGTCGGCCTGTTCTTCCAGCAATTCGCGCAATGGACCAAGAATACGCAGTGGCACTTTCTGCGAGGCGTCGGAGGCGATCTGCATGGTCTTGTGCTGCAGGGAGGGGTTGGCGAAACGCTCCCTGAGGCCGGCTGCGAATTCTGCTCCATCGACCGCAGGGTCCAACGTCCGGCCGACTTCGCGCCAATAGGCGTCGATGAAATCGCGCACGGTTTTTTCACCCCATGCATCGGCAACCGTTTTAAGGCCCGCGATCTGGCCTATGGCGGCGATGGCGCTGTGGGAGCCGTTCAGCATTCTGAGTTTCATATGTTCGTAGGGCTCGACGTCACTGACGAACTCCACACCCGATCTTTCGAGCGCCGGCCTTCCATGCGGAAAACGGTCTTCGATGACGAAGCGGAAATAGGGCTCTGCCACCACCGGCCAAGCGTCGCGCACCCCAAGTGCCGTTGATATCGCATCCCGGTCCGCCTCGGTTGTGGCGGGAACGATCCGGTCCACCATGGAGCAGGGGCAGGCGATATTGGTTTCGATGAACGGGGCCAGTTCAGGGTCGGCAAGTGCGACGAATTCCAGCAGCAACTTTTGCAACACATGTCCGTTGGCGGGCAGGTTATCGCAGGAAAGAAGCGTCAGCGGCAGCGAGCCTTCTTTGCGCCTGCGTTGCGTAGCAGCGAGAATGAAACCGAAGATGGAGCGTGGCCGGTCCGGGTTTTCAAGGTCGTGGAGAATATCGGGATGGTCGCGCAGCAGGCTGCGGGAAGCGAGATTGGTGAGATAACCCTTTTCCGTCACGGTCAGGGTGACGATGAGCACGCGCGGATCGGATAGCCGCTCCACCAGCCTTTCGGGGTCTTCCGGCGCCACGATGGTCTCCATGATGGAGCCGATGATGCGCAGGTGCTCGCTTTGGCCGTCGCGTAAGCAGAATGTGTAGAGATTGTCCTGCGGTTCTATGGCATCGCGCGTGTCCGGGCTGCGCAGCGACGCGGCTATGATGCCCCATTGTGTTTCACCGCGATTGAGGCAGTCATCAATGAAAACCGCCTGATGCGCCCGGTGAAACGCCCCGACCCCGAGATGCACGATGCCGGGTGTGACCGTTTGGCGATCATAGGTGGGCGTTGCCACGGATTGTGGCAGGCGGGGAAGGGTGGCGGCGGAAAGCCTGTCTGTCATCAATGCGAAATCCCCATGCGGAAGGGGGTAGTCGCGGTTCGTGCCGCTGGAATTTCGGCATCCGGATTTTCGCGCATGTCAGTTCCTCCCGTTGTTTTCTGAATAGATCAGGGTCTTCTAAATGGATCAGGCCCCACCCTCTTTAAGCAGCCGGATCTGACGCAGCGTGTTCTGGCGGCTGCGTTCGAGATGCCGCCACAGGGCATCGACGATCTGGGCCTTGCTGCCGGCGGCGATGGCGTCGGCGATATTCTGGTGTTCCTCGACCGAACGGGCGTAATCACCGAGGATCGAGACGAAAACCGTGTGGGTCTGGTCGAGAATGCGCTCGTGCGAGCCGGAAATGACGGGAATGCGCGCGGCCGACACAAGGGTCGTATGGAAGCTGCGATCGTAAAAAAGCGCTTTCGACAATTCATCCAGTGTCGAGCCTTTGGCGAATTCGCGATGTTTCGCAAGGCTTTCCAGAAGCTGCGCATGCAGCGGGCCATCCAGCTGCCCGGCGTCGAAAGCCACTTCGACGGCGCCTTTTTCAAGCAGCATTCTGGCGGCGTAGAGCTCTTCCACATCCTCCACCGTGAAATCGCGCACCACCATGCCGCGCCTTGAAGAGTTGACCACCAGCCCGTCGGCCTCGAGTTTCACACAGGCTTCCTTGACCGGCGTGGGGCTGATGCCGAGATCGGCGGCAAGCTCGTTTGGCAGCAGGCGCTCGCCGCCGCGCAATTTGCCGCTGACGATGCGCGCGCGCAGTTCCCGGTGCGCCTGTTCGGCGAGCGTGACTTTGACGAGTGTGTTCATGGCCACATCATTGCCCAGCTTTGGAGGACAGGCAATAATCAAATATTAAAAATAAAAAATTTTTTATTTTACAATGACGGCTTTTCCGTTAGCTCTATTCGTTATCGGAAGCCGGCTGCTGGAGGAGGGTAGCGCGGCAATCCCCGACGGTCTTATCTCTTGCGGTCACTGATCGCGGGACGATGCCTCATCTGGGGAGTCCGCATGTTCCTCCCCAGAAGCGTTCAAGCATCGAGGAATGACCGATCATGAAAATTACCGCAGTCGAACCTTTCATCCTGCATCTGCCGCTCACATCGGATTCTATCTCCGATTCTACCCACAGCATCACCCATTGGGGCGTCGTTGGCGCAAAAATCACGACGAGCGACGGCATTGAGGGTTATGGTTTCACCGGCACCCACGCGCATCTGCCATCCGACAGGCTGATTACGTCCTGCATCAGCGATTGTTATGCTCCCCTGTTGCTGGGTGAGGATGCATCGGAACATTCGAGACTCTGGACGAAACTTGCCCGTTACCCCTCGCTGCAATGGGTCGGGCGGGCGGGCATCACCCATCTGGCGCTTGCCGCCATCGACGTGGCGTTGTGGGATATCAAGGCGAAAAAGGCGGGCGTGCCGCTCTGGCAATATCTCGGCGGCGCCCGCACGGAAGGCGTGGAGGCTTACAACACCGATATCGGCTGGCTTTCCTTTACGCTGGAAAACCTGCTGGCCGGCAGTGCAAAGGCCGTGGAGGAGGATGGGTTCACTCGCCTGAAACTCAAGGTCGGTCATGATGATCCGAATATCGACATTGCGCGGCTTGCCGCTGTCCGCAAGCGCGTCGGCTCCTCCATCCGCATCGCCATTGACGGTAATGGCAAGTGGGATCTGCCGACATGCCAGCGGTTTTGCGCGTCGGCGAGAGATCTGGATATCTACTGGTTCGAGGAGCCGCTCTGGTATGACGATGTCACCAGCCATGCGCGGCTGGCGCGCAGCACATCCATTCCGGTTGCACTCGGCGAACAGCTTTATACGGTGGATGCGTTCCGTTCATTCATCGATGCCGGCGCGGTCGCCTATGTCCAGCCGGATGTGACGCGGCTTGGCGGCATCACCGAATATATTCAAGTCGCCGATCTGGCGCTCGCCCACCGACTGCCCGTGGTGCCGCATGCCGGTGAGATGAGCCAGGTGCATGTGCATCTGAGCTACTGGCATCCGGCTTCGACCATTCTTGAATATATTCCGTGGATCAAGGATCATTTCGAAGAGCCGATCCATGTGCGCGATGGCGTTTACAAACGTCCGGAGCAGCCCGGCGCCAGCACGACGCCGCTGGCGGAAAGCTTCGCCCGTTATGGCAAGGCGGTGAAATAAAAAAGGCGGCGCAGAGAATGCGCCGCCTTGTTCATTTTTAGGGAAAAGCCGTTAGCGCCAGCCGAGAGCCGGCGCTACCTGCTTCAGGATCGTCTCGATCACATGGGCGTTGTAATCGACGCCCAGCTGGTTCGGCACGGTCAGGAGCAGCGTGTCGGCCTCGGCAATGGCTTCATCGGCTTTCAGCTGTTCGATCAGCGCTTCAGGCTCGGCGGCATAGCTGCGCCCGAAGATCGCACGCGTCTTGTCGTCGATATAACCGATCTTGTCGTCGCCTTCATTGCCGTAACCGAAATAGGACCGATCGCGATCGTTGACGAGCGCGAAGATGCTGCGGCTGACCGAAACGCGCGGTTCGCGGACATGGCCAGCTTCCTTCCAGGCTTCCCGGAAGATACGGATCTGCTGCGCCTGCTGGACATGGAAAGGCTCGCCCGTCTCATCCGTCTTCAGGGTGGAGCTTTGCAGGTTCATGCCAAGCTTTGCCGCCCACACCGCCGTCGCGTTGGAACTCGAACCCCACCAGATGCGCTCACGCAGCCCTTCGGAATGCGGTTCCAGGCGCAAAAGGCCGGGCGGGTTCGGGAACATCGGTCTCGGGTTCGGCTGCGCGAAACCTTCGCCCTTCAGAAGTTCAAGGAACACCTCGGTATGTTGCCGCGCCATATCTTCTTCGGTCTCGCCCTCGGCCGGGCGGAAGCCGAAATAACGCCAGCCATCGATCACCTGTTCCGGCGAACCACGGCTGATGCCGAGTTGCAGGCGTCCACCGGCGATGAGGTCGGCCGAACCGGCATCCTCCGCCATGTAGAACGGGTTTTCATAGCGCATGTCGATGACGCCGGTCCCGATCTCGATGTTTTTTGTTCTGGCACCGACGGCGGCCAGAAGCGGAAAAGGCGAGGCAAGCTGGCGGGCGAAATGGTGCACGCGAAAATAGGCGCCGTCGGCGCCGAGTTCTTCAGCGGCCACGGCAAGGTCTATCGATTGCAGCAGCGTATCGGCCGCCGAACGGGTCTGCGACTGGGGCGAGGGCGTCCAGTGTCCGAAGGATAAAAATCCGATCTTTTTCATGATGACCTTCCAGATGTCGGAGGATGCCAGCTTTCACAAACCGGCTTCGTTGTTGTCAGTCATATAGGCAACCGCACGCATCCTCCAATCCGCCACCCGTAAACACGGTGTCGCCGAAATGTGAACGATGGTCGTTTCAGGCAATCGTCCTGCGGTCGAGGATGAAGAGATTTTCGTGGGCGCGCGCAGTCGTCAGGATGAAATCCATCAGCGAGCGCACACGCGGCACATTGGCGAAATCTTGATGGCTGGTCAGCCAGTAACCGCGCCGCAGTTCCACTTCGTCGGCAAGAACCATCTGTAAATCCGGAAAACGGGCGGCGATGAAGTTCGGTAATATGCACAGGCCACGGCCGCTCAGCGTGGCGGTCAGCTGGGCGAAAATGCTCGATGATTGAAAGTTGGGGCGCAGGCCGGGCATCACGTCGCGCATATAATCGAGGCCCGGCGAAAAAATCAGGTCCTGTACGTAACCGATGAAAAAGTGGTCGGGCAAATCCTCACGCCGCGTGATTTTCGGCCGCCCCGCGAGATAGGAGCGTGAGGCATAGATATGCAGCGTGTAATCGATGATCTGTTCGTTGATGTAGGGGCCGGCTTTCGGCGGATCGAGCGTGACGGCCACATCCGCTTCCTTTCTGGAAAGCGCCATGATTTGCTGGATCGTCACCATCTCCACCATGATGTGGGGATGGGTGGCGGCGAAGTCTTTCAGCCTCTCCACGAAGAAAAAATTGGAAAAACCTTCCGGCGCGCTGAGCCGCACCACGCCGCGCAGCAGGCTGCCGCTTTCGGAAATATCCGACTGCAGCCTTTCCGCTTCCGCCTCTATACGCTCGACCGTATCGACCAGCCGCCGCCCCACCGTCGTCAGTTCGTAACCACGCGGGTTTCGCTCGAACAGCTTGGTTTTTAGGGAGAATTCCAGCCGGTCGATGTGGCGGGAGACAGTGGCGTGGCTGGTGCGCAGGCTGCGGGCGGCAGACGAGAGCTGTCCCGTGCGGGCCACCGCCAGAAAATATTGCAGGTCATCCCAGGTAAAAGGCGTGGCCAATTCGGTCTCCCATTGCGAGTTCTGTTCAAAAATGAACAGTTCCTGTTCGAAATTTGATGATGCCGTGCTCTTGTGTCAACCGAGGAATTCGAGAAATCTAAAATGAGGATGCGTCGCTTTGAGGAGAGTGGCGTGACCGTTTCGATGCAGCACCCGCAACGATCGCCATGCGACTTCGTTCACTGTTGCACAGACAATCTGAGGCTCGCAATCATCTCTGGGAGGAGAAGTCATGCGCAAGAGTATCGTTTTATCCACGGCCATGGCACTGGCCGCCGGCACCGCCGCTTATGCCGCCGAGATTTCGGACGGCAAGGTCAAGATCGGTATCCTGAACGACCAGTCGGGCGTTTACGCCAACTTTGGCGGTAAGTACTCTTACGAGGCCGCGAAAATGGCGGTTGAGGATTTCGGCGGCAAGGTGCTCAATGCGCCGGTTGAGGTGGTGACCGCCGACCACCAGAACAAGGCGGACGTGGCATCCAACATCGCCCGGCAATGGTATGACACCGAACAGGTCGATTCGATCATGGAATTGACTTCGTCCTCGGTGGGTCTGGCTGTACAGGCGCTGTCCAAGGACAAGAAGAAGATCACCATCAATACGGGTGCGGCAACCACCGAACTGACCGGCAAGCAGTGCAGCCCCTATGGTTTCCACTGGGCCTATGACACCTATTCGCTGGCGGTCGGCACCGGTGGCGCGCTGGTGAAGCAGGGCGGCGACAGCTGGTTCTTCCTGACCGCCGACTATGCTTTCGGTTATTCGCTGGAAGAAAACACCGCCAATTTCGTCAAGGCCAATGGCGGCAAGGTGCTGGGTTCGGTGCGGCACCCGCTGGCAACGACGGATTATTCCTCGTTCCTGCTGCAGGCGCAGTCATCGGGTGCGAAGGTCATCGGTCTTGCCAATGCCGGTCTCGATACCTCCAACGCCATCAAGCAGGCAGCTGAATTCGGCATCGTTGCCGGTGGCCAGCGGCTCGCCGCTCTTCTCTTCACGCTTGCCGAAGTGCATGGCCTAGGTCTTGAGGCGGCGCAGGGCCTGACGCTGACGGAAGGTTTTTATTGGGACCGCGACGATGAATCGCGCAAATTCGGCGAGCGTTTCAAGGAACGCACCGGCGCCATGCCGAACATGGTACACGCCGGCACCTATTCCGCCGTGCTGCACTACCTGAAGGCCATTGAAAAGGCCGGCACTGATGATGCCGATGCCGTTGCCAAGGCCATGAAGGAAATGCCCGTCAACGACGTCTTCTCCAAGGACGGCCATGTGGCCGCCAATGGCCGCATGATCCACGACATGTATCTCATGGAAGTGAAGAAGCCGGATGAGAGCAAGCAGCCGTGGGATTATTACAAGGTGCTTGCGACGATCCCCGGCAAGGAAGCCTTCATGGACCCCGCAAAAAGCGGTTGCCCGCTGGTAACGCAATAAAAGACTGAAGCAATAAAGGGGAAAGTTTCATGACGATCGCTCCCGCCCTCGCCGGGCAGGCGGAACCCAGCGTCGTGCTTTCGGCGCGCGGTCTCTCCAAGACCTTCGGCGCATTCGCGGCCGTGAAAAATGTCGATCTCGACGTCCACCATGCTCGCGTGCATGCGCTTATCGGTCCGAACGGCGCCGGCAAGACTACGGTCTTCAACCTGTTGACCAAGTTTCTCCAGCCGACAGGCGGGGCGATCACCTTCATGGGAACGGATATAACAAGGACGCCACCGGACAAGGTGGCGCGGCTCGGTCTCGTCAGGTCTTTCCAGATATCGGCGGTGTTTCCGCATCTGACGGTTCTGGAAAACGTGCGGGTGGCGTTGCAGCGGCCGAATGGCCTCGCAACGCAATTCTGGCTGCCGCTCTCGTCGCTCGACAGGTTGAATGCCCGCGCCGAGGAGTTGATCGCAACGGTTGGCCTGACAAGGGAAAAACATGCGCTTGCGGCCGATCTTTCTTACGGCCGCAAGCGGGTTCTCGAAATCGCCACCACGCTGGCGCTCGATCCGAAGGTTCTGCTGCTGGACGAACCGATGGCCGGCATGGGTGGTGAGGATGTTGCCCATGTCGCCGAGCTTATCCGCGAGGTGGCAAAGACACGTGCGGTGCTGATGGTCGAACATAATCTGAAAGTCGTGGCCGATATCTGCCACCACGTCACTGTGCTCCAGCGCGGTGAAATTCTGGCGGAGGGCGACTATGCCGCCGTTTCCGCCGATCCGCGTGTGCGCACGGCCTATATGGGCACGGAGGAGGCTTGATATGGCGGCAATGCTCGAAGTCTCCAATCTGAAATCCTGGTACGGCGAAAGCCAGGCGCTGCATGGCGTCGATCTGACCGTCGGCGAAGGCGAAACCATCACCATTCTCGGCCGCAACGGCGTGGGTAAAACCACGACGCTGCGCACCATCATGGGCATCATCCGCAACCGCAAGGGCGTCATCAAGCTCGGGGGCAAGGATATGATGCCGGTGCCGCTGCATCGCACGGCAAAATACGGCATCGGTTTCGTGCCGGAAGAGCGCGGCATCTTCGCGACGCTGAGTGTCGAGGAAAACCTGAAGCTGCCGCCCGTCGTCGCATCCGGCGGCATGACGCTCGATGAAATCTATGAACTGTTCCCCAATCTCCATGAGCGCCGCATGAGCCCCGGCACGAAGCTTTCCGGCGGCGAGCAGCAGATGCTCGCCATGGCGCGCATCCTGCGTACCGGCGTGAAGGTGCTGCTGCTCGATGAGCCGACGGAGGGACTTGCCCCCGTCATCGTCCAGCGCATCGGCGAGGTGCTGCAAAAGCTGAAGAGCCGCGGCATGACCGTGGTGCTGGTGGAGCAGAATTTCCGTTTCGCAAGCCGTATCGCCGACCGCTTCTACCTCATGGATCACGGCCAGATGGTCAGCAACTTTCCGGTGGCTGAGCTTTCCGGCCGCATGGGCGAACTCAATAAAGTGCTGGGGGTTTAACGATGACGATGATCTTCGGCATTCCAATTCAGGCCCTGCTGGGGCAATTGCTGATCGGCCTTATCAACGGCTCGTTTTATGCCCTGCTGTCGCTCGGCCTTGCCGTCATTTTCGGCCTTTTGCGCGTCATCAATTTTGCGCATGGGGCGCAATACATGCTCGGCGCTTTCGTCGCCTTTCTCGGCCTGCAATATTTCGGCATCAATTTCTGGGTCGCGCTGGTGGTGACACCGCTCGTCGTTGCGCTTTTCGGCGCGATCGTCGAACGGTTCCTGCTGTCGCGGCTTTATGATCTCGATCCGCTTTACGGGCTGCTTTTCACCTTCGGCCTCGCGCTGGTGGTGGAGGGCACGTTCCGCTGGCTTTACGGCGCCGCAGGTCAACCCTATTCGGTGCCGCGTGAGCTGGCGGGCGGCACAAATCTCGGCTTCATGTTCCTGCCGAACTACCGCGCCTTTGTTGTCGTCATTTCGCTGGTCGCCTGCCTTGCCACCTGGGCGCTGATCGAAAAGACGCGGCTCGGCTCCTACCTGCGCGCCGCCACCGAAAACCCGACGCTGGTGCAGGCTTTCGGCATCAACGTGCCGGTGCTGCTGACGCTGACCTACGCGCTGGGTGCCGGCCTTGCCGGTTTCACCGGCGTGCTGGCAGCACCGATCTATCAGGTCTCGCCGCTGATGGGCACCAATCTCATCATCGTCGTCTTTGCCGTGGTCGTCGTCGGCGGCATGGGGTCGATCATGGGGGCCATCGTCACGGGTTATATGCTGGGCATCGCCGAAGGGCTGACCAAGGTGTTCTACCCGGAAGCCTCCAACATCGTCATCTTCGTCATCATGGCCTTTGTGCTGCTCATCCGCCCCGCCGGACTTTTCGGAAAGGACGCCTGATATGTCCAAAGCCACCCATAACCCCACTGCCGGTGCGATGCCGCAGACGGAAGTTTCGACGACTGCGGGAACAATCAAGGCTATTCTCATACTGGCGGGGCTCGCCGCTTTGATCGCCGCGCCGATGTTCGTTTATCCGATCTTTCTGATGAAGCTCCTGTGCTTTGCGCTGTTTGCCTGCGCCTTCAACCTCTTGATCGGTTATACCGGGCTGCTGTCCTTCGGCCATGCGGCGTTTTTTGGCGGCGCCGCCTATTTCACCGCCTATTCGGTGAAGGAATGGGGCGTCACGCCGGAGATCGGCCTTGTCATCGGCATGGCGGGTGCTGCCCTTCTCGGACTTGTCATCGGCTTTTTCGCCATTCGCCGCCAAGGCATCTATTTCGCCATGATCACGCTGGCACTGTCGCAGATGTTTTATTTCTTCTGCCTGCAGGCGCCGTTCACCCATGGCGAGGATGGCCTGCAGGGCGTGCCGCGCGGCCATCTCTTCGGCCTTCTCGATCTTAATGCGCCGCTCAATATCTATTACACGGTGCTGGCCGCCTTTGTTCTTGCACTTTTGGTCATCTGGCGTTTCGTCAATTCGCCCTTCGGCATGATCCTGAAATCCATCCGCGAAAACGAGCAGCGCGCCATTTCGCTGGGCTACAGCGTGCAGCGTTACAAGCTTGGTGCCTTCGTCATGTCGGCGGCGCTTGCCGGTCTTGCGGGCGGTCTGAAGGCGTTGGTCTTCCAGTTCGCGACGCTGACTGACGTGACCTGGCAGATGTCCGGCGAAGTCATCCTGATGACGCTGCTCGGCGGCATCGGCACCATGATCGGCCCGATTTTCGGCGCGGGCCTCGTCGTCACCTTGCAGAACTATCTCGCAACATCGGATTTCCCGGTCACCATCATTACCGGCCTTGTCTTCATGGCCTGCGTTCTAGTGTTCCGGCGCGGTTTGATCGGCGAATTTTACGCGTCGCGGCTTGGGAGAAAACTCGGCTTCCAGCACCGCGGCTAGACATTTTTGAAAACACTTGAACTGCCTCCTCCGCGTCCGGGACGGTGCGGCAAGGCTGGCGTATGGAGAAAAATATGGGCGAATATGACTATATCGTCATCGGAGCGGGGAGTGCCGGATGCGTTCTCGCCAACCGCCTTTCGAAAGATCCGAGCAACCGAGTGCTGCTTCTGGAAGCGGGCGGCAACGACAATTACCACTGGATCCATATTCCGGTCGGTTATCTCTATTGCATCAACAACCCGCGCACCGACTGGTGTTTCAAAACGGCGGAAGAGCCGGGCCTTAACGGCCGCTCGCTGATCTATCCGCGCGGCAAGGTTCTGGGTGGCTGCTCCTCCATCAACGGCATGATCTATATGCGCGGCCAGGCGCGCGACTACGATATGTGGCGGCAGCTCGGCTGCGAGGGCTGGGGGTGGAACGACATCCTGCCCTATTTCCTGAAGTCGGAGGATTTTTATCGCGGCAAGAACGAGATGCATTCCACCGGCGGTGAATGGCGGGTGGAAAAGGCCCGCGTGCGCTGGGATGTGCTGGACGCCTTCCAGAAGGCGGCGGGCGAGGCGGGTATTCCCGCGACCGATGATTTCAACCGGGGTGACAATGAAGGCGCCGGTTATTTCGACGTCAACCAGCGGGCCGGCTGGCGCTGGAACACGGCAAAAGCCTTTCTGAAGCCCGCACTTGGCCGCAAGAACCTGACGGTTCTGACCAAGGCCCATGTCAAGCGTCTCATCATCGAAGAAGACCGTGTCACCGGCGTCGAGTTTCACCATGACGGCGTCTTGAAAAAGATGCGGGCGCGGCGCGAGACGGTGCTTTCCGCCGGCGCGGTCGGCTCGCCGCACATTCTGGAGCTTTCCGGTGTCGGCCGTGGCGATGTGTTGCAAGCCGCCGGTATCGATACGGTGGCGGAGGTTCAGGGTGTGGGCGAGAACCTGCAGGACCATCTGCAGCTGCGCATGGTCTATAAGGTTTCCGGTGTTCTGACGCTGAATGAAAGGGCCTCCAGCCTGTTCGGCAAGGCGAGGATCGGCCTCGAATATGCGCTGACGCGCTCCGGGCCGATGTCGATGGCGCCGAGCCAGCTTGGTGTCTTCACCCGTTCCTCGCCGGAAAAGGAAACCGCCGATCTGGAATATCATGTCCAGCCGGTTTCACTCGACAAGTTCGGTGATCCGGTTCACACTTTTCCTGCCATTACCGCAAGTGTCTGCAATCTGCGGCCGGAAAGCCGCGGCTCAGTGCATGTGAAAGGACCGGATTTCGCCATGCAGCCGGAAATCCGCCCGAACTACCTATCGACAGAAGGCGACCGCCAGGTGGCCATCGATTCCATGCGGCTGACGCGCCGCATCGTCGCCCAGCCGGCCTTTGCCCGGTTCAAGCCGCAGGAATACAAGCCGGGTCCCTCCTTCGAAAACGACAATGATCTTGCCAAGGCGGCGGGCGATATCGGCACCACCATCTTCCACCCCGTCGGCACGCTGCGCATGGGGTCGGATATGGAAAGCGTGGTCGATAACAGGCTGAAATTCCGCCGGCTCGCCGGGCTGCGCGTCGCCGATGCATCGGTGATGCCGCGCATCACATCCGGAAATACCAATTCCCCGACGATCATGATTGCCGAAAAGGCTGCCGACATGATCCTTGCGGATAATCGCTGAAAGGAGCGCTCCGATGAAGACCGTCGCTTTTATCGGGCTGGGACATATGGGCCTGCCCATGGCCGCCAATCTCGTCAAGGCCGGATATAACGTCAGGGGTTACGATCTTTCCGACGCCTGCCGCGCGGCGGCGAGAGAGGCGGGCGTTCCCGTAGCGGCGGATTCCGCCGAGGCCATCGAAGCGGCAGAGGTGATCATTACCATGCTGCCGAAGGGCGAACATGTCGTGTCGGTCTATGGCGATCTGGTTCGGAAAATCCCTGCTGGAATGCTTCTCATCGATTGCTCGACGGTGGATATGGAAAGTGCCCTGAAAGCACATGAGCTGGCTGCTTCCGCCGGTTGCCCCTCGGTCGATGCGCCCGTTTCCGGCGGCACGGGCGGGGCTGCGGCGGGCACCCTGACCTTCATGTGCGGCGGCGAGGCTGCGGCTTTCTCTGCGGCAAAGCCGGTGCTGGAAGCGATGGGCAAGAAGATCGTGCATTGCGGCAAGGGCGGCAACGGCCAGGCGGCCAAGATCTGCAACAACATGATCCTCGGCATTTCCATGATCGCCGTTTCGGAAGCTTTTGTTCTGGGCGAAAAACTCGGGCTTTCGCATCAGGCGCTGTTCGATGTCGCCTCCACCTCTTCCGGGCAATGCTGGTCGCTCACCACCTATTGCCCGGTGCCGGGGCCAGTGCCAACATCGCCCGCCAACAAGGATTATCAGCCCGGATTTGCGGCGGCCCTGATGCTGAAGGATCTGAAGCTTTCGCAGGAGGCGGCGAATGGAGCCGGGGCTTCCACCCCGCTCGGTGCGGCGGCAGCGGCGCTTTATGAAAACTTCGTCGGCGAAGGAAGCGGCGGGCGCGATTTTTCCGCCATCGTCGAAATGCTGCGCGGGAGCGAGGCATGATGGACGCCACGCCGTCGGATATTCTGTGGGTGCCGCCAAGGGAAAGGGTGGAGCGCTCGGCGCTTTTCGCTTTCGCGACGACAACGGCAAAGCTGCACGGGCAGGCCTCTGATGATTATGCCGGCCTGCTGCGCTGGTCCATCGACGCGCCGGATGAATTTTACGATGCGTTGTGGGATGAACTCGGGATCATCGGCACACGCGGCGACGCGGCGTTCAAACCGGGAGCGGCGATCCGGGAGGCTGAGTTTTATCCGGGCGCAAGGCTCAATTACGCCGAAAACCTGCTGCGCGATGCGGATGAGCGGTTAGCCATCATCGCCCATCGCGACGATGGCACGCGGCGCGAGATCAGCCGCAGAGAGCTTTACGACGACGTATCCCGGTTGGTGCAGGCGCTTGCCCATGCCGGCGTGAAGGAAGGCGACCGCGTCGGCGCCATCGTCACCCATGATATCGAGGCGATCGTCAGCTATCTGGCGGTCAGCGCCATCGGTGCTATCTGGTCGTCCTGCTCACCGGATTTCGGCCCGGCAGGCGCTTCTGACCGGCTGTCGCAGATCGATCCGAAAATCCTCATCGCCGTGCCGGAATATGGTTATGCGGGCAAGCGCATCGATGTCGGACCCACCATCCGCGCCGTGGCGGAAAGTGCGGCTCCTGAAAAGATCGTGCTGATCGGCGACGCCGTTCCCGAAAGCCTTGCCGATCTCGGCTGCGTGACGCTCACGGATTTCGTCGCGCCTTATGCGGCGGGCGAGATCGCCTTCAATCGACTGCCCGTCAAGGCGCCGCTGGCGATCCTTTATTCCTCGGGCACAACGGGCAAGCCGAAATGCATCACCCATTCCGGCGGCGGGCTGCTTCTTCAGCACATGAAGGAGCTGAAGCTGCAATGCGATATTCAGGAAGGCGAGCGCTTTTTCTATTTCACCACCTGCGGCTGGATGATGTGGAACTGGCAGGTGTCCGGCCTGGCGCTTGGCGCAACGCTCGTGACCTATGACGGCAATCCCGGTTATCCCAATCCCGCGCGGTTGATCGATCTCATCGATGCTGAACGGATCGCGACCTTCGGCACTTCGGCCAAGTTCATTGACGCCTGCCTGAAGGCCGGGCTGAAACCGCATGAAAGCCACGATCTTTCATCGCTGAGGACAATTCTCTCCACCGGCTCGCCGCTCATCCCGCAATCCTTCGATTATATCTATCGCGACTGGAAGGCGGATGTGCATCTCGCCTCCATTTCCGGCGGCACGGATATCTGTGCCTGTTTCCTCGGCGGCAATCCGCTGCAGCCGGTGCATCGCGGCGAATTGCAGGGCGCGATGCTCGGCATGGATATCGATACGCTGGATGATGAGGGGCGTTCCGTTCGCGGCGTTGCCGGCGAGCTGGTCTGCCGCAATGCCCATCTGTCCATGCCGGTCAAATTCTGGGGCGATGAGGATGGGTCGCGGTATCAGGCGGCCTATTTCGACCGCTTTCCCGGCATCTGGGCGCATGGCGATTTTGCCGAAATGCGCCCCTCCGGCGGATATGTCATTCATGGGCGCTCGGACACGACGCTCAATCCCGGTGGGGTTCGCATCGGCACGGCCGAAATCTACCGGCAGGTGGAAACCGTGCCTGATGTGGAGGAGGCGATTGCCGTCGGGCAGGATATCGAGGGCGACCAGCGGGTCATCCTCTTCCTGCGCATGAAGGGTGGTGCGGTCCTGACGGAAGAGCTGGAAAAGACCATCCGCAACCGCATCCGTTCGGGCGCGACGCCACGGCATGTCCCTGCAAGGATCATCGCCGTCAGCGCCATTCCCCGCACCCGTTCCGGCAAGATTTCCGAAATCGCGGTGCGCGATACCATTCATGGCCGGCCGGTGAAAAATGCCGATGCGCTCGCCAATCCTGAGGCACTCGAACTTTTCCGCAACCTGCCGCAGCTGAAGGACTAGGCCGATGGAGGACCAACCGAAAACCGTGCTCGTTACGGGTTCCACCAGTGGCATCGGGCTCG
Source organism: Agrobacterium sp. SUL3 (assembly GCF_001263295.1). Classification (NCBI taxonomy): domain Bacteria; kingdom Pseudomonadati; phylum Pseudomonadota; class Alphaproteobacteria; order Hyphomicrobiales; family Rhizobiaceae; genus Agrobacterium; species Agrobacterium sp. SUL3. The sequence goes on from NZ_KQ414507.1 coordinate 135,836, forward strand.
CCATCGCCAAACGTTTTGCCGAGGCCGGGTATCTGGTCGCGGTGCATGGCATAGAGACGACGGAAGAAGCGACGCAGGCCCTGGAGATGGTTGCGCAGGTGGCGCGGCACAGGCCGGTCTATTTCTCAGCCAATCTCGCGCATTATGACGAGAGCGCGCATCTGCCGGAAACCGTTATCGCCGAGTTCGGTCGCATTGACGTGCTGGTCAACAATGCCGGCATCCAGAAGGTCGCACCGATTGACGAATTCGATTTCGCCGATTTCTCCCGCATTGTCGCCATCTCGCTGGACAGTGCCTTTCACACCATCCACGCGGCCCTGCCGGGCATGAAGGAAAGGGGCTGGGGCCGCATCGTCAACATCGCTTCCGCCCATGGCCTGCGCGCCTCCCCCTTCAAGGGGCCTTATGTGGCGACCAAACATGCCGTGGTGGGGCTGACGAAAAGCGTGGCGCTGGAAGTGGCCGAACTCGGCATTACCTGCAACGCCATCTGCCCCGGTTATGTCTGGACGCCGCTCGTGGCCGCACAGGTTGCCGATCAGGCGCGGGTGCATGGCATGAGCGAGGAGGATGTAGTGAAAAAGGTGATGCTCGCGCCGCAGCCGACCAGGCAATTTGTGCAACCGGAAGAAGTGGCGGAAATGGCGGTTTATCTTGCGGGCGATATGGCGCGGTCGATCACTGGAACGACTATTTCCATCGACGGCGGCTGGACCGCGAAGTGATTTCTGCCAGCATGTTCTGCGAAGCCGCCTCGCTTCCTTCCGGCATTATTCTGCGATTTTCCATTCCATAGCTTTGTGGGACGCTGAAACGTGAAGATTGATGCTGCTGATCTGACATTTTATGGCGCATTATTAGCACAATCTGACTATTCGCTGTGGTTGTGGCGCAATAAGGGGTGCACATTCCCAGCGAACATGCCAGAGTGCGGACACTGTTTTTAATTGATCTATTTTCCTGATAATTATGATGTTGAGAATTTTTACTTTTCTGGAGATTCTGCCGGTATGGCGCAGCCGTCGCGCTGCGGCAAAAAAATATCGGGCTGCCAGCGGTCATTCCGAATTTGGCGGCGTGCGGCCGCCTGTGCGGTTGAACCAGACCCCTGCCGGCACCGCGAGCGCTGGGACCTTCCCGGACGCGCCGGGTGAAACGGCGGATGCCGATGTCTGGCGGACAATCTCCTGGCTGGGGCTCAGGCACAGCTTCAGCGCGATCGAGACGACCCCCTGTCCAGATATGGATATGCCTCGTCCGGCCGAGTGTAACTGAAGGCTCTCTCTTCTGTCTGGAACAAAACCGTGGCCCTGCGGATTAAATTGACAGGTTACAGGGAGTAAAAGACATGGCCAGAGAAAATGCCAGCTATCTCCACGGTCGGGACGCTCCGAAAAGGGAGACGGCAACCCGGGCGCGGCAGGGGTCCAGAGGACGGCCGGTTCTTGTCATTCTGATTGTCAGCTTTCTTCTCGCGCTGGTCGTCTGGGCGGTTGTTGAATATTCGGTTTTTGAGCCGGATGAAAACCGTCCGCAAAGCACGCAGACCGAGACCGCCCCTGTGCCGCAGCAGCCTTCCGGCTCCGGAACCTTTGACAACAACCCTGCAAATGGCCGTGTAGCGCCGCCCGCTTCCACCGACACAAACCCCTCGCGGCAGGACTCGACGGGGGCGCCGCAAAACCCATAGCGACCATGACGTGAAATTTTTCACGACAAATGAATAGTTTGTGTGGAACCAGATTGGCCCCGATTTCATTTCACCCAAAGTGACAGGAATCGGGGGTTTCATTCATGGCAGTCACCGTCACTGCAGTTGTTCTCACGCTGATCGGCCTTGCGCTGTTTGGTTTCGGCTCCCAGCTGGTAATGCTGGGCGGCAGTTTTTATTATGTCCTTTCCGGATTGGCCTTCCTGTTGACGGCCATTCTGCTGTTCAAGCGCAATCGCGCCGCACTCCATGTCTACGCTGTCTTCATTGTCGCGACGCTCGCATGGGCCGTCTGGGAAGTCGGTTTCGACTGGTGGCAGCTTGGCCCGCGTGGCGGTCTGATCATCCTGATCGGTCTGTGGCTTCTGGTCCCGTGGGTTAGAAAGCCGCTTGGTTTTGCGAGCCCGACCGGGCTGAATTATGGCCCCAATGCCTGGCCGCTTGCGCTGTCCGTTCTCGCCTCCATCGTGGTGGCGGGATATTCGATGGCGCAGGATCCGCACGACAAGCCCGGCTCATTGCCTCAGGAGACGGCATCCGCTACGCCCGCTTATGGTGGCAATGTACCTGACGGTGACTGGCATCAATATGGCCGCACACCCTATGGCCAGCGTTATTCACCGCTGACGCAGGTCAATGTCGACAATGTCTCGCAGCTGAAGGAAGCCTGGCGTTACCAGACGGGTGACGTGAAGCTGCCTGACGATGTGGGTGAAACCACCTATCAGGTGACCCCGCTCAAGGTCGGCAACACGCTTTATATCTGCACACCGCATAATTGGGCGATTGCCATCGATGCGGCAACCGGCAAGGAAAAGTGGAAATACGACCCGAATGTCGGTCTCAATCCGGACCGCCAGCACCAGACGTGCCGCGGCGTTTCCTATTATGCTGAACCGATTGCCGCGCAAGGCACGGCATGCGCCGAGCGCGTCTATCTGCCGACCTCGGATGCGCGGCTGATTGCGCTTGATGCTGCGACCGGTCAGGTCTGCACCTCATTTGCCGATCAGGGTGTTCTGCATCTTGAACAGGGCATGAAATACAATCCCGCCGGTTATTATTATTCGACCTCGCCGCCCGTTATCGCGGCGGGCAAGATCATCATCGGCGGCGCGGTGAACGACAACTATTCCACACAGGAACAGTCCGGCGTCATCCGTGCATTCGATGTGAATAGCGGTGCCCTGATCTGGAACTGGGATTCCGGCAATCCGGAAAAGACCGAGCCGATTGCGGCGGGCGAGACCTATACCACCAACTCGCCGAACAGCTGGTCGGTGCTGAGCTATGACGAAGGCCTCGGCCTGGTTTATGTCCCGCTCGGCAATCAGGTGCCGGACCAGCTCGGCATGGGCCGCAGCGAGAATGTGGAGAAATATTCCTCCTCCATTGTCGCGCTCGATATCAACACGGGCAAGGACCGCTGGGTGCGCCAGACGGTCCATCACGATCTCTGGGACATGGATGTTCCGGCCCAACCTGTGCTGCTCGACATCACCAAGGACGGCCAGAGCGTGCCGGCCCTTGTCGGTCCAACCAAACAGGGCGACATCTATGTGCTCGACCGGCGCACCGGCGAACCGCTTCTGCCGATTACGGAAGAACCGGCACCAGGCGGTGCGATCCCCGAAGACTTCACGTCTCCGACGCAGCCGACCACGGCCTTGTCTTTCAAGCCGGAGCCGCTGAAGGAAAAGGACATGTGGGGCGTCTCCATGTTCGACCAGCTCGCCTGCCGCATCCGCTTCCATCAGCTGAACTACAAGGGCCGTTATACGCCGCCCTCGCTTAATGGCTCGATCATCTATCCGGGCAATTTCGGAACGTTCAACTGGGGCAGCGTGGCGGTGGATCCCGAGCGGCAGGTCATGTTCGGCATGCCGACATATCTTGCCTTCACCTCCAAGCTCGTCCCGCGCGATCAGATCCCGCCGAAGGGTCAGGACGAAAAGGGCAGTGAACAGGGCTTGAACCGCAATGATGGCGCGCCCTATGGCGTGTTCATGGGGCCGTTCCTCGGTCCGTTGCAAATCCCCTGCCAGGCGCCGCCATGGGGTTATGTCGCGGGAGCTGATCTGCGCACCGGCGATATCGCCTACAAGCACAAGAACGGCACGGTTTATGACATGACGCCGCTGCCGCTGCCCTTCAAGGTGGGCGTGCCGGGCATTGGCGGGCCGATGATCACCAAGGGCGGCGTCGCCTTCCTCGGTGCGGCCGTCGACAACTTTCTGCGCGCCTATGACCTCACCACGGGTAAACAGCTCTGGGAAGCGCGTCTGCCGGCCGGTGGTCAGGCAACGCCCATGACCTATGCGCTGGAAGGCGGCAAGCAATATGTCGTGATGGTTGCCGGTGGCCATGGTTCCGTCGGCACCAAGCCGGGCGACTATGTGATCGCCTATACGCTGCCGTAAAACGCGACAGCTTCAGATAAATAAAAAACCGGAATGGGAGACCATTCCGGTTTTTGCTTGTGCGGTCGAAGAGGCGATCACGCCGCCTTTTTCTGTGCCGCAGCATTGATCGAGGTTTTGGCGAGCGATGTCAGCGCATCGTCGGTCTTGTTTTCTTCCTTGAGTGTGGCATCCAGCAACGAAACCGCCTTGGTGTGGCCAAGCTTTTCCGCCCAGGCTTTCAGCGTGCCGTAACGGGCGATTTCATAATGCTCGACGGCCTGGGCCGACGAAACGAGACCGGCATCGAGCGCCGCAGTCCCCTTGAAATCATCAATGATCTCCTCGCCTTCGGCGATGATACCCTGGATTGCTTCGCAGGTCTTGCCCTGCGCCCGCTTGCCGATGATTTCGAATACTTCCTGCAGGCGCTCCACATGACCCTGCGTCTCTTCCTTGTGCTTTTCAAAGGCCTGTTTCAGCTTCGGGTCGGTCGCTGCCCGGGCCATCTTCGGCAGGGCTTTCAGGATTTGCCTTTCGGCGTAATAGATATCCTTCAGCGTGTCGTAAAACAGGTCGTCGAGTTTCTTCTCGGCCATTGTTCCTTCTCCCATGATGTGAAAATGCATGATGTGCGCCATTCGCACGGGAGACAAACCTTTCGTTGCCGCTATGGTTCCGGCTCCGTTGTGCGCAACGTTTATATTGCCACGCGGAACCAACCCGCCTTCCCGAACTTACTGTGTTGAAATTTCGGGAGGAGACGCAACAGTGCCCCAGAGCCTTGCAGAAGAATTTTCCATGAATGTTTCCATGCCTTTCGAGGTGCTGCTGGTGCGCGTGTTCGGCGCCGTCATTCTGTGCGGCTTGATCGGCCTGGAGCGGGAATTTCACAAGAACACCGCCGGTCTGCGCACCAACATGCTGATCGGCCTTGCCGCCGTCACCTTCTGTGTCATCACCATCCACATGATGGAAACCATGGCGGAAGGCCATGAGGCGGCGCGGCTCGATCCCATCCGGCTGGTGGAAGCCGTGACGGCCGGCATTGCCTTTCTCGCGGCAGGCTTGGTCGTTTATACCAAGGGTGATGTCAAAGGCCTGACGACGGGGGCGAGCATGTGGCTTTCGGCAGCGATTGGCCTCTCTGCCGGCCTCGGCATGTGGCCGCTCGCGCTGCTTGCCTCTGGCGTCGGCATCATCGTTCTCTGGACGCTTCGCCGCATGCAGGTGGTCGCCGGTATCAAGGACGAATGAGCGGGCATCAGCCCAAACGGAAAAGATCGGCGTCGGGGTCCGTGCCGCCATTGACGGCGGCAGCCACGATCTCGGCGGCGATCTGGCTGAAGGTGATGCCGTTGCCGCCGAAGCCCATGACGGCATAGACATTCTTCATGCCGGGAACCGCGCCTATTAGCGGCAGGCCGGTGGTGGTGGTGCCAAACGCCGCCGCCCAGCGATATTCCGGTTCGCCGATATCGACACCGAGCAGTTTTTCGATCTTGCTGCGGATAATCTTCGTTTTAGTGGCCAGCTTGCGCTCCGACTGGAAGGAGGTGGGACTTTCCTCATCCTCGCCGCCGGCAATCATGCGCCCGTTCCGATCGGTGCGCAGATAGAGATAGGGGTCGGAAGCCTCCCAGACGATGTGGTTCTCCAGCCAGTCTGGCAGCTCAAGTCCTTTCCTGCTCGCCAGGGCCCAGGTGGAAATGATCTGGTGTTTCGGGCTTTCCAGCATTTTCAGGAATTGATATCCGGTGCAGAAGACGACATTGCGGGCGGACAGGATTTTGCCTTCAGCGGTGGCGAGGGCCACCTCGTCGCCAAGACTTCTAAGATCGGTGATTTCAAGCTGCGAGACGATTTCAGCGCCTGCACCCGCCGTGTGGCGCAACAGGCCCGCTGTCAACTGCGCGGGGTTGGCGGAGGCCGAGATGTCGCTGAGAATGGCGGCGGTCCTTTCCAGGCCATATTGTTCTTTCAGTTCCGCAGCATTGAGGAACTTGGCCTTGATGCCAGCCTCCTCGCGCGCAGCCGCTTCCGCCTTCAGCGCGCGTGAACCCATTTCATCTCCGGCAAGGTAAAGCGCCTGCTTGCGCGCCATGCCACAGGAGATGCCGAGCGAAGTGACGATTTCCTCGAGACGCAAGACGGCGCGGGCCGAGCGCTGCCATGCCCTATCGGCGGCATCTTTGCCGATCATCTTTCTCAGTTCCGTCAGCGGTGTGTCTATCTCGTGCTGTATCATCGCGGTGCTGGCCACGCTGCTGCCCATCACCGGTTCGCTTTTGTCGATAACCAGCATGGATTGTCCAGGGCGATGCAGCGCGTGCGACACTAGCGCACCGCTGATGCCGGCGCCGACGACGATCGTGTCGTAACGATCGGCTTTTGGCGTCGTTCCGCTGCGGATGCCGATGCGTGGGCTATCGGCCCAGAGCGGCTTTGAATCCCTGAGATCGCGTTCTTTCGTCAGTTTGGATGTCGGCATGAAATAGTCCTGAGAGGTCTTACGGCTCGGTATAGCCGGAGACGTTGAGATTGAGTGTGCCGCGGCGGGGGTCGTTGCGGAAGAAAAGCGTGCCGGCATCCTTTGATTCCGAAGCGACATAATCGAATGTCACATCAGCGCTTTCCTGCATCGTGCCGTCTTGCTGCAGGTCGCCGCGCACCTGCACCTGTGCCGCCGTGGTCATCGAGAGATTGCGGATATCGAACTTGACGCGGTACTGACCGGACTGCTCCTCCACGCTGGTGACGGCAATTTCGAAACGGGCATCCTCCGGCTGGTAACGATAGATGTCATGGGCGATCCAGCCGAGCATGGCCGCAACGAGAAGCGTGCAGATCGCGCCTGTCACCCATTCTATCCAATGGGGATCGGAACTTTCGGTATGTTTGTTGCCCTTCGATATCGTCATCTTGTCCTCACAGGATCAATCGGGCGGAGGCCGCGCCGATCGAAGCCGGAACGCCGAGAATGACGGCGGCGCTCATGATCTGCGACAGCGAGGTATGGTCGAGACGCTCGAAGGTCCAGAGCGTGTAGATGCTGATGGCGATGGCGATGACATAGCCCGGCAGGGTGAAGCGAATGAAGGATTGCCACCATTGCTGCCCTTCGTGCAGCTGGTGAGAGCCCTTGAAATGGAGCGCATAGACGAAGCCGTGCATGATGGCGACCGACAGCAGGCAAAGCGCCAGAATATGATAGGGCGTCACCTTGTAGGCGATCAGGATCATCTCTTCCGTCGGCGCGACATTGAGGTTCAGAAAGAGCGCGCCGACCATCATCATGAACAGCTCGTGCGGATAACCGGTCTTGCCGGAATATTCGCCTTCTTCCTCGTCCTGTGCATCGGAATGCTGGCCGAGCTGACTGCGGCCGAGCAGCGCGCCGATGCTCGCTGGCACGGATTGCAGCGCAATCTTGGTGATGATGGTGGAGACGGTGATCTGGTCGTTCAGGATACCGAACAGCAACAGCACAGCGGCGCTGACGGCTATGCCCAGCCCATAGGCCGTGATCGCGTCGCGCACTGCCTGGCCCCAGGAATGAATATTCTCAAAGCCGATGCGACGGGCGAGAAGCAGCAGCAGCGGCAGGTTGAGAATGCAGAGCAGCAGCAGCCGCCACGGATTGATGTAAAGACCGAGGAACCACATTTCCATGGTCATCAGCATGGGCAGGGCAAACAGGAGGGCACCCGCCGTGCCGCGTGCCAGACCGGTCAAAAACTGTCTGACCTCATCGTCACCGGTGTCTTTTCGATTGATCGCTGCCGCCATGCCGCCCCTCACATGGGGGAATAACGCAATGGTGTTTTCCCGGTTCCGCCGGTTTATTTGGCGGGATCGATAAGGGCGATGCCGAATTCCCGGCGATAGCTGCGCCGCAATTCCGCGGGTGTTTCGCGGATGACCACTTCCAGGGTTGGTCGCACCACGCCCTTCAGAAAATGGCCGCCTTTGGTGGATCCATCCGCAAAGCCCAGAACCACATGCAGATGCGGATTGGGGTCATCGTTTTCATCAAGGGTAATATCGCCGAGCAGGCTCAGAACCTCGCTCTGCCGGGTGACCGGTATTTCCTGGTACGCCCGCGTCGAAAGATCGAAAAAGGCGAGGGTTGCCGTTGCAAAGGCACCGATCGCCGTCACTGACGCACCGTTGATGTTTTCCACGCCCGCAAAACGGCGAATGGCCTCGAAGGCTTCTTCCTCCGGCTCGACGATGAGAATGAAGGTGCGCTCCGCGCCGCTGGCCAGCAATCTGCTTTTCATTGATGTCTCCCAATAAGAGTGCCGCCGGAGACCGGCGGCACGGATTGTACGGTCCTTAGGCGGCGCGGCGCTCGTGGCGGCCTTCCTCGACCTCTTCGACGATTTTCGCAACGAAGGCATCGAGGTCTTCGGGACTGCGGGAGGTGATGATGCCCTTGTCCGTCACCACCTTTTCGTCCTTCCAGTTGGCGCCGGCATTTTTCAGGTCTGTCTTTATCGACCAGTAGGAGGTGGCGTCACGACCGCGCAGGGCATCCGCTTCCACCAGAAGCCAGGGCGCATGGCAAATGGCGGCCACCACCTTGCCGGATTTGACGAAATCGCGCACCACGCGCATCGCATCCTCATCATGGCGCAGAATATCCGGGTTTATCTGGCCGCCCGGAAGAACCAGCGCATCGAAATCATCTGATTTGACGTTTTTGGCGGAAAGGTCGACGGCGATGCTGTCACCCCAGTTCTTTTTATCCCAGCTCTTGATTTCGCCTGTTTTGATCGAGGCGATCTTTACATCGGCACCGTTTGCCTTCAGCTCATCGTACGGCACCCTGAGTTCCGAGCGCTCATAGCCATCGGTTGCGAGAATGACGATTTTCGCAGCGTTGATTGAAGTCATGTCTGTCTCCTTCTGTGTTCAGTCGTCCTTGTCCGAATTCACGGAGGGGAGGAAAAATTCCACGTCCTTGCGGCGTTCGGCCTCGAGATTTTCGATGTGCGTTTGCCAGAATGCCTCGGCGTCTGCCGGTTCCTGCTCCCATTGGCGCACGAAGGTCTTGTTGTCGTCGATCATTACCTGGCGTGTGCCGCCGAGCCGCAGGTACTCTTCCGCAAGTTTGCGCGTTTCGGTCTTTTCCATGTAGCAGCTCCTTGTGCGCGGAAATTGGGGACGGAGAGACGCCGGATGGGTAAGAAGCTCGACTGCCGTTTCGTTGGCCACCGGGAGAAAACGGAAAAATCCCGATGTTCTTCGGCACCATCACGTCCGTTTGACACGGCGGCCCTCCTGCCAGAACAACGTGAGCTTTCCCGTATGGTTCCGCAGTTTTTCGGGCGGCGTCTTTGCCGGGGGCAAATGTATCGCGCACAATTTTTACCGGAACAAACGGGCAAGTCGCGCTGTTTTACACCCGATGCAGGGGAGGCAGCATGGCAGCCAGACAGAGCGACGGCGAACAGTACGGTCACAACGAAAACAAGGGTTTCTGGTCGATTGACTTCGGCAATTCGCCCGTCATCGGCACGGCCATTCATGACGGCCATTTCATTCGCCCGGAAATGGCGGGGCTCATGGCTCTTTCAGCCGAACAACGGCTGCGCGAGGAAGATCCCTTCACCGGCGAGATGATCTCGGGGCTGACCAATCGTCTCGTCGTTCATCACTCTCGCTTCGAAATCGATCTCAATCGTGCTGCCGATCAGGCGATATACCTGAAGCCCGAGCAATCCTGGGGGCTTGAGGTCTGGAAAGAGGAACCGGCAGAGGAAGCGCTGCGGCAATCGCTCGATTTCCACGCCGATTATTATGCAATGCTGGAGGCGGCTCTTTCTGCGGTGGAGCGGCGGCATGGCGCCTTTGTGGTGCTGGATGTGCATAGCTACAATCATCGCCGACAGGGCGCTGCCGCGCCTGCAACGGCGCAGGCGGAAGCGCCCGATATCAATATCGGTACATTTTCCATGGATCGCAGCCGCTGGAGCGATGTGGTCAGCGCCGTCGGTCATCATTTCGCGTCAGCGACCATTGGTGGCCGACGCCTTGATGTTCGCGAGAATGTGGCGTTTCAGGGCAAAGGGGAGCAGACCCGCTTCATCCATGAACGATTTGCCGAAAACGGCTGCGCGATCGCAATCGAGTTCAAGAAATTCTTCATGGATGAATGGACGGGAAGGCCGGACACACGGGTGATATCGGATATCCGTGATACAATCGCTGCCCTTCAACCCGTTCTTGAAAAATGCCTGGGGTCGCGGCGATGAGCGTTTCCTCCGCCCGCAGCGAGCCTTCCCCCATCGCCGACCTGGTGGATGATGTCGTCTCCTGCCTGGAGGCTGGCAAGGCTATCCGCCGGGATGTCGGAAAAGACGGCAGGTTGCACATCGACCGGCCGCTGCCGTTCCTCTGCCTGCATCTGACGGGGGGTACGAAAGACCTCGCTGCGCGCGATATCGCCGCCGCCCATGCATCCTATCTCATCGCTTCCACCATTCAGGAGGCCGCACCGCTGATCGAGGCCGTGGGCACCGTCATGCGGCAACGTTTCGGCGCCTTCATCGTCCTCGATATCTGTGAACTGGAACACGATATTCTGCTGGCCGACGATTCCCCCTTTCTGCCGCATTATGAGGTTTCCGTTTCAGCGACTTCAGAACCGGAAACGCAGAAAGCCCGCCGGGTCTTCATCAAGGCGGTCTGTGATGCCGAGGTGCGTTTTCGCACGCCGCGCATCACCCGGCCGGAACCGGATGCTGATCCGATCCTCAGGTTTCAGAATGCCGGGCTGGATTTTCCCTGCATCAGCGTGCGTTTCGCGCCGATCTATCGACAGCCGGAATCCGGTGCCAATTATCCCGGTCTGCGCGAAACGATGATTGCCGATCTTTTTGACGCGGGTCTGCAGGCTTTCTCGTCATTTTCCACCGGTATGGATGCGCTGAAGGTCACCAGCCACCGGGCGCTTGGCCGCAAGGCCTTTGTCGATGCCGTCCGGCGTGCCGACCGCTCGGTGGATGAGATCGTTTCATCCTTCGATTTTCTTCTGTCCGTCACGCCGATCAATGCCCGCCGGGCGTTTGAGGAGTTTCGCGACGGCAGCTTTCAATTTGCGCCACGCCTGCTTTACCGGCCGCTCGGCGTTGATGTCGAGGAGCAGAAACGCAAGCTCTATTCCGTCGTCTTCGATCATCTGGAAGATCCGGTGCTCTATCATCTCTACCGGGAGAAACAGCAGGAGATCGACCTGCAGCTGACGATGCTTGCGAACCTGCATCATCGCACCTTCACCGATTTTTCACGTGCCTTGTACGGTGCGGTCGAACCGGCGCTCCTGACGTTGGCGCTTCGTGTGCTTGAGGATTGCCCGCGCAGGCAGGAGAGCGGCGAAATCGCCATGGTGGATTGTTACGCGGTCGCCCGGAAATCGCGCGAGATGGTCGAGACCTATCTGGCGGAAGAGCCGGAATTCAAGGCTCGCGTCGAAATCCGCGACGACCTGCCGCCCGGCCTGATGGTGACGGGCGAGAAGCTTTTGATCTCCCGCCACACGGTGATGGAGCAGCGCCGTGTCGAGGCGCTGCTGTCGCATGAGATCGGCGTGCATCTTCTCACCTATTTCAACGGCTCCTTTCAGGGACTCAGGCTCTTCCGCACCGGCCTTTCCGGTTATGAAGGCGTGCAGGAGGGGCTGGCGGTGCTGGCGGAACATCTGGCCGGTGGCATGACGCGTGAGCGCCTGCGGCTGATTGCCGGCCGCGTCGTCGGCTGCGCCGCCATGCTTGATGGCGCGACATTCGTTGAGACCTTTCGCATCATGACCCGTGAGCACGGTTTCGATGAGGCCGGCGCCTTCAACATGGTGCTGCGCATCTACCGTGGCGGCGGCCTGTCGAAGGACGCGATTTATCTGCGCGGGCTGGCCGAGGTGCTGGAGCATCTGCGCAAGGGCGGGGCGCTTGATCCGTTCTGGATGGGCAAGATCGCCGCTCAACATTTCCCGGTCATGCAGGAACTGGCCCTGCGCGGCCTTTTGCGTCCGCCGGGTGTCAGACCTGTATTTCTGCTGCCCGCCAAGGCCAATGAGCGGCTGGAAAAAATACGGGCGGGATTATCCATTGCCGAACTGGCAACATTATAGGAGGGGCTTCATGCGTATCGCATTTTTCGTCAATTCCATTGAAACCGAAGGGCCGAACTACGCAACCGGCCTGCTGGCCATGGCCGCACTCAATCGTGGCCACGAGGTGGTCTATCTGACGCCTGGGGATTTTACCCTGCGTTCAGATGACAGCCTGACCATTCACGCCACCGTGCTGCCGAAGACGAAATTCAAGAAATCGGAAGGTTTTCACGCGGCACTTCAGGATAAGGCGCTGGAGCGGCGGACGATGGATGTGGAAGAGATCGATGCGCTGATGCTGCGCAACGACCCCTCGCTCGACCAGACGACGCGGCCATGGGCGGTGCATGCCGGCATCCTGTTCGGGCGGCTTGCCGAACAGCGCGGTGTTGTGGTGCTGAACGATCCCGAAGGTCTGGCGCTGGCGCAGAACAAGCTCTATTTCCAGAGCTTTCCCGAAATCGTCCGCCCGACCACGATCATTTCGCGCAATGTCGAGGAAATCCGCGCCTTTGCCGATGCGCATCCCAAGGGCGTCATCGTCAAGCCGCTGCAGGGCTCCGGCGGCAAGAATGTCTTCAAGATCGGCTCCAGCAAGGAAACCAATCTCAACCAGATTTTCGAGGCAGTCAGCCTTGAGGGTTATCTGATCGCGCAGGCCTATCTGCCGGCTGCGAAGGACGGCGATATCCGCTTCTTCATGATGAATGGCCGGCCGTTGATGCGGGACGGCAAATATGCCGCACTCCGCCGTGTGCCGGCGAAAGGTGACCTGCGCTCCAACATTCACGCCCATGGCACGGCAGAAGCGGTGAAGGTGACGGACGACATCGTGGCGCTTGCCGAAATGATGCGGCCGAAGCTTGTGGAGGACGGCATGTTCCTCGTGGGGCTTGATATCGTTGGCGATAAGATATTGGAAGTGAATGTGTTTTCACCGGGTGGCTTATCGAATATCCTTGAACTCACCAATGTCGATTTCAGCGATACGATCATCGAAGCGGTGGAAACCAAAGTCTCCATGCAAGCCGCATCGGGTGGTGCTCTCTCCAACCGGCTGCTCGCGACGCTCTGAACTACTCCCGCAGCTCGGCTGATTGCATCTGCCGATACCAGGCGACGAGGGCCTTGATGCCCTCCTCGACCGGGGTCTGTGGCACATAACCGGTCAGCGCCCTCAGAAGATCGGGTGAGGCAAAGGTGCGCGGAACGTCGCCCTGCTGCATCGGCAGCATGTTGCGGATCGCCGGCCTGCCGACTGCCTTTTCGATCGTTTCGACGAAATGCATCAGTTCCACCGGCTGGCCGCCGCCAATATTGACGACGCGGAAGGGCGCGTGGTGCGAGAGCGTATCGGTGACGCCTTCCTGCGTGACGCGGTTTTCCTCGGAAGGGATGACCGTGCTCAACCGGACGATGCCTTCGACCAGATCGTCGATATAGGTGAAGTCGCGGCTCATATTGCCTTGGCCGTAAATGTCGATCGACCGGCCGTTGGAAACGGCGTCGACGAATTTGATCGGCGCCATGTCCGGCCGTCCCCACGGGCCGTAGACCGTGAAGAAGCGGAAGGCGGTGGTGGGCAGCTTGTGTAGATGGGCATAGCTGTGCGCCATCAGCTCCATCGATTTTTTGGTGGCCGCATAAAGCGTCATCGGCTCGTCGGCCTTGTCGCTCTCCGCAAAGGGGATTTTTTCGTTGGCGCCATAGATGGAGGAGGTAGACGCCAGCATCAGGTGTTTAACCTGCAGGCTCCTGGCAAGCTCCAGCATGTTGAAAGAGCCGATGAGATTGGAATCGATATAGGCGCGCGGATTTTCAAGGCTGTAGCGAACGCCGGCCTGTGCAGCGAGATGGATGATGATTTCCGGCTCTGCGGCCTCTGCCGCGCGCTTCAGCGCATCGGTATCTTCCAGCATGCCGATTTGCGCCCGGAAGCCGTTGGAGCGGGAAAGAATGGCGTGGCGTTTTTCTTTCAGGCTAACATCGTAATATTTCGTCATGCCGTCGAAGCCGGTCACGAAATGGCCGGCGTCCAGCAGCCGCTTTGCCACGTAAAAGCCGATGAAGCCTGCCGTGCCGGTAACCAGATAACGCATGATGACTATATCCCGAATCTGTTGGTGCGTTTGCGGTTAAACCGAAACGCGAAAATTGGTTCAGTGAAATTCCAGACGATAAACCGCTAGAGTTCCCTGTCGGAGCCGCCCTCATGTGGGCGGCCGACGGCAGCATAGATGAAGCCATGCGCGGCAACCTCATCCGTGCGGTAAATATTGCGCAGGTCCACCAGAACAGGGTTTTTCATGATCGCCTTCAGGCGCGGCAGATCAAGCGCGCGGAACTGGTTCCATTCCGTCACAATCACCACGGCATCGGCATCTTCCGCCGCCTCGTAGGGACCTGTCGCATAGTCGATATCCTCCATCAGATGGCGGGCATTCGCCATGCCTTCAGGATCGTAACCGACCACTTTCGCTCCACCGTCCTGCAGGGTCTGGATGATGGCGATTGCCGGGCTGTCGCGCATGTCGTCGGTATTCGGCTTGAACGTCAGGCCAAGCACGGCAATTTTCTTGCCGCGCACGTCGCCGCCCACGGCGTTGATGACCTTGCGGCCCATGGCACGCTTGCGGTTGTCATTGATGGCGATGGTGGTTTCGATCAGCCGCACCGGGGCGTCATAATCCTGCGCGGTCTTGGCGAGCGCCAGCGTGTCCTTCGGGAAACAGGAGCCGCCATAACCGGGGCCCGCATGCAGGAATTTGGGGCCGATGCGGCCATCGAGACCAATGCCGCGCGACACGTCCTGCACATTGGCGCCGACCTTTTCGCACAGGTCAGCCATTTCGTTGATGAAGGTGATCTTCATCGCCAGAAAAGCGTTGGCGGCGTATTTGATGAGTTCCGAGGCGCGCCGCGTGGTAAACAGCAGCGGCGACTGGTTGAGGTAGAGCGGACGGTAAACCTCCGTCATGACAGGACGGGCGCGCTCGTCCGAAAGGCCGACGACGATACGGTCCGGCCGCTTGAAATCCTCGATGGCGGCACCTTCGCGCAGGAATTCCGGGTTGGAGACCACGGCGAAATCGGCGGAAGGGTTTTCCTCGCGAATGATGCGCTCCACCTCATCGCCGGTGCCGACCGGAACGGTCGATTTGGTGACGATGACGGTGAAACCGTCCAGCGCATGGGCGATCTCTTTTGCCGCCGCATAGACATAACCAAGATCGGCATGCCCATCGCCGCGCCGCGAGGGCGTGCCGACCGCGATGAAGACGACCTCGGCATTGGCGACGGCAGCGGTTAGATCGGTGGTGAAGCTCAACCGGCCTGCCTTGGCGTTGTTGGCGACAATGGTCTCCAGACCCGGTTCAAAGATCGGGATATGGCCTTTTTTCAGGGCCTCGATCTTCTCCGGCATCTTGTCGACGCAGACCACATCGTGACCGAAATCTGCAAAACACGCGCCGGACACGAGGCCGACATAACCCGAACCGATCATCACAATCCGCATTCTTTTTCCTTTCGGTTAGCGAGGCCATGTTAACGCGGCAATACCAGCCGGGGAAATCGGCAGGTGAAAATCACACGATAATATTTAGCCGCCTTCACGCCCGTCGCCAAGCGCCACGATCAACATCGGCTAACCTCTTTCCATGACGGTGATGTGATGGCGGCGGCGGGACAAATTTGCCGCACCTTGCAGCCATTTGCACCGGTCGTGTTCAATCGTGTCATTTTGCGGTTTTTCCGGCTTGCACTCATAGGTAGCCGGGTCTAGCCATAGGGGTGAGGATCAAATCTGCCAGACTGTCTGTCCCTCAAAGGGGCGTCCGGGTCGCGTTTCACGCGGCCGGGAGAAGCTTTGCGTTGCGGTCGGTGTTCGGGGACGTTCAAATGCAAAAGGGTTTTCTGCTCGGTCTGTTCGCTTATGCGACCTTTTCCATGGGCGATGCCACCATCAAGTCGCTGGGATCACAGATCAGCGTTTTCGAAATTGGCTTTTTCAGCATCCTCTTCTCAGGCGTCTTCATCTTCTTCAGCAAACCGCGTGAGGAAAGGTGGCGTGAATTCTGGCGCATGAGCCGACCATTCGCCGTGCATGGGCGCGCGATTTCCGGTCTCTTCGCCGGCATTTTCGGCATCTATGCCTTCACCACCATTCCGCTGGCGGAAGCCTATGCACTGATCTTTCTGTCGCCGCTTTTCGTAACCGTCCTTTCCGCCGTGGTGCTGAAGGAAAATATCGGCCCTTGGCGCTGGGCAGCTGTTCTGGCCGGCATTGTCGGAGTTATTCTCGTGGTGCGGCCGGGTTTCAAGACGCTGGAACTCGGGCATATCGCCGCCATCGGCGTTGCCTTCCTGGCGGCCATGACCATCGTGCTGCTGCGCTCGCTTGCGGGCAAGGAAAAGCGCACCTCGATCATGGGTGTGCTGTTGATTTACGGCCTGACTTTTAATGGCATCGCTTCCATTCCCGATTTCGTCATGCCCAACCTGCACCAGCTTCTGGCCTTCGCCTTCATCGGCCTTTGCACGGCGACGGGACAGATCACCCTTCTGGTTGCGACCCGCATTGCGCCGGCGAGCCAGATTGCGCCCTCGCATTATTCGCAGATCCTCTGGGCGGTGGCGATCGGCATGACCTTCTTTCACGAATACCCCGATGCCATCGCGGTGCTGGGTCTGGCTGTCATCGCCGCATCGGGGTTGCTCACGATGATCCGCGAAAAGGTAAGGCTCGGCACCGTGCGCTGGAACCCGTTTTTCCGCAATCGTCTTTGAGCGCATCTGCCGATCGGAAACAGTGCGTCAACCGAAGCGTGGCTTGTGACGCGGTGGCGACCCGGCCCATAAGGTTTTCATCTTTAGATGAACAGGGAGCCGCAAATGCTCGTGGATGGAAAATGGACCGCCGAATGGCATCCGGTGCAGGCAACCGACAAGAAGGGCGGCTTCGTTCGCCAGACCTCCGGTTTCCGCAACTGGGTAACGCCTGATGGTTCGGTAGGGCCAACGGGCGAGGGCGGTTTTGCGGCCGAGGCCGGTCGCTACCACCTCTATGTCGCGTTGATCTGCCCCTGGGCATCGCGCACGCTGATCGGCCGAAAGCTGAAGAAGCTGGAAGAGGTGATTTCCGTTTCCGTTGTCGAGCCGGCGCTTTCCGACGAGGGCTGGAAATTCGGCGACTATCCGGGTTCGGATCGGGACACGCTGAACGGTTTCACTCACGTGCATGAGGCCTATACCAGCGCCGACCCGCATTACACCGGCCGTGCCACCGTGCCAGTACTTTGGGACAGGAAGACAAAAACCATCGTCAACAATGAATCCGCCGATATTCTGCGCATGCTGAATTCTGGTTTCGGTGATCTCGCCGATAATGCGATTGACCTTTATCCGGAGGCGCTGCGCGATGGGATCGACGCTCTCAACGAGCATATCTATCCGCGTCTCAATAACGGCGTTTACAGAACCGGTTTTGCAACGACTCAAGTTGCCTATGAGGAAGCCATCGCCGACGTCTTCGCGACGCTCGATGAGCTTGAGACGCGGTTGGTAACGGGTGGGCCTTTCCTGTTCGGCGATCTGCTGACTGAAACGGATGTCCGGCTTTTCGTGACGCTGGTTCGTTTCGATGCCGCCTATTACAGCCTGTTCAAATGCAATCTTCGTCGCATCGCCGATTATCCTGCGCTGCAGGCCTATATGATGGGGGTGCTGAACGTTCCCGGCGTGCGCGACACGGTCAATATCGACCATATCAAGCGCGGTTATTATTCCATCAAGGCGCTCAATCCGACCCGCATCGTGCCGGTCGGTCCCGACCTTCCGGGCCTTGATGAGGTTTCCCTCCCGTCCTCGAAGTGACCGGATAACGGACTAGACCGGCTTGCCGACCTGATCGAGCAGCCAGACCTGAAAAGCGCGGGCAAGCGCATTGTCCTGCCGTCCTTCCGGCAGGGCGACGTAATAGCTCTTGTCGGTCTGCAAGGGGATGTCGAAGACGATTTCGAGGCGACCGGAGGCAAGTTCCGCCTCGATGAGATATTTCGGCAGGAGGGCGAAGCCGATGCCGCTTGCGGCGGCTTCTATGATCATCGAGAACTGGTCGAAACGGCTGCCATGATAGGCATTATCCGCCGTCACCCCGTTCATCTCCAGCCATTCCGTCCACAGTTTCGGCCGCGTCGTCACATGCAGCAATGACTGTCCGGCCAAATCCTGCGCCCGGTTCACGCCGGTACGGCGGAGCAGGGCGGGGCTCGCGACCGGCACGATCACCTCGTTGCATAAGAACGTGCAGGTTCCATGCGCCCAGACCGGCTGGCCATAATGAATGGCGAGATCGAACCCTTCCTCGTCGAAATCGAAGGGATGCGAGCGCGAGCCGATCGTGATCGCCATATCCGGATTGGCCTTGATGAAGCGGGAGAGGCGCGGCATCAGCCAGCGGCTGCCAAAGGTCGGTAACGTTGCGACGGACAGGGAGGCGTGCGATGTCCCGGCCGAGACCGCACGCACCATCAGCTGTTCGGATTGCTGCAACAGGCGCCGCACATCGGGCAGGAATTTGCGCCCCGCCTCCGAAAGCACGACCCGCCTGCGAATGCGTTCGAAAAGCTGCATTCCGGTCTGCGCTTCCAGTTCGCCGATCTGCCGGCTCACCGCGCTCTGCGTGAGGTTGAGTTCTTCCGCCGCACGCGTAAAATTGCCATGCCGTGCCGCGCATTCGAACGCCTGCAGGGTAACGATGTCAGGGACCAGTCTTCTGCGCGGATCCATTCCATTCTCGCATCAACTTACCCGCTTTCCTCATTGGAAAAGGGTTGTTATGCCCATATATGATTACGGGAAAGAATGGAATGGTGTTTTGCCGGCTTGGCGGCACCGTTGACAAATTCGGGGAAAGAAGAGCGACGGGAGTTGAAAGCGCCGTATCAAAAACGGCCTTTCCTCCCCTTTCAGCCAAAAAGGACAATTGGACATGGATGCGACCACGAAGCTTGACGTGAAACAGGAAGCAGCCGCCCTGCTCGACAGGATGGGTGTTGCCCGCGATCTTTATACCGGCGGCAACATGGCGTCCTTCAGCCCGGTGACGGGTGAACAGGTCGCAAACCTGAAGACCGTTTCGGTCGAGGGCGTGGCAGCCGTGGTCGATAAGGCCGATGCCGCCTTCAAGCAATGGCGCAATGTGCCGGCGCCCCGTCGTGGCGAGCTGGTCCGGTTGCTCGGCGAAGAGCTGCGCGCCTTCAAGACTGATCTCGGCCGTCTCGTGTCGCTGGAAGCGGGCAAGATCCCGTCTGAAGGTCTCGGCGAAGTGCAGGAAATGATCGATATCTGCGATTTCGCCGTCGGTCTTTCCCGCCAGCTTTATGGCCTCACCATCGCCACCGAACGTCCCGGCCACCGCATGATGGAAACCTGGCATCCGCTCGGTGTCGTCGGCGTCATCTCGGCCTTCAATTTCCCCGTCGCCGTCTGGTCGTGGAATGCAGCGCTTGCCATCGTCTGCGGCAATTCGGTGGTCTGGAAACCTTCGGAAAAGACGCCGCTGACGGCGCTGGCCGTTCAGGGCATCTTCGAACGCGCCGCCGCTCGCTTTGGCGATGCGCCGGACGGTCTTTCGCAGCTGCTGATCGGTGATCGTGCCGTGGGTGAAGCATTGGTGGATAATGCCAAGGTACCGCTGGTCTCTGCCACCGGCTCCACCCGCATGGGCCGTGATGTCGGCCCGCGTCTGGCAAAGCGTTTTGCCCGCGCCATTCTGGAACTCGGCGGCAACAATGCCGGCATCGTCTGCCCTTCCGCCGATCTTGACATGGCGTTGCGCGCCATTGCCTTCGGGGCTATGGGCACGGCCGGCCAGCGCTGCACCACGCTTCGCCGTCTCTTCGTGCATGACAGCGTTTATGACCAGCTCGTGCCGCGCCTGAAAAAGGCTTATGCCTCCGTCTCCGTCGGCAATCCGCTGGAAACCTCCGCGCTCGTCGGTCCGCTGGTCGACAAGGCGGCTTTTGACGGCATGCAGAAGGCGCTCGAGGCGGCGAAAGCCCATGACGGCGTGGTGAATGGCGGCGGCCGCGTGGATATTGGCGCGGCGGGTGCCTATTATGTGAAGCCCGCGCTCGTCGAAATGCCTGAACAGGTTGGCCCGGTGCTGGAAGAGACCTTCGCGCCGATCCTCTATGTCATGAAATACAGCGATCTCGATCAGGCGATAGACGCGCATAACGCCGTCGCCGCCGGTCTTTCATCGTCGATCTTCACCCGCGACATTCAGGAATCGGAACGTTTCCTGTCGTCGGAAGGCTCGGATTGCGGCATCGCCAATGTCAATATCGGCACATCGGGCGCAGAAATCGGCGGCGCTTTCGGTGGTGAGAAGGAAACCGGCGGCGGCCGCGAATCCGGCTCTGATGCGTGGAAGGCCTATATGCGCCGCGCCACCAACACGGTCAATTATTCCAAGTCGCTGCCGCTGGCGCAGGGCGTGTCCTTCGACATCGAATGACATCTGCGACCTGTCGCTCGTCCGGAGCGATGATGATCTGTGGTATTGCTTTTATCGGCGCGGATTTTTCCGCGCCGATTTGTTTTGGGCAATGATGCCGCTTAGCCGATGCTCATCAGGCTGGCATTGCCGCCGGCCGCGGTCGTATTGACGCTGACCGAGACTTCTTCGACCAGCCAATCGAGATTATAGGGCTGACTTTCACCGGAAAGCGCTTCCGTGGTCGCGGCCTGCACGAGAACCAGCGGGCCAGGCAGGGTGGCGATCTTTTTGTTGGTCGTCACGATACGTTCCGCGTCGCCCTCGACCAAGGCGCCGGCGAAGGGACCGGATTTTGCCCAGTCATCCGCCCAGACGATGCGCGAGGTGACTGTTGCCGGCAGCCCATAGATCGATTTTTCGAGGCCGGAGGCATTGTCGATGATGGCGGTGTTTCCGGTGGCAAGCGCTGCCGCAAGCTGGCGGTAAAGCCCCTGTTCGGTTGCCGGGACCAGCAGAATCCTGCCGCGCGGATGCAGCGCATAGACATTCCGTTCACCGACGGGGCCTGCCAGCTCGGTTTCGAAGCCGAGGCCGGAAAGTGCCGCTGCCTGCCGTGCGGCTTCGGCCGCAACGGTTTCGCCGTTTTCATCCAGCCAGCGGGCAAGATCGACGGCGGCCTGATCCTGCTGGCTTGCAACCCGGTCAATCTTCGGGGCGGCCTGCGTCATGCGGCCGAGATAGAGCGGGCCGCCGGCCTTGGGGCCGGTGCCGGAAAGGCCGCGTCCGCCAAAGGGCTGCACTCCGACCACAGCACCGATGATGTTGCGGTTCACATAAAGATTGCCGGCCGCGACGCGCGACAATACATGCTGGATCGTATCATCAAGGCGTGTATGCAGGCCGAAGGTCAGGCCGTAACCGGTGGCGTTGATCTCGTCGATCAGCCGGTCGAGATTGTCGCGCTTGAAGCGGATGACATGCAGCACCGGACCGAAAACCTCCCGCTTCAGATCGGCGAGCGTTTTCATCTCGATGATGGTCGGCGGCACGAAGGTGCCCTTGCCGGTTTCACCCGCAAGCGAAATCTGCTCGATCCGGTGGCCGAGCGAGCGCATGCCGTCAATGTGCTTTTCGATGATGCCCTTCGCCTCGGCCGTGATGACGGGGCCGACATCGACGGAAAGCTGGTCGGTGCGGCCGATGCGCAATTCATGCAGCGCGCCTTTGAGCATGGTGAGCGTGCGGTCCGCCACGTCCTCCTGCAGGCAGAGAATGCGCAGCGCCGAGCAGCGCTGGCCGGCGCTGTCGAAGGCCGATGCGATGACATCGGCGACCACCTGTTCGGCGAGCGCCGAGGAATCGACGATCATGGCGTTCTGGCCGCCGGTTTCGGCAATCAGCGGAACCGGCTGGCCGTTCGTCAGAACCCGGCCGGCCAGCTGGCCCTGAATGAGCCGGGCGACCTCTGTCGAACCGGTGAACATCACACCCGCCGTAAGGGCAGAGCCGACAAGTGCCGCGCCCGTCCTGCCATCGCCTGGCAGAAGCTGCACGGCATCCTGCGGAACGCCGGCCTCATGCAGCAGGCGCACGCCCTGGGCGGCGATCAAGGGCGTTTCTTCGGCGGGCTTTGCCAGAACCGGGTTACCGGCAACCAGTGCCGCCGTCACCTGACCGATGAAGATGGCGAGCGGGAAGTTCCACGGGCTGATGCAGACGACCGGGCCAAGCGGCTTTTCGCCAGACTTGAAGTTCCTGCGGGCTTCTGCCGCATAATAGCGCAGGAAGTCGATTGCCTCACGCACCTCGGCAATGGCGTTGGGCATGGATTTTCCCGCCTCTCGCATGATGAGGCCGAGCAGGGCAGGCATTTCGGCCTGCATGGCGTCGGCGGCGCGCTCCAGGCAGGCGGCGCGTTCTTCCACCGGGGTGGAGGGCCAGCTTGAGGCCGCCGCCCGCTGCATGGCCGCTTCGACATCGGCTTCGGTTGGCTCGGTCACGTGGCCGACGATATCATTGTGGTCGCCGGGATTGAGAACCGGGCGCGTGTTGCCACCTGCCTGCGGCGCGGCAGCTTTCCATTCCGTTGCAGCGCCCGCCTTCAAGGTGCCGTGCAGTGCGGAGAGCGTCGTTTCGCTGGAAAGATCGAGGCCGGCGGAGTTTTTCCGTTCCGGGCCGAACAAGCTTTCTGGGGCGGCGATGCGGTCGTGCCTCGCGCCGGGAACGGCATAGGCCTTGACCACGGTGACCGGGTCTTCCAGCAGGGAATCCACCGGTACGGCGGGGGCGGCAATACGGTTGACGAAAGAGGAGTTCGCACCGTTTTCCAGCAGGCGGCGGACGAGATAGGCCAGCAGCGTCTCATGGGTGCCGACCGGAGCGTAGAAACGGCAGGGCCGGTCGAGCTTCTTCTTGCCGACGACCTCGCTATAAAGCGGTTCGCCCATGCCGTGCAGGCACTGGAACTCATAGTCGCCGAGTTTAAACTCAGGCCCGGCCAAGTGGTAGATCGTCGCCATGGATTGCGCATTGTGGGTCGCAAATTGCGGAAAGACCAGGTCGCGCGCGTCGAGCAGCTTGCGGGCGCAGGCGATGTAGGAAACATCCGTGTGCACCTTGCGGGTGAAGACCGGGAAGTCTTCCAGCCCGTCCACCTGTGCACGCTTGATTTCCGCATCCCAGTAAGCGCCCTTGACGAGACGCACCATGATGCGGCGGCCCGAACGGCGGGCGAGATCGATGATATAATCCAGAACGAAGGGGCAGCGGCGGCCATAGGCCTGCACGACGAAACCGAGGCCGTTCCAGCCGGCAAGGTCCTTGTCGAGCGCCAGTTCCTCCAGAAGATCAAGCGACAGTTCCAGCCGGTCGGCTTCCTCGGCGTCGATATTGAGGCCGATGTCGTATGTCTTGCTGAGCAGCATCAGCGATTTGACGCGCGGAAGAAGCTCCGCCATCACCCGCTCGGCCTGCGCGCGGGCGTAACGCGGATGCAGCGCCGAAAGCTTGATGGAAATGCCCGGACCGCCATAGATGCCCCGTCCCGCCGAGGCCTTGCCGATGGCGTGGATGGCGTTTTCGTAGTCCTTGTAATAACGCTCCGCATCCTTGGCGGTGGTCGCGGCTTCGCCCAGCATGTCGTAGGAATATTGGAAGCCCTGCTCCTCCAGCGGCTTTGAACGTTTGATGGCTTCGCCGATCGTTTCGCCGGTCACGAATTGCTCGCCCATCATGCGCATGGCCATGTCGACGCCGCGGCGGATGACGGGTTCGCCGGCGCGGGCGATCAGCTTGGTCAGCGCCGCCGAAAGGCCGCTATCGTTTACCGTCGAGGTCAGCTTGCCGGTGATGACGAGGCCCCAGGTGGCGGCATTGACGAAAAGCGAACGCCCGCCGCCAATATGGGATTTCCAGTCGCCGCGCGCGATCTTGTCGCGGATCAGCGCGTCGCGGGTAGCGGTGTCGGGAATGCGCAGCAGCGCTTCGGCAAGGCACATCAGCGCCACGCCCTCATGGCTGGAGAGCGAATATTCCTGCACCAACCCTTCGACGCCGGTGCCCTTGGTCTTGGCGCGCAGCGCCTCGATCAGCTTGCCGGCGGTGGCGCGGATGGCTTTCGTCTGCTCCGACGTCACCGTTGCCGCTGCGATCAACGGCGCCAGGCATTCTTCTTCGGGGCGGCGATAGGCAGCGGTGATCGCCTTGCGCAGCATGCTCTGTTCGCGCACCGACGGCGCAAAATTCTGGAAGATACCGTTTGCCACTACACCGGCGTTGCTTGCACCATCGGCCATTCTGAAAATCCTGAAAACGCTGTTGAAGACAGATCGTCGGCGGCAGCGTGTCCTCCGCCCGCCGCTTGTCATCCTGTCGCAGACAATATCATCACTGCAGAAATTGCTATGGCCCTATTTTCGGTATAAAACAGGCAATATGAACTTTTATTTTTGAGATATGGCGTTAAAGCACATGGCAAATAGTCAAAAAACAGACGATCTGGATCACTTCGATCTCAAGATTCTCGAGGCGCTCAGCGAAGACGGGCGCATGTCCGTGCTGCAGCTCTCGAAAAGGGTCGGTCTTTCCAAGACGCCCTGCCAGACGCGGCTGAAGCGGCTGGTGGATGAGGGCTATATTCTCGGCTTCCGCGCCATGCTCAACCCGCAGAAGCTCGGCGTCGATCACATCGCATTCGCCGAGGTGAAACTTTCCGATACGCGGGAAAAGGCGCTGGAGGAATTCAACACGGCGGTTCGCAAGATCAAGGAAGTCGAGGAATGCCACATGATTGCCGGCGCCTTCGATTATCTGCTGAAGGTGCGCACCAGCGACATTCGGAAGTACCGAAGGGTGCTCGGTGAAAAAATATCGAGCTTGCCATCCGTTTCCAACACCTCGACATTCGTGGTGATGCAATCGGTCAAGGAAACCGGCATTTAAGAAACGGTCACGCAAAAACGGGCAGACGCAGGTCTGCCCGTTCATTGTCCTCAAAATTCAGCTCTCTCAGCGCGCCGTAGCGGCGGCGGTGACCGCGCTCATCTGTGCATCGGGACCGAATTCGTTTTCGTTTTCGATGCCCAGCAACTCCTGCAGGCGCAGCCTTGCGCGGCTGACGCGGCTCTTGATCGTGCCGACCGGGCAGCCGCAAATCTCGGCGGCTTCCTCATAGGCAAAGCCTGAAGCGCCAATCAGCAAAATAGCTTCGCGCTGGTCATCAGGCAATTTCGCAAGCGCGGAGCGGAAATCCTGAAGGTCGACCGAACCATGCTGTTCGGGCGGGACCGACAGGCGCGAGGTGTAAACCCCATCCGTATCCTGCACTTCACGGCCGGATTTGCGTATCTGGCTGTAGAACTCGTTGCGCAGGATCGTCACCAGCCAGGCGCGCATGTTGGTACCCGGCTGGAAACTATCCTGTTTCGCCCAGGCTTTCATGATAGTGTCCTGCACAAGGTCGTCAGCACGGTCCCTCGAGCGGATGAGAGAAATGGCGAAGGCGCGCAGGTTCGGCAGCGCCGCCAGCATTTCCCGCTTGAAATTATATTCTGTCTGCTCCGGCTCTTTCGCCATCATTCCTCCGAAGCCTTTGTTTTGGCTTTGCTTTCGGCTTCATCGAGTTTTTCGAGAAGATCGAGGAATTTGTCAGGGATGCCTTCATCCTGAACGGCATCATAAAGCTCCCTGAGCTTGCGGGAAATCACCGCCCGCCCGGAATGTGGAACCTGAGGGGCGGCCGAATTGTCCGGCGAATCTTGGTCCGATTGAAACATGCTCATAACGTCCGGTATTCCTTTTGTGTCGTGGCAAATAATGCGTGGTGAAAAAAATAGTTCCGGCCATCGGGAACTTTTTTTGCGATACGCACGTTGCTATCGTGGGTTTGCGTTGCAGACCGCATGAAAGGGGAGAATTCCATGTCAGTTTCTACACGCATCGCACCGCACCTGCCATATCTGCGCAGGTTCGCGCGTGCCGTTTGCGGCTCACAATCCACGGGCGATGCCTATGTTGCGGCAACACTCGAAGCTCTGATCGCCGATATCAGCATCTTCCCGCAGACAACCAGCGATCGCGTTTCGCTCTATCAATTGTTCGTATCGATCTTTAGTTCCGTCACGATCAATATTAAGGCCGATGAAAACCTGTCGGGATGGGAAAAGCGCGCTTCTGCGAACCTTTCTGCCGTGCCGCCGCTAGCCCGTCAGGCCTTCCTCTTGACGACGGTCGAGGAATTCACGCCTTCGGAAGCCGCAGAGGTTCTGAAAGTGTCGGAAGACCAGGTCGGCAGGCTGATCGACGAGGCCGCCTCGGAAATCGCCCGGCAGGTCGCAACCGATATCATGATCATCGAGGACGAACCTCTGATCGCCATGGATATCGAACAGATGGTCACCGATCTCGGTCACCGCGTCACGGGTATCGCCCGCACGCATACCGAGGCGCTCGACCTTTTCCATCGCACGCAGCCGAAAATGATCCTTGCCGATATTCAGCTTGCAGACGGCAGTTCCGGTCTCGACGCGATGAAGGACATCCTGCAGATGACCACCCTCCCGGTTATCTTCATCACGGCTTTCCCCGAGCGTCTTTTGACGGGCGAGCGGCCTGAGCCGACGTTCCTTGTGACGAAACCTTTCAACCCGGACATGGTGAAAGCGCTTATCAGCCAGGCCCTGTTTTTCAACGAAAGCTCGCGCGTCGCGGCGTGAATTTTGCCGAAACCGCGGACTTACCGGGAACCAGTGTGGTGCCCGGGCGTTGGCGGTTACGGTCGTGGGGTTGACCCGCGGCTTTCTGCAAGGAGACGAATTTGCATCGGCTGGCATGGCATAACGCGGAGAGGGACGAGAGCGAGCTGCATGATTTGCTCGTTCTCGCCTTGCTTGATTCGGGTGAGACAGTCATGCTGCAGGACTGGAAGCGCGATTACATATTCGTGGCCAATTTGCCGGATGTCTGGAAACTGCCGGCCGATTCCCATCCAACCGATGAAAATCTGTTCGGTAATGATCTCTCCGTGCGGCTCGCGGACCTCAAAAAGGACATGAGCACGGCTGGTAGTCGGGGCATGCTGGAAGTCAGCGCCGGCACGGACCGGGTCTTCCAGTTTCAGGTCCATTCGACCTTCAATCAATCGAACCAGATGGTGATGAAGACCACCATCCGCGAGGTGACGGCGGAACGGCGGCGCGAGCAGCTTCTGCGCTCGTTGCTGCGCGAAGTTAGCCATCGCTCCAAGAACCTGCTGGCGATCATCCAGAGTCTTGCGGGCCAGACGGCCCGTTTCAGCCTCACCAAGGATGATTTTCTGCGCAAGTTCCGCGGCCGGCTGCACGCGCTGGCCCAGAGCCAGGATCTCATCACCGACTCGGACTGGAGGGGGGCGCGCATATTCGAGCTTCTCCGCCAGCAGTTCGATCTCTATGTGCCGGAATATCCGAACCTCATCCACATGGAGGGGGAAAACCTGCTGCTCAACCCGAACGGTGCGCTTTATATCGGGCTGGCCTTCCACGAATTGGTCGTCAACACCGTTAGCCATAGCGGCAATCTTGCCTATCACCCGCCTATATCCCTGCAATGTCGCCAGGAAGGTGATTTTTATATCGTCGAATGGAACGAACCGATGATGCCCTCGAAGGAGCCGGCGGAGACGAGGCGCGGCAGTTTCGGCAGCGTTGTGCTGGAAAAGGTGGTTCCTTCTGCTCTTGGAGGAAGCGCCGAATACCAGCTGACACCGGAGCGCATCGTTTACCGGTTGAAGTTCCCTTCGGGCGACGGCACGGACTCCTGAGAGGATTTGCCGGGCCGCAGGTAAGACCGAAAGCCTGTCTTCATTCTGCAAAAATGCAACAAAAAAGCACGGCTCATAGGAGAGCCGTGCTATTTTTATGACGGGTTTTCAGGGGCGAAACCCGTTTATAGTCAGCCAAGCTTCAGGCGGGGACGGGGGAATTGCTTGGCCTGCAGTAAAAATGCATGCTGCGGTATTCGGTTCCCCAAAAAATGCATTTTTTTAACAATCGGCAAATTTTTGGCCACTCATGCCGCGGATCGGCTTCAATGTGCCGGGTCCGGTCGCTTCGGCGTGAAATAGCGTATCGGCGCTTCCAGAGACCATTCGAAGCCGGTTTCGCGGTATTCCGTCGTCACATACCCACCGAAGGCGCCTTCCGCATGTCTTTTGATGACCGTGGTGCCGAAACCCTTGCGGCTCGGCTCCCTGGCCGGTGGTCCGCCTGTCTCGGTCCACAGAAGATGGAGCATCTGCCGGCCGTCTTTTTCAAGCGGTTGCCACCTCACGGTAATTTTCCCGAGCGGTGCCGAAAGCGCGCCGTATTTAATGGAATTAGTGGTCAGCTCATGCACCACAAGCCCGAAATTCTGCGCCGCTTCGGGCGATAGCATGAAATCGTCGCCTGCCAGCACGACACGTTCTGATACCGTGCCGAAAACTTCGAGGTGGGTCTCGATCAGCTTGCGGATCGGCAGCCCCTGCCACTGAACTTCTGCCAGTGCCCGGATCGACATGCCGAGGCCGCGCAGGCGATGGTCGACTTCCTTCTGGAACTCCGGAATGCTTTTATTTTCCCGACCCAATTGCCGTATCATCGCCTGAACCAGCGTCAGAATATTCTTGGAGCGGTGAACCAGTTCGTGCAGCAGCAATTGCAGCCGCTCTTCCGACTGGCTTCTGTCGAAGGAAGCGTTGGAAAGCGCGATGGCGACCTGGTTGGCCTCCTTTATCTTGGTATCCACAGGCGCGACGATCTCACCTTCGCCGATGCGCTCTGCCATATGAGTCAGATCGCGAATGGAGCTGCGCAATTGCCGGCCGACCAGATAGGCGCCGCCGATAGCGATCAGCACCAGCACAAGGCTACCGATCATCATCTGTCGCCATGTATCGATCAGCGCCGCCTGGCTTGCGGCAAGTGGTCCCCACATTACCGTCTTCCATTGCCAGCCCGGCAATTGTGCATAGGCATAGAGATTGCCCTTGCCGTCGAAGAAATTGCCACTGAAGGCCTGCATTTCTGAAAGAACGGCCGGGTTGACAAAGGGCTTGCCCACTTCCGCCTCAGCCTGGGCGCTGGAAACGACGACACGATTTGTACCGTCGATAATGGCCACGGCCCAGTTGCGCGGCAGGTTCTCCGTGGGGATGAGCCGGCTCAGGTCGCTGGCGTTCTGCGTCAAAATCAGCGCATCTCCGGCCAAGCCCAGGTCCGGATTCAACGGCATGGTAACGTTGAATACCCATTCCTTGCTGGTGGCGCCAAAAAACATGTCCGAGACGGTGATGCGGCGGGATTCGATTGCCTTGGCCAGCTTGGCCTCGTCCGGCACCTTGCCGAGAGGCTGGCCATAGGTGACGCGGGTATTGAGGCGCTGCTGGCCGTCTTTGGTGGCGAGAAGGGCATAGAGGCCCTCCCGTTTTAGGCTTTCGGCAACGCGTCCCTGAAATGCGGCGAGATTGCCATTCTCGAGTTCCGGAAATTGCGATAGCAGATTGAGGGACGTAGCGATTTCCTGCAGGCGGCGATCGATGTTGCGGCTGACGACCCGGACATCCTCGATGGTTTCCCTTTGCAGGTCGTCGCGTTTTTCGGCTTCGAGGCGCAGCATCAGATAGCCGACGAAGAGGATGAGCGGCAGGGTGATGACGGTTGCCATCACCACCAGATAAGTGCCGATGGAGGCGGTCGGGAAAAAATTCGCGCTGCGCCGACGTAGAGCCGAGATCATGTCTTTCAGTCTGTTGCCGGGTTGAGGCATACAAAAAAACTCCGGCAGTTATGGCATTGTTACGGCAGGGATAATACCGCGCTGTCCCCCGTTAGCAATGCCTGATTTTTACCTTCGGTCGTCGCGACATGCGGCAAATGCACCGGTGTGACCGAAAAAATCGGAACTATTTCAACCACCAGCCCGTTTGCAAGACGAACCGGCCAGCGAGCGGTAGCGAAATTCATCACCGCCCGGCCAGTTGAGAACGATGAAAGGAAGGTACGAAATGGCAAAGAAACTTACGATACTCGTCACGGCCGCCCTGATGGGCACGACGGCTTTCGCGCCGCTTGCCATCGCTCAGGGCACCACCCAGCCCGCACCGGCAAATCCGGGTGCGCAGACCGAGCCGGCAACGCCGCCTGCCACTCCGATGACGCCTGCGGCTCCTGCGGCCAATGACAGCGCGGCCACAACCACGGGCGGTGCTTACATCACCGAGCAGGGCGAAACGCAGATCAGCGCCAATGACTATATTGGCAAGTCGGTCTACACCGCAGCCGATGAAAGCATCGGTAACGTCACCAATCTCATCATGGCGGAAGATGGCGGCCTGGTCGCAGCCGTGATCGGCGTTGGCGGTTTCCTCGGCATCGGCGCCAAGGATGTAGCCGTGCCCATGGACAAGGTGACGATGACGCGCAATGCGCAGGACGGCACCATTCGCCTGACGACGACCGAAACGGCAGAAACGCTGAAGGCGGCTCCCGAGTTCAAGACGCTGGAACAGAAGACCAGCGAAAAGAACGCGGCAACCCCGGCGGCACCGGATAGTACAACGACATCCGCCACCAAGCCTTAATCCCATACCTGGGAGGCAGGAGCCGGGACTGGCTTCAATATGCCGTCCCGCGAGAGACACCGGCTACTGGCCGGTGTCTTTTTTTATCTTGGCCTAAGGGCCGCTCAATCGCCGGCGTTGCGGGAAGAATGCCATGCCCAGGCGGATTTGATAATATCCGACAGGGAATAACGCGGTTCCCAGCCCAAAACTTCTTTAGCCTTATCGTTATTGGCCACGAGTGTGGTGGAATCGCCGTCGCGCCGGCCGGTAGATTCGACCGGGAAGGGGCGGCCGGAGACCTCGGAGATTGCCGCCAGCAATTCCTTCACCGTGGTGCCGGTGCCGGTGCCGAGGTTGAGTTCCACGGTTTCCCCGCCGGCCAGCAGGTAATCCACCGCCCGCACATGGGCATCGGCAAGATCGAGAATGTGGATATAATCGCGCACGCAGGTGCCGTCGCGGGTATCGTAATCCGTGCCGAACACCTTGAAGCCCTGACGCCGTCCAAGTGCGGCCTCGATGGCGAGCGGAATGGCGTGGGTTTCCGGCTTGTGCCACTCGCCGATACGGCCCTCGAAATCCGCGCCTGCGGCATTGAAATAGCGCAGCATGACCGAGCGCAGGCCCTTATAGGCGCTGTAGTCCTTCAGCGCCTGTTCCACCACCCATTTGGTGCGGCCATAGGGATTGATCGGCGCTTGCCGGTGCGTCTCGTCGATCGGCACCTGTTCCGGCAGTCCGTAGGTGGCGCAGGTGGAGGAGAAAACAAAGGCGGTGACGCCAGCATCAATCGCGGCGGAGAGCAGGTTGAGCGAGCCGATGACGTTATTATCGTAAAAGGCGACGGGCTGCTTCACCGATTCGCCCACTTCGATCAGCGCTGCGAAATGCAGAACGGCTTCCGGCTGGTGTTTGGCGAAGACTTCGTCCAGTCGCGCCCGGTCGCGAATATCGCCCTGTTCGAAGGGTCCCCAGCGGACGAATTCCTCATGCCCATTGGACAGATTGTCAAAAACAACTGGTTCATATCCTCGCTCAGAGAGGAGAAGGCAGGTGTGCGAACCGATATAGCCGGCACCGCCAACGACAAGGACTTTCTTCTTCATCAAACGCCTTTCAAAAAATACGGACGCGCCGAGACTGTATGTCACTTTGTTCAAATAAGGGCGGCGTGGCGCGGGACGCCATTTGCCAGTCTATCCATTGCGCGTAACATAAAAAAAACTGCGCATCCATCGTCTGGATGCGCAGCTCTCGTGAGGGTCGGTGACGTGCATAAAACCCGCCCGACGGTGTGTTTATTTCTTTTTCCTCGTATTGGCCCTCGTCGCCAGAAAACCGGCGGCCATGGCGACGGCGAGCGTCGCATAGGGCCGCGCCTGGATCGCCAGCGTCAACAGTGACTGCAAGGCGAGGGGTGCTGCGGTCAGCGGGGCAGCCGTCAAGGGTGCGACTGGGCGTGCGGCATAGGCTCTGGGGCGTTTTACAATTGCCAGTGCCACCAGCATGATGACGCCGAGCAGGAACGCGGTGCCGGCGACGACAAGCGCGGCCGGACCCGCCCCGACATGCCGGGCGAGATAGATCGACCCTGCAACCACCGCGGCGACGAACGCGATCAGGAAAAAGACACCGGTCAGCACCCACAGGATGATGGTGGCACGCAAGCGCCGCGTCACAACGCGTCCTTCGCGCTGGGTGTCTCCCAGATAGACCAGCAATGCCTCAAGCATGATGCGGCCTTATCGACGTGTGAGGAGAGCGAGCACGAAGCCCACGCCAACGGCGATGCCTAGGGACTGAAGCGGGTTCTTCTGAACCTGATCTGTCAGATTATCGTTCAGCGACGAAATTTCGCTGCGAACACTGTCGGCCATTTCGCCAGAGGCGGTGAGTGCGTCATCAGCCACGCGGGCGGCCTGCGCCTTCAGCTCATGCGAGGCGCCGACGCCAAGCGCCTTAACGCTCTTGGCAAGATTTGCCAGATCTTCGCGAAGCTGGGCGAGCTGCGCCGCAACGTCGGCTGCATCACCGTTTTCGAGGGATTGCTGGATCTTGTCATTAACGCTGCTACGCACGCTTGCCATAGGTGAGGTCCTTCCTGAAACATCGTTGATGGAAATCGCGGCGGGCCAACCCGACTGCCGCTGGAGGTAAATTCTGTCGCTCGAGAACCTCCGTTCCGGAGACCGAAAAACCTGCCTGTCCGCCATTCAAACGCGCCGATGCAGGCTTGGTTCCGCAACGTGACGTGTTTTCTTCGCAGGCATTTCCGGTTGGGGGCAATTTTCTGGGAATTCGGTGCCGGACATTTGTTTTCCTGTCACAAGCATCATATAAGGCCCATCATCGAGACGTACCTTGACTTCAATCAATATGTGAAACGACATGCTTCAAACGCCTTATTACCTCATCGACAAGACAAAACTTCTTCGCAACATGGAGAAGATTGCTTATGTGCGGGAAAAATCCGGCGCCAAGGCGCTCCTGGCGTTGAAGTGCTTCGCCACATGGTCGGTGTTCGATTTCATGTCGCAATATATGGATGGCACCACCTCGTCTTCGCTTTATGAGGTGCGTCTCGGCCGCGAGAAATTCGGTGGCGAAACCCACGCCTATTCCGTCGCCTATGCCGATTACGAAATCGATGAGGTGATTGCGAATGCCGACAAGATCATCTTCAATTCGATCGGTCAGCTGGAGCGTTTCGCCGACAAGGCCGCCGGCATCACGCGTGGCCTGCGTCTCAATCCGCAGGTCAGCTCTTCCAGTTTCGATCTTGCCGACCCCGCGCGCCCATTCAGCCGTCTCGGCGAATGGGACGTCGCCAAGGTCGACAAGGTCATGGACCGTATTTCCGGTTTCATGATCCACAACAATTGCGAAAACGGCGATTTTTCGCTGTTTGACCGCATGTTGACGCAGATCGAAGAGAAATTCGGATCGCTGCTGTCACGTGCCGAATGGGTCAGCCTTGGCGGCGGCATTCATTTCACCGGTGACAACTATCCGCTCGACCAATTCTGCGACCGCCTCAGGGCGTTCTCGGAAAAATATGGCGTGCAGGTCTATCTGGAGCCCGGTGAAGCTTCGATTACCAAAAGCACCACACTTGAGGTGACGGTTCTCGACACGCTGTTTAACGGCAAGAACCTCGCCATCGTCGACAGCTCCATCGAAGCGCATATGCTTGATCTGCTGATCTACCGCGAAACCGCCAAGGTTGCGCCGAACGAGGGCGAACATCCCTATATGGTCTGCGGAAAGTCGTGCCTGGCGGGCGATATTTTCGGCGATTTCCGCTTCGACAAGGAGCTGAAGGTCGGTGACCGCATCTCCTTCCAGGATGCGGCCGGTTATACCATGGTCAAGAAGAACTGGTTCAACGGCGTGAAGATGCCGGCGATCGCCATCAAGGAACTGGACGGCACCGTGCGCGCCGTTCGTGAATTCGACTTTGCCGATTTCGAGCAAAGCCTGTCTTAAACCCTGTTTCAACATCCAACGAAGCTCATCCCTGCGGGGAAAAGGAGGCATCACCTGAAATGAAGAAGAACGTTCTGATCATCGGCGCCGGTGGCGTAGCACAGGTCGTGGCGCATAAATGCGCCCAGAACAGCGATGTATTGGGAGACATTCATATTGCGTCACGGACTTTGGAAAAGTGCCGCAAGATTGTCGAGTCCGTACGCGAAAAGAAGAGCCTCAAGACAGATGTGAAACTTGAGGCCCATGCGCTTGACGCTATGGATATCGAGGCGACGAAAGCCTTGATCAAACAGACCGGCGTGGAAATCGTCATCAACGTCGGTTCGTCTTTCGTCAACATGTCCGTTCTTCGTGCCTGCATGGACGCAGGTGTTGCCTATATGGATACGGCGATCCATGAGGATCCGACCAAGATTTGCGAGGCGCCGCCGTGGTATGGAAACTACGAGTGGAAGCGCGCCGCTGAGTGCAAGGAAAAGGGCGTCACCGCCATTCTCGGCGTCGGTTTCGACCCCGGCGTGGTCAATGCCTATGCGCGCCTTGCCAAGGATGAATATTTCGACAAGGTCACTTCGGTCGATATCGTCGATATCAATGCCGGTAGCCATGGCCGCTGGTTCTCGACCAATTTCGATCCGGAAATCAACTTCCGCGAATTCACCGGCGTTGTTTATTCCTGGCAGAAGGGTGAGTGGCAGACGAACCAGATGTTCGAAGTCGGCCAGGAATTCGATTTGCCGGTTGTCGGCAAGCAGAAGGCCTACATGACCGGCCATGACGAAGTGCATTCGCTGTCCAAAAATATGGATGGCGCCGATGTGCGCTTCTGGATGGGCTTCGGCGATCATTACATCAACGTTTTCACGGTGCTGAAGAACCTTGGCCTCCTGTCCGAAAAGCCGGTCAAGACGGCTGAAGGCCTCGAAGTCGTGCCGCTCAAGGTGGTCAAGGCCGTGTTGCCCGATCCATCTTCGCTGGCGCCTGACTATGTCGGCAAGACCTGCATCGGCGATATCGTCAAGGGCATCAAGGACGGCAAGGAACGCGAAGTCTTCATCTACAACGTGGCCGACCATAAGGACGCCTATGAAGAAGTTGGTTCGCAGGGCATTTCCTACACCGCCGGCGTTCCCCCGGTCGCCGCTGCCATGCTGATTGCGACGGGCGAATGGGATGTGAAGCAGATGGCCAATGTGGAAGAACTTCCGCCGAAGCCGTTCCTGAACATTCTGAACAAGATTGGTCTGCCGAACCGCATCAAGGATGAAAACGGCGATCGCGCGCTGGAGTTCTGATTGCAGCATTCTCGACGGATAGAGACAAAAAAGCCCCGCGAATGCGGGGCTTTTTCTTTGCTATACAGAGTATCGATCGCGCGCTGGACGCAAAACGGGTGTAGTGCCCAGTCGATGGAAAGAGGTCTAACCAGTTACGCGACGTCATCCTCGGCCCTGTGCCGAGGATCCAATCACGTTGAATAAAATCAATAGGTTGCAGATCCTCGGGACAAGCCCAAGGATGACGTTGAGAGCAGGCATGCCCGCCGTCGTCGTTAGTCGCAGAGTGACCTCAGCCCTTCGTAAGCTTCGGTCCACGCTTCTCGAACGGCTTGTCTTTTTTGCCTTCGAATTTCGGCTTGTCGCCGAAGGGCTTTTTCTTTTTCCAGGGCTTGTCTTCAGCCTTGCGGTCATCGCGTGGCGCGCCTGCATTGTCTGATTTGGTGAACTTCCGCTGGGCCTTTGCCGGCCTTGTGTCTTCACGGGCACTGCCGGTCATTTCCGGCTTGCCTTCCAGCGCCTTCAGGCGAATGCCCTTCTCCAGCATCATGTCCTTGCCGATGGCAGAGGTGAAGCGGTCAACGGCATCGGCCGCCAGCTCCACAAAGGTCTCCGTCTGCTGCATGCGGATGGCGCCGATATCCTGACGGGTGATCTTGCCGAAACGGCACAGCATCGGGATGAGCCAGCGCGGTTCGGCACTCTGCTTGCGGCCAA
The DNA here is from genome assembly GCF_001263295.1 of Agrobacterium sp. SUL3. Classification (NCBI taxonomy): domain Bacteria; kingdom Pseudomonadati; phylum Pseudomonadota; class Alphaproteobacteria; order Hyphomicrobiales; family Rhizobiaceae; genus Agrobacterium; species Agrobacterium sp. SUL3. The sequence goes on from NZ_KQ414507.1 coordinate 172,129, forward strand.
CGGAAAGCGAGAACCACGCGCTGTCGGAGAAGTCGGAGCGCTCGCGGCGCGGTGCGTTGTTTTCGACCGTCTCGAAACTGTCACGGCGCGGCTTGCGGCTGTTATCCAGCGCGACCTCGAAAATGTCTTCCGGTGCCGAGCGCCCGGCGTGATAGAGACGCACGAAGGCGGCGGCGACTTTTTCCGCGCCGTGCTGTTCCAGCAGCTGGTTGACGAAATCGCGTTCTTCCTCAGCCACGGCTTCGCTGAGTGTCGGGTCGGCCAGAAGCCGTGCGCCGTCGCGCTCGACGATCTCTTCGACGGAGGGCGGGCGAACCCATGCGGGGCTGACCTTGGCGCCTTCGAGAAGGCGTTCGGCCTTGCGGCGCTGGCTCACGGGCACAATGATGGCGCTGACGCCCTTCTGCCCGGCACGGCCAGTACGGCCGGAACGGTGCAGAAGCGTTTCGGAATTGGTCGGCAGGTCGGCATGGATGACGAGTTCCAGGCCAGGCAGGTCGATGCCGCGGGCAGCAACATCGGTCGCTACGCAAACGCGGGCGCGGCCGTCACGCATGGCCTGCAGCGCGTGCGTACGCTCGTTCTGCGTCAGTTCGCCGGAGAGGGCCACGACCGAAAAGCCGCGATTGTTCAACCGGGCCGTCAGATGGTTGACGGCGGCGCGGGTGGAGCAGAAGACGATGGCGTTGCGGGCTTCGTAAAAGCGCAGCGCGTTGATGATGGCGTTCTCGCGATCAGACGGCGACACCAGAAGCGCGCGATATTCGATATCCACATGCTGCTTCTGTTCGGAAGCGGTGGCGATGCGCACGGCATTCTTCTGGTAGCTTTCGGCCAGCTTGGCAATGCTGCGCGGCACGGTGGCCGAGAACATCAGCGTGCGACGGGTGTCGGGCGATTCCTCCAGAATGAATTCCAGATCCTCACGGAAGCCGAGATCGAGCATCTCGTCGGCTTCGTCCAGCACCACGGCGCGCAGCGACGACAGATCGAGTGCGCCACGCTTGATATGGTCGCAGAGACGGCCGGGCGTACCGACGACGATATGGGCGCCGCGTTCCAGCGCACGGCGCTCATTGCGGATATCCATGCCGCCGACACAGGATGCGATCGACACGCCGGCGAATTCATAAAGCCACTCCAGCTCGCGCTTGACCTGCATGGCCAGTTCGCGGGTTGGTGCAATAGCAAGAGCGAGCGGCGCGGAAGCCTGACCGAAGCGGGTATTTTCCGACAGCAGCGTGGTTGCGAGCGCGATGCCGAAGGCAACCGTCTTGCCGGAACCGGTCTGCGCGGAAACCAGCGCGTCCTTGTCGGCGAGATCAGGCGCAAGCATGGCCTTCTGCACGGGGGTCAAGTCGTTGTAGCCGCGTTTTTCCAACGCCTGCGCGATCGCCGGGGCGATACCCTGGGTGTCTGTCATCTACCGTCTTTCGGATATGAAGCTGCCCGCATCCGCCCGAAACCAATAGGTCCTAAAGTCTCCGGGGCAGCCGATACAGGCCATTTCGGCCATCTGGCCGGTTACATTGCCCGCGCTCATACTGCGAATAAGCCGGTTTGTACAGTGCACTGCGGTACGCTCTTTTACGGGTACTTTCTCCCGCCTTTTATTCCAGCCCGCCATCGTCCTTCGCAAAGGCCACTCAAAAGGCGTACCGCATGGTTCATAAACGGCATTGCGTGCCCCCCGCCTTTTCGCTAAGAGACCCGCAACTTGAGGCTCTTTGTCAGGAAGGGCCGACTGGGTTTGTTCTTGTCCACACCGGGTGAAAACCGGCTGGCGGAAAAAAGGGATGTACTGGTCAAGGCTATGGCTCGCATTGTCATGAAATTCGGCGGCACGTCCGTCGCGAACCTCGAACGTATTCACAATGTCGCACGGCATGTGAAACGCGAAGTGGATGCCGGCCATGAAGTGGCCGTGGTCGTTTCCGCCATGTCGGGAAAAACCAACGAATTGGTGGACTGGGTGCAGAACGCCGCAAAGGTGACCGGCACCAACGCCGCCTCCTTCTATGATGCGCGCGAATATGACGCGGTTGTCGCATCCGGCGAGCAGGTCACATCAGGTCTTCTGGCGATCACCCTGCAGTCCATGGGTATCAATGCACGCTCCTGGCAGGGCTGGCAGATCCCGATCCGTACCGATAATGCGCATGGCGCCGCCCGTATTCTCGAGATTGACGGTTCGGATATCGTCAAGCGCATGGGTGAGGGACAGGTTGCCGTCGTTGCCGGTTTCCAGGGCATCGGCCCGGATAATCGCATCGCGACGCTTGGTCGCGGCGGCTCTGACACGTCGGCTGTGGCCATTGCCGCCGCCGTCAAGGCGGATCGTTGCGACATCTATACCGATGTCGACGGTGTCTACACGACCGATCCGCGCATCGAGCCCAAGGCTCGGCGCATGAAAAAGATCGCCTTCGAGGAAATGCTCGAAATGGCGTCTCTCGGCGCGAAGGTTCTGCAGGTTCGCTCCGTCGAGCTTGCCATGGTACACAAGGTGCGCACCTTCGTTCGCTCCAGTTTCGAGGATCCCGATGCGCCGGGCATGGGCGACCTCATCAACCCGCCCGGTACTTTGATTTGTGACGAGGATGAAATCGTGGAACAGGAAGTCGTAACCGGCATCGCCTATGCCAAGGATGAAGCACAGATTTCGCTGCGCCGCGTGGCCGACCGTCCGGGCGTTTCCGCCGCGATCTTCGGTCCGCTCGCCGAAGCGCATATCAATGTCGACATGATCGTGCAGAACATCTCCGAAGATGGCTCGCGCACCGACATGACCTTCACCGTTCCCTCGGGTGACGTTGCCAAGGCTCTCAAGGTTCTCGACGACAACAAGGCCCAGATCGGCTTCGATGTTGCACAGAACGAGACGGGTCTTGCCAAGGTGTCCGTCATCGGTATCGGCATGCGCAGCCACGCCGGCGTTGCCGCCAGCGCCTTCAAGGCGCTTGCCGAGAAGAACATCAACATCAAGGCCATCACCACGTCAGAGATCAAGATTTCGATCCTGATCGACGGCGCCTATGCCGAACTTGCCGTTCGCACTTTGCATTCGGCCTACGGTCTCGATAAGAGCTAAATCCGAGACATCGGTTCCCGATGCTCCGATTCTTCGGAGTTGCGTTCTTCCGATGTGGCGTTTCTTGAAAGCGTGTCCCTTGCGGGACGCGCTTCTGGCGCTATAAATTTTTTAAATGACGTTTTGATTCTCGAATATTATGACATTCGGATCGGAAGCGTCGGGGAGCAAACGCGATGAGAGACCTTTCCGCAGGTCCGCGCGTCCTGCTCAAGCGGCTGCGCGAAATGATGGCGGAGCACCTTGAACCGCAGGATCGTCTGGACCAGATCGTCCGTCAGATTGCCAGCAACATGGTGGCAGAGGTTTGCTCCGTCTACGTGCTGCGTTCCGACAGCGTGCTGGAACTATATGCCACGGAAGGTCTCAACAAGGACGCCGTGCATCTTGCCCAGCTGAAAATGGGGCAAGGTCTTGTCGGCACCATTGCCGCTTCCGCTCAACCGCTTAATCTTTCCGATGCGCAGGCGCATCCCGCTTTCCGCTATCTTCCTGAAACCGGTGAGGAAATTTATCATTCCTTCCTCGGCGTGCCGATTTTGCGCTCCGGTCGCACTCTTGGCGTTCTTGTGGTCCAGAACAAGGCCAGCCGAACATACCGGGAGGATGAAGTTGAAGCGCTTGAGACAACCGCGATGCTTATCGCTGAAATAGTGGCGAGCGGCGAGTTGAAAAAGATCACCCGCCCGGGTGTGGAGCTGGACCTGACGCGTGCTGTTTCCATCGATGGCGATGGTTACGGTGAAGGCATCGGTCTTGGCCACGTCGTGCTGCACGATCCCCGCATTGTCGTCACCAACCTGCTGAACGAGGACGCGGATACGGAAATCCGCCGGCTTGCCGATGCCATTGGTTCGTTGCGGCTGTCGATCGATGACATGTTGCAGCGCCGCGACGTGCCGACCGAAGGTGAGCACCGCGAAGTTCTGGAAACTTACCGTATGTTCGCCCACGATCAGGGCTGGGTGCGGCGCATGGAAGAGGCGATCCGCAACGGCCTGACGGCGGAAGCGGCAGTGGAGAAGGTGCAGAGCGACACCAAGGCGCGCATGATGCGCCTGACCGATCCTTATCTGCGCGAGCGCATGCATGATTTCGATGATCTTGCCAACCGGCTGCTGCGTCAGCTGATCGGTTTTGGCGGTCGCGGACCCGAACAGGATTTCCCGCTCGACGCCATCGTTCTGGCACGTGCCATGGGCGCTGCCGAATTGCTGGATTACCCGCGTGAGAAACTGCGTGGTCTGGTGCTCGAAGACGGCGCGGTGACGAGCCACGTCGTTATCGTGGCGCGTGCCATGGGTATTCCGATCATCGGCCAGGCGGCGGGCATTGTCGCGCTGGCGGAAAACAACGATCCGATCATCATCGATGGTGATGACGGCCAGGTGCATCTGCGCCCGATGTCGGACCTGCAGCGTGCCTACGAGGAAAAAGTGCGTCTGCGCGCCAAGCGGCAGGAGCAATTCCGTGCGCTGCGTAATGTCGAGCCGATCACCAAGGATGGCCAGAAGGTCAATCTGAAGATGAATGCGGGTCTGCTGGTGGACCTGCCGCAGCTGGAGGAATCCGGCGCCGATGGCATTGGCCTGTTTCGCACCGAGCTGCAATTCATGATCGCCTCCAACATGCCGAAGGGTGAGGAGCAGGAGGCTTTCTACCGCTCCGTTCTGCGGCAGGCAAAGGGAAAGAGCGTCACCTTCCGCACGCTGGATATCGGCGGCGACAAGGTCGTTTCTTATATGCGCGGCCAGGAAGAGGAAAATCCGGCACTCGGCTGGCGGGCGATCCGCCTGTCGCTCGACCGTCCGGGCCTGATGCGCACGCAGATGCGCGCGCTGCTGCGCGCCGCTTCGGGTGCGGAGCTGCGCATGATGTTGCCGATGGTGACCGAGGTTTCCGAAATCCGGGCGGCACGCGATCTTCTCCAGAAGGAAGTGCAGCATCTTTCGAAATTCAGCCATGCGCTGCCGAAAAAGCTGCAATTCGGAGCGATGCTGGAAGTGCCATCCTTGATGTGGCAGCTCGATGAGCTGATGCAGGAGGTGGATTTCGTTTCCGTCGGTTCAAACGACCTCTTCCAGTTCTCTATGGCGGTCGACCGTGGCAATGCCCGGGTTTCGGATCGTTTCGACAATCTTGGCAAGCCGTTCCTGCGCATTCTGCGTGATATCGTTCGCGCCGGCGAAAGGCACCACACATCGGTCACGTTGTGCGGCGAGATGGCGGGCAAGCCGCTGACCGCCATGGCGCTGATCGGTCTGGGTTTCCGGTCGATCTCCATGTCGCCGACGGCAATCGGCCCGGTCAAGGCCATGCTGCTCGGGCTGGACGCAGCGCGACTTGCCGACGAGTTGAATGCTGCGCTCGACGATCATAATTCGCTGGAAAGCGGGCGCGAGGTGTTGTTACGCTTTGCTGCTGCGCATTCCATTCCCATTTAAAAGACTTATTTCATTATCGGAGTGACTGGTGGCGAAGCTTCCCGTCGAAAAAATGCGCGAGTTGGAAAGGCGTTTCGGAGAGATCGAAGCGCGGATGTCGGCCGGCCCGGCGGCGGATGTCTATGTGAAGCTGGCTTCGGAATATTCCGAGCTTCAGCCAGTTGTGAACAAGATCCGCGACTACGAAAAGGCGATTGCCGAGGCTGCCGATCTCGAGGCGCTGCTCGCCGACAAGACGACCGACAGGGACATGCGCGATCTGGCGGAAATGGAGTTGCCGGAGGTCGAGGCCCGCATCGGTGAGCTTGAGAAGGATATGCAGGTCCTGCTGCTCCCCAAGGATGCGGCGGATGAAAAAAGCGCGATCCTTGAAATCCGTGCCGGCACAGGCGGCTCCGAGGCGGCGCTTTTCGCCGGTGATCTGTTTCGGATGTATGAGCGCTTTGCATCGACCAAGGGCTGGAAAGTCGAAGTCCTTTCCGCCAGCGAAGGCGAAGCTGGCGGTTACAAAGAAATCATCGCCACGATCAGCGGGCGAGGGGTGTTTTCCAAGCTGAAATTCGAATCCGGCGTGCATCGCGTGCAGCGGGTGCCGGAAACGGAAGCGAGCGGCCGCATTCACACCTCCGCCGCCACCGTCGCGGTGCTGCCGGAAGCGGAGGATATCGACGTCGAAATCCGCCCCGAAGATATTCGCATCGATACGATGCGCGCATCGGGCGCAGGTGGCCAGCACGTCAATACCACCGACTCCGCTGTTCGCATCACCCATCTTCCCACGGGACTGATCGTCACGAGTTCGGAGAAATCCCAGCACCAGAACCGTGCCAAGGCCATGCAGGTTCTGCGCTCGCGCCTTTACGACATCGAGCGCCAGAAGGTGGATAGCGAACGTTCGGCTGACCGCAAGAGCCAGGTCGGTTCGGGTGACCGGTCCGAGCGCATCCGCACCTATAATTTTCCGCAGGGGCGTGTCACCGATCACCGCATCAACCTCACCCTCTATAAACTCGATAGAATGATCGAAGGTGAAATCGATGAGCTTGTGGATGCGTTGATCGCCGATTATCAGGCCGGCCAGCTGGCACTGCTTGGCGAACAGCAGCTTTGAGCGGCGCTGAGGGGACCGTTTCGGCAGAACTCGCCGCCGCCCGCAAACGGCTGCAGATGGCCGGTGTTGCCGATCCGCTTCTCGATGCGCGCCTGCTGATCGGTGAGGTTATTGCCTTTTCACTGACCGATTTCGTGATGAAGCCGGACCGGCCCATTACGCGGGAAGAGCAGGCCCGCATCGCTTCCATGATCGAAAGACGGGCCGGGGGAGAACCTGTCTACCGTATCCTCGGTCACCGGGAGTTTCACGGCCTCGATCTTCTGTTGTCGAAGGAGACACTCGAACCCCGTCCGGATACGGAGATTCTCGTTGATACGCTGTTGCCGGCGTTAAGGGATGCTGTTTCCCAAAAGGGTAGCGCCCGCATTCTGGATTTGGGCACGGGCACGGGTGCGATCTGTCTGGCGCTTTTGAAGGAATGCCCTGACGCGACGGGTATCGGCAGCGATATTTCCGCTGGCGCGTTGGAGACGGCTGCGAAAAATGCGTCCAGAAACGGGCTCGAAACGCGTTTCGAGATCAGGCAGAGCGATTGGTTCGAAAAAATCTCCGGCAGCTTTGACATAATTGTGTCGAATCCGCCTTATATAAGAAGCGATATCGTTACAACGCTGGACCGAGAGGTTCGTCATCATGATCCGATGGCGGCGCTGGACGGAGGTCAGGACGGCCTTGCACCGTACCGCCTTATTGCTGCCGACGCAGGCCGCTTTCTTGTGGAAAACGGGATCGTTGGTGTGGAGATCGGTTTCGATCAAAGGCTTGATGTTTCCACGATATTTGCTTCTAACGGTTTCTCTCTTGTGGACGCCGTGAAGGATTATGGCGGCAACGACAGAGTTTTGATCTTCCGGAGATAGTTCTTCGCGATATGGCGGCGGATTTTTGCAGAGATATTTTGCACAGCAAAAGAAAAGGCTTGGATTTCCGCGGGAAGCGGGATAGTTTGCGGCCACATGCAGGGTGGCTGAGGACGAACGCAGATTCGTCAGGGTATGGGTCAGTCCCGAAGCGGGTTCTTTTGAGAGCCCTGAAAGGCTGGGCGTTTCCGGCATGTGAATCAGTAAACTTTGTTCGCAGGCGGCTCGGTGCAGCATTTGCGCGACCGGTCGTCACACGCGAGGTCTTGTCCGGGGTTATCTTCGGCAGGACGCGTGACGGAACAATTTCAGGAAAAATTTCCAGCGGTTTTCCGTCCGGAATTGCATGAAAATAACCAGATTGTCAGCAAAACAGAATTCAGGTGAGCAATTGATGAGGCCAGGACAGCAAAACAAGCGCGGCCGGGGGCGTGGAAGCAACAATAATAACAACAATAACAATGGTGGCGGTAATAACAACTTCAACCGCAAGGGCGGCAATCCGCTCACCAGGACTTATGACAGTTCCGGCCCCGATGTTAAGATTCGCGGTACAGCCCAGCACATAGCGGAAAAATACGCTGCCCTTGCCCGGGACGCGCAGAGTTCTGGCGACCGTGTGATTGCGGAAAACTATCTGCAGCACGCTGAGCATTACAACCGCATCATTGCCACGGCTCAGGCCCAGATGCAGGAACGTTTCCAGCGCGATGATCGCGGTGAATACAATGCCGCCGACGCGGATGCCGACGATATGGATGGAAACGATGGCGACGATGGCGTCGTTGCATCGCAGCAGCATTCCGAACAGGTAGAGCGCGTCCAGCAGCCGGAGCGCCAGGAGCGCACCGAGCGGAGCGAGCCACGCCAGGAACGTCGCGAACGTCCGGACCGCCGTGAACGGCAGGAACGTCAGCCGCGCCAGCCGCAGGTTTCGGCCGAACAGCAGCCGCCGGTTTACGACGCCAGCCAGGCGCCGCAGCCCGTCATCGAAGGTACGCCCATGGAAGTGGCCGTCGAGGAAGAGCAGCAGCAGGCGGAAGCACCCGCGACCGAACGTGCGCCAAAGACCCGTCGTGCCACGACCCCGCGCCCGCGTCGTCCGCGCCGTGCCGCAGCGGCGGAAGGTGCTGAAGGTGAAGACGCGCCCGCCGGTGAAGACGCAACACCGGCCACCCTTGAAAACGCTGCTGAATAAGCAGGGGTTTCAAGCAGACCGCGTCAAACACGCGGCCAGGCACGCTGCCAGACACGCGATTGAAAAACTCCGGCTTGCCGGAGTTTTTTGTTTTTAGGGCTTACATGGGGGGAGCCGTTGGCTGGCAAAAAAGGTGAGTGCGCGTCGGCAAGCTGATGTCTGTCAAAACAGGTGAAAATTTCCCTGATGGCGGTTTTTCGCCCCTTTAAACCGATGAAAATGCCTCCCATATTCGTGCAGGAAGGACGCAAGCCGCATTCGCCGGCAACCGACCTTCGAGAGGCGGCGATCGTGAAATGCTTTAAACACGGCTGTCGTAGCGGGGCTTGCCTTTTGAGGGAGCCTCAACCCTAACACCCGGAGCCGTGCCGAAAGCGGGCGGGCCGGTCAATGGAGGTTCGACTATGAATATTGAAAAATACTCCGAACGTGTTCGCGGTTTTCTGCAATCGGCACAGACGTTTGCGCTTGCGGAAAATCATCAGCAGTTTTCTGCGGAACATGTTCTCAAGGTTTTGCTCGATGACGAGCAGGGCATGGCGGCATCGCTGATCGAGCGTGCTGGTGGCGACGCGAAAGAAGCGCGTCTTGCCAATGATGCCGCGTTGGCGAAATTGCCCAAGGTTTCCGGTGGCAATGGCGGCCTTTCGCTGACGGCGCCGCTTGCCAAAGTGTTTTCGACTGCAGAAGATCTCGCAAAGAAGGCAGGCGACAGCTTCGTTACCGTCGAGCGCCTTTTGCAGGCGTTGGCGATTGAAAGCTCTGCTTCCACTTCGGCTTCGCTGAAGAAGGCAGGGGCAACGGCGCAGGCTCTCAACCAGGTCATCAACGACATCCGCAAGGGCCGCACGGCTGATAGCGCCAATGCCGAACAGGGTTTTGACGCCCTGAAGAAATACGCGCGCGATCTGACGGAAGAAGCCCGTGAGGGCAAGCTCGACCCGGTGATTGGCCGTGACGACGAAATCCGCCGTACCATTCAGGTCCTTTCGCGCCGCACCAAGAACAACCCCGTGCTGATCGGTGAACCGGGCGTCGGTAAAACGGCGATTGCCGAAGGGCTTGCTCTGCGCATCGTCAATGGTGACGTGCCGGAAAGCCTCAAGGACAAGAAGCTGATGGCGCTCGATATGGGCGCGCTGATCGCAGGTGCGAAATATCGCGGTGAATTCGAAGAGCGTCTGAAGGCCGTACTCAATGAAGTGCAGGCTGAAAATGGCGGCATCATCCTGTTTATCGATGAGATGCATACGCTGGTCGGTGCCGGCAAGGCTGATGGTGCGATGGATGCCTCCAACCTCCTGAAGCCCGCGCTTGCCCGCGGTGAACTTCATTGCGTTGGCGCCACCACGCTCGATGAATATCGCAAGCATGTGGAAAAGGACCCGGCTCTTGCCCGCCGTTTCCAGCCCGTGCTGGTGGACGAGCCGACCGTTGAGGATACGATCTCTATCCTGCGCGGTCTTAAGGAAAAATACGAACAGCATCACAAGGTTCGAATCTCGGATTCGGCCCTTGTTGCTGCTGCGACGCTTTCCAACCGCTACATCACCGACCGGTTCCTGCCCGACAAGGCAATCGACCTGATGGACGAGGCCGCTTCGCGTCTTCGCATGCAGGTGGATTCCAAGCCGGAAGAGCTGGACGAGCTGGATCGTCGTATCATCCAGCTCAAGATCGAGCGCGAAGCTTTGAAGCAGGAGACGGACCAGTCCTCCGTCGATCGCCTGAAAAAGCTCGAAGATGAGCTGGCCGATACGGAAGAAAAGGCGGATGCGCTGACGGCCCGCTGGCAGGCGGAAAAGCAGAAGCTCGGCCATGCCGCCGACCTGAAAAAGCGGCTGGATGAAGCCCGCAACGAACTGGCGATTGCCCAGCGCAACGGCCAGTTCCAGCGCGCCGGCGAGTTGACCTATGGCATTATTCCGGGCCTTGAAAAGGAACTGGCTGCGGCGGAAGCCCGTGACAGCAGCGGTGCCGGTTCGATGGTTCAGGAGGTGGTGACACCGGACAATATTGCCCATGTCGTTTCCCGCTGGACCGGCATTCCCGTCGACAAGATGCTCGAAGGTCAACGCGAAAAGCTGCTGCGCATGGAAGACGAGCTTGCCAAGTCCGTTGTCGGGCAGGGTGAAGCCGTTCAGGCGGTTTCCAAGGCAGTTCGCCGTTCGCGTGCCGGCCTTCAGGATCCGAACCGCCCGATCGGCTCGTTCATCTTCCTCGGCCCGACGGGCGTGGGCAAGACCGAGCTGACGAAGTCGCTCGCCCGCTTCCTGTTTGACGACGAGACCGCGATGGTTCGCCTCGATATGTCGGAATATATGGAGAAACACTCCGTTGCCCGGCTCATCGGCGCGCCTCCCGGTTATGTCGGTTACGAAGAGGGGGGTGCTTTGACTGAAGCGGTTCGTCGCCGGCCCTATCAGGTCGTCCTGTTCGACGAGATCGAGAAAGCGCATCCTGACGTGTTCAACGTCCTGTTGCAGGTGCTGGATGATGGCCGCCTGACGGATGGCCAGGGCCGCACCGTCGATTTCAAGAACACCATCATCATCATGACCTCGAACCTCGGTTCGGAATTCATGACGCAGATGGGTGACAATGACGATGTGGATTCGGTTCGTGAACTGGTGATGGAGCGGGTCCGGTCGCATTTCCGGCCGGAATTCCTCAACCGTATCGACGATATCATCCTGTTCCACCGCCTGCGGCGTGATGAAATGGGTGCGATCGTGGAAATTCAGTTGAAGCGGCTCGTCTCGCTGCTGGGTGATCGCAAGATCTCGCTCGAACTGGATGAGGATGCCCGCAGCTGGCTCGCCAACAAGGGCTACGATCCCGCTTACGGCGCACGTCCGCTGAAGCGGGTGATCCAGAAGTCGGTTCAGGACAGGCTTGCCGAAATGATCCTCGGCGGGGAAATCCCCGATGGTTCGCGGGTCAAGGTGACGTCCGGCACGGACCGGCTGCTGTTCAAGGTCAAGCCTCCGAAGGGCGAGGCCGAAACCGAAACGGCCGATGCGGCATAAAAGAAAGGGCTCCGGAAACGGAGCCCTTTTCATTTGGTCTGCTTTTCGGGCTGCTAAATGCCGGCGGATTACCGGCTCGCCACCTGATTTGGCTTGTCCTCGATGTTGAGAAGATTGTCGATGCGCTTTCTCTCGTCGGAGAACCGTGCAAGCGCATCGCCGGCAAGCGATTTGCCGCCCGGCAGGCGCACTTTCATCGCGTCCACTTTCGTGCCGTTGACGATCAGTTCGTAATGCAGGTGGGCGCCGGTCGAAAGGCCGGTCGATCCCACATAACCGATGACCTGGCCCTGCCGGACCTTGGAGCCCTCGGTTACGCCCTTGGCGATGGCGCTCTGGTGATTATAGGAAGAGACATAGCCGTTGGCATGGCGAAGCAGGGTCTGGTTGCCGTAACCGGAGGCCCAGCCGGCCTTCTCGACAGTGCCGTTGCCGGTTGCGATGATCGGCGTGCCGCGGGCGGCGGCCCAGTCGGTTCCGGTATGCATGCGGCTGAATTTCAGAACCGGGTGGCGGCGCATGCCGAAACCGGATGTCATGCGGCCGTTCGGAACCGGGTTGCGCAACAGGAACTGCCGGATGCTTTTGCCGTTCTCGTCGAAATAATCGATGCTGTTGTCATCAGGGTTCTGGAACCGGTAAAACCGCGTCTCGTTGTCGCCGAACTTGGCGTTGACATAGAGCAGTTCCGACTTGTCGGTGGCCTTGCCATCGGCATCTTCCACGGAGAAGAATGCTTCCAGCGTATCCGCCGGTTTGAGCTGCGCCTGAAAATCGACACTGCTGGCCAGCAGCTTGATAAGCTGGGAAACCATGCTCTGGTTCATGCCATAAGCGAGAGCCGCGCGGTAGACACCGTCATAGACGCTCGGCAGGTCGCGGCCGGCCGCCGGCGCCGGCGTGCTGTCGAAGGCGCTCGCTACCGCGTCGAGTTTCGGCGGTTCGCTGGCCTTGATGAAGTTTTTGCGGTCATCGACGGCCATGGTGACCATGTGGCGGCCCTTGCGATAAAGGCTGACGCGCACGATGTCGCTTTTTTCGTCTTCCTGAATGATGCCGACACGCAGCACATCACCGCTTTCGACATTGTTCGACTGGAGTTGCGGTGACAGCAGCCCGGCGATTTCCGATGATTGTGCCTTCGAGTAACCCGCGCCGAACAAAGCGGCCTCGATGGTCTCGGTCTGGCGGGCAGGGATCACGTCGTCGGCATATTCCTTGACCGGTACTGAGGCCGATTGTGGAGTTGAGACCGACATATTCTGCTCGACGACACGGGCCGCGAGGCCGGCCGTGATATCGACATCGCCTTCATCATTATCAAAGCGGCGCGGGTCGATGTAATAAAGTGCGGCAACTTGCTCGTTGCCATCCGTCAGGATCGAGCCATTCGAGCGTACCGCTTCCTCCACCTCGTCGAAGCTCAAGGAGCCGGCAAAGGCGTATTTGGAGTGCTGGACCGGAAAGGCCACGGTCTTCAGGCTGACTTCGGATTCAACCTCGGAGCCGTAGATCGTTCCCGTGCGGCTCGGCGCCGGCGCGGCGGCGTCCTTGTCGTCGTTGCTCGCAAAAATGTTCAGGGGATCGAAGGCAGGATAATCATCCTGCTTGGCGTAATTCGCTGCCAGCGGAATTTTGACGTGAGAGAAGGGAACCTTGCGGACCACTTCCTTGTCGCCTTCATTGATGACAGTCGAGACTTCCATGATCGACCGATCGGATGGCCGGGCTGCGATATTCGGGGCGATAAGGCGCGTGCCGCGGCGCGCCGCTTCCGTCGCATTGTTACCCATGTCCGCCTTGGCAAAGGCCTCGGCGGGAATGGCGAGCTGCTGGCGGCCATCGAGGGCCGCAAACAGAGCCACACCCATCAATATGGAAGAGGTGATGCCGGTCAGGAATGTGCCGGAAAGCCATCTGAGCGAAATCTCGCGACGATCGGGTGCACGGCGCCCTTCCGCCAGAATTGGCGGTTCCGTGCCTAGCGACCGGATCACATTGCGATCCGCAGTCATACCAGCTGTGCCCCGTCGGTCATGCGCTCTCCAGAAACTTCAGGCGAAGGTGTGCAACTTTCAATGCCATGAGTCAAATTGATCGACGCACCGAAAGATATGTCGCAACAGCCTACATAAGGACACGCGCACGCATGCCCGCATTAACGCTTCGTTGGCAAAGCAATTAGCGAGGAACCGGGCCAAAAGAAGGCGCGGGGCTCGACTTGATGTCGCGGGCCTTGTTCTCCTGTGCAAAACCGGCAGCGCTTCGGCGCCCTTTGCGTCGGAGAATTGCTGAAAATTGAAATTATTACTTAAAATCAATAACTTGATAGATTTTCTTATTTTTCGTGATTTGAGCTGTTGACTTGTTTGAGGGTGATCTCTTATAAGTCCGCTCACTGAACGAGGGCGGCGGCGCTGCTGGCGACGAAGTCT
>NZ_KQ414508.1:0-136054 GCF_001263295.1 Agrobacterium sp. SUL3
TCATCCACACCAGCAATAACAGCACCGATGGCGCAAGCATTACCCGCGCAAGACCGCTCGTGTTTCGGGTTGCCATTGGTAGTCCCCTCCCTGACCGATAGCCGCGGCGTTGCCCGCCGGTGCAGCCGGATTTAACGATTGTCTTGGTGCATCGGGCAGAAAATCGTATTCGATTTTCGTGCGTAACGATGCGCAGATTAAAAGGGCTAGAGCGTCCTTTGTGCGTCTGGAAGGACGGAAAGCCGCTCTAGTGGCGGGCTTCGCCCGTCGCTGCATGGTAGGTCGCCAGCACCTGATCCACCGCCGCGACCAGAACCTCCTCCATCGTCCTGCCCGCAACTGCCGCGAGCGGCAACTCACCGAGATACTGGCGCAGCAGGGTTTCGGGAATTGTCTTCCCATCCAGCGCCTTATGCAAGGCGGAAACGGCTGCAAGCGCTTCCGGCCGCGTCCAGTAATAACGGATGCGGTCGCTGTAGCTGTAATGGCGCTGCAATCGGAGCGTGATGTCGTCGCCATGGTAATGGCCCTGCCAGTCGCCCGGTGCGCTTAACATCAATTTTTCCATGGTCCGCGCCAGCGGCCGGTCGCCATAGGTGCCGACCATTTCGGAGGCGATCATATCAAGAGCGTAAAGCGCTTCCCGGTAAGCGAAGGTGAGGCCGGGGCCAACTTTGAGGATCGGATATCCGTCATGCACGAGTGCGGTAAGTGCTGTCTCCGTCTGATAATCGGTCGAATGGGCTTCGAAGACCAGTTGCGGTTCGCCGTCCAGCACGGCGCTGAGGCTCTGCGCTGCCTGCGGGTCATAAGCGACGACATTGTCGCTGCCGAATTCCACGCCGGGCTGTACGACGAAGGCGATGACCCGTTCGAAAGCTTGCGAAAGGCCGTGCTGCGCGAATATTTCGCGGTGCAGATCGATGGTGTTGCGCGCCGCCTGTGGTTCGGTCGGCGCAACCGTGTCGAGCACATGGTCTGCACCACCGGGCACCGGCACTTCGGTGCCGAGAATGTAAAGCGGTTTGGGCAGGCCGGCATCGGTGGCGGCCTTTTCGGCGACGGCTGCGAGTTTCGCGGCGCGGTTGGCAATCGTTACGTCGTCTAAAGCCGCCGGTTCACCGGCGCAGCCCATGGATGCATCGAGGTGGATCTTGCGAAAACCAGCTGAAACATAGGCTTCGACCATGGCGGCGGCTTTTGTCAGCGCGTCCTCGGCCTTTTCCCGGCGCCAGGGGTTGGGGCCGAGATGATCACCGCCGAAGATCAGCAGTTCGGCGGGCAGCCCTTCTTCCGAGGCGATGCTGTTGACGAAGGCAACAAAATCCACCGGCGTCATGCCGGTATAACCGCCGAGATGATTGACCTGATTGCAGGTCGCCTCGATCAGCACAGCTGTCTTGCTGGCGGCGGCGCGGCGGATTGCGGCGCGCAGGACAACGGGGTGGGCCGAACAGACAGACGTGATGCCCGCAGGTTTACCGGCGCGGCGCGCGGCGGCTAGATTTTCCAGAATGGCGGTCATGGGACTTCCTCCGACAATTGCGCGGCGATGAAGGCGTCGAGTTCGGCAAGGCTGGCAGCACCCTCCATCGGGCCGCGCCTGATGACGTTGTGGGCGCCCGATGCATTGGCATAAGCGAGCGCTTTTTCAGGATGCATGCCGAGGCGGCGGCAGGTGAGGTAGGTTGCGCCGAAACAGTCGCCGGCACCGGTCGGGTCGATTTCCGTGACCTTCAGGCCGGGGGCGTCGATGCGCCCATGGGCGCGGCTGAAATGGCTTGCGCCCTTCGCACCGCGTTTCAGCACGATTTCGCCGACACCGGAGGCGAGCAGCTTCTCTATCGCAGCATCCTCATCGTCCAGACCGGAGGCCGCCTGAAGTTCCTCGCCTGACGGTAGCAGGAGATCGGTGACGGCAAGCAGATCGTCGATCAGCCTGCGGCCGGCATCACCCTGCGCCAGTTCCTTGCGGATGTTGGGATCGAAGGAGACCGAGCCGCCGCGTGCCTTGACGCTCTTGATGGCTTCGAGAATGATTTCACCGATGCCGGCTATCGCGAAGGCCGACCCCATGACGTGAACATGGCCCGCCTTCTTGATGAGAGCCTGCGCCTCGACCGTCATCAGCGTTTCGCTGGCCGCTGAATGGGCGATGTTGAAAACGAAGTCGCGCGCGCCGTTCTCGCGGTAGCGCACGAAGGCGCTGCCGGTCGGGCGATCTGAAATAGTGGCGATGGCCGAGACGTCGACGCCGTCGCGGCGCAGCCTTTCGACATTGAGACGGCCGAAATCATCGTCACCGACTGCCGCGATGATGCCGGCGGTTCCGCCGCAGCGCGCCACCTGATCGATGAAGATGGCGGGTGCGCCGCTCGGGAAAGGGCCGATCAGCGTCTGCGGCTCAAGAAAGCCATTTCCCACCGTCGTCGCCATGATCTCCACGAGGATTTCCCCGGCCGTGATGGTCGGGCCCTGGGTCTGCGGCGCCAGTGCAGATGCCTGCCTCATCGTTTCCTCCATAAGCGTGTGCTGCCGTCCTGCCGGGCGGGTGTATTTCGGTCTGTTGATTTTTCGAATATCAATTAAAGTTTACGCGCGTCAAGATATTAATTGATGAAAAATCTGCTGCAATGCAGCAAGAAAAATGCGTGAAATAATAAATGATTGTGAAAATATGTTTTTATAAACAAAGTGTTGTACACATTTCGGGCCAGCATGGCGGCGCCATCATTTATTTTGGATGTTGACAATCGGTGTGGTTTTGCGAGATAAAAAATTTACGCATGTATTGTTATGCGTGGACATCCGTAAAGGAGGAGCGGGTCTCATGAGCAAATTCATTGGAATTCTGTCGTCGTCTGTGGTGGGAGCGGGCCTTTTGGCCGGGCTGGCGCAGGCGGAAGAAATCAACATCGCCACCGTGAATAATGGCGACATGATCATCATGCAGAAGCTTTCCAGCGCCTGGGAGAAGGAAACAGGCAATAAGATCAACTGGATCGTGCTGGAAGAGAATGTTCTGCGCGAACGCGTCACCACCGATATCGCCACCAATGGCGGCCAGTTCGACATCATGACCATCGGCGGTTACGAAGCGCCGATCTGGGGCAAGCAGGGCTGGCTGGCGCCGGTCGACGATCTCGGCGACGATTACGATTACGCCGATCTGCTCGACCCGATCAAAAAGGGCCTGACGGTGGATGGCAAGCTTTACGCCGTGCCGTTCTACACCGAAAGCTCGTTCACGCTTTACCGCAAGGATCTGTTCGACGCCGCCGGCCTGAAGATGCCTGATAATCCGACCTACGCCCAGATCAAGGATTTCGCCGCCAAGCTGACCGACAAGTCGAAACAGCAATATGGCATATGCCTGCGCGGCAAGCCGGGCTGGGGCGAAAACATGGCCTTCCTCGGCACCATGATCAACACCTATGGCGGCCGCTGGTTCGACATGGACTGGAAACCGCAGCTGACGAGCGAGCCGTGGAAAAAGGCGATTGCGGATTATGTGGCGCTGATGACCTCCTACGGCCCGCCCGGTGCGGCCGCCAACGGCTTCAACGAAAACCAGACGCTGTTTTCCTCCGGCCGTTGCGCCATGTGGATCGACGCCACCTCGGCGGCGGGCCGCGTTTATGACCCCAAGCAGAGCCAGGTCGCCGACAAGACCGCGTTTACCCGTGCTCCGGTGGAGGTAACGCCGAACGGTTCGAGCTGGTCGTGGTCCTGGAACCTTGCCATTCCCAACAGCACGAAGAAGCTTGAAACCGCCAAGTCCTTCGTAAAATGGGCGACCTCGAAGTCCTATGTGAAGACGGTTGGTGAAAGCGAAGGCTGGGTGGCCGTGCCGCCGGGCACGCGCAAATCCACCTATGAGCTGCCGGAATACAAGAAGGCGGCGCCCTTTGCGGATACCGTGCTGAAGGCGATCATGTCTGCCGATCCGTCCAAGCCGACCAAGGATCCGGTGCCTTATACCGGTGTGCAGTTCGTGGCCATACCGGAATTCCAGTCCATCGGTACGGTTGTCGGCCAGCAGATCGCGGCCGCCCTTTCCGGCCAACAGACCGTCGATGCGGCGCTCGAAGGCGCGCAGAAGCAGGTCGAGCGTGACATGACCCGCGCGGGCTACATCAAGTAGCCGCGTCCTCCCGGCGTGCCGCCCGTTCGCCTTTTGGCAGCGGGCGGCATGGGTGGGGATTGAGGGCCAGTTCTTCCCTCATTCCTGTGCCTGTCACAGGAATCCAGTCAGCCCAAGTCTTTGGGCTGGAAGGACTCTCTCGCCGCGCAGACGCGCGTCGGCTGGATTCCTGTGACAAGCACAGGAATGAGGGAGTGTGGGGTGCGCCGGCTATCAAATCTTTACCCGGTGTTCCGCGTTCGGGTTCATCGACAAAACACACCTAACGGAAACGAGCATGGCCAATTGACCCGCCATGCATCACGGAGATCGACATGAGATTGAACAACAAGGTTGCGCTGATCACCGGCGCCGCCCGCGGTATCGGCCTTGGTTTTGCGCAGGCTTTCGCTGCTGAGGGCGCAAAGGTCATCATCGCTGACATCGATATCGCCCGCGCGACGGCGTCCGCCGCCGCCATCGGCCCTGCAGCCAAGGCCGTGAAGCTGGATGTGACCGATCTTTCCGAGATCGACGCCGTGGTGAAGGCGGTAGATCAGGAATTCGGCGGTATCGACATTCTCGTCAACAATGCCGCGATCTTCGACATGGCGCCGATCAATGGCATTACCGAAGAGAGCTATGAGCGGGTGTTCGACATCAATCTCAAGGGGCCGCTGTTCATGATGAAGGCCGTCTCCAATGTGATGATCGCGCGGGCGCGCGGCGGCAAGATCATCAATATGGCAAGCCAGGCCGGACGGCGCGGCGAGGCGCTCGTCACGCTTTATTGCGCCTCCAAGGCGGCGATCATTTCCGCCACGCAGTCGGCGGCGCTGGCGCTCGTCAAGCACGGCATCAATGTCAACGCCATTGCACCCGGCGTGGTGGATGGCGAGCATTGGGAAGTGGTCGATGCGCATTTCGCCAAATGGGAAGGCCTGAAGCCCGGCGAGAAGAAGGCGGCGGTGGCCAAATCCGTGCCGATCGGCCGTTTCGCGACGCCTGATGACATCAAGGGGTTGGCGGTTTTCCTCGCCTCCGCCGACAGCGACTATATTCTCGCCCAGACATATAATGTCGATGGCGGCAACTGGATGAGCTGAAAAGCTGGAGATGACCATGCATGCCATTCAATTCGTCGAGAAGGGACGCGCCGTGCTGGCGGAACTCCCCGTCGCCGATCTGCCGCCAGGCCACACGCTTGTGCGGGTCAAGGCTTCGGGGCTTTGCCACACCGATATCGATGTGCTGCACGCGCGTTATGGTGACGGTGCGTTTCCCGTCATTCCCGGCCATGAATATGCCGGTGAAGTTGCGGCCGTGGCTTCCGATGTCACTGATATCAAGGCCGGTGACCGGGTGGTGGTCGACCCCAATCTGCCCTGTGGCACCTGCGCCAGTTGCAGGAAGGGGCTGACCAATCTTTGCAGCACGCTGAAGGCTTATGGCGTTTCCCACAATGGCGGTTTCGCGGAATTCAGCGTGGTGCGTGCGGATCACCTGCACGGCATCGGTTCCATGCCCTATCATGTCGCAGCGCTGGCCGAACCGCTCGCCTGCGTCGTCAACGGCATGCGGAGCGCTGGCGTCGGTGAGAGTGGCGTGGTGCCGGAGAGTGCGCTTGTATTTGGTGCCGGTCCCATCGGCCTGCTGTTGGCCCTGTCGCTGAAAGCACGCGGCATTGCTACGGTAACGATGGCCGATATCAATGAAAGCAGGCTGGCCTTTGCCGAAAGTCTCGGGCTCAAGGTGGCGGTTTCCGGCTCGCAAGCGCTCCTGCGGCAGCAGAAGTCTTTTGATCTTGTGGCCGATGCGACGGGTATTGCCCCCGTTGCGGAAGCGATGATCCCGCTGGTTGCGGATGGCGGCACCGCGCTGTTTTTCGGCGTCTGCGCGCCGGATGCCCGCATTTCGGTGGCGCCTTTCGAAATCTTCCGGCGGCAGCTGAAGCTTGTCGGCTCGCATTCGCTGAACCGTAACATACCGCAGGCGCTCGCCATTCTGGAAACGGATGGCGATGTCATGGCGCGGCTCGTCTCGCACCGGTTGCCGCTTTCGGAGATGCTGCCGTTCTTTACGAAGAAACCATCCGATCCGGCCACGATGAAAGTGCAATTTGCAGCCGAATGATCGTTTGGTGGTTGATAACCGCAGTCGACCGGCTTTTCGTGCGAAGGCCGGTCGATATAAAGTACCACATGTAATATTTCATGGGGGCAAGCACTTTGGCCAAATCTATCAGGACGATGGAAGAGTTTTCGGAATTCGTCGGCCTTTCCCGCCCGACCGTTTCGAAATACTTCAATGATCCGGCCTCGGTCCGCAAGAAGACGCGGGACACCATCGAGGATGCGCTGAAGAAATCGGGATTCAGGCCCAATATCTTCGCCGTCAACCTCAACCGCCGCCGCTCCAATATCATCGGCATCATCATTCCGAACTCCACCGACCCGTTTTATATGGCGCTGACGAGCCGTATCGAACTCATCGCCAATGAGGCTGGGTTCCTTGCCTTCGTGCTGTCTTCGGATGGCAAGGCGGAAATCGAAGACCGGGCCATCCGCACCTTCAAGTCGATGAATGTCGCCGGTGCGATCATCGCCCCGCTTGGCGTCAAATCCCATCGCGCCACGCTGGAGCAGCTCGCGGCCAGCATTCCCATCGTTTATGTCGATTCGCCGCTGGATGAGACCTCGGCCTTTGTCGGCACCGACAATCGCCAGAGCGTCGGGCTGATGGTGGATTATCTCTGCCGTTCGGGCGAGCCGCCCTGTTTCTTCGACATGCCGCAGGTCAACACCAATGCCGCGACACGCCGCACGGCCTATGAGGAGGCGATGCAGCGTCTTGGTTTCGAACCGCATGTGATCGATGTGCCCGGCATCGTCACCTGGGATTTCGAGCGTTTCGCTTTTGATGAAGCGAGCCGGCTGCTGGATGGGGCAGGGCATTTGCCATCCCGCACCATTTTATGCGCCAATGACCGTATTGCCTTCGGCGTCATCGCCGCCGCTTTCCAGAAGGGCATCAAGGTCGGTCACGGCGCAGATTACGATCTCAGGGTTGCCGGTCATGACGATCATCCGTTGTCGCGTTATGCCTGCCCGCCGATTACCACGGTGGCGCAGAATTATAACGAGATCGGCAGGCTGTCGATCGAGCTTCTGTTGCAGAAGCTGAACGAGGAGGCGGATGATGCCGCCACCCGGATGCGGGAACGCATCCTGCTCAGCGCCGATCTGATGCTGCGTAAATCGGCCTGATGGCTTGTTAGAAAAACTAAACAAAAAATCTGATTTTCTAAATAGAACTAATATTTGAACGCTCCTACTCTGTTCCCAAGGTTGCTTTGGGAGGCGACCGCGAGAGCCGGCGCAAAGGCGTGCCGGGATCCGGGAGGAACGCAGAAACGTCATGTTGCCGCTGCCGCGAGGGTCACGCCTTCGCAGCCTCGGTATCGCATGGCCTTCGCCGGGCAGACTGGACACTCTCGCCAGCAATTTCCCCAGCGAAGGATGTCAAAACATGAATCTCCATTCTCTTCTGTCAGCGCGTGCAGCCGGTGGCAAACCTGTCAGGGTCGGTCTCATCGGCGCCGGCAAGTTCGGCTCCATGGTGCTGGCGCAGGCGCAGCGCATCGCCGGTTTCCACATGGTCGCCGTCGCAGACCTCAATGTCGGCAAGGCGAGGGAATCGTTTGGCCGCGTCGGCTGGCCGAAGGAGCGTTATGACGCGACGAGCTGCGCCGATGCGCTGAAAAGCGGCAAGACCTATGTGACCGATGATGTGAACGAGCTTTTCGCCTGCGGCGAAATCGAATGTGTCATCGAGGCCACCGGCCATCCGCTGGCCGGTGCGCGCCATGCACTGGGCGCCATCGACCACAACAAGCACGTCGTCATGGTCAATGTCGAAGCCGATGTCATGGTCGGGCCGATCCTTGCCGAAAAGGCCCGCGCCAAGGGCCTGATCTATTCGATGGCTTACGGCGACCAGCCGGCGCTGATCTGCGAGCTGGTTGACTGGGCGCGCGCCACCGGTTTCGAGGTCGTCTCCGCCGGCAAGGGCATGAATTTCGAGCCGCGTTACCGTTATTCGACGCCGGACACGGTCTGGGGTTATTTCGGTTGGACGGACGAGGAAGTGGCCAAGGGCGACTTCAATCCGAAAATGTACAATTCCTTCACCGACGGCACCAAGGCGGCCATCGAAATGGCGGCGGTCGCCAACGGCACGGGGCTGGATTGCCCGGATGACGGTCTGGCCTTCCCGCCCGCCGGCCTGCACGATCTGGCCCGCGTCTTCCGCCCCGCTGCCGATGGCGGCCGCATGGCGCGCTCCGGTCTCGTCGACATCGCCGCGAGCCAGGAGCCGGATGGGCGCGAGGTGTTCAACAACATCCGCTACGGCGTTTTCGTCACCTTCAAGGCGCATAATGAATATGCCCGCGCCTGCTTCAAGCAATATGGCCTGCTGACCGATCCGTCGGGCTGGTACGCCTCCATGTGGCGTCCGTTCCACATCATCGGCCTTGAAACATCGATCAGCGTGCTTTCCGCCGTCCTGCGCAACGAGGCCACCGGTTGCTCCAAGGAGTTCCGCGGTGATGCCGTCGCCACGGCAAAGAAGGACATGCAGCCCGGCGAGATGCTGGACGGTGAGGGCGGTTACGCGGTCTGGGCAAACGCCATTCCCGCCACCCGCAGCCTTGATATCAAGGCGCTGCCGATCGGCCTTGCCCATAATGTCAAGCTGAAGCGCGCCATCAAGAAGGACCAGATCGTCAGCTTCGACGATGTGGAGCTCATCAATGACCTTGATGTGGTGAAGCTGCGTCAAGACATGGAAAACCGCTTCCGTCCGCAAAAAGACGCCGCGGCTTGATGGGCGGGGGAGAGGACATGTCGAAGGGAGCCTTCGTGGTGATCGCGGAATTTCGGGTTAAACCCGATGCGATGGATGCCTTTCTCGACGCCGCGCGCGATGACGCCAAGCATTCGGTCGAGGACGAACCGGGTTGCCGGCAATTCGACGTGGTGCGGCCGGAAACCGGAAACAATGTGGTGTTTTATGAGGTCTATGACAGCAGAGAGGCTTTCGACGACCATCTGAAAACACCGCATCTCGACCGGTTCCGCGCGGCTTTCCCCGCCCTCATCGAAGAAGAACTGCCGGTACGTTTTTTAAACCGGCAATGGCTCTGAAAGATGGAAACGATGGCTGACATTCGCCAGATCGCCGTTATCGGAACGGGTATCATGGGTGCCCCCATGGCGGGGCGTCTGGCGGAGGCCGGGTTTTCCGTCAAGGCCTGGAACCGCAGCGCTGACAAGGCTGCGGTTCTGGCGAAAAAGGGTGTGCAGCCGGCGGCAACGGCTGCCGAAGCTGCGGCCGAAGCCGATGTCGTGCTCTGTATGCTGAGTTCCGGGCCGGTCTGCGACGAGGTGCTGCTCGGTGCCTCGGGCGTCGTTTCCACCATGAAGCCCGGTGCTATCCTGCTGGTGATGAGTTCCATCCCAGTCGATAACGCACGGCAACAGGCGGAAGCGGCCAGGGCCCGCGGCGTCAGATATATCGATGCGCCGGTCTCGGGCGGAGAAAAGGGAGCGATCGAAGGAACGCTCGCCATCATGGCCGGCGGTGAGCAGCGGGATGTGGATGCATTGCGGCCACTCCTCAATTGCCTTGGCCGCGTCACCCATGTCGGTCCGGTGGGCTGCGGTTCTCTGGCCAAGCTTGCCAACCAGCTGATCGTCGCCTCGACAATCTGCGCCGTCGCCGAAGCCTTGACGCTGGTTGAAGCGGGGGGAGCCGACCCGGCGCAGGTGCGCGAGGCCCTGCTTGGCGGTTTTGCCGACTCCACCGTCTTCCGGCAGCACGGAAAACGCATGGTGGAGAGCAACTTTCGCCCCGGCGGGCCGGCGAAATATCAGGTGAAGGATACCTCCACGGCGCTGGCTTTCGCCAAGAGCCGTGGCCTCAGATTACCGGTCGGCGAGGAGGTTGACCGGCTGTTCCGTTCCATGGTCGAGCATGGTGCGGGTGAGCTTGATCACAGCGGTGTGATCCTTGAAATTAAGCGCATGAATGCGTTCGGAGGAACGCTCGAAACAGTCTAGAGACAACAAAGGGAGGAACACATGAAAATTTCAAAACTTTACGGGCTGGCTCTTGCCGCCACCATGCTGGTTGCATCGATTGCGCAGGCGGAAACGCTCACGCTTTCGACGCCGGATCCGGACAATTCCGAAATCACGCTTGCCGCCAACAAGTTCGCCGAGCTGGTGTCCGCCAAGACGAATGGCGAAGTCACCGTCAAGGTCTTCCCGAACGGCTCGCTTTACGGCGGTGATCCATCGGGTGCCGTCAAGCAGCTGGCGGGCGGATCGCTCGACATGCTGCTTCTGGCGACATCGCTTTATGCGAATTTCGACCCGCGTTTTTCGGCGATTTCCATTCCCTATCTTTTTGACGATGAAGCACAGCTTCGCACCTATCTGGAAGGTGAGCAGGGCAAGGAGCTGATTGCCGGGCTGGAAAAGATCGGCATCAAGGCGGTGGATCTGTGGCCGCGCCCCTTCCGCCAGATGACCAATTCCAAGCGCCCGATAACCTCGCCGGATGATCTCAAGGGTTTGAAGTTCCGCGTTCCCAACAATCCGCTCTGGGTGGAATTCTTCAAGAAGATGGGCGCCGCACCGACGCCGCTCGCCTTTGCCGAGGTTTATAACGCCCTGCAGCTGAAGGTCGTCGACGGCCAGGAAAACCCCATCAACGTCCCATTGTCGGCGAAATTCTACGAGGTGCAGAAATACGTCTCGATCACCAACCATATGGGTGACGGCTGGGTTCTGGGCATCAGCCCCGCCAAGTTCAACGCCCTGAGCGATGCGCACAAGGCGGCCGTCGAGGAGGCGGCGAAGGAAGCGGAAGTGTGGAAGGTGCAAAACGACGCCTCGAGCGCCGAAGCGACGATCGCCGAACTGCAGAAACACGGAATGGAGGTCAATCGCCTGACGCCGGAGCAGCAGAAGGCGTTCGTGGAAGTCTCAAAGGGCCTCTATCCGGTCTTTGCCGGGTTGGTGAAGGATCAGGCTTTCTTTGACAAGACCATTGCCGCCGTCGGCAAGAAGTAAGGCCATCAGGTCTTCCGGGCCGGCGCGCAGCCGGTCCGGTTGGGAGGACAGTTTTATGGACGAAACGTCATCATTTTTCGGCAGGGTCATCAGATTGGCGACCGACGTGCTGGCCGGTCTGGCCGCTATCGGGGTTCTGGCCGTCGTGCTTTTGCAGGTGTCGACCCGAATGTGGGGCACTCCGGTCTCCTGGACCGAGGAGGCGACACGGTATCTTTTCATATGGATGGTGTTCCTGGGCGTGGCGGGCAGCTTCCGCACCGCCGACATGGCGCGGGTAACGGTGTTCATCGCGCTGATGCCGGCCTGTGTGCGGCGTCTTGCGCTGCCCATCTACGTCGTGTCGTCGGTCGTCTTTTTCGGCCTGATGATCTGGACGGGCTGGACGCTGGTGCGCCAGCAATATGTGATGAATGAAGCCGCCGCGACGCTTGCCACGCCGATGTGGATGATCGGCATCATCATTCCGCTCAGCGCGGCTCTCGGCATTGCCGCCATCGTGGAATCCCTGCGCCAGCATCGCGACCGCATCGAACTGCCGGAAGGCCTGCAGCCTCTCGCCGATGCCGATCTGGTGGTTGGAAATATGGAGAAACGGCCATGAGCCTGACGCTGCTTGGACTTTTCCTTCTCATGAGCGCTTTCGGCGTTCCGCTTGCCGTTGCACTTGGTCTCGCCAGCCTGGCGTCCATCGCGCTTTATACGTCGATGCCGATGGACCTTCTGGCGCAAACCATGTTTTCGGGCATGAACTCCTTCCTTCTGGTTGCGGTGCCGCTTTTCATTCTTGTCGGCGTCCTGATGGAACGGGGCAAGGTCGCCGAACGGCTGTTCGACTTTGCCGAGGCGATTGTCGGCTGGCTTCCCGGCGGTCTCGGCCACGTCAATGTCGCCTCGTCGGTGATTTTCGGCGGCGTCTCCGGTTCGTCGGTCGCCGATATCGCTTCGATCGGCGCCATCGAGATCAAGGCCATGGAGCGCCACGGTTTTCCAAAGGGATATGCCGTCGGCCTGACGCTCTGCACCTCCACCCTTTCCTCGATCATCCCGCCATCGATCCTCATCGTCATCGCCGGTTCCGTCGCCAATGCCTCCATCGGAACCCTGCTCGTGGCGGGGCTGGTGCCGGGATTGTTCCTCGCATTCGTCTTCATGGTCTACAATCACATCTATGCGGTGCGGAACGGCTTCAATCCGCCCACGCCTTTCAATGTCCGGCGTGTGGTGACGACCGGCCTTGCGGCCATCCTGCCGATGCTGACGCCGGTGATCCTGCTGATCGGTATTGTCGACGGCTATTTCACGCCCACGGAAGCGGCCGGCATTGCCGTTGTCTACACGCTGTTTCTGGCCGTCATACTTTACCGCACGATCCCTTTTTCGGCGCTGCTCGGCATCTTCATGGAAACGGCGCGCACATCCGGCTCGATCCTGTTCATCGCGGCGACGGCGAAACTGGCGGCCTGGGTCTTCACCTTTGATGGCCTGCCGGCGCAGGTTGCGGTTTTCCTTGGCCATATCAGCACCGGGCCGACCATGGCGATGGTTCTGATCTTCCTGTTCCTCATCGTCGTCGGCATGTTCATGGATGCGATTGCCGCCATGTTCATTCTGATCCCGGTGCTTATGCCGCCGGCCGTCTTGCTTGGGGTCGATCCGATCCACTTCCTGATCGTCATGGTCATCACCCTCACGCTTGGGCTTGTCACGCCTCCGGTTGGTGTATGCCTGTTTGCGGTGGCGCAGGTGGCGAAAATGTCGATCGAGGATGTGATCAAGGGATCGCTTGCGCCGATGTCCATTCTTGTCGCCGCGATCCTGGCCCTGGTGCTGTTCCCGGATCTGACGCTGGCGCCGATCAGGCTGATGGGTCTTTACTGACGCGGAAACGGAAAGCCTGAAACATCAGACAACGCGACGGGTTTGCCACTCGTCGCGTTGTTTTCGCATCCACTCCAGAAACAGCGTCACTTTTCTCTGCCGCAGGTGGGAATGCGGACAAACGATCCATTGCGTGACGAGCTTGATACGCGGCGCATCGGCCACGGCCGGGACCAGCATTTTGTCCTGCAACTCCCGCTCCATCATCAAGGTGCTTTCCAGCGCCACGCCGATGCCGAGAACGGCGGCGTCGATGGCCATGTGGCTGCGATCGAACAGGACGCGCCGCCAGCGCTTTTCGGCTGTCACGCCCGCCAGAGGGAACCAATGGTTCCATTGCGCCTGTGCCTTGACGGAATGGATCAGCCGCTGGCTCTGCAATTCCTCGGGCAGAAATTTACCCGCGCCCGGGTGGTTTGGTGAACAGACCGGCAGGAATTCCTCCTCAACCAGCCCTTCCACGAAGAGACCCGGCCAGCGGCCATCGCCGTGGCGCAGCTCTATGTCGACGAGTTCCTGCGAAAAATCGGTCGGCTCGTTGGTGCCGTCAAGGCGCACTTCCAGTTCGGGGTGCTCCTCCAGAAACGAGCCGAGGCGCGGCAGCAGCCATTTGTTGGAAATGGTCGGCGTCGCCCTGATCGTCAGCGTCGTGACCGAACGGAAGCCGCGAATACTGTCGGTGGCGTCGGAAATCTGCTCGATCTGGGCGGTGATCATCGAGAAATATCGCTCGCCGGCCTCGGTCAGCGTCACCTTGCGGCCGGTGCGGGCCATCAGGGTCGTGCCAAGCTGGCCTTCCAGTAGCTGGATCTGCTGCGAAACGGCCGAAGGCGTCACGCTCAGCTCTTCCGCCGCCCTCGAAATGCTGCCCGCCCTTGCGGCGGCGTGAAAGACCAGGATCGATTTTATCGGGATTTGCATGGCTTAAGTCTTCGCTGAACGGATTACGGCAGTCACCTGCTGATTAGCACAGGTGACTGCCGCGATGAAACGTTTGCAGCGAAAGGCCTTTACCGATGGCTCGGCAGTTTTGGCAGCAACACGGTCAACAGGCCGAGCAGCGGCATATAGGAGCAGATGCGGTAGACGAATTCGATGCCTTCCTTATCCGCATAGATGCCGAGAACCGCAGCCCCGATGCCGCCGAAACCGAAGGCGAAACCGAAGAACATGCCGGCGATGAGGCCGACGCGGCCCGGCACCAGTTCCTGCGCGAACACCACGATGGCCGAGAAGGCCGAGGAGAACACGAAGCCGATGACGACGACGAGAATGGCGGTCCAGAACAGGTTCGCATAGGGCAGCAGCAGCGCGAAAGGAATGACGCCGAGGATCGAGAACCAGATGACGACGCGCGAGCCGAAACGGTCACCGATCGGGCCGCCGAAGAACACGCCGAGCGCCGAAGCCCCGAGGAAGAGGAACAGCAGAACCTGTGCATCCTGAACACCAAGGCCGAACTTGTCGATGGTGTAGAAGGTGAAGTAGCTGGACAGGCTGGCGAGATAGGCATTCTTGGTGGCGGTCAGAACCACCAGTACCAGAAGCGTCATCATGACTGTGCCACGGGCAAGGGGAAGGGTGCGGCTGGCCGGCGCCTTGCCGACGGTTGCGCGGCGGTGGCGGGTGTACCAGACGCCGACCCAGGAAAGCACACCAAAACCGACGAGCGCAATCAGCGAGAACCAGCTGAGGCTGGACTGGCCAAGCGGGATGACGATGAAGGCGGCGAGCAGCGGGCCGATGGCCGTGCCGGTATTGCCACCCACCTGGAAGAAGGATTGCGCCAGACCGTGGCGACCGCCGGATGCCAGACGTGCGACGCGGGAGGCTTCCGGATGGAAGATCGCCGAACCGATGCCGATGAGGCAGGCGCCGATCACCAGAACCTCGAAACTATGGGCGAAGGCAAGCGTGATGAGGCCGGCGCAGGTGGACAGCATGGCCACCGGCAGCGAGAACGGCATGGGCCAGCGATCCGTCACCATGCCGACGACCGGCTGCAGCAGCGAGGCGGTGACCTGAAATGCGAAGGTGAGCAGGCCGATCTGCATGAAGTCGAGGGCATAATTGGCTTTCAGCAGCGGATAAAGCGACGTCAGCAGCGATTGCATGATGTCGTTCAGCATATGGCAGAAGCTGGCGGCTGCGATGATTGAAAACGCCGTGCGTTGCGGGTTGAAGCTGGTGCTGGCGCTGGTGATAGTGGCCATGATGAAGTCCTCTTTGGCTCCCGGCGGAAGACGGGAAACATGTCTTTATTTCTTCCCGCTTTTATTCATATTGTTTCTGGCCTGCATTTGTGTTCTGGACGATTTTCTTTGTGAGTGGGCCAAATGGCAAAAATCAAATCGCGGCAGCCTTCGGGACTGACGCTTGACGAGCATGAACGCAGTCTGAAATTGATCGACGGCACCAATGAGCCGGTGCTGGCGCTTTGCCGTGTTTACCCCACCGGACACCGGACCCCGCCCCACAGCCATAGCCGCGTGCAGATCTGGTGCGCCCGACGGGGTGTCGTGCTGGTCAGCACCGCGGATGGCCGCTGGATGATACCGCCCGGTCATGGATTGCTTATTCCCGCCGGGCTGCAACATGAAGCGGAAACCATCTCGACGGTGGAGATGCACTCGATCTATGTGCACCCGGACCTTTTCCATGCCGGTGCGCCAAGGGTGGTGGAAATAACCGATCTCGCCTCCAGCCTGATTTCGGAACTGCTGGCCGAGGAGCACCAGCCGTCGGCTTTCCACCGGCAGGGTCTTGTGCGGGCGCTTTTGCTGGATGAGGTAAACCGCCTGCCGGAACGGCCGCTGGGGCTGCCTTTCCCCGATAACCAGCGTCTGGCCGCGCTTTGCCGTGACTTCCTGAAGAAGCCGGTGGCCCGGGTGGAGATCGACGACTGGGCCGAAGTCATGGGCATCAGCCGCCGCTCCTTCACGCGCCTGTTCCGCCGGGAGATGGGGGTAAGCTTCGTCACCTGGCGCCAGCAGGCCTGCATTTTTGCCTCCTTGCCGAGGCTTGCGGCGGGTGAGGCGGTGACCAATGTGGCGCTGGATGCGGGTTATGAAAACATCCCGGCCTTTACGACCATGTTCCGGCGGATGCTGGGCAGTTCGCCACGAGCCTATCGGCAGGCGGCGCGACAGCGCAGTGCTGCTTTTTCCGATTTCGAAGAGATGGGTGGCTAGGGTTTGGGTACTCACTCACCCTCATCCCTGTGCTCGTCACAGGGATCCAGCCAGCCCAAGTCCTTGGGCTGGAAGGACTCTTTTCGCCGCGCAGACGCGCGTCGGCTGGATTCCTGTGACGAGCACAGGAATGAGGGTACCCTAAGCCGCTGTCGCCCGCATATCGCGGCGGAAATCCGAAGGCGACATGCCTGATATCTGGCGAAACGCCTTGTTGAAGGCGCTGACGGAGCCGAAACCGCTTTCCATGGCGATCTGCAGGATATTGTCCTTGCCCGTCATCAGCATTGCCTGTGCACGTGAAAGCCGCAGCAGGGTCAGATATTTGATCAGCGTCATGCCGGTGGATTTGCGGAACAGGTTCATCGCATATTTCGGGTGAAGCGATGCGGCGCGGGCAATTTCCGTCGCGTCGATATCGTCGAGAAAATTGGCGGCGATGAAGTCGCACATGCGCACCACGCCGATGGAGGGCGCCATGCCCTCGTCATCCAGTCTGCGTTTGCCATCGGCGGCGGATGACATGACGGAGTAGGGTTCAAGGAACATCCGCTCCACCCGCAGCAGCAGTTCTTCTACCGCGTGCTGGGCTTTCGCCGGATCCCCCGACGTGACGTAGCGGAACCAGCGGCCAAAATTTTCCGCATCCGCCCGGTCCGTCTCACCGCTCACCATCGTCGCACCACCCATCAGCAGGCTGGAAACGGCGGCGGGCAGCCGCATGCGGAAGAAATGCACGAGCGGCAGATGCGCGCCGGCGTAAAAGGAATCGTCAGAGGAATGGTCCATCTGGTGCGGCTGACCGCCCCAGAAAATGCACATCTGGCCGGCATCGAGCGTCAGGTCGTGATCGCCCATGCGATAATGCACCGATCCCGACATCACGTAATTCACTTCCACCTGCGCGTGCCAGTGGGGCCTGAGCATGATGGGCGGATGGTTGTGAAAAAGCTGCAGCGTCGTCGGCATGCCTTCGATGCTGCTCGCACCCGGCTGGTAGAAGGCTCTTTCAGCAATCTTACTTTCCGCCAAATCGATGTTCCCTTTTTACGAGACAGATTTCCTGCCGCCGGTAATGTGCCCATGTTCGCTGAAGAACGGCAATTGAAAAAGGGAGGTTTTCAATGTGCTTGAAATTTCTTGGCGCGTCTACGGCCATGCTGCTTCTCGCAGCCCCGGCTTTCGCGCAAACCGAAACCGTCACCATCTGGAGCTGGAATGTCGCGGCTTCTGCGCTGAAATCCACGATAGAGGGCTTCAACAAGCAGAATCCGGATATCAAGATCGTCGTTGAAGACCTTGGAAACAATCAGGTTTTTGACAAGACGCTGGCCGCCTGCGCAGCCGGTGGCGATGGTCTTCCGGATATCGTCACCATCGAGAATTTCGAGGCGGAACTGTTCTGGAGCCGCTTTCCCGATTGTTTCGCCAATCTGACCGAGCTTGGCTACACGCCTGAGAAACAGGCGCTTTTCCCGGATTTCAAACGCACGGAGCTGGAGGTTGACGGCGTCGCCTATGCGGTTCCGTGGGACTCCGGCCCTGTAGCGGTTTTTTATCGCCGCGACTTCTATGAGAAGGCAGGTGTCGACCCGGCCACCATCAAGAGCTGGGATGATTTCATTGCTGCCGGCAAGAAGGTCATGGCCGCCAATCCCGGCACCGTCATGGCGCAGGCCGATTTCAACGGCGACAGCGAATGGTTCCGCATGATCGCCAATGAGCAGGGATGCGGTTACTTTTCGACCGATGGCCAGAACATCACCATCAACAAGCCTGCCTGCGTCGCGACCCTTGAAAAGGTCAAGGAAATGAAGGATGCGGGCATCATCACGGCGGCGATCTGGGATGAAAAAATCCAGGCCAATACGGCCGGCAAGGCCGCAAGCCAGATGTATGGCGCCTGGTATGAAGGCACGGTGCGTTCCGGCTCTCCCGATCTTTCAGGCAAATGGGGCGTGTATCTGATGCCGAGCCTGACGCCGGATGGTCCGCATGCGGCCAATCTCGGCGGCTCTTCGCTGGCGATCAGCTCGACATCCGAGCGCAAGGAAGCCGCGTGGAAATATATCGATTACGCGCTCACCACCAATGAAGGGCAGGTGACGATGCTGAAATCCTTCGGTCTCGTCCCCTCACTGCTGTCCGCCATCGACGATCCTTTCGTCAAGGAAAAGCAGCCATATTGGGGCGGGCAGGCGGTGTGGACCGATATTCTCGCCACCCTGCCGAAGATCGTGCCGAGCCGCGGCACGGCGTTCCAGTCGGATGCGGATGCGATCTACAAGGCGACGCAGACGAAATATTTCGCGGGCGGTTATCCCGATGCGAAAGCGGCGCTCGATGATGCGGCCAAGCAGATCGAAACGGCGACGGGGCTGCCGGTGGCGCAGTAAGCCGGCGGTTAGGGCCGAGCGGGTGCCACAAGTTTCTTCTCCCCGAGGGGGAGAAGTCCGCGGCAGCGGGATGAGGGGGCGAGGGTAGCGATATTCGGCAACGTTTCCCCCTCATCCGACCCTTCGGGCCACCTTCTCCCCCTTGGGGAGAAGAAATATGCCGCACCGTTTTGCGACGGCACTTCCCCAGAACCGGGGCCGGGCTTGCCGCAAAGCAGATCGAAACGGCGACGGGGCTGCCCGTCGCGGAGTAAGCCAGCGGTTAGGGCCGAGCGGGTGCCACAAGTTTCTTCTCCCCGAGGGGGAGAAGTCCGCGGCAGCGGGATGAGGGGGCGACGTTAGTGATAAATCGAGAGCTAGCCCCCTCATCCGACCCTTCGGGCCACCTTCTCCCCCTCGGGGAGAAGAAATAGGCCGCGCCGTTTTGCAAAGGCATTCCCCTCATAGGGGCGCGCTCTTTCTGAAGCTTTTCCATTTATCCGGCCATCGTCCGGCACATGGAGGTCGTCATGCCGTCCAGGAACAGGATCGCTTATGCGTTCCTTGCGCCCTATCTCCTGATTTTCGCCACCTTCTGGGTCTGGCCGATCATCAGCTCGTTCATGCTGTCGTTCCAGAATACGCGCATAAACCCGTGGCGGTTTGCGCCCTCCATGAACTGGGGGCGGCTCGTTTCCGATCCGGCCTTTTATAACGCGCTTTATAATACGCTGATCATTCTGGTCATTCAGGTGCCCGTGATGATCGCGCTTGCCACCGTCATGGCGGTGCTGCTGAACTCGCCGCTATTGAAGGCGCGGCCGCTTTATCGTTTTGCCTTTTTTGCGCCTGTCGTTGTCGGCGAGGTGGCCTATGCGGCGGTGTTCCGGCTGATGTTCAGCGCCGATTTCGGCATCATCAACAAGCTCATCACATCAGTTGGCCTTTCGCCCATCTCGTGGTTCGACAATGCCAATGCGGCCATGGCGCTCGTCATCATCGCGGTGACCTGGCGCTGGGCGGGTTATAACGCCATCATCATTCTGGCCGGGCTGCAATCGATCCCCGGCGATGTCTATGAAGCGGCGACGCTGGACAAGGTCAGCAAGCGCCAGCAGTTCTTTTATATCACCCTGCCGTTGCTTAAACCCATCATCCTGTTCTGCGTTGTCCTGTCGGTCATCGGCACCATGCAGCTTTTTGCCGAACCCTTCCTCATCACCAACAGGGGCGGGCCGGGCGGCGGCACGGAAACGCTGGGGCTGTTCCTTTACCGGCAGGGCTTTACTTCGCTCAATTTCGGTTACGCCTCGGCCATTGCCTACACCATGGCGGCGCTCGCCATCGCCATTTCACTCCTCAATCTCTGGGTCGGGAGGGAGCCGAAATGAGATCGAAATCGAGATCGCTTTTCTGGCAGAAGATCGCGCTGCACGCGGCGCTGACACCGCTCGCCATCATCTGGCTGTTTCCGCTGTGGATGATGTTCGTGTTTTCGACCATGCCGGATTACGGCATTTTCAGCCCCGATATCGTGCTGGTGCCCTCCACCAACTTCGTCGAGAATTTCAACAACCTGCAGGCGGACACTAACTTCCTCAGGGCCATGTTCATCTCGATCACCGTCGCCGTCATCTACACGGTGCTTTCGGTGTTCCTGACGTCGATGGCGGGCTGGGCGCTGGCGCGTTATCGTTTTGCCGGGCGCGGCGTGGTGATCGCCATCATTCTCGGCACAATAACCCTGCCTTTCGCGGTCGTCGTCATTCCGCAATTCATCATGGTGGCGCGTGAATTCAAGCTCGCCAATACCTGGGTGGCCCTGATCGTGCCGCCGCTGTTCAACTCGCTCGGCGTGCTGTTCATGCGGCAATCCTTCTCGATGATGCCGACCGAGCTTTTCGATGCGGCACGGGTGGAGGGCGTCAAGGAGTGGCAAATCTTCCTGCGCATCGCTTTGCCATTGGCGCGTCCCACCATGGCGGCGCTGTCGATCATTCTCTTCCTGGCCTCGTGGAACAATTATCTCTGGCCGCTTCTCATCAATTCCCGCCCAGGAATGATGACCGCACCCGTGGCGCTTGGCACCCTCATCGGGCTCACCAAAGTGTCATGGGGCGGCATCATGGCCGGCGCGGTGCTGCTCACAGCGCCCATCCTCGTGGTTTTCGTGGCTCTGCAACGTCATTTCATCGCCGGCATTTCCGCCGGGGCAGTCAAGTAAGGGAGGCCGCATGGCGGAACTTTCGCTCAAGAACGTCGTCAAGCGTTATGGCGCGCTCGAAGTCATCCATGGCGCCGACCTCGATATTGCCGATGGTGAGTTCGTCGTCTTCGTCGGCCCCTCCGGTTGCGGCAAGTCCACGTTGCTGCGCATGATCGCCGGGCTGGAAGACATATCGGATGGCGATGTCAGCATCGGCGGCAGGACGGTCAACGATGCCGATCCGGCAGACCGCGGCATCGCCATGGTATTCCAGTCCTATGCGCTTTATCCGCATATGACGGTGGCCGAAAACCTGTCCTTCGGCCTTAGAATGAATGGCAACCCGAAGGCCGATACGCAAAAGCGTGTCAACCGCGCCGCCGAAATCCTGCAGATCAACGAGCTGATGGAGCGCCGGCCGAAACAGCTTTCCGGCGGCCAGCGGCAGCGTGTCGCCATCGGCCGCGCCATCGTGCGCGAACCGCAGGTCTTCCTGTTCGATGAGCCTTTGTCGAACCTCGATGCGGAACTGCGGGTGCAGATGCGCGTGGAAATCTCGCGGCTGCACAAGCAGCTGGGCACGACGATGATCTATGTGACCCACGACCAGACCGAGGCGATGACGCTGGCCGACAAGATCGTGGTGCTGCGGGCGGGCAATATCGAACAGGTCGGAGCGCCGCTCGATCTCTATGACGACCCCGCCAATCGTTTTGTCGCCGGTTTCGTCGGTTCGCCGAAGATGAATTTTCTCGACGCTACCATCATCGGCAGCGGTGCGGAGAACGTTACGCTCGCGCTCGACAGCGATCCGGCGGTGCGGCTCAACCTGCCGATAAGACACCGTTTGAACGACGGCACCAGGGTCTCGCTTGGCATCCGGCCAGAACATTTTTGCGATGCGGGGCAAGGTGATGCCGATCTCACCGTTCATGTCGATGTCGCCGAGCATCTCGGCAATACCAGCTATGTCTATGCCCGAACCGAAGGCGGCGAGCAGCTGATCATCGAACGGCCGGAATCGCGCGATGTCGGCAATCGCGACCGGCTGACGGTCGGCCTTTCCGCCCGCAAGGCCTTTCTTTTCGACAGCAAGGGCGAACGCCTGCGCTGAACCCTTTCCCAAGCACCCAAGACTGATATGAAGGACGAGGATTTCATGACGACCGAACAACCGATCCGCTGGGGCATCATCGGCCCGGGCACCATCGCCAGGACTTTTGCTGATGGCATAGCCCATTCCCGCACCGGCAGGTTAGAGGCCATCGCCACCCGCAACCCGGACAAGCCCGGCCTTGCGGAGGCCTTCCCCGGTGCGCGCATCATCCATGGGTACGACGCGCTGCTGGCCGATCCCGATATCGATGCCGTCTATGTCGCCACACCCCATACCGGCCATGCCGAATGGGCGATCAAGGCGATCCGGGCAGGTAAAAACGTACTGGTGGAAAAGCCCATCGCGCTTTCCGCCTATGATGCCGACGCCATTTTCCACGAGGCGAAAAAGGCCGGCGTCTTCGCGGGCGAAGCCTATATGTATCGCCTGCACCCGCAGACGGCGAAATTGCTGGAACTGGTCAAGAGCCGTGCGGTTGGCGATATCCGCATCATCCGCTCCAGCTTCGGTTTCAACATGGGCTCGTTCCGGGCCGATCACCGGCTTTTCGCCAATGAAATGGCGGGCGGCGGCATTCTGGATGTCGGCGGTTATCCGGTTTCCATGGTGCGGATGATCGCCGGCGCCGTGGACGGAAAACCCTTTGCCGAGCCGGAAAAGGTGGCGGGCGCCGCCCATCTCGGCCAGTCGGGCGTCGATGAATGGGCCTCCGCCGTGCTTAAATTCTCAAACGGCATCGTCGCCGAAGTCTCATGCTCGATCATGGCGGCGCAGGATAATGTGCTGCGCATCATCGGCTCGGAAGGGCGCATCGAGGTCAAGGATTTCTGGTTTGCTGCCGGCCACAAGGGCGGCACCGGGCGGATTGATATCGTCAGGGGTGACAAGGTCGAAACCATCGAATTGCCGGAGGATCGCTGGCTTTATTCCTTCGAGGTCGATGCGGCGGGCGAAGCGATACGGCAGGGTAAAAAGGAATTTGATGCACCCGGCATGGCCTGGGCCGACAGCCTCGGCAATCTTCGTGTCATGGATCAATGGCGCGCTTCCGTCGGGCTGGAATACAGCGTCGAAAAAGCAACGTCGCGCGTTGCCAATATTACCGGCGGCAAGGTCGTGGCCGGAAACGCAGTGCCGAAGCGGCAGATTCCGGGCCTTGCCAAACCCGCTTCCGTGGTCGCGCTCGGTTTCGAATTCTTCCCCAATTTCGCCTCCGCATCGCTGACACTGGATGCCTTCTATGAGGCGGGCGGCAATCTCTTCGATACGGCCTATGTCTATGGCGCAGGCAGGACCGAGGCGATCTTCGGCGACTGGCACACCAGCCGCAAGGTGCCGCGTGAGGAGATCGTGCTGATCGGCAAGGGTGCGCATTCGCCGCTCTGCTATCCTGACATGATCGCAAAGCAGCTCGATCAGTCGCTTGAGCGGCTGAAGACGGATTATGTCGATGCCTATTTCATGCATCGCGATAATCTGGACATTCCGGTCGGCGAATTTGTCGATGCCATGGATGCCGAAGTCCGGCGCGGTCGCATTCGCGGCATTTTCGGTGGCTCCAACTGGACGCGCGAGCGCATGGACGAGGCCGCCGCCTATGCGCAGAAGAACGGCAAACAGGCGCCCGGCGCGCTTTCCAACAACTTCTCGCTCGCCGAAATGCTTGATCCCATCTGGGCGGGCTGCGTTGCGGCATCTGACGATGAGTGGAAGGCATGGCTGCAATCCCGCCAGATTCCCAATTTTGCCTGGTCCAGCCAGGGGCGCGGATTTTTCACGGACAGGGCAGGGCGCGACAAGCATGACGATGAGGAAATCGTCCGCGTCTGGTATTCAGATCGCAATTTCGTGCGCCGCGACCGGGCAATCGAGCTTGCGCAAAAACTGGGCCGCCACCCGATCCACATCGCGCTCGCTTATGTCATCGCGCAGCCTTTCCCGGTCATCCCGCTGATCGGACCGCGCACCATCGCCGAGCTGGAGGACAGCCTTTCGGCGCTGGATATCGTGCTGACCGGTGAGCAGGTGAAGTGGCTGGAGGCTTGAAAGACAACGAGCGGCGGATTTATCCGCCGCTCGTTCGGATAGGGCAAGGCGTTGCGGCATATTTCTTCTCCCCGAGGGGGAGAAGGTGGCCCGAAGGGTCGGATGAGGGGGTAACGTTGCCGAATTTCGGAGAGCTCGCCCCCTCATCCCGCTGCCGCGGACTTCTCCCCGGCGGGGAGAAGAAACAAGGGGCATCCGCTCGCTCCAACTGACGAATCTCAGGATGGAGATGTCATCTTCCACCTTCTTTCCTCTCCCGGTGACTGCTAAAGCGTAGGTTCACAAACCTGCCGCCAAACAATCACCGGGGTTCCCATGAGCGATATCGACCGAAGCCGTGCGCAGCAGCTGATGCGGGAGGCGGAGATTGATGCGCTGGTGCTGTTCCAGCCCGAAGCCTTTCGTTATGCCGTCGGTGCGCATGCCGGCGTGGCGACCATGTGGGGCAGGGCGGGTTCGGCAATCGCGCTGGTGCCGGCCGATGCCGGGGCGGGGATTGCCGCCGTCGTCAGTGATCATGCCGCTCCGCTCGTCGGGAAGGCGGCGCCTGATGTCGATCTGCGCTGTCATCGCATCTGGATCGATATGGTCGATCTTTCGGATGTGGAAACCGCCACGCAGGTGGATGATGCCTATCGCCGCAACAATTCTGGTGGGCCGCGGCCGGAGACATTCGATCGTGCCGCCTGTTTCGGCCTACTCTCCGATCTGCTGCGGGAGCGCGGGCTGTCTGCGGCGCGCATTGGTGCGGACCTTGAATTCATGCCCGCCGCCGATTTTTCAGCGCTGCGGCAGGCGCTGCCCGACGTGAACTGGATTGATGGTTCGACGGTGCTGAAACGTCTGAGGGCGGTGAAATCCGAACGCGAGATCAAACTTCTGAAGCAGGCGGCAGCCGCTGCCGAGGCAGGGTTGGTCGAGATGGCAGCCGCCGTTCGACCGGGAGTAGCGCTTGGTCAACTCTCCGCCGCCTGGAAATCCGGCGCGCAGGCACATGCCGCAAAATCCGGTTTTTCGCTGAGCGGGCATTGGGACTATATTTCCGTCGGTCCGGCCCTGTCGGATATGGCGGCGGCGGTCACGCCGGGCGCACTGATCAAGGCCGATGTCGGCACGCTGGTAGACGGTTATTCGTCGGATGGCGCAAGAACCTTCGCATGGGGGCCGGTCTCGGCTCTTGCTGCCGATATTTTCAGGGCGCTGGAGGCAGCCTTCGCCTGTGGACTGGAAGCGCTCCGCCCCGGCAATACATTCGGCGCGGTGCACGCCGCCATGCTGGCTTCGATGCGCAAGGGCGGCTTCAGCGAATATTATCGCGGTCATTTCGGCCATTCCGTCGGCGGCGGGGTCGGTATCGAGGAATGGCCGTTCTTTTCCCATGGCAATCCGGAAATCATCCTTCCCGGCATGGTGGTCGCACTTGAAGCGCCATTCTATGGCGAAGGGCTGGGGGCGTTGATGATCGAGGATCAGTTCCTCGTCACATCATCAGGTGCGGAGTGCATGAACAACCTGCCACGCCCTCTCAGGGATTTATCCGTGAACTAAGCGCCGGCTCAGAGAAAGTCGTCGCGACGCGGGGTGAAGCAGTCGATCAGCTCGCCCTCTTCCAGACACAGGCAGCCATGTTCGATATGGCCGGGAACGACAAGGCTGTCGCCTTTCTGCAGGTCATAGGCGTCACCGTCGCGGTAAAAGCGAAAACTGCCGCTGGCGACATAGGTGGACTGCACATGCGGGTGGCTGTGCAGCTTGCCTTCTGCGCCGGTCTTGAACCGGAATGACACGACCATCAGCTCGGGCGCTTCGGAAAGCACGGTGCGTTCCACGCCGTCATCGGGTGAAACGGTGGGGAATTTGGGAAGCTGCTGCATGTCGTTCTCCTCTGTCTTGCAATATTGATTTTCAGCGCGGCGCACGCAGCATGGCGCGATAACGCGTCTGGCTGCTTTTCAGGTGGTTGCGCATGGCGCTGCGCGCCGCATCCTCGTTGCCATCCTGTATGGCGATCAGGATCGCTTCATGCTCGCCGACGAGACGGCTGAGATCGGCGGGTGAAAGCACGGTTTCTGCGCCATTATCGGCCACGGCGCGGCGCGGAATGACTGTCGGGCCGAGCACCTGCAGAAACTCGCTGAAACGGGGATTGTTGGTCGCTTCGGCCACGGCAAGATGAAAGGCGAAGTCGGCCTCGGCTGTCGGAATGCCCCTGGCGGCGCTGGCGCGGAAGGCATCGAAGGCCTCGATGATCTTTTCTTCCTGCGCCGGCGAGCGGCGAATGGCGGCAAGACCGGCGGCATCGCCCTCCACGGCGGTGCGCAGTTCCAGCATTTCAATCAGCGAGGAAACCCGGGCGAGATCGATATTGTGAAACGGCCGCCGCTCGACGGGTGCGGGCTCCAGCACGAAGACGCCGGCGCCCTGACGCGGCTCGACCAGACCGTCGGAGCGCAGCGAGGCGATGGCCTCGCGCACCACGGTGCGGCTCACCCCAAATTCCTGCGTCAGCTGCGCTTCCGATGGCAGGCGGTCGCCCGTCTTGTAGCGGCCCTTGGCGATCTGGCTGCGGAGTTCCTCCGAAACCTTCACCACAAGCGTCTTGGCTTGCGGAGCTGCCGGTTCGGAGGTTGTCGCTTTTGTCATCTGTGTCGCCGTTCTAAAAAGGATGCGGGGTTGCTTCCGGAAGTCCTCGATACGTTATTCGCGGCCCGGCTTGCAATCCCGCTGATCACTCAGCTCTGCTTGAAGATCGGCTTGTCGACAAACGTGCCGCCCTGAAACCGCACCAACGCATCCTTCGGGTCCGGCGGCGGGGTCGTCTCGGCTATATGCTTCCGGAAGGCCTCGGCATTGTCCTTCGGCTTCCAGCCCAGAAAGCCGAGATGCGAATTGTCCCACCAGCCCGCATCATTGGCCGACGCGCCCCAGACGACCGGGCAGCCGAGAACGGGTGCGCGAAACACCGCCTCGATCAGCGACACGAAATCGTCGTGGGAAAACCAGGTGGACAGCATGCGGTAATTGTTGGGCACCGGCGTGCAGGAGCCGATGCGCACCAGCGCCGTCTCCTGCCCGAATTTATCGAAATACATGCGGGCGAGGTTTTCACCGAAACATTTGGAGACGCCGTAAAGTCCATCCGGCCGCACGGGAACGTCGGGGCCGAGCCGCTCGGTTTGCGGGTAAAAACCGATCGTATGGTTGGAACTGGCAAAGACGATCCGCGGCTGGCCGTGGGCGCGGGCGGCCTCGTAAAGATTATAAAGCCCGATGATATTGCCCTGAAGGATCTGCTCGAAGGGCTTTTCCACCGATATGCCGCCCAGATGAACGATACCGTCGCAACCGGCAACCATCGCATTCACGGCATCCGCATCGGCAAGGTCGCATTGCACACATTCCTCGTTCGGCCCTGCCGGATCGAGCGGGGAGAGATCGGCAAGACGCAATAGCTCGGCCATGGGTGCGAGGCGCTCACGCATGACGCGGCCAAGCTGGCCCGCCGCACCGGTAACAAGAAGCCGTTTCATTGCCATTCTCCCTGAGCTTTGCCGTCTGCAACGCGGTCGAGATATGGCGGCGCCTCTTGACCTTGTCATACAGATCGTACAAAAAGCGGATAACATATATTATGTGCCATACGCAACAATCATGAAGGATGAGTTTGATGTTGACCGTCGAAACAAGGCAGGCCGTGAACCCGGAATATGCAAAGACGCTGGATACCGAAGGGCTCCGCCGGCATTTCCTCGCCAACGACATGTTCCGTTCCGGTGAAATCAG
Source organism: Agrobacterium sp. SUL3 (assembly GCF_001263295.1). Lineage (NCBI taxonomy): Bacteria > Pseudomonadati > Pseudomonadota > Alphaproteobacteria > Hyphomicrobiales > Rhizobiaceae > Agrobacterium > Agrobacterium sp. SUL3. The sequence continues at coordinate 27,862 of NZ_KQ414508.1, forward strand.
GCTGATCTATACACACTATGACCGGTTCGTCATGGGCGGTGCGGTGCCAAATGGCGCGGCGCTGACGCTGGACAAGGTGGAGGAAACCAAGACGCCGTCCTTCCTCGATCGGCGCGAAATGGGCATCGTCAATATCGGCGAGAGCGGCACCGTCAGCGCGGGCGGGCAGACCTACACGCTTAATCGCGGCGATGTGCTTTATCTCGGTGCCGGTAGCGGTGCTGTCACCTTTGATGGCGCTGGCCGATTCTACATCACCTCCTGCCCGGCGCATCGCAGCCTGCCGGCCAAGCTCGTCACGCTTGCCAATAGCAAGGAAGTCAAGCTGGGCGCGACGGAAACCTCCAACAAGCGCACCATCAACCAGTTCATTCATCCGTTGGTCATGGAAAGCTGCCAGCTGGTGCTGGGTTATACGATGCTGGAGGACGGCTCGGTCTGGAACACCATTCCCTCGCATATTCATGACCGCCGCATGGAGGCCTATCTCTATTTCGGCATGGATGAAAAGTCGCGTGTGCTGCATCTGATGGGTGAGCCGCAGGAAACCCGCCATCTGTTCATTTCCAATGAGGAAGGCGCCATTTCGCCGCCCTGGTCCATCCATTCGGGCGCCGGTATCGGCTCTTACACCTTCATCTGGGCCATGGCGGGCGACAATGTCGATTATACCGACATGGACTTCATTCAGCCGGGGGATCTGAAATGAGAAACCCCTTTTCGCTTGAAGGGCGCAAGGCGCTTGTGACAGGCGCAAATACCGGTCTTGGCCAGGCGATTGCGGTGGGTCTCGCCGCCGCTGGCGCAGAGGTGGTCTGCGCCGCCCGTCGCGCGCCGGATGAAACCCTTGATCTCATCGCAAAGGATGGCGGCAATGCGAGTGCGCTGCTCATCGATTTTGCCGATCCGCTGGCGGCGAAGGACAGTTTTGCTGACGCCGGTTTCGATATTCTCGTCAACAATGCCGGCATCATCCGCCGCGCCGATTCCGTCGAGTTTTCCGAACTCGACTGGGATGAGGTGATGGACGTCAATCTGAAGGCGCTGTTTTTCACCACGCAGGCTTTCGCAAAAGAGCTGCTGGCGAAAGGCCGCTCCGGCAAGGTGGTCAATATCGCCTCGCTCCTGTCGTTTCAGGGTGGCATTCGCGTGCCGTCCTATACGGCGGCGAAACACGGCGTGGCTGGTCTAACCAAGCTTCTGGCCAATGAGTGGGCCGCCAAGGGCATCAATGTGAATGCCATTGCACCCGGTTATATCGAAACCAACAATACCGAGGCGTTGCGTGCGGATGCCGCCCGCAACAAGGCCATTCTCGAGCGCATTCCGGCAGGCCGCTGGGGGCACTCGCAGGATATTGCCGGCGCGGCGGTATTTCTGGCGTCGCCGGCGGCGGATTACGTGCATGGCGCCATTCTCAATGTCGATGGTGGCTGGCTGGCGCGATAATCTGTGACAGATTTTCGAAATTCATCATACAAGATGTATGATGAGTTGTTGACAAAGATGCGGCAAGCGGCTTAGGTGGCTTTCAGTCAGTGAACTTGCAGAGGAATTTCGATGATGAACCCTGAACAAATCAAGACGGCGCTCGGCTCCGGTCTTTTGTCCTTCCCGGTCACCCATTTTGATGCCGAGGGTCGTTTTGCGGCCGATAGCTACAGGGAGCATGTCGAATGGCTCGCCGGTTATAAAGCCCCGGTGCTGTTTGCCGCCGGCGGCACGGGCGAATTCTTCTCGCTGAAGCCGGATGAAATCCCCACCATCGTTTCCGCCGCCAAGGAAGTGGCCGGCGAAACCGCCATCGTTTCCGGCTGCGGTTACGGCACCGAGATCGCCGTCGACATTGCCCGCTCGGTGGAAAAGGTCGGTGCCGATGGCATTCTGCTTCTGCCGCATTACCTTATCGATGCGCCGCAGGAAGGGCTCTATGCCCACATCAAGAAGGTTTGTCAGTCGGTCGGCATCGGCGTCATGGTTTATAACCGCGACAATTCCGTGCTGCAGGCCGATACGCTGGCGCGTCTCTGCGACGAGTGCCCGAACCTTGTCGGTTTCAAGGATGGCACCGGCGATATCGGTCTCGTGCGCCAGATCACCGCCAAGATGGGCGACCGCCTGATGTATCTCGGCGGCATGCCGACGGCGGAACTGTTTGCCGAAGCCTATCTCGGCGCCGGTTTCACCACCTATTCCTCGGCGGTCTTCAACTTCGTTCCCGGCCTTGCCAATGAGTTCTATGCGGCGCTGCGTGCCGGCGAACGCGCCACCTGCGAACGCATCCTGACGGATTTCTTCTATCCGTTCATGGCCATCCGCAACCGCGCCAAGGGTTATGCCGTCTCCGCCGTCAAGGCTGGTGTTCGCCTGCAGGGCTTCAATGCCGGTCCGGTGCGTGCGCCGCTGAAGGACCTGACCAATGAGGAAATCGGCATGCTCGAAGCCCTGATCGGCACGCACAAGCGTAAAGCCTGATCACACGGGGGCCTGATCACGGCATAACGGGAGGCGAGCCATGAAAATCACTGCGGTGCGCACGCATCTGCTCGAACACCGGCTGGACACGCCGTTTGAAAGCGCTTCCATGCGCTTCGACCGCCGCGCCCATATTCTGGTGGAGATCGAATGCGATGACGGAACGGTCGGCTGGGGCGAATGCCTCGGCCCGGCCAGACCGAACGCCGCCGTGGTTCAGGCTTATGCCGGCTGGCTCATCGGCCAGGACCCGCGCCAGACCGAAAAGCTGTGGGCCGTGCTTTATAATGCCCTGCGCGATCAGGGCCAGCGCGGCCTCAGCCTCACCGCTTTGTCCGGCATCGATATCGCGCTCTGGGATATCAAGGGCAAACACTACGGTGCTTCCATCTCGATGCTGCTTGGCGGGCGCTGGCGCGAAAGCGTGCGCGCCTATGCCACCGGCAGCTTCAAGCGTGATGGTGTCGACCGCGTTTCCGACAATGCCTCGGAGATGGCCGAGCGGCGGGCGGAAGGCTTTCATGCCTGCAAGATCAAGATCGGCTTCGGCATCGAAGAAGACCTCCGGGTCATCGCCGCCGTGCGCGAGGCGATCGGGCCGGATATGCGGCTGATGATCGACGCCAATCACGGTTATACCGTCACCGAAGCCATCATGCTCGGCAACCGCGCTGCCGAATATGGCATCGACTGGTTCGAGGAACCGGTGGTTCCCGAACAGCTCGATGCCTATGCCCGCGTGCGGGCCGGTCAGCCGATCCCGGTTGCAGGTGGCGAGACTTGGCACGGGCGATATGGCATGTGGCAGGCGCTTTCCGCCGGTGCCGTGGATATTCTCCAGCCCGATCTCTGCGGCTGCGGCGGTTTTTCCGAAACGCAGAAGATCGCCACGCTCGCCACGCTGCATGGCGTGCGCATCGTGCCGCATGTATGGGGCACCGGTGTGCAGATTGCCGCCGCCCTGCAATTCATGGCGGCGATGACGCCCGATCCGGTGCGCGTCAACCCAATCGAACCGATTATGGAATTCGACCGCACGCATAATCCGTTCCGGCAGGCCGTGCTGAGCAAGCCGATCGAGGCGGTCAATGGTGTAGTCGCCATTCCCGATGGTCCGGGTCTCGGCATAGAAATCAACCGGGATGCCCTTACCGAATTCAGGATGCCGGACGCATGAGTGAGCTTGAACGCCAGCTGACGGGTGAAGCGCCGAAGCCTGCTTTTCCAAGAGGCGCCGTCGATACGCAGATGCATCTCTATCTGCCCGGCTACCCCGCCTTGCCGGGCGGGCCGGGCCTGCCGCCGGGCTCGCTTCCCGGTCCCGCCGACTATCGCAAGCTGATGCAATGGCTCGGCATCGACCGGGTCATCATCACCCAGGGCAATGCCCATCAGCGTGACAATGCCAATACGCTTGCCTGCGTTGCTGAAATCGGCGAGGCGGCCCGCGCGGTTGTCATCATTGATGCGAGCACCACGGAAAAGGACATGGAAATCCTCACCGCTGCCGGTACCGTCGGGGCGCGCATCATGGACCTGCCGGGTGGTGCGGTGAACCTGTCCGAACTGGAAGTGGTGGATGAGCGCGCGCAGGCGGCGGACTGGATGGTGGCGGTGCAGTTTGATGGCAATACGCTGCTCGATCACCTGCCGCGCCTTCAGAAAATCCGCTCGCGCTGGGTGTTTGATCACCATGGCAAGTTCTTCAAGGGCATCAAAACCGATGGCCCGGAAATGGCAGCACTTCTAAAACTCATCGATCGCGGCAATCTCTGGTTCAAGTTTGCCGGCGTTTACGAAAGTTCGCGTGAGAGCTGGCCCTATGAGGACGTCGCCGCCTTTTCACGGGTGATTGCGGCCCATGCGCCGGAACGCATCGTCTGGGGCACCAACTGGCCACATAATTCCATCAGGGAAACCTCAGCCTATCCCGATGATGCAAGGCTTGCAGAACTGGTTCTTGGCTGGCTGCCGGATGAGGCTGCGCGCCAACGTGCACTGGTGGATAATCCTGAAGTCCTGTTCAAGCTATCGCCATTCGCTGCGGCATAATTTCGGTCGGGGACGATTGGGCGGGGATGCTTCACCGTCCCTTCCTGAGTGAAAGGTTTTTCGTATGCCGGCCCGGTGCGCCATGGAAATTTGTTGAGAAAACTTATGAAAGCCACTGATTATTTTGACCAATTCTCGAAACGATACCGGCACTACAAGGGTGGTAGCTGGTGTTACGAGGATGGATGTATCTATCGGGGGCTGCAGCTTCTGTTTCAGGCGAGCGGTGACCGGCGCTGGAGCGAGCATCTTCATCGTCTGGCTGATGCGCAGATATCGGCCGATGGAATGCTCGCCGGTTACGCGCCGGAAGAATATAATATCGATCATGTTCTCGCCGGGCGCGTCCTCTTTCCGCTGGCGGCGGAAACGGGTGAGGCGCGTTATCTGGCTGCCGCAGAACATCTGGCAGGCCAGCTCCGCAGCCATCCGCGCATCAAGGCGGGCAATTATTGGCACAAGAAGCGTTACCCGCATCAGGTCTGGCTGGATGGGCTCTATATGGGGCTGCCTTTCCAGATTGAATATGCGCAGGCAACTGGCCGCACCGAACTGATCGATGATGCGCTTCGGCAATTCACAACCGCGCTTGCGCTGACGGCCGATGCCGGCGGACTTTACGTCCATGGTTATGATGAAAGCCGCGACCAGCGCTGGGCCGATCCCGCAAGCGGCAAATCGCCGGCCATCTGGGCGCGTGCGGTGGGCTGGCTTGCCATGGCGCTGGTGGATGCGCTGGTCATCCTGCCGGATGATGACAGGACGGCGGAGCTTCGGGAAAAGACGCGTCTGCTTCTGACCGGACTTGTTGCACGGCAGACGCGAAACGGTTTGTGGATGCAGGTGCTCGATAATCCGGCCCTTGCCGGCAATTACGAGGAAACCTCCGCCTCCGCTATGTTCGCCTATGCCTTGCTGCGGGCGAGCCGGCTGCGGCTTCTATCAGGTAAAGAGGCGGATGTTGCCCGCGCGGCTGGCCGTCGCGCGCTTGATGCGTTGCTGGAGACGCGGCTCAAGGCTGACGAGGAGGGTGTCGCCCACCTTGCCGGCATCGTCCATGTCGCGGGCCTTGGCGGCTTCGAGGGCAATTATCGTGATGGCACCCCGAACTATTACCTGACCGAGCCGGTTGTCTCCGATGACGCCAAAGGCGTCGGGCCGCTGATGATGGCCTACGCCGAAAGTCTGCTTGTGGACTGAAAAACGGGCGAGGGGGCGGAAACGGTTTCCGCCCCTTTGGTTTCCGCCTCTTATGGGGATCAGAATTTGCGGCTGATCGACAGCTTGAAATTGCGGCCCGGCTGGGCAGCGATGCCATCGCTGAGATAAGGGAAGTAATATTTGTCGAACAGGTTTTCGACTGCGGCATGCACTTCCAGCCCGGCCATCATGCCTTCCTTCGGTGTCCAGTCGAGAGCGATGCCATGCACGGCGTAACCAAGGCTTTCCGGCCGGGCATAAAAAGAGCCCGTGCCCTGATTGACGGGCGTGCGCTCCTGATGGGCCACGAACTGCCCGTTCCAGCTCAGCGCCAGATCCCAGTCCGGCAGCTTGTAACCCAGTTGAAGGTTGGCGGTCAGCGGCGACAGGTCATTCATATAGGTATCGGGACCATAGACGTCGTTGATCGCGCCGTTGCGGGAACCGTTCATCCAGGAGAGGCCGAGATTGCCGAAGACGTAGTCGGAATCGTAACTTGCCGAGAAATCGAGGCCGTAAATCTTGTAGGACGGTGTGTTCCAGTAGAAGGGCACATTCTTGACGCGGGCAAGGTTGGCGCTGCCGAACCGCCGGGTGATGGGATTGGTAACGTTGTTATAAAAGCCGCCGATCGAGGCCGTCAGGCTGTCGCCGTTCTGGAACACGTCATCGAAACGCTGGGAAACACCCAGATTGAAGTTGTTATTGCGCTCCACCTTCAAGTTACGGGAGGTTCCCGACGCCGTGGTTGCGAAACTCTGGCTTGAATAGAGTTCGTCGATGACGGGCGCGCGCATGGCATAGGCCCAGTCGGCAAAGAAGGTGGTGCCCGGCACCGCTTCCCAGCGCATGCTGAGAGCCGGCGTCGCGCCGCTGTGGGACACGGCCGAATAATCGTGACCGGCGGCCGGCGTGTTGTAGCGCGGCGCGGCATTGGGCACGCCTTGCGAGCGGATATGGTCGAACCTGATGCCCGGCGTCACCTTGAACGTGTCGGTCAGGCTGATCTCGTCGCGGAAGAAGGCGGCGATGGTTTCCTGCTTGCCTTCCGGTTTGATCCATGAGGCATAACGACCGTAATTATATTGGGCGCTGGTGCGGTTGGCGATGTCGTACATCCACGAGTCCCGCTCGTGGCGCATATATTGCACACCGTAGTTGGCGACGTGGGACACGCCGCCGAGCTCGAAATTGGACGTGTTTTCCGCCTCAAGCTTGAAGTCGGTATATTTCGTGTCGTCCTGCATGCCGCCCAGCGAGCCTGTCGGAACGAAACCCGGAATGGCCGGACGGGTCATGTCGAGGCTGGTGGCGGAAAAGCTCGCCATCGCCTTGAAATTCACAAGGTCGCTGTCGCCGTCATAGGAATATTTCAGCGTTGAGGAAAAATCCTCCATGTCACGCCAGGCCAGTGCCCTCAGCCGCGCCAGATCATAACCATAGGTCTTGATGGAATAGGCCGTCAGGCCGAGATCACCGCGATTGGCGGCAAGCGGGCCGTAATCGCCAGATTTGCCGTAGATGACCGAAGCGCGCAGCTCATGGCCGTCATAGGCAGCACCGGCATTGGCGGAGAAAGAGGTGATCTTGTCGTTGGAAGCGTCATAGACCTGACCGCCGCCGACGCGCATATTGTCGCTCTTGCGCCAGATCACCGAGGCAAGCCCGTCATAGGTCACGGGGCCGCCGAAATCGGATTTGCCGTAAATCGCCGCCGATCCGAGCTTCTGCTTGTTGGCCGACTGGAAGCTGGTCTTGCCCCATGCGCCGAAGCTCTGGCCCGGCTTCAGCATGTCGGAAGCTGTCTTGCTTTCCATGATGACGGTGCCGCCGAAACCGCCATTGCCGTAGCGGACGGATGTCGCGCCTTTCTGGATTTCCACGCGCTTGAGCAGTTCCGGGTCAATGAAGACGGTGCCCTGGTCGTAACGCTCGAAATTCTTCGGTGCGCCATCCAGCAGCAGCCGCACATCGGACTGCCGGGCAAAGCCGCGAATGGACGTGGATTGCCCTTGCGAGCGCACGCCGCCGCTGGAGCTGACGCCCGGGGTTTTCTGAAGAAGTTGCGGCAGGGAGTTGGACTGTGCGGCCTCGATGGCGGCCTGATCGATCTCGACCACGCTTGGGGCATCGCCGTTGAAGACGCGTCCGCCCTTGAGCGTAATTGGCTGAAGCACGGTGCTTTCACCGCTCTCGGAGGCTGTGGCGGAACGGTTGGCCATTTCCATACGGACGGTTTTTTCGCCGATGAACTGGTAACGAATGCCGGTTCCCGAAAGCAGCCGCTCCAGCGCCTCGGCCGGCGTCATGGTTCCAGATACGGAAGCGCTTTTCAGGCCCCTGGCAACGGAGGCGTCATAGACCATCTGCAGGCCGGACTGGCTGGCGAGACGATTGAGCGCGGTCGCCATGTTGCCGGCGGGCAGGTTGATCGCAACCTTCTGGGTTTGCTGTGCGGAGACCTGTGCGGGAATAGCCGCCACGGCCGCGCTGGCAAGCAAAAGCGAAAACAACGATGCGCGGGCGCGTGTCCTGTGGCGAAAAGCGGGTTGTGGTCTGGTCATTTCGGGCACCTCTCCGGGGCGGCAGATATTGTTCTGCTCCACGAACGAATGGGCCCGTTTTTTAAGGACACCCCCGGCGAAGAAATTTCACTCAATAAAGAACCGTCAGATAAGGGCCGGCTTTGACGACGCCGATTTCAAGCGCGGCGGCCAGATCCGCAAGAGCGGCATTTGGGTTGGAAAGGTCGAAATTGCCCGACAGCCGCTTTTGCCGCAGGCTCGGCCGCGTCACGACGATGCGGCCGGGCAGATAACGCTCGAAGGTTTCCACCACTTCGGCAAGCGGCCTGTCCTCGAAGATGAAGCGGCCGTTGCGCCATGCGGCAACGGAGGAGGGGTCGACGGTTTCGATGCTGCCAAGCTGGCCGTCGGGCGAATAATCGACGCGCTGGTTTTCATGAACTCGGCCATTCTGGCCCTGCTTGCCCGTTTCCACCTGCACGCTGTGTTCCAGCACCGTCACGCTCGTCGCTTCATTGCGCATATCGACGTCGAAGGCCGTCCCGAGCGCGGTGGTCGCGCCGCCTGCCGCCTCGACGGAAAAAGGCCTCGCCGCATCGGGAGCGACTTCCACGAAGATTTCCCCGCGCAGCAGCACAACGCGCCGCTCCTCTTTGGAGAAACGGAGTGCAATGGCGGAGTGGGCGTTCAGGGTGATGGTCGAGCCATCTGGAGTGGTGACGACCTGCCGTTCCGCCGTGCCGGACATATGGTCGGAACGCAGACGCATGGGCATGTCGGCGAGGTAAAAGGCGGAAAGCAGCGAGACGCCGGCAATGGTGGCCGCCGCCGCTTTGGCTTTGCCGCCGCCGCGTCTGCGCGTTGCCTTTGCCAGAAACGCCTGATCACCCGCCAGAAGGGCGCCGGCGTCGCCCATAAGACATCGGACACGCTCATAGGCCTTTGCATGTCGTTCATCCCCGGCGATCCAGGCGTCGAAATGCGCGGCGAGCATGGGGTCGTCCGGGCTTTCCCGCCGTCGCAGGAACCAGTCGACGGCCTCTTCGCGCAACGTCGAGGCGCTTTTTGCCAATCCCGTCACAGCGTTTCCTCCAGGCATTCCAGGCAATGCAGATAGGCCTTGCGCAGATGACGATCGACCATGTTCTTGCTGATGCCGCTTCGCGCGGCGATATCGACCGAATTCAGGTTGCCGATGCTGCTGGCAAGAAAGACCTGCCGGCGCTGTAGCGACATGGACATGACGGCGCGGCGCAGCACTTTCAGGCGATGTTCCCGGTCGGCCAGGCTGTCCGCATCGGTGACCGGCTGCGGGGCAATAAGCGCTTCTTCCATGCTGCCGGAAAACAGCCTGCGCTCGAACTGTTCGCGGCGACGCCGGTCAATGCCGAGATTGGCGCAGGCGCGCACCAGAAAGGCGCGGATGAGCGAGGTATTTTCCGGGAGCCGGGGTTTGCCGGTCAGCCGCACGTAGAGATCGTGAACGATCTCCTGCGAAATGGCAGTCGTGTGTCCACGCCGGGTCATGGCCTTGCACAGTTCCTCATAATAGAGCTGTACGGCATCATCGATGAGTGCGCGGGACGTGGGCTTGCTCCACATGAGGCGGGTTCCCGGTCGGAAGGATTGAGCGATCCCGGGCTGCATAGGTGAAAAATCACCCCGTGGCAATAAACATGACTAATTTTATCATATATCTTTTGCGCCCAGCGAAAGATACGCCGGGAGGATGACGCCCGGCCGTATTTCTAGACGTCGCTCTGGTGAATATCACGGTCTGGCACAGGCCGCGCCGCCTGCGTCGAAACTCGACCCGTTGCGGCGCTGTTAGCGGGGGGTAAACCCGCCGCTGCCGGGCGGGCCCCAAAACCAAGCCTCAAATCAAGCCTTGTTTTTTTCGATAAAGCGGATGGCGTCACCCACGGTCAGGATGGTGTTTGCGGCGGAATCGGGAATTTCCACGCCGAATTCCTCTTCGATTTCCATGACGACCTGAACGACTTCGAGGGAATCAGCACCGAGATCGTCAGCAAAATTGGCGTCATCGACGACCGTGGCGGGATCTACGCCAAGCTGGTCCACGATGATTTTTCTGATACGGTCTGCAATGCTGGACATAATGGGACTCCGCGAAAGTTGCCTGTCTCCGATCCGCCCGATCTGAATTTGCGCCAGAGCATCCCTCACAAAAATCGAAGCCGGTTTTCGCGGGGCGTGATGCGCAAAGTCAAAGGGGCAAAGCATCGATGACATCCGGACGTAGCATGCCTTTAACGTCTGCGGAAGAGTGTCGGCCAAGGGGACGTGTTTCATAATATTGCGCAATGTATGCTGCGTTAAACAGTTTGTGACTGGAAGCGATGAACCGTTGCGCGATAAACCTCGTTTTTGTGGAATAACATCGTTCAGCCCCACCGAGCCTCAATGCCATGGTCCAATCGTCCCCGGAACGCTTCATATTGCTCGACGGCATAAGGGGTGTGGCTGCCCTCTTCATCGTTCACCGTCACGCCGAGCAGCTTTTCGGAAAAAGCACGGCGTCGAGCTATCTTGCGGTGGATCTGTTCTTTGCCTTGAGCGGATTCGTGCTGGCGCATGCCTATAGCAGGAAGTTGCTCGAGGGGTCGATTGCCCCCGGTTTTTTCATGAAGGCGCGCTTTGCGCGTCTTTATCCACTTTACGGGTTGGGGCTGGCCCTGATGGCTGCCTATTTCATCTGTCTTTATGTGCTGGGTCTGCCAACGCCGATCGATGATCTCCATCGCCATATCGATCCCGGCGAGCTGGCTTTCGCTCTGGTGACGGGGCTTCTTTTTCTGCCCGCTCCCTTCACGCTCACCCTCAACGGCGCGCTGTTTCTCGTCAGCCCGGCATGGTCGCTGTTCAATGAGCTGGTGGTGAATGCGTTTTATGCCCGCTGGGGCGTGCGGGCCACGACGAAACAGACGGCTGCGGTGCTGGCCGTCAGCGCCATTGTGCTGATGGTGGCCGCCGCTGAGTTTGGCCGGCTGCATGCGGGTTTTCGCTGGCATGAAATGTATGCCGGCATGGGACGGGTATTTTTCTCGTTTTTCGTCGGCGTGCTGATTTATCGTTACCGTAACCGCGTGCCGCAGCTGCGGCCGGTACAGGCTGCTCTTTGTCTTCTGCTGGTCTGCTTCATCCTCGCCGTGCCGATGACGCGGGAGCTTCGGCCGTTTTTCGATCTTACGGTCGTGCTGCTCATCTGGCCGCTGCTTTTGTTCGTCGCAAGCCAGACGGTTCCGGGTCGCAGGACAGCACTGGTGTCGGTGTTTTTGGGCACGGCGTCCTATGCGGTGTATGTTCTGCATATTCCGCTTCTGGCCTGGACGGAGCTTCTGATGCCCGCGGTCGATGGGACAAACATGGCGTTGCCGGCCGGCATCGCTTTCCTGGTCGGGACGACCTGCCTGTCATGGTGGCTGACGGTGAATTATGATCAGCCCGTTCAAAAATGGCTGAAGAACCGTCTGAAAAAAGCCGCCCGAAATCAGCCGGACGGTTTGATCAAAGGCTAAATTTCTACGGCGTCAGTAATGGGCAAAGATCGGAGCCGTCAGCACGAAAGCCGCGACGAGGCTGATGATCGTCAGTTTCGCCGCTCGCATGCGCCGCATCCTGCGGCCGCTCCAGTCATACGTCATACTCCACCCTCCACGCAGACGCAAAACTTGCCGATATGAAACCCCGTTCGGACATTGCCGCAAGCCAGTCGCGGTTCCCCGATGTCCGATGCTGCAAATTCCATACGGGGAGCGTCCCGTGTTGCGCTTGAACGCACGCAGGACGCTCCATTTCAGTCTTGCCTGATATAAGGCATTTGCCAAGCCGTTATTTTCATCGGTGATTTTGAAGGTTGCTTTTCCTGCAGGGCGCGAGACAGCATTTTCCTCACCGGTAAAGCGGCGGCAAACCCTGGATCGCGTAACGCGGCAGCGGCTTCCAGGCTTTCACGCGTTCATGCTTGTGAACGCCGAACAGAAAAAGCATTTCCTCGGAAAGATCGGCAGGGTCGGTCAATCCGTCCTGAAACAGCTGGATCACCTTGCGGGCCGCATTATTATAAAGAAGGGCCTCATCATCGACGAGGTGGTGGTCATAACCGAGACCTTCGAGCACCGATTGAAGCATTTTCAGGTCTCTTGATGAGATGATGCAATTGTCGCATGTGGAAGACATGACGTCCTCCTTTCTGTGGAGTACACAAAGCCGGAGCGTCACGCGTCCATCCGGACGCTGTGCAAAGGACGCTTCAACGTTTTGAAACGACGGGCTCTTCCAAAGAAAACCATTTCCGGTGTCCCGGACGATGCTGCCGTGCATGTCGTGTAAAATTGCAAAACGGTCCTGTCGGTCAACGACATGCGCAGGACGGGGGGCTTTTGGGACGGCATATCAGCCTGACGGCGGTAACGCCCATAAATTACCGATGGGGAATCGTGCGCCCTTTGGGGCTGATAGGCAAGTTAATTCGAATGCCGGTGACCCGTTCGGAGATATTTGTAATCTGCGGTATTGCGGGCAACAAAAAAGGCCGGGGCAATATTGCACCGACCTTCCTCATATCGCTTTCAACACCAGTGCCAGTACATCCGTGGTCAAAAGTCTAAAGCGACAAAAACAACTGCGAACGACAATTTTATTCGCGCTCACCAGCAGTTGCATATGAGCTATATAGGTGGGCAATGTGGCCAAAACAAGTCCGGCAGTTAAAAGGATGTTTTACCCTCTATAATTTGCCGGCGGCCAGCTGAGACCTCTTCGTTATTTCTTCTTGCCGTCCGCCGTCGTGGCATTTGCGAACTTGACCTGCGAACCGGTCGGCGCTGCCGCCGCGGCTTTGGTCTTGTCCTTCTTCGGTTTGCGGACTTCCTTGTTGCTGCGCAATTGACCCTTGGCCATGGTGTTCTCCTCGTGTTGAAGCAGTATCTGATGTGACGCCTGGGCATCGTCGCTCAAGGCGGGCAGGGGTCGGGAAGCGGTTTCACCGTCAGGACAGGCAAGGTCCCGTGAGTGACTGTTTCCCGAAGGACAGGGTCGGTTTGGACAGGCGGATGCGGCCCGCGGGAACGGTTCTCTTCGACACGTCGGTCTGGACGCCGAAATCCGGAAAGGCTGCAAAATAAGCGTCGCGATCCTGGCGAATGGCCGTTTCTTCAGCCGCGTTCAGCAGCAGGCGCAGCGACGCATTTTCCCGATACCCCGTGCCGCCGGTGCGGACGAGGTTGCGTGAAAGACTTGGTGAATAAAACTCGGAAGACATGACGTCCTCCTTTCGTTTGGGGCAAGGGCTGTCTGCCCTCAATCACCAGCGCCCTTCGACAGGTTGCTGACAGGCGAAAGGTGCGCCTGTTGCGTATAAGGTTCAAGAGGTTTTTCGAGTGGACGGCGGCAAAATGCGCAGCAGCGCTATTTTTTACCGGATGGCCTTTTGGCGGGTGGGTGCGGAGTGGCGGCGGTTGCCGCCTCCTGCGCTTCGCGAAGCTGGCGAAGCCGTTCCGTCTTGCGCGCACGCTGGTCGGATTCGGCAGTGATAATCTGTCTTGCCGCCTTGTCCGTCATCGACGCCTTATCCTGAGAGGACAGTTTTTCGGGTTTGAAAACAGCCTCTTTGGGTTCGGTCATGACGTTCTCCTTTGCGGGAAGGCAGGATTAGCAATTAGCGGGTGCGGGCAGCCTTTTTAGGAGCCGGCAGCAGTCCCTCGCGCTGCATCTTTTTTCTCGCCAGCTTGCGGTGGCGGCGCACGGCTTCGGCTTCTTCACGAACGCGCTTTGCCGACGGCTTTTCGTAAGCTTCACGAGCACGCATTTCGCGGAAAATACCCTCGCGCTGCATTCTCTTCTTCAAGACGCGAAGCGCTTGCTCGACATTGTTATCTCTGACGATGACCTGCAAAATATCTCCTTAAAGCAGCCGTTGCTGCTATTTTCTGACTTTGATCGTGTTCGAGTTGATCCAGCTGGATCCCGAAGCACGGGGTGCTAAACTTTCCGCGTCCAGTCCTTTTGATGAGGACGAAGCGGTATCGATTTCATCGGATGCAATGTTCCGTTCGAAGTTCTCGTTCTGAAAACGAACCCTGAAACGAACCAAACCCTGCGTTTCCGGCAAAACCATAATGATCCGGCCAGGCCCGCTGGGCTGATTGCTGCCAAGGACGCCCGCCTTGAGGACAATCGCATCGCCGGAGCGGTAAAGATTTTTGCGCATGAGGGCCTCCCATGGCCAAAAAAAGTAAAAGGCCGGGCTGAACCCGACCTCTCAGAATCATTCCGCTCCGCTGTCGTATTGACGCCAGCGGCGCGAATGAAAAATCAGGCAGCGCGCAGATTGTCGGCGGAGCTTTTGCCCGAGCGACGGTCCTGAACGATGTCGTAGGTGACCTTCTGGCCGTCATTCAGCGAACGCAGACCAGCGCGCTCAACTGCGGAGATGTGAACGAAAACGTCCGTGCCGCCGTTGTCAGGCTGAATGAAGCCGAAGCCCTTGGTGGCGTTGAACCACTTTACAGTACCAGTGTTCATAACGATTTCCTTTCGTAGCAATCGTTGTGGTTCCCGCGATACCTTGCGGGATTGGATCGATTATTTGAGAGGAAATCCAACGAGAGCACGGAGGCTGGAGCGTCGGTCACAAGCAATGGTCGATTGGGCAAATATAGCCGGAATTTTCAATTTTGCAACGAGGGCGCGGCGGAAAATACGTTAGTTCATCTTAGTATTTCTTGTAAGTAATTATTTTAAAACATTTTCTCCGATGCTTTGCCGTCGCGCGCCGCACGGAATACGTGTCAACCGGCGCCCGGCGAAACATCCTTCGAGTTGTCGCTGTCCGGCAGGCTGCCCGCGCCCGGCGTCTTGTCATAATCGGTGAGGGAGGGTTTGGCGTGTGGGCCGGCAGGCGGAATGTCACTGGCCTTGGAAGGGCCTTTTTCCTCTGTTTTCGGCTTTTTCTGCTGCGTCATGGCGTGTTCTCCTTTGCAAGGAAAACGCCGGGAGAAGCGCGAGGTTCCGCAGCAGTGCCCGGCTGTGGGCAGGTGCTAAGCCGTCAGCGGCGGGATCGCGGTTTTTTCTCGTCCCTGTTCATGTCGCGCCCAACCCATTTGAAGAAAACAAAGAGGCTGACGCCGATGATGATAAGCGGAACGAAGGATTCAAAACTGGACATAATTCACTCTCTCTTCCCCCGGTGATCATCTTACCGGTAAGGAAGAAGCGCGTAATCTGCGGAATATCGTCCGTTCTTTTTGCCAGTTGCAGCGCGCGTCCCGCTATCGAAGGGGCCGCGCGCCGAAGATTCTCTAGAGCGGCAGTGATTTCACCGCTTCGGAGCCGCCCTCGCGGGCGCTCTTCAGCGCCGCCACGCCACAGAGAACCGACATCGCGCCGGCCCGCGAACCGGCCCGCTGCCGCAGCCGGTCGTTCGAACCCGGCTTGAAGATCATGTCGCGCATGCGGTTGTCGCCGCCATAATGGCCGCCCGGCTCATGCGGCACCCAGATGTGCTCGACCCCGCCGCCGAAGCTTTTCACCAGCAGGATTTCGTCTGCCGGTGGCTCCGTCCAGGGCTGCTTTTCATATTGGCGCATTTCAATGCGGCCCTTATGGCCGTTGAAGGCGATATGATGACCTTCGATCGGCATATAGGTATTGAGCGAATAGGAAACCTGTACGCCGCTCGCATAACGGATCGAGGCGCTCATCGTATCCGGGATATCGATCTCCTCGCGGAAAACGCAGGCATCGCGCATATAACCGTCAATGCTCGAAGGATCTTCATAAAGCGCATCGAGGAAGGGATCGGCGCCGAGATCCATGAAATAATCGCATTCATCCTTGTGCGGACAGGTGCGACAGCGCGTTCCGCGGAACGGACCGTTCCTGCCATAATGCAGCAGCTGTCCGAAACCTTTCACTTCCACAGGGTCGGAATCGAGATACCAGTTCAGCAGATCGAAATGGTGGGTGGCCTTGTGCACGAACAGGCTGCCGGAATGTTCGGTAAAGGCGTGCCAGCGGCGGAAATAATCCGCGCCGTGCTGATTATCGAGATACCAGTGAAAATCGACTGACGTGACCGTGCCGATGGCGCCTTCGTCAATCAGTTCCTTGATACGCGCGGCGGTGGGAGAGAAACGATAGTTGAAGGAAACGTCGACCCGGCGGCCGCTTTTGGCCTCCGCCGCGCGAATGCGATCGATCTTTTCCGGGGTGGTGGTCATGGGCTTTTCGCTGATGACATCGGCCCCGCCTTCGAGCGCGCGGATGATGATGTCGTCATGCGTGTCGTCAGGCGTGCAGACGATCACCAGTTCCGGGCGCTGTTCCAGCATCATCCGGTCGAAATCGTCGTAGAGCGGTGCGCTCGATCCCATCATGGTACGGGCGCGTTCGGCGCGCATCAGGTTCAGGTCGCAAATGCCGACCAGCTCGACATAGTCGCTCCAGCCGGCCAGCAGTTCGCGGCCCCACATGGTGGTGCCGCGATTGCCGGTTCCGACCAGCGCATAACGTTTGCGTTTCACCCTTTCAGGCATTGTCTCTCTCCCGGATATCTCAACAAACAGTCTTGAAGCGCTCGACCACGGTGGCGAGAACCTCGTCCATCGGCCGCGCCTGCCAGCGATGCGAAAAGATTTCCACTTCCTGCGGGCCGTGGAAGCCGGCGGCCTCGATCATGGCGCGAAATGCCTTCAGGTCAATCACGCCGTCACCCATCATGCCGCGATCATTGAGCGGATCGGTGGTGGGCACCAGCCAGTCGCAGATATGATGCGCGAGAATTTGCCCGTTTCTGCCCGCACGCGCCACCTGTTCCTCCAGTTCCGGGTCCCACCAGACGTGGTAGACGTCGATGGCAACGCCGGTGCCTTCCCCCAGCCGGTCGCAGAGATCAAGCGACTGTTTCAGTGTGTTGAAGCAGGCGCGCTCAGCGGCGTAAAAGGGGTGAAGCGGTTCGATGGCCAGTGGCACGCCGGCGTCCCGCGCATAGGGCAGAAGCTCGGCCATGCCGTCTTCCACCATCTGTCGCGCGCCTTTGAGGTCCCGTGAGCCGGCGGGCAGGCCACCCACGACCAGCACGAGGCAATCGGCCTTCATGGCGGCGGCTTCATCGACGGCGCGTTTATTGTCCTCGATGGCGCGGCGGCGGCCTTCCGCATCGGGGGCGGGGAAAAAGCCGCCGCGGCAATGGCCGGAAAGGCGCAGGCCGTTCTGCTCGACAATGCGGGCGGCTTCCGCAAGCCCCACGCCGTGCACCTGTTCGCGCCAGGGCGAAATGGCGGTGATGCCATGCGCAAGGCAGGCATCAACAATGGCACCGAAAGCACCGCCCTGGCGAACGGTGGCAAAATTGATGGAAAGGCCTTCAAGACTCATCTTTGTATCTCCCCTTCTTTGCTCCAACGTCTCGCCTCAAGCGATGCCTCTGACGGCCAGGAATGCCTTCATGCGATGTGTGGCGAGATCCGGTTCGGCCAGCACATTGGCCTTGTCCGCCAGCCGGAAAAGTTCGGCGAAATGCTGCGTGGAGCGGGTGCTTTCCTGCCCGCCGACCATGGTGAAATGATCCTGCAACCCGTTGAGATAGGCGAGGAACACCACGCCGGTCTTGTAGAAGCGGGTCGGCGCCTTGAAGATATGGCGCGAAAGCGCCACCGTCGGTTCCAGAATGTCGAAGAACTCATTGTCCGCGCCGCGATTCAGGCTGGCGAGCGCCTTGGAGGCCGCCGGCGCAATGGCATCGAAAATGCCGAGCAGTGCGTCCGAGTGACCTTTTTCGTCACCGGCGATCAGTTCCGCATAGTTGAAGTCGTCACCGGTATACATGCGCACGCTTGCCGGCAGGCGGCGGCGCATGATGATTTCCTTTTCCTTGGAAAGAAGCGAAATCTTGATGCCGTCGATCTTGTCGGCATTCTCCTCGATCATGGCAAGGCAGGTTTCCATCGCCTCCATGTGGTCGGCAGAACCCCAGTAACCCTCAAGCGCCGGATCGAACATTTCGCCCAGCCAATGGATCACCACTTTCTGGTCGGCATGGGATAAAACTCTGGTATAGGCCTTGAGATAATCATCCGGCGAGCGGGCGGCGGCGGCCAGCGCGCGGCTTGCCATCAGGATTACGCGCCCACCTTCTCCCTGAACAAAATCAAGCTGTTCCAGGTAAGAATCGATAATCTGGTTTAGATCGTAACCGCTGCCATTCAGATGGTCCGTGCCGACACCGCAGGCAATCAGCGCATCCTTGCGGGTAGCCGCTTCCTTCAGCGAACGGGAGATCAGTTCCTGCGCCTGCGGCCATGCCAGCCCCATGCCGCGCTGCGCCGTGTCCATGGCCTCGGCGACACCGAGGCCGAGGTCCCACAGGCGATGGCGGAAGCGCAGGGTGGCGTCCCAGTCGATGGCGGGGTTAAGCCACGGGTCGTTATCAGCAAGCGGATCGGCCACCACATGGGCGGCGGCGAAGGCGATGCGGTTGAAATCCGCCGCACTGCGGTTTTCAACCGCGACCGGCGTGCCTGATAGGCTGTAGACCTCGATGCTGTGGTCTTCCTTCGGAAGCTTGAGTTCGCTCACGTCAGCCTCCTCAGGAAATGGCGGGAACGTCGAGCCAGCGGCGTTCCTTCCACGATCTCAGCCCCAGTTCCGCCAGCTGCACGCCCTTGACGCCTTCCATGAGGCCGTAGGGCCACGGGTCGTTGTCGACGAGATGGCGCACGAACATTTCCCACTGCGCCTTGAAGCCGTTGTCGTAGGTGACGTTATCAGGCACTTCCTGCCAGGTTTTGTAGAAATCGATGGTCTGCGGCTGGTCGGGGTTCCACACCGGTTTCGGCGTGTTGGTGCGATGCTGGGTAAAGCATTTGGTCAGGCCAGCCACTGCCGAGCCGTGGGTGCCGTCCACCTGGAACGTCACGAGATCGTCGCGGCGCACCCGCACCGCCCATGAGGAGTTGATGTGGGCGATGGCGCCGCCTTCCAGCTCGAAGGTGGCATAGGCCGCGTCGTCCGCATCCGCCTTATAGGCGCGGCCCTGCTCATCGAAACGTTCCGGAATATGGGTGGCGCCAAGGCAGCTTACCGATTTCACCGGGCCGAACAGATTGTCGAGCACATAACGCCAATGGCAGAGCATATCGAGAATGATGCCGCCGCCATCCTTCAGGCGGTAGTTCCACGATGGACGCTGCGCCGGCTGCCAGTCGCCTTCGAAAACCCAGTAACCGAACTCGCCGCGCACCGACAGGATTTTGCCGAAAAAGCCGCTGTCGCGCAGCATGGCCAGCTTGCGCAGGCCGGGCAGGAACAACTTGTCCTGCACCACGCCGTGCTTGATGCCGGCGCTTTCGGCCAGCCGCGCAATCGCCAGCGCCTCTTCCATCGTGTCGGAAATCGGCTTTTCGCAATAAACGTGTCTGCCGGCCTTGATGGCTTTCTCCAGCAGGCTGCCGCGCATCTGCGTCGTTCCGGCATCGAAGAACAGGGTATCGTCAGGGTTTGCCAGCGCCGCATCGATATCGGTCGTCCAGCGGGCGACATTGTGCTTCCTGGCGATTTCCTCGATCTTCGCACCATTGCGGCCGACCAGAATGGGGTCGAGCATGACCCTTTCGCCGTTCTTCAACAGCACGCCGCCCTGATCGCGAATAGCGAGAACGGAGCGCACGAGATGCTGGTTGTAACCCATGCGGCCGGTGATGCCGTGCATGATGACGCCGATACGTTTCATGAATTTCCTCCCAAGGCGGCCTTTTCCCGAAAGCCGCTTCCGTCAAACATGGCAATTTGTAACCATTTGGTTATTTGTGGTCGTGAAGGATGCGATCTGTCAAGATGTTTTTGGCAGGAAAATCACATGCCGTGGCGGTGGCCGGAATAACGGCTTTGTGCCGCGTCGCAAAAGGAAACGACGCGCTTCGCGGATGCGAATGGCGCGTCGTCACTGTTGTTAAAGGATAATCCGGTTCTGCTCGTTCAGATCGGCCGCACTGCAGCAAGCAGGGTGTCGACGATGTGCTGGCCCCAGCGTTCCAGCTCGGCAGGGTCGGTCAGGTCGCGCTGAAAGATCGTCGACAGCGTAAACCGGTTCGACAAATAGAACGCGCCGAGCGACGCTATGGTCAGATAGACGTCGATCGGATCGAGGCCGTCGCGGAATTCGCCCGTATCGCTGCCGCGCCGCAGCACGTCCTCAAGCTCGGAAATGAAATTCGAGTGCATGGCCGCAATCGTCGGAGATTGCTTGAGATAGCGGGCTTTATTGAGGTTTTCGGTGGCGAGGATGCTCAGGAATTCCGGGTGGTCGAGAAAATAATGCCAGGTGAAAAGCGCAAGTTCCCGCAACCCTTCCGATGGGGGCTTGCGGGTGAGATCGAGCCGCCGTTCAGTGTGGCGAATATGGCGATAGGCGTCTTCCAGAACGGCGAGATAAAGCGCATCCTTGTCACCGAAATAATGGTAGATCATGCGCTTGTTGGTGCCGGCGCGGCGGGCGACGACATCTATTCTTGCGCCTGCCAGCCCCTTGGCGGCCACCTCGCGGCGGGCGGCTTCAAGGATGGCGGCCCGGGTTCTTTCCGGGTTGCGAACCTGTGCGGTGGCGCGTTTGCGCTTGGGGGCAGGCGCTTTTTCCGGAGCCGGATCGGGTTGATGGTTTTTCGTGGTTTCTTCCATTTCAACACCCGCTTGACAATGTTTGCGATCAGTGTTCCCATGTAACCAATTAGTTATAAAACGGCAAGTGTCGTTTACGTTCATCATCAATTGGCAGTCAATAGGGAGGAGTTGCCAATGCCCATGATGCTTCACAGGAGAGGTGTGCTTTCAGCAGGGCTTGCGGCCCTGTCGCTTGCAGCATTGGGAGGGGGGTCGGCGCAGGCGCAGGCCGCGCGCCTTCGCATGTTGTGGTGGGGGTCGCAGGAGCGCGCCGATCGCACCAACAAGGCGATATCGGCCTATAAGCAGGTCAAGCCCGATCTCGACATTGCCGGTGAATTTGCCGGCTGGAGTGATTACTGGCCGCGCCTTGCCACGCAGGTGGCGGGCCGCAATGCGCCCGACCTGATCCAGATGGATTATCGTTACATTTTCGAATATGGCCGTCGCGGCGCGCTGGCACCCCTAGATGAATATATCGGCAAGGGCCTGAAGATCGAAGATTTCGGCAAGATGAACATCGATTCCGGTCGGGTCGATGGCAAGCTTTACGGCATTAATCTCGGCGTCAATTCCAGTGCCGTTTTCTTCGATCAGGCGGCCTGGGAAAAATCCGGCGCAACACCGCCGTCCATCGGCCAGACCTGGGAGGAGTTTGCCGAAAACGCCGCCAAGCTCAGCAAGAACAAGCCGAAGCCCGGTTATTACGCCACGGCCGATGCCAGCGGCGTGGAGCCGAGCTTTGAAAACTGGCTGCGGCAGAACGGCAAATCGCTTTATACACAGGATGGCGGCATTGGTTTCGATCCGACGGATGCGACCAAGTGGTTCACCCTGTGGGCGGATCTGCGCAAGAGCGGCGCCTGTGTGCCGGCCGATGTGCAGGCGCTCGACCAGCTCAATATCGAAACCAACCCGCTGACGACGGGCAAGGCGGCAACCGCATTCGCCCATTCCAACCAGTTCGTCGGGTATCAGAAGCTCAACAAGGCCAAGCTTGCCATTAGCTCCTATCCGAAGAGCACGAAGGATGGCCCTTCCGGCCATTATCTGAAGCCTTCCATGCTCATCAGCGTCGCCAATGGCAGCGCCGGCATCGAGCAGGCGGTTGGGTTCATCAACTTCCTGGTCGCCGACCCGCAGGGCATCGATATTCTCGGCGTCGAACGTGGCGTTCCGGCCTCGGAAGCCATGCGCAACGCGCTGACCCCCAAGCTCGATGAGGTCAGCAAGAGCATGGTGGAATATATTGCCGAGATTACCCCCGGCGTCGGCGATCTGCCGCCGGCGCCACCTCCGGGTGCGGGCGAGTTCGCCTTCGTCCTGAAGCGCACGGCGGAAGAAGTTGGCTTCGGCAAGATTTCGCCGGAAGAGGGCGGTGACCGTCTCGTCAAGGAATCTGAAACCGTTATCAAACGGAAGTGATGGCGTATGGCATTTCGATCTGAAACTCTTGTGGGGGAGAGCCGTGGCGCGGCTCTCCCGAAGCGGGGCAGCGTGAGGCGGATGTTCGACCGCAATATTCACGCCTACCTGTTTCTCCTGCCCTGGCTGATCGGCTTCTTCGGCCTGACGCTGGGCCCGGCGCTCGCGTCGCTTTACCTGTCTTTCACCAATTACGACCTGTTGCAGTCGCCGGACTGGGTGGGGGCGGCAAATTATGTGCGCATCGCCACGGCCGATCCGAAATTTGCAGCCGCCATGCAGGTGACTTTTACCTATGTGCTGCTGTCGGTGCCGCTGAAGCTCATCTTCGCGCTGCTCGTGGCGCTTGCCTTCAATCGCGGCATCAAGGGTTTGACGCTTTACCGGGCGATATTCTACCTGCCGTCGCTGCTGGGTTCCAGCGTTGCGATTGCCGTGCTGTGGCGCCAGCTTTTCGCCTCTGACGGTCTCGTCAACATGATCCTCTGGCAGGCTTTCGGTTATGAAGGGCCGAGCTGGATTTCCAACCCGGATTATTCGATCTACA
The DNA here is from genome assembly GCF_001263295.1 of Agrobacterium sp. SUL3. NCBI lineage: Bacteria > Pseudomonadati > Pseudomonadota > Alphaproteobacteria > Hyphomicrobiales > Rhizobiaceae > Agrobacterium > Agrobacterium sp. SUL3. The sequence continues at coordinate 50,764 of NZ_KQ414508.1, forward strand.
CGCTGGTCATCCTGTCGGTCTGGCAGTTCGGTTCGCCGATGATCATCTTCCTCGCGGGTCTGAGACAAATCCCGCAGGATATGTATGAAGCCGCCGAAATCGACGGTGCAAGCAAGGTGCGGCAGTTCTTCCGTATTACCCTGCCGCTTTTGACCCCGGTGATCTTCTTCAACGCGGTGATCCAGACGATCGACGCCTTCAAGGCCTTCACGCCCGCCTTCATCATTTCCGAAGGCACCGGCGGGCCGATCAACTCGACACTGTTCTACACGCTCTACCTCTATCAGGAAGCCTTTGGTTTCTTCCGCATGGGTTATGCCTCGGCGCTGGCCTGGATTTTGGTGATCATCATCTCGCTGTTCACGGCCTTCTCGTTCCTCAGCGCGAAATACTGGGTACATTACGATGACTGATGCTGTTACCGCTCCCCGGCCGGGACAAGGCCCGCAACGCACGCCGCTGAAATCGGTGATGCTCCACACGGCGCTGATCATCGCCTCCTTCGCGATGCTCTATCCGATCCTGTGGATGATATCAGGTTCGTTCCGGCCGCAGGATGAGCTGTTCGGCTCTTCCTCGCTCATTCCCTCGGCGGTCGATGTCGGCGGATATATTCGCGGCTGGACGGGGCTGCAGGTGAGTTTCGGGCAGTTCTTCTGGAACTCCTTCTTCATCTCCGTGCTCGCCACCATAGGAAACGTGGTCGGCTGCTCGCTCACGGCCTTTGCTTTTGCCCGGCTGCGGTTCGGCGGGCGCAATTTCTGGTTCGCGCTGATGCTCGGCACCTTGATGTTGCCCTATCACGTGGTGCTCATCCCGCAATATATCCTGTTTCTGGAAATGGGCTGGGTGAACACATCGCTGCCGCTGATCGTGCCGAAATATCTGGCGACGGACGCCTTCTTCATCTTCCTGATGGTGCAGTTCTTCCGCGGTATCCCGCGTGAACTGGACGAGGCGGCTGTCATGGACGGCTGCTCGCCCTTCCGCATCTACTGGAAGATCATGCTGCCGCTATCGCTGCCGGTGCTGGCGACGGCCGCCATCTTTTCCTTCATCTGGACCTGGGACGATTTCTTCGGGCCGCTGATCTATCTGAACGACATCAACACCTACACCGTGCAGCTCGGCCTCAGATCCTTCGTGGATTCCACCGGCAGCTCGGACTGGACCTCGCTTTTCGCCATGTCCAACCTGTCACTGGTGCCGGTCTTCCTGTTCTTCCTGTTTTTCCAGCGGCTGCTGATTGAAGGCATCGCCACGACGGGAATGAAACGCTGAACGGAACCCGGATCGGGAACGCATTTTATAAGACCATCAACACTGTCGCTGCTGCCCTGCATGCGGCGCGACAGTCGGGAGAAACAGCATGGCAAGCAGCATTACGCTCGAAAAAATCGTCAAGCGGTTCGGCGCTTTTCCGGTCGTTCACGGTATCGATCTGAAGATCGAGCCGGGTGAGTTCACCGTTTTTGTCGGCCCCTCGGGCTGTGGCAAATCCACGCTTTTGCGCATGATTGCCGGTCTGGAGGAAATCTCCGAGGGTGATCTTCGCATCGATGGCGAAAGGGTCAACGAAACAGCCGCCTCCAAGCGCGGCATCGCCATGGTTTTCCAGTCCTATGCCCTTTATCCGCATATGAGCGTCTACAAGAACCTCGCCTTCGGGCTGGAAACGGCGGGTTACAAGAAGCCGGAAGTCGAGGCGCGGGTGCAGAAGGCCGCCGATATCCTGCAGATCGGCCCGCTATTGCAGCGCAAGCCGAAGGCACTTTCGGGCGGCCAGCGCCAGCGTGTCGCCATTGGCCGGGCCATCGTGCGCGAGCCGAAAATCTTCCTGTTCGACGAGCCTTTGTCCAACCTTGATGCGGAATTGCGCGTGCAGATGCGCGTCGAAATCGCCAAGCTGCACCAGACGCTCGGCAGCACCATGATCTATGTGACGCATGACCAGGTGGAAGCCATGACCATGGCCGACAAGATCGTCGTGCTGCGCGATGGCCGCATCATGCAGGTCGGCCGGCCGCTCGATCTTTACAATAATCCAGCCAACCAGTTCGTGGCCGGTTTCATCGGCTCGCCGAAGATGAACTTCCTCTCCGCCAAAGTGATTTCAGGCGATAGTTCCAACCGCACCATCGAGGTGGCCGGCCAGCGCATCGTGCTGGAAAAGCCGGTTGCGGCCGGCGAAGGCGAACCGCTGACCTTTGGCGTGCGCCCTGAACACGTCAACCCGCAGGCGCAATCCTCGCTCGGCGAAGCTTCCATCCAGCTCGTGGAACATCTCGGCGGCTCGACGGTGGTCTACACCAATACCCCGGACGGCCAACCGGCCACCGTGCTGCTGGACGGCCAGCGCCAGATCCGCATCGGCGAGACCATTCCCTTTGCATTCGATCTGGCCAAGACACATCTGTTCGGGGCGGATGGGCGGCGGATATGACACTTGTATCAACGTGTTGACGGCAAGGGGAAAAAAACTATTCCGTCATGCCGGCCTTGAGCTCGCATCCAGTGCTTCTGTGTAGCAAAAAAAGCCTCACGCGATCAAAAGCTTGCTCACCCTGGATCCCGGAGCAGGTCCGGGGTAACGGAATATGGGTGATGACATCATTCCTTTGAACGGCCGCAAACTGCAATGACAGATGCGCTTGTAAAGTCCGATTGCAAAACAAGGCAAATCTCGTCAATTTGGAGGCATTGGGGCTGGAGAGATGAATGCGCGGATTATGGCAACGAGTGACATATTATCGTCATCTCAGCGAGTTTTGGTCGCTCAATAAGGCGCAACGGACGCCATTCATAGCAGTCTTTCCGATATGGGCGGTAGTATCATTCTGGTGGTTTATGATGGCAATGCCGTTCGTATTGCCGTATATTTTGCTGCAATCATACTCCGACGATATCGCAAAAGTTTTTCTGCTGATTGCTGGTCTCCCTATCCTTTTAGTAGTCGTGTTAGCTGCGCAATGGGTTTTCGGCTGGTACTGGATCGCAGCCATGCTAGTGAGCGGCCGGCCCGAGGCGGCAAGGAAGAAGCAACAAGCCTTGATGGATGCAATTGATGCTTATCGGGCGAGATTGTTCTAGTTTTCAGCTAGTCGCTGATGCTTGACGATTTGATAGAGATGATAGGCATCTATTTCTAGGTTCTGGCTATCCCATTCCACGCTCGCTCCATAATCGGCAATCGTTGCGGTTTTCCAGACATCCGTTGAAAGAAGTGGAGTTAGTAATTCTCCGCCGCTTGCTATCCATCCGGAGAGATCGACCGTTGATTGGCCGCCATCTGTCCAGTTGATTTTAAGAATGCCTGGCCGCTTCGTTACAATGTTTTTGATACGTGGCGTCATGGCGTGGTCTGTTTGTCTGCAGAGGAGCGCATAGGTCGGTCGGGTTTATAACCTATCAAGAATCTCGCGTAGCGCCACCGCATCTTCCGCAAACTGACTGACATCATCACCCTTGACGAATTCCAGCATCGCATAAGCCGTCTTCGTCCAGCCGCTCTCCGGCAACCCCTCGACGCACGACCGCCAATAATCCGCACGGTCGGCAAGCGGCAGGCGGCTGGTGTCGGCAAGCCATGCAAAGACGTGCAGATGGCAGATGCGTGGGCCGATTGCCGATATTTCAGCGAGAGCCTTTTCGAGCGGCAGGCCGGGTGCCGGCTGCCAGTAGAAAAACAGGTTGGGCACGGCCAAATCCTGCGCCAGTTGCAGGGTCGAGGGCAGGGTGTCCGTCAGTGAATTGGGGTGATATTCGAGGCCGATCGTCATGCCGTAATCTTGCGCATGGCGGGCGATCTCTGCCAGCGCCTCGGTGGCCCTGCGGCGCTCGGCGGGAGAGTAGTCGGTGGAGGGCCGTTTGCGTTGGCCCGGCCAGATGCGGATATGGCCGGTGCCGAGCGCTTTGGCGGTTTCGAGAACAGCGGTCAAATCTTGCCGCGTAAAATCCGGCGCGAAGATGTAGGAGCCGTAGGAAGAGACGGTGAGGCCCGCTTTAGCGGTCCGCTCGGCCACATCCCTTGCGTTTTCGAGATCGCCTGGCGGCACATGGATATCCGCGCCCCACTCGATTGCCTTGATGTCGTTTGCGACGGCAAGGTCGATGACCGCCTGCGGCGACAGGGAGCGGAAGGTGACGGAGCAGAGGCCCGGCTCGAAAATTCTCATGCAATCAGTTCCAGATGTTCCGGCCGCACCTGCTGTTCAAGTGCAGCACCCTGGCAAAAGCGTTCGATTTCCGCGATTGCCATGTCGCCCAGCCTGGCGCGTTCGAGGCCTACGGCGCCGGCGATGTGTGGTGTCAGGAATACGTTGGGCAGGCTGTAGAAGGCAGAGTCCGGCGGCGGCACTTCCGGATCGGTCACATCGATGACGGCTTCGATACGCCCGGTTTTTAGCTCAGTCAGCAGTGCTTCCTCATCCACCAGAGCGCCGCGCGCCGTGTTGATCAGGGTTGCGCCATCTTTCATCCGGGCGAGTGCTTCCGCGCCGATCATATGCCGGGTCTGCGGCAGCGACGGCGCATGCAGCGAAATGACGTCGCTCATTGCCATCAGCGCATCAAGCGATACCAGCCGCACGCCAAGTCGCTCCGCCTCCGCAGCGCTTAAAAACGGGTCGAAAAGGATGATGTCGAGATCGAAGGGTTTCAGCAGATTGATGACCCGACGCCCGATGCGCGATGCGCCGACCACGCCGACCGTCAGGCCGAGATTGCCGATGGCCTGCGATTGCAGGTGATCGACGTTTTCCCGCCCGCGGTCTTTTCCATAAAACCGTCGGAAGCTGAATACGCGCTTGCCGGCAAGCAGGATCATCGCCTGCGTAAATTCGGCGACCGGCTGCGCATTGGCCTCCGCCGCACTGCACACGGTAATGCCGCGCTCAAAGACCGCCTGCGAGAGGAAATATTTCACCGTGCCGGCAGCATGGGAAATCAGCTTCAGCCGTGACATCAACGCCAGTTCCCGTGCGCCAATATCGGGGCAGCCCCAGCCGGTCAGGAGAATATCCGTCCGTTCCAGCTGGTCTTTTATCGATGGATCGTGAAAGTCGCAGATGCGGTTGATGTCGATGATATCGACGCTCTGCGACAGTCTTTCTAGCGCCTGTGGTGTCAGCACATGCTGCGTCCGCTCCGGGTCCATGGCAAGGCTGAGACGCGGAAGCGGGCTCGTCATCGTGGCTCTCCCGTCGCCGCCATGCTGCTGACCGGGACGCCGCGTTCCGCAAACAGGCGGTCGAGCGCCCCAATGTCCGGAAGAACAGGAACAGCCGCCAGGATTTTTTGGCTTTCAGGCCCGGTCAATCCTGCAAAGACGGCACAGGCGAGCAGAGTTTCGCCGGCTGGAATGTCGCCGCGCAATTGCGGCACCGTGGTTTTGGCATTGACGAGGTTGGTATTGGGTAGCGCCTTCAGTGCGATGCCCTGGCGGGATATGACGGAGCCGAGATCGATGATCGCGGAGATGTCGGTGCCGCAATCAGCCGATGCATGGCCGGTTGTCTCGGTTACGGCATCGCTGTTGCCGTCATTGCGGTGGATGGCGAAGCCGCCTTCGGTGACGGAAAGCGGCCGGGCGGAGGTGATCCGGTGCAGCCGGATATGCCAGTCGCCGGCAGCAACCAGCGTCGTTTCAACCTCGACATCGGGGAACGCTTTCCATGTCGCCCGCAGGTTTTCCCCGGCCAGCAGAACCTTTTCGTTGGTTTCGCGTACCCGGTAATGCAAACCGTCATCAGAGAAGGCCAGCATATTGTCAAAACCATTGGTCTTGAAGCCGCGCTCATCCACCTCCACACCAAAACCATAACGGGAGGAATAGGCGAATTTGGCATATTTCTCCGACCCGCCGCGCATCGACAGGGTTTCCTGCCCGCTGGAAAGTGCCGTGACGTTGCCTTTCGTTCGCATCATCACCATGCCGGGATGAAGGAGCGGCCGCGGTTTGGTGGAGGTTTCGGGCAACTTTTCTTCCGCCTGCCAGAAGGGGTGGCTTTCCGGCAAGGCGAGCGGCAGGAAGGCCTTGAAGGCCCAATAGGGAGAACCGGCCGAATTATAACTTTCCGACATGGTCAGCTGCGGATAGGCGTAACCGATGGAGAGAACGCCGTCGCGATCGGCAATCGGCTTTTGTGCCCACCAGCGCAGATGCTGCAGATAAAGCCCCTTGATTTCGCCCCAGGGCAGAGCCTCTTCATCGGCAAAGGCAAGGCCGGCCCAGAAACCGCCACAGGCGAAACGATAGGTCATGGACCGGCCGAAGGCCAGCGCCCCGCCATCCTCATCGAACCAGCTGGCAAAATCGCCGGCAAACAGGCGGGCGCGTTCGCGGTAACGTTCGGCGTAAGCATCACCAGGCTTGCTGAGTTTTGCGTAGATCAGGCCGTAAAAATGCATGGCGAAGGCGATATAGTGGTCGATGCGGCGATAATCGCCGTCACGATACCAGCCGTCGGCAATGTAGAAACCGTCCAGCTCCGCCTGGAAGATCTCCGTCAGGCTGCGATCGAAATCTACGCCCAGATGATCGAGCGCCATGTCGACCATCACCCGGAAAAATTTCCAGTTATTGTCGGCATAATTGCGCTCGCGCGCCGTCAGCAGATAGCGGCGGACATTGTCTTTCTGTGCGTCGGAGAGGGGTTCCCAAAGATGTTGCGGTGCAAGCCGAAGCGCAAAGCCCAGAGCTGCAAGCTCCACCAGCCGCTGATCCTTCTGGCGCACGTCGCCCCAATAATCGGGATGGGCGGGATCGGTGCCGTTGGCGATGCCTTTTGCCAGAAGCGGCCAATGCTCAAAACTGTCGCCGCTGAGCGCCAGCGGCGCGATGCCCCAGAGCGGCCGGGCAAATCCTTCCAGATCGGCCGCCGCCCGGTCAAAATGCGCGGCAGTGCCGCTAAGTGTCACCCTTGCGCCGCTTTGCGAAAAATAGGGCAGGAGCGGTGCGAAACTGTCATCCAGCGCCTTTCTGACATCGGCGCGGGTTTTAAGCGGATTACCATAGAGCGGATTGAAACGGGTCATCGGATCATTGTTTGCCGCATCATGCATTACGTATCGCCTTTCCCGTCTTTTTCGCCTGTCCCGCGGTCTGTCCTTCCACCAGCTGCACACCCAGCTGCACCTGCCGGGCATTGGCGGAAGGTTCCGTCAGCCGGCGGCGCATCAGTTCCACGGCCTCGCGGGCGATTTCGCGGCGGTCGACGCGGATGGTGCTAAGGCGAGGGGTGGACAGTTCGGCAAAGGGCAGATCATCGAAGCCGATGATGGAAAGATCGTCCGGCACGGCAAGGCCAAGCTCCTGCGCCGCCCCCAGCGCGCCGAGCGCAATCGCATCGTTCATGCAGAAAATGCCTGTCAGGTCAGGGTTCTTGGCCAGTAGCTGGCGAACCGCATCCCCCGCCTGTCCGAAGCCGCTATCCACGGTGGAGAGCAGGAATTCCTCATAGGTCGTGCCTTCTTCCTCAAGGATGGTGTGGCGGAAGCCGCGCATGCGCTCGCGTATGGTGTGGCGGTGGTGCGGGCCGATATAGGCGACCTTGCGGTGGCCGAGTTCCAGAAGCCGCCGCGCTGCCATTGCACCGCCGTAAAAATTGGAGGGCGAAACACAATCCAACGTCATCGAGGGGTCGGCGCTGTTGACCAGAACCGGCTGCAGCACACCCTGCGTGATGCGGTTAATGATCTCCTCTTCAGGGTCGAGGCCGATGGCAAGAAGGCCGTCCGCTTCGCAGACCCGCTGTGTCAGGGCGTCATCCACCTGTTTCTGGTGCAGCAGCCGGATATCGAGTTCAAACCCGTCCGTCTGGGCGAGGCTGCGCAGCATGTCGAAAATATCGTGATAAAAAGCGCCGATATCGCCGGTTGCCCTTTCGGCGGACATCAGGGCGAGAACCTTCTTGCCCTCCAGCGGCACGCCGCCGGCCTGGCTGGTGACCGGCCGCAGCGGATAACCGAGCTCCGCCGCAACCCCCAGAACCTTGGTCTGGATCGAAGCGCTGATGCCTTTTTCCCCGGCGAGAACACGAGAGACGGTGCTGATGGAGACACCGGCGCGCTGGGCGATATCCGACTGGCGCGGGCGGCTGATGTCGGGCGTATCGTTCATGTCGTCTCCTGCGCTTGCAAAAAAATCTATTATGATGCAAATATTGCAAATACAGAAAATTTGCAAGAATTAAGTAGTCAGTGAAAAATTTGCAAAACGCGGGAGGAGCAGATGCAAACTATCGACAGACGTGGATTTTTGGTGACGGCGGCGCTGGCCGGTCTTGGGGTTGCGGCGGGCGGTTTCCGCGCGCTGGCGGCCGAGACCCGGCTTCGTTGCGTGTGGTGGGGATCAGCCGATCGCAACAAGCGCACCAATGACGTCATCGCCCTTTACCAGAAGGCCGATCCGCAAACAGTTGTCAGCGGCGAAATGATCGCCGGTTCCGACTACTGGACCAAGCTTGCGACCTCGATGGCGGGACGCAATGTCGCCGACATCTTTCAGCTTGAACCATCCACCATCGCCGATTATTCCGGCCGTGGCGCCTGCATGGAACTAGATCAGTTCGTCGGCTCGGCGCTTGATCTTTCCAGCTTCGGCAAGAGCGAGATCGATCTTTGCCGCATCGACGGCAAGCTTTACGGCGTCGGTCTCGGGCTTAATTCCTTCTGCATGATGTATGATGCCGAGGCGTTGAAGGAAGCCGGCGTTTCCATGCCGGAAGGGCAGATCACCTGGACGGCGCTTGCGGAACTGGCGCGCGATTTCAAGAAGAACGGCCCGGCGCGGCGCAATTATTGGGCCATTCCCTATGGTGCGCGTTATCATTACGTCTTCGATGTCTGGCTTCGCCAGCGCGGCAAGCTGCTGTTTCAGGATGGCACCATCGGCTTCAACAAGGAAGACGCCAAGGAATGGTTCGCCTATTGGGAAAAGCTGCGTGAGGACAAGCTCTGCGTTTCCGCCGATATCCAGACGCGTGATGACAACACCATCGAATCCAATGCCTTGACGCTTGGCAATTCCGCCACCGGTTTTGCCTATTCCAACCAGCTTGTGGGTTATCAGGCGCTCAACAAGAAAACGCTGTCCATCGGCATGCTGCCGGGTGAGGGGGCCGGCAAGCCGACCGGGCATTATTACCGGCCGGGACTTATCTGGTCCATTTCGTCCACCTCCACCAATCCGGAAGCGGCGGCGAAGTTCATCAACTTCTTCGTCAACGATCTGGAGGCCGGCAAGGTACTTGGCGTGGAACGCGGCGTGCCGCCGGCAAAGAAGGTGCGTGAGGCAGTATTGCCGAGCCTCAATGAGACTGAGCGCAAATCGGTGGATTATATCGAAAGCCTGTCCGGAAAGACCGATGCCTATCCGGAGCCCGCCCCCATCGGTGCCAATGAGTTCGACCGTGGCGTGATGCGTCCGATTGCCGATTCGCTCGCCTTCGGTCGCGCCAGCGTGGATGAAGCGGCGCAGAATCTTGTCGACACCGGCACGCGGACCCTGCGCAAGCGCGGTTGACGACAAAGGGGCATCGCCACGTGGTCTCAAGGCTGCGTGGCGATGCCTTTTTCATGCCTTTAACTTTCAGATATGCCTGAACGATAAACAACACTGGACAAGTATAGGGTATTTAAGCCAGAAATCCTGATCTGGATCGATAAATCTGAAGATTAGAGAATGGCCCCCAATTTCCTCCTGGTTGATGCTGAAAAAGAATTCGATGTCCTGAAAGCGGCTGCTTCGTTGATCCGCGTGCAGATATTGAAGCTGCTGCATGAGACGAGCGGTCTGAATGTCAACGAGATCGCGCAGCGGCTGGAGTTACCCCAGTCCACCGTTTCCGCCGGTGTGGCCGTTCTTGAAGAGGCGGGGCTGCTGCGAACCGAGACGCGCAAGGCGCGCAAGGGCAGCCAGAAAATCTGCTTCGCCACCTGCGACGAACTCATCGTTTCCTTCCGAAGACCCGAGGCGCCGGCGGCTTCCAATTACATTGCGGTGGCCATGCCGCTTGGTCTTTATACCCAGAGTTCGGTGACGGCACCCTGCGGCATCTGTTCGCCTGATGGTATTATCGGGCTTCTGGATGTGCCCGATACCTTCATGGATCCTGATCGCATGAAGACGGCGCTCTTATGGTTGACATCCGGCTTCGTGGAATATCAATTCCCCAATAATGCCAAGATTCAGGGCCGAAACGTCGAAGAAATCGAGTTTTCGATGGAGGTCAGTTCCGAGGTGCCGGGAACGCACAGCAACTGGCCGTCGGACATAACCCTCTCCGTCAACGGCAGGGAAATCGGCGTGTGGACCTCGCCGGGTGACTTCGGTGACAAGCGAGGGGTGTTCACGCCCGATTGGTGGAAACTCTCCGGTTCCCAATATGGCATGCTCAAAACCTGGCGCATCACCGCGCAGGGAACCTATGTCGATGGTACCCGCATTTCGGATGTGACGCTGGCGGATATCGATCTGGTGAGCCATCGTTCCATCCGCCTGCGCATCGAAGTCAAGGCCGACGCGAAACATCCGGGCGGGCTGAATATCTTCGGCCGGGGTTTCGGAAATTACGATCAGGACATCGTCCTGCGCCTGCGCACGGCAGACTGAGCCTTCAAATTTTAAAAGTATGATTTTCGCGGTTGACAGGCGCGGATTCCCTCGGCAACTATATTATCAAATATGGTTCATACCATATTTTAAGATATAAATGCGCAGGGAGGAGAGCCTATGAAAGCGCGGGTTTCAGTCCACCGGGATTTCCGGATTGGGCGTATCGACGATCGCCTATATTCCGCCTTCATCGAGCATATGGGGCGTGCGATCTATGGCGGGATTTACGAGCCCGGCCATCCGCAGGCGGATGAGAACGGCTTTCGCAGGGATGTCCTGAAATTCGTGCAGGACCTGAAAATTCCCGCCATCCGTTATCCCGGCGGCAATTTCGTTTCCGCCTATCGCTGGGAAGACGGTATCGGCCCGCGCGACAAGCGGCCTATTCGTCTGGACCTTGCCTGGCGGTCAAAGGAAACCAACCAGATCGGCATCAATGAATTCGCCGACTGGGCGCAGATGGCCGGCATCGAGATGATGCTGGCGGTCAATCTTGGTTCCCGCGGTCTGGATGATGCCCGCAACTTCCTTGAATATGTGAATTTTCCCGGCGGCACCGAGCTTAGCGATCTGCGCCGCAGCCACGGCACCGAGAAACCGCATGGCGTGAAGATGTGGTGCCTCGGCAACGAGATGGACGGCCCCTGGCAGATCGGCCACAAGACGGCGGTGGAATATGGCCGGCTGGCCAACGAAACCGCCAAGGCTTTCAAAGGCTTCGACCCGACAATTGAAGCGATCGTCTGCGGCAGTTCGAATGATGGCATGCCGACCTATCCCGAGTGGGAACGCGAAGTGCTGGAAGAATGCTACGAGAATGTCGACCACATCTCGCTGCACAAATATTTCGGCAATAACAGCCGCGACACGCTGAATTATTTCGGCAAGATCGAAGAGACCGGCCGCTATATCCAGACGATTGCCGGCGTCATCGATTATGTGAAAGCCAAGAAGCGCGCCAAAAACGATGTTTCCATCTGCTTCGACGAATGGAACGTCTGGTATCACATCCGCGAAGACGACAGCAAACGCATCAAGAGCTGGGATTGGCCGGAAGCGCCCGCCCTGCTGGAAGAGACCTATAATTTCGAGGATGCTCTCTTCGTTGCCGGTCTGCTTAATGAGTTCATCCGCCGCTCGGACCGCGTGCGCATCGCCTGCATCGCCCAGCTCGTCAACGTCATCGCCCCGATCCGGGCAGAAAAGAACGGGCCGGCCTGGCGTCAGACAATCTATTATCCCTATCAGTTCGCCTCGCTTTATGGTCGTGGTGTTGCGCTGAATGTCGCGGTCGATTGCCCGACTTACGATTGCAACGCGGCTGACGACGTCAAATATCTCGATGTCGCCGGGGTCTTCAGCGAGGAAGAAGGCGTGGTGACGCTGTTTGTCCTCAACCGCCATCTCACCGAGGCGGCGGATATCAATGTCAGCCTCACCGGATTTTCATCCGCCACCCTCAGCCTGCATCTTGCGATGGCGGGATATGACCTGCGGGTCGGAAACGGCCCCGACCAGCCCGACCGCGTCGTGCCGGTGCCGGGCAGTGGCGTTGCCGTCGAGGATGGCGCGCTCAAAGGCTCCGTGCCGGCGTTGTCCTATCACGTGCTGCGCCTGAAGGTTCAGTGAGGCGGTGATGGGTGTCCGTCTCAACAATATCGCCAAGTCCTTCGGATCGTTCGCAGCGATCCGGGACGTCTCGATGGAAATCCCGACCGGCAGCTTCGCGGTGTTCGTGGGGCCTTCCGGTTGCGGAAAATCCACCCTGTTGCGCATGATCGCCGGGCTTGAGGAAACCAGTGGCGGCCGCATCGCCATTGACGACCGCGATGTTACCGCGGTCGAACCGGCGGATCGCGGCGTGGCGATGGTCTTCCAGAATTATGCGCTCTATCCGCATCTGACGGTGTTCGAGAACATGGCTTTCAGCCTGCGGCTTGCCCGCCGCCCGAAGGCGGAGGTGAATGAGAGGGTGGGCGAGGCCTCCCGCATCCTCCAGCTTGACGAGCATCTGCACAAAAGGCCTTCGCAGCTTTCGGGTGGCCAGAGGCAGCGTGTGGCCATCGGCCGCGCCATCGTGCGGCAGCCGAAGGTGTTCCTGTTCGATGAACCCCTGTCCAATCTGGACGCCGAGTTGCGCGTGCAGATGCGGCTGGAACTGACCCGGCTGCACCGCAAGCTCGGCGCGACCATGATCTATGTCACGCATGATCAGGTGGAGGCGATGACACTTGCCGACAGGATTTTCGTGCTGAAGGGCGGCATCGTGCAGCAGGCGGGGGCGCCTCTGACGCTGTATGACGATCCCGACAATCGTTTCGTGGCGGGCTTTATCGGATCGCCGGCGATGAATTTCCTGCAGGCCGATGTTGTGGAGCAGCGTGATGGCCACGTGACGCTGGCGCTCGAAGGCGGTAAGCGGCCTCTCGAAGCGCGGTTGTCGCAGCCGGTGTCGCCCGGCCAGCGGCTCGAGATTGGCATCAGGCCGGAACATCTGGCGATCACGGATGAAGGCGTCTTGCCCGTCATCGTCGAGGTGGCCGAGGAGCTTGGCGATCTGTCTTACCTCTACACCCGCACCAGGGCGGGAAAGGAGCTTATCGTGCAGCGGCAGGGCTCCCGGGAGCAGCTGGATGGCCGGTCCGTCTCGCTCAGCGCCTCGCCCGACAGGATCCTGGTTTTCGACAGCGACGGCAAAAGGTTGCGATAGGCGCGAGGAGGCGCCTTTCGATGCAGCAAACCATCCCCTGACGGGGTGTTTCAAGAAACGGGAGGAATAACGATGCGATTGATCAAGACATTGCTTATCGGCACGGTTCTGGGTTTGACCGCCATGCCGGCGCTTGCCAAGCAGGATATCATCTGGTGGGACTTTCTGGCCGGTGGTGACGGCGTGCGCATGAAAGCGCTGATCGAGGCCTTCAACAAGGAACATCCCGATATCCAGATCAAGGGCACGACACTGGAATGGGGCGTTCCCTTTTACACCAAGGTGAGAACGGCCTCTGCGGTCGGTTCAGGTCCGGATATCATGACCTATCACCTGTCGCGCGCGCCGCTTGGCCTTGAAGAAAAGGTGCTGAGCGAAATCACCGCAAAGGATCTTGAGGATGCCGGGCTGAAGACGGAAGACTTCTTCAGCGCGCCGGTGGAGGCGGCCACGCAGGACGGCAAGCTTTACGCTGTGCCGTTCGATATTCACGCCCTTGTCCTTTATTACAACGCCGATCTTTTGAAGGGCTCTCCCTATCTCGATGCCGAAGGCAAGCTGACCGGCATCAAGACGATCGAGGATTTCGAAAAGGCGCTCGCCTGGGCGAAGGAAAATGGCGTTGAGACGCCGATCACCTATCAGTCGGGCGGTGAAGGCGGGGTCTGGCGGGTGTTTTATACGCTGCTGTCGCAGCAGGGTGGCGAACTCGTCACCGGTAAGGAGGTTCTGGCCGGCGACAATGCCGAAAAGGCCGCAAAAGCCATAGACACCCTGTCCAGATGGCGGGAAAACGGCTGGGCGCCGGAACAGGCGGAATATGAGGCCTCGGTGGCGCTGTTTTCCGCCGGCAAATCTGCCTTCCAGCTGAATGGCGTCTGGGAAGTACCGACCTATAAGGATCTGGAAAAGAACGGCAAGCTCGGGTTCAAATGGAGTGCGGTGGAAGTGCCGCCTTTGATGGGCAAACGCGCCACCTGGGCGGATTCCCATGCTTTCGCCATCCCGAATGAAGGCGACAAGACGGTTTCCGGCGAAAAGCGCGCCGCAGTCATGACGGTGATCGGCTGGATGGAAAAACACGCCATCAGCTGGGCCGATGCCGGGCATATTCCAGCCTATAAATCGATCACCGAAAGTGCTGAATATAAGGCCATGCAGCCGAACGCCACCTATGCCACGCTGGCGGAGGCGGCGGTGTTTGACCCCAAGACCACAATTACCGGGGTTGCCTCTCCGGCCTATGACGCGGCACTCAACGTCATCGCGCCGGCCATTCAGGGTTTTGTCGGCAGCGCGGAAGCCGTCGAGCAGATCCAGTCCGAACTTCAGGGCAAACTCAAATAATCCACGCCTGCCCTCCGGCCCCAATGGCTGGAGGGCATCGCGCATACGCAGAGGCCCGGAGGCATTCCATGGCAATGATTGAAAACCGGCGGAAGAAGTCGCTGATCGCGCTGTCGATGGTGACGCCATTCATCGTCGTCTTCGCCACCTTCTTCCTTTATCCGCTGATCGAGATGGTGCGCATCAGCTTTACCGATGCGCCGCTGATCGGTGAGGGAAACTGGGTCGGGTTTGAGAATTATGCGAAACTGCTGGGCGACCGGCTTTTTGTCACCTCGCTGAAGAACAACGGTTATTTCGTCCTCTTGACCGTGGTGCCGACCACCATAATCGCGTTGATGATTTCACTCGCCGTCAGCCGGCTGTCGGGCATCGGGCAGACAATCGCCATGAGCCTGTTTTTCCTGCCTTACGTGCTGCCGGTTTCGGTGGTGACGGAGATCTGGGCATGGATGCTCGATTTGCAGTTCGGTGTTCTCCAGCCGGTCATTTCGCTGCTGGCGGGCAAGCCCGTCGCCGTCTTCAAGAACCCCTATTGGGTGATGCCGATGGTCGCTGTCGTCACCATCTGGTGGACGAACGGTTTTAACGTGCTGCTGTTCATTGCCGGCCTGCGCAATATTCCGACCGAGCTTTATGAAGCGGCGGCGCTGGATGGCGCGACGACCTGGCAACGTTTCCGTCGCGTCACCTGGCCGCTTCTGTGGCCCGTGACGGCACTTGTCCTGACGCTGCAACTGATCCTGCAACTGAAGATATTCGACCAGATCTACCTTCTGAGCGGCGGCGGCCCTTTCAATTCCAGCTTCGTGCTCCTCCTCAAGGTCTATCGCGAGGCCTTCCAGATGAACAATGGCGGTTACGCCTCGGCCGTTGCGACCGTGCTTTTCCTGTTGATCGTCATCGTTTCCGTTCTCCAGTTCCAGCTGCTGCGCATCCGGAGGAACTCATGAGCCCGACCAGAAAACTAGAGAACATCGTTCTGACCCTTTTGACCTTTTCGGCGGCGCTGGTGTGGATTTTTCCGCTCTACTGGAGTTTCGTCACGTCGCTTCGTTCCGATGAGAATGTTGCCGGCAACACATCGTTGCTGCCGGATGAGTTCCAGCTGGGCGCCTATGTGAACGCGATATTCAACACGCGGCTGCTGACCTGGTATGTCAATTCCATCGGCACCGCCGTCATCGTCACGGTCTCCGTCCTGTTCATTTCGATGCTGTGCGCCTATGCGCTGTCGCAGATACGCTTTCCGGGACGGCGGCTGCTCTATGGCATCGTGCTGGCAAGTTTCATGGTGCCGGCGCAGACGCTTGTCGTCACGCAGTTCATCCTGATGAAGAACCTCAACCTCATCAACACCTGGGCCGGCATCATCCTGCCGCAGCTCATCACCCCCATCGTCATCATCGTCTACAAGCAGTTCTTCGACAGCGTGCCGAAGGAGATGCGCGAAGCGGTGGTGCTGGATGGCGGCGGCGAATACACGATCCTGTTCCGGGTCTATCTGCCGCTCAACTGGGGGATCACGACCGCCATGGCGATCGTGACCTTCATTTCCGTGTGGAATGCCTTCTTCTGGCCTTTCCTCGTCGTCACCTCGGAAAACATGATGACGATCCCCGTCGGCATTACCCAGGTCAACGACGCCTTCGGTGTCGCCTATGCGCGCCTGATGGCCGTTGCGATGCTGGCTGCACTGCCGGTCATCATCGCTTACGTCATCTTCCAGCGCCGCGTGACGGAGGCCATCATGATTTCGTCAGGCGTGAAGGGCTAAGCCGAAAGGCCTTGTCTTCTAGACTGCCAGCAATGCCTCCTTGCCGAGATTATTGGTCTCGGTTGCCCCTTCCGTTTCGATCCGCTTGCCGGTGGCAGGGTCGAAGAAATGCAGGTGCGCAGGCGGCATGGTGAGGTGGATGCGCTGGCCGGGTTTGACCGAAAGGTCTTCGCCGATTGCGGCGGAGAAGGTTTCGCCGGCGATCTCGGCATGCACGATGCGGCCGGAGCCGAGCTCTTCGACGAAATCGACGATTGCCGGTACGCCTGGGCCTTCTTCCGTGCTGACAAGGCACTGTTCCGGGCGAATGCCCACCGTCACGTCGCGGCCGCGCAGTTCAAGGCCGGTTTCGGGGAAGAGTTTGACCGCCGCGCCGCCCAGCATCACCGCAGGCGATTCGACTTCGACCCTTGTGGTGAACAGGTTCATCGCCGGGGAACCGATGAAGGACGCGACGAAGGTGGTGGCGGGGCGATGATAGATATCGAGCGGATGGCCGACCTGTTCGACATTGCCCTTGTTCATCACCACCAGCCGGTCGGCCAGCGTCATCGCTTCCACCTGGTCATGGGTGACGAAAACCGAGGTTGCGGACAGGCGCTGGTGCAGCTTGCGGATTTCGGCGCGCATGGTAACGCGCAGCTTGGCGTCGAGGTTGGAGAGCGGCTCGTCGAACAGGAAGACCTGCGGTTCGCGGATGATCGCGCGGGCCATGGCGACGCGCTGGCGCTGGCCACCGGAAAGGGCGGCCGGCTTGCGCTCCAGAAAATCGGTAAGGCCGACGATCTTCGCGGTTTCTTCGATGCGGCGCAGGCGCTCGGCCTTGGCGACACCGGCGACTTTCAGCGCATAACCGATATTGCCGGCGACCGACATATGCGGATAAAGCGCATAATTCTGGAACACCATGGCGCAGCCGCGTTCACGCGGCTCGAGCTTGTTGACGACGCGCCCGCCAATGGAGATTTCACCTGATGTAATGTCTTCCAGCCCAGCGATCATGCGCAGAAGCGTGGATTTGCCGCAGCCCGAGGGGCCGAGGATAACGACGAATTCGCCGGATTCGAAAGAGAGATCCACGCCATGCAGGGTGGGTGTCTTGCCGTAGGATTTGCGGACCTGGCGGATATCGATCTGAGCCATGATGGGAAACCTTGTTGTTGAAAGCCGCGCGCCGTCACTTGTCGGACGAAACGAGACCGCGGACGAACCAGCGTTGCAGGAAGGCCACGACGAGAAGCGGCGGTGTGATGATGATGAGCGAGCCGGCGAGCGTGACGTTCCAGTCCGGCGTGCCGTCTTCGGCGGGCAAAAGCGCACGCAGCGACATCATCACCGTCTTGTAGGAAGGGTCAGTGACCATCAGCAGCGGCCAGAGATACTGGTTCCAGGCATAAACGAACATGATGGTGGTGAGCGCCGCCATGTTGGTGCGAGACAGCGGCAGGAGCATCTCCACGAAGAAGCGTATCGCGCCCGAACCATCCATACGCGCGGCTTCCGCCAGCTCGTCCGGGATGGTCATGAAGAACTGTCGGTAGAGGAAGGTGCCGGTGGCGGTGGCGACCAGCGGCAGGGTGAGGCCCGCATAGGAGTTGAGAAGGTTCCACTCCACCGTCACCTCGATGCCGAACAGGCCGAGAATGGAACGGAACGGCTGGAAAAGATCGGCGGCCACCGAATAGGTGGGAACGACACGCACTTCGAGCGGCAGCATCAGGGTGATGAACACCGTCCAGAAGAACAGATGTTTGAGCGGCGAGCGGAAGAAGACGATGGCGAAGGCGGTAAATGCCGAAAGGGCCACCTTGCCGATCGTGACGAGCGTCGCCATGATCATGCTGTTCCACAGCGCATTGCCGAGATTGGCGCGTTTCCAGGCTGTCTCGGCATTGGCGAGAAACTCGCCCTGCGGCATGAAATGAAACGGTACGCTGTTGACCTGGGTTATCGTCTGGCTCGCTCCGGCGATGATGACGACGAAGGGGCCGATGAGCAGAAGAAAGCCGGCAACCATCAGGATATAGGTCAGGGCGTCGGCATAGGGGGTGCGCTGGATCATCGCCGCCTCACTTGTAATGGACCTGCCGCTCGACGAAGCGGAACTGGATGAAGGTGAAAACCATGATGAGGCCGATGAGGACGAGGCTCTGCGCCGAGGCGCCGGAATAATTCAGCCCCTCGAAGGCTTCGCTGACGATGCGGTAGACCATCACCTCCGTGGCGCGGTTGGGGCCGCCTTCGGTGGTGGTGGCGACGATGCCGAATGTATCGGCGCCGACGAAACCCTCGGTCATCATGATGACGGTCAGGAAGAACAGGGTAGGTGCGAGCAGCGGCACCTGGATGTCTATGGCGCGGCGAATGGGGCCGGAACCGTCCATGGCGGCGGCTTCCGTCAGCGAGCGCGGCACGGATTGCAGCCCTGCGAACAGGAAGATGAAGGTGTAACCCGCCCATTTCCAGATGAAGATGACGATGACAAGGATCAACGCGTGTTCGCCATATTTGGCCGGGTTCCAGATGTCCGGCCACCAGGCGTTGAGGGAGGCGGCGAGACCACGCTCCGGTGACAGGATGAAGCGGAAGGCCATGCCGGCGGCAGGACCCGCGATGGCATAGGGCAGGATATAAAGCACCCGGAAGAAACCGGAGCCGGGCAGGGCGCGATCGACGCACAGCGCCAGCACGAGGCCGATGAGGATGGTGAAGAAGGGGCCGGCAATGGCGAAAACCATGCTGACGAGCACGGATTGCCAATAGAGTGGATCGAGGAAGGTCTCCTCGAAATTGGCAAGGCCGACAAATTCCGCAGCGCCGCCGAAGGGCGGCTCCAGCGTGAAGGCCCAGTTGATGACCGCTGCCACGGGCCAATAGAAGAACAGGAAGATCAGCAGAAGCTGCGGCAGGGCGAACAGCACGGGCAACCACGTGCTTTTGAAGACGGCGCGCTTTTCCATAAAAAACCGGCAATACTGGAGAAATGGGCGGGCTTGCCCGTAAAGCGTGAAGCGATTCGGGCAAGCCATTGGAAAATTTTAGGAAACTTAGTTCAGCTTGGCGCCGGCATAGGTCTTTTCGAAGCGGCGCAGGCCAGCGTTGGAGCGCTCGACGGCCTTGTCGAGTTCAGCCTGGACGTCGGCATTCTGCATGAAGATGGCTTCGAGCGAGGTGGCGACTTCCTTGCGGATCTGCGTGAAACCGCCAAGGCGGATACCGCGGGTATATTCCGAAGGCGGCGTGAAGGTCAGGCTTTCGATTGCCTTTTCGCGGCCCTTATAGGGAGCCTTGTCATAGAAGCCATTGGCTTTCATGGCGTCGAAGCCGGTCTTGGTGACCGGGATGTAACCGGTGACGGTCGACCACCACTGAACCATCTCCGGCTGGGCGATGAAGTTCAGGAATGCGGCTGCACCCTTGTATTCGGCGTCCGGACGACCGGCCATGACCCACAGCGACGCGCCGCCGACCAGTGAATTGTGGCGCTCGGTGCCCTTCCAGACCGGCAGCATGGCAACGTCCCACTTCACGCCTTCCGGCATGGTCTTGGCAACGGTGCCGTGATTGGCGATCGAGGTCATGAACATCTGGCAGGTCTGCGAGGTGAAGGCGGGCAGGATGTCCATGCCGAGCTGCTTGGTCTTGACGACGAACAGCTTCTCGTCCTGCATCTTCTTGAAGAACTTGACGTGATCGACGAACTTCGTCTTGTTGATCGTCAGTTCGGCGTCGAGGCCCTGGTAACCGTTGCCCTTGGTGGCGATCGGCTGGTTGTGGATGGCGGAGAACTGCTCCATCAGCATCCAGGTGTCGAAGTTGAAGGCCAGCGGGCATTCAAAACCGGCAGCCTTGAGCTTCGTGGCGGCTTCCTGAACCTGTTCCCAGGTGTCCGGCTTGAAGGTGATGCCGGCTTTTTCGAAAGCGTCGATGTTGTAATAGAACATCGCGGTCGAGGAGTTATAGGGGAAAGAATTCAGCTCGCCCGCAGCGGTGGCATAATAGTTGGCGATGCCGGGGAAATAATTGTCCCAGTCGATCTTGTAGCCGTTGTCGGCCATCAGCTTCTTGGCGGGAACGAAAGCCTTGGACAGCATCATGTCCAGCGTGCCGGCGTCATAGATCTGGGTGATGGCGGGCTGCTTCTTGGCGCGGTAAGCGGCAATGGTGTTCTGCAGCGTGGCGTCGTAATCGTTCTGCGAGGTGCAGACGATTTCGAATTCAGCCTGCGAATCGTTGAACTTCTTGCAGGTTTCCTGAACGCGATCGCCAAGATCGCCGGAAAGGCCGTACCAGAATTCGAACTTGGTCTTTTCTGCATGGGCGGCCGTGGCGCCGAAGGCGGCAGCAATGGCGACGCCGGCCACGAAAGAGGTCAGAGCGGAAGATTTCATGAGTTGAGCCCCGTTGATGGATGATGGCATGATCGGCAAGGACGTCATGTTCCCAGCACGAAGCCACGGGCTCTGCTAACAGCCGTCTTTGACGGATCGCTTACACTTTGTTGAACGTTTTATGATGACTTGCCGCGCAGGGCGATCTGCGCGGCGGGGAAAGGCGATTAATTT
Organism: Agrobacterium sp. SUL3; assembly: GCF_001263295.1. Lineage (NCBI taxonomy): Bacteria > Pseudomonadati > Pseudomonadota > Alphaproteobacteria > Hyphomicrobiales > Rhizobiaceae > Agrobacterium > Agrobacterium sp. SUL3. Next base: position 71,778 of record NZ_KQ414508.1, read on the forward strand.
CATGAAATCGGATTTTCCCTTATGTTTCGGGTGTTTCCGGGATCAAGTTAATTTCGCTACTTGCTGCTGAATAGTCCGTTGGTGTCAACCGCGGCGTGCGGCTTCGATGGCGGCGACGTCGATCTTCTTCATGTCCATCATCGCCTCGAAGGCACGTTTGGCTTCAGCGCCGCCAGCGGCCATGGCGTCCATCAGCACGCGCGGGGTGATCTGCCAGGAGACACCCCATCTGTCCTTGCACCAGCCACAGGCGCTCTCCTCGCCACCATTGCCGACGATGGCGTTCCAGTAGCGGTCGGTTTCTTCCTGATCTTCGGTCGATATCTGGAACGAGAAGGCCTCTGTCTGTTTGAAGGCAGAACCGCCATTCAGACCTATGCAGGATACGCCGGCGACGGTGAACTGCACCGTCAGCACATCGCCCTTCTTGCCGGAAGGATAATCGCTCGGCGCGTGGTGAACGGCGGTTACCGCGCTGTCGGGAAAGGTCTCGGCGTAAAATCTAGCGGCGGCCTCGGCGTCCTTGTCGTACCAGATACAGATCGTGTTCTTTTTCATCTGCGTGCTCCTCCAGGTTGGAACTGATCTTCATCTTGCCTGAACAGGCAAGGAAATTTGCCGGCCCGTGGCCGGCCCCCCATTCGGCATAAAATGCCTGCGGCGGATGAATGTTCCGAAAAAGCTGAAGGCCACGCCACGGCTCAGGTTCGACTGTTGTTACAGCCAGCGCCTCACCCGGCGCCGATAGGCGTCATATGCCGGTCCAAGCTCCTTCGTCAGCACACGTTCTTCAATAGTCACCTGCAGCGACACGGCGATGACAACAGCGATGGCGACAAGAAGCTGCAGAACCGATGGAAATACCAGCGCCAGCCCGGCAAACAGCACGATCTGACCGACAAAGACGGGATTTCTGGAGCGGCCGAAAGGACCGCTATCGACGATTGCGCCAAGATGGCCTTCGGCCGCGCCGATGCGCCATGACCTGCCCATATAGTTCTGCGCATAAAGCGCGATCAGGCCGCCAGCCAGCACCATCGCCATGCCGCCAATCCGGATTGGGGCACCAAGATCGCTGCGGTTCAGAAGCCAGACCGGATTTTGCGGCTCCAGCCACAGGGTAACGAGCGGAAGCAGGGCGCCGAGGAGAAAAGCGAGGCGAAAGAGCATGGCGGGAACGGCCTGCCGCTCGCGGCCTTTTGCGAAAAGCCAGATCGGTTCTCCCGTCTGCCGTGCCAGCCGCGCCGTCAAAAATAGAAATCCGGCAATATAGACCCACACGGCGAGTGCGGTTGCGACGTCGATCATGGTTTCTCCCGAAAACAGTGGCAGACCGCAACGTATCGGCGAAGGGCAGCCTTATCCGATTCGTGATGCCCCGAGTATAAACAGCGATAATGCATGATTGTTATGCCGGTCCCATGGCGCTGACGCAGGTGATGGGGCTGGGGAAAGAAACGATGGCCGGTTTAAATTCAGTCTGAATTTTGCAACCCGCGCGACGGACGTCAAGTTTATCCTTAAATATTATTTAATATTGTAACAGTAATATTACTGAATGATTTTGATAGGGAATCATCTGTCTGACATCGGAGGATTGCGCGTGAGTTTTCTTGATCGGGGTGCCAATGCTTTCGCGGTTCTTGCCGCGCTTTCCAAATCCCAGGCCATTATAGAATTCGACCTTTCCGGGAAAATTCTGACCGCCAACGAGAATTTCTGTCGTGCGCTCGGTTACGAGCTGGCGGAAATCATCGGCAGGCATCACAGCATGTTCGTCGAGCCCGCCGTTGTGTCTTCGCAGGACTACAAGACCTTCTGGGCAAAACTTTCAGCCGGTCAGTTCGACCAGCAGCAATATAAGCGCATCGGCAAGGGCGGCAGGGAGGTCTGGATCGAGGCCTCCTATAACCCGGTGTTTCGCCGCGGCAAGCCGGTGAAGGTGATCAAGATCGCCACCGACATCACGCAGCGCAAGCTGAAGGTGGCGGAAGATGCGGGCAAGATCGACGCCCTGTCGCGGGCGCAGGCCATCATCGAGTTTTCACCTGATGGCGATGTCCTGACGGCCAACGAGAATTTTCTGGCGGCACTGGGTTATTCACTGCCGGAGGTTCAGGGCCGGCATCATTCGATGTTCTGCGAACCGGCCTATACGCAGTCGGCGCATTATAAGCAGTTCTGGGAAAGGCTTGCCGGCGGTGATCTCGTGGCGGATGAATTCATGCGCCTCGGCAAGGGCGGCCGCAAGGTCTTCATTCAGGCCTCGTATAATCCGATCTTCGATCTGAACGGCAAGGTGTTCAAGGTCGTCAAATTTGCGACCGACGTGACCGGCCGCGTCGAGAATGTCGAAAAGCTGGCGCAATGTCTTACTGACCTGGCTGATGGCGATCTGTCGCAGAGCATTGACAAGCCATTCATCCCCTCGCTTGAGAGATTGCGGACGGATTTCAATGCAGCCTCGGAAAAGCTCAAGAGAGCGATGACGCTGGTATCTGAAAATGCCGGCGCGATTTCCTCGGGCTCCAACGAGATACGCTCCGCCGCCGATGATCTTGCCAAACGCACGGAACAGCAGGCCGCTTCGATTGAGGAGACTGCCGCCGCGCTGGAGGAGATCACCACTGCCGTCAACGATTCCAGCCGCCGCGCCGAAGAGGCTGGCACGATCGTCGCCCGGGCCCGCGACCATGCCGAACATTCGGGCCAGGTGGTGCGCGATGCGATCGGCGCCATGGATCAGATCGAAAAATCGTCACGCGAGATTTCCAACATTATCGGCGTGATCGACGAGATCGCCTTCCAGACCAATCTGCTTGCGCTGAATGCCGGCGTGGAGGCGGCGCGTGCCGGTGAAGCGGGCAAGGGTTTTGCAGTCGTCGCGCAGGAAGTGCGCGAACTGGCGCAGCGCTCGGCAACGGCTGCAAAGGAAATCAAGAGCCTCATCAATGCTTCGGGCTCGCAGGTGGAAAACGGCGTCGGTCTGGTTACCAAGGCGGGATCGGCGCTGCAGGAAATCGCGGCGCAGGTTCGTGATATCAACAGCAATGTCGTGGCGATTGTCGAAGCCGCCCGCGAACAGTCCACCGCACTTGCCGAAATCAATCAGGCGGTCAATACCGTCGATCAGGGCACACAGCAGAACGCTGCGATGGTGGAGGAGCAGACTGCCGCCAGCCACAGCCTTGCACGGGAAGCCGCCGCCCTGTTCGAACTTCTGGGGCAATTCAGGTTCGATGAAGCGCCGCGTTCGGCATCCTCCCTGCGCAGCAGCCCGGAGGTGAGGCCGGCGCCTTCTCAATCGCGCCGCCCGGTATCCCGGCCCGTTGCGGCGCGTGGTTCCGCCGCGGTTGCCCTCAATCACGATGAATGGCAGGAGTTCTAGACGGCTTCTCGCCAGATCGGGTAAATGACAGCGTCCAGCCAGCCCGGCAATCGGGCCGGCTGGATGTTTTGCGCCGAGCCTTTTGATAGTGCGGATGCGCATCGGCAGCGCGAAACCGAAACGACCATTGAACAGGACCGAAGGTCGGGGCATATTTTCGCGATTGCCCGATGATCGGTGCGTTGCGTCTGGAAGTGTGGGGTCGTTTGCTTGGCAGGGATATGGACAGGCCGTGTCGCTCTCGTCTTCTGCCTGCTGGTGACAGCCGGCGGCGCCGCCCGGGCTGAGAAGCCGGCGGAGGGGAAAAACGCCTGTGCCTATAGCCATGCCGTTGCGCCGGAACTGTGCATTCGGGTCGGCAGCTACAATAGCGATCTGTGTCATGCCATCGAGGTGCTGGCCGGACGTTACGCCGTCCCGCCGGATTATTTCGCCCGGCTGATCTGGCGCGAAAGCCTGTTCCGCGCCGATGCGGTCAGCCCGAAAGGGGCCGAGGGCATCGCCCAGTTCATGCCCGGAACGGCAAGGCTGCGTGGTCTCGAGGACAGTTTCAACATCATTGCCGCGCTTGAGGCGTCGTCGCGTTATCTCTCCGAGCTGAATGGTCAATTCGGCAATTTCGGGCTTGCCGCCGCGGCCTATAATGCCGGCGAGGCGGGGTTGCGAACCTTCATCGCCACCGGTCGCCTGCCAATGGAAACCCGCGATTACGTGTTTGCCATCACCGGATATCCTGTCGAGAACTGGAAAGATAACCCGCCGGAAAAAGCCGCCCCGGCGCTGGATGACGGTCGTTCCTTCCTCGACGCCTGCCTGCGTCTGGCCGACACCCGCACCATGAACGATCCCGTTCTCATTTCCTCGGCCGACTGGGCACCCTGGGGTGTGCAGCTTGCGGCGCATTACAATCCGGCGATGGCGAACCGGCTGTTCACCCGCGCGATCGGCGGATTGTCGGAACCGCTCAATGTGGAACGTGCCCTCATCGTCAGGCAAAGAGGCGGGAATTTCGGCTCGCGCCCGCGTTATGCCGCCCGCATCGGCCGTGAGACCCGCGCCGAAGCCAACAGGCTCTGCGGAGAGATCCGGCAGGCCGGCGTCCCCTGCACCGTGTTCCGCAACAGATAGAGAAGCGTAACGCCCGTCGATCATAACAAGTTGATCGGGATTTCGGTCCGCCCGCCTTTCAGCATGAAATCATTGACCCTAGATTTGCGCCGCAGCGGCAGTAGGCAACCTATGCGGCTGGCGATATTTTGCGCGGGGACGATTGAAAATGAGATGGATTGAAACCGGATGTCTGGCGGCTGCGCTGATCATCGTCACCGCCTGCACCTCAACCGGAGAAACCGATATTTCCCGCACAGTCGCAGCCTTCGTGGGGCAGCCGCGGGATGCGGCCATTGCCAGGCTTGGTCGACCCAACAAGGTGGTTATCGACAAGGGCGCAACCGAATCCTACTGGCTGAAGGTCGATGTGGAGACCTATGCCGGGCTTAGCAACCGGCGTGAATACAAGTCCGTGGATGGCCAGACCCAGATGACGCAGACGGAGGGCATGAAAATCAAGGAACACCGCCGCGACTGCATCATCAAGATCACGGCAGATGCCGGCTCCATCATCAAAACGAGCGAGATCATCGGCAATCCGGCGAGTTGCGAAGCCATTCTCAATCGTCCGGCTTCGTAAGCGACCTATGTGTCCGTGAGACGTGAGCCGTGCACCCGGCAGGTGCACGGCTCGAAAGCTTGTGGAAAGTTTCCTCAGAAGCGATAGTTCAGCCCGACCTTGATGGCATGTAGGTTCAGCGAGTTCGAGGCATTGCGACCGTTTACAATTCCGGATGTCCCGACATGGTCCACATATTCGTAGATCGGGGATTCATAGGGCTCGCAGACTTCCGGCATGGAATCGCAGAGCCAGGCCATGTTCGGATCATTCTTCAAGCCGGGATCCACCATCTCCGTGCCCGTCTGCTCACTGGTGCGATAATCCTTGCCGGTGCCGGCACGGGCGTTCTTGAACTTGAACGATTTTGCGCGGAAATGGCTGTAGCTGTAATCCGCACGGATCGACCAATTGTCGTTCAGCGCATATTCCGCACCTAGGCCGATTGTGAAGCCGGCACGTGTTCCGGAAGCCTTTTCCACGAAGAATGCCGTCGTTTCGGAGCCAAGGGGATTGGTCCCGCTTGCGCCGTCTGAAATATACTGGTCGCGCCACTGGGTTTCTTTCGCCAGCGCCAGGCCGGCGGTGGAGTAAACGAGCAACCTGTCATTCACGGCGTAACCGAGCTTCGCGCGCAGACCGGCCGTCCAGTCGATATCGTAGCTGGTCGTCGCGTCCACGTGGCCGCTCTTTGCCAGCACCGGATCGGTGGAACCGAACTTTTCGAGGCCACGAAGATAGGTCTTGGTGTAATCGGCCTCGACGCCGACGACAAAGCCGTTTTCCAGCTGCCGGTCATAACCGGCCTGTAGTCCAAACGCACCGCCACGCAGGTTGAAATCGGCGGATTCCCGTGCGGCCGCATCGTTGAATGTGCCATCCAGCGACGTCGTATTTCCTGCAAAATTCAGGAAATCGCCGCCGGCATGGGCACCCACATGGAAGCCGGTCCAGTCACGCACGAAGGATGCGTCCGTCGGGCGGCTGAAGGGGGAAAGGCCGGGCAGGGCCTCGCCGCCGCCGATCGTTGCCGTAAGGCTGGCATAGATGGTGCGGCCGGGACCGGGTTGCGTGACGAGGCCGAGCGGATCGACATAAAAACGGTCGAACAGGTTCTCCACCCGCAGGCTCGCGGTCATGTTGTCGTTGATCTTGTATTCGGTAAACAGATCGACCAGCGTATAGGGTTCCCAGTCGACAAGCGCGATGAATTCCGACGCACCCTGCGCGGTGACGTCGCCGTGGCCGATGGCGCGCGGGCCGACATAGGAGATGCGGCCCCCGACCGTCAGCCGGTCCTCGAGAAATTTCTGCGAAAGCGTCAGGTCGACCGTATATTCCGGCTGAACATGGTTCGTCGCATAGTCGCCATAGAGAGACTTGCTGTCGCAGGTCTGGGTCGTGCGGCAATATTCGACATTCAGGAAGTAGTTGGCGGAAAGATCTGCCGAAAATCCGCCATTGGTGTAACGGCCGGAAAGTTCGAGACCGGAAAACTTGGCGCGCGGAATATTGCCGATATTCAACGTCAACTGTGGTTCGGTCACGACGGTGCGCGAGATGTAATTCTTCACATCCCAGTTGAAATAACCGAACTTGATCATGGCGGTATCATCGTCGGAGAGGATGCCGTCGCGAATGATGTTGGTGCCGATTTCCCAGTTGCTGGAGCGTTCCGGCAGGACACCCGAATTCGCGATGACGCTGTTGAAGGCCGAGACGGATTCGATGATGGATGGCGAGCGCAGCGTATTCGAATAGTTGACGTAGAACTGGGTATTGTCGAACGGTTCCAGCGTCACTCCGGCAGATGGGCTGAACCCGCCGTCATCCACTTTCAGGCCAACCGGCTTGTCCCGCGCCTGATAACGCTCATAGGGATCGAACCTGTCTTCGACCCAATAATGGGAGTATCGCAACCCGCCATTAAGGGTGAGCCAGTCCACCGGTTTGTAAGCTGCCTTGGCGAAGGCTGCGCCTTCATGGCGAATGGCGTCGCGCGGTGTCAGCCAGCCCTCCAGAACGGCCGTGTGGTCGCTGCCCTTGGTGTCTTCGGCACGGTAGGAAAGTCCGTAATTCAGGTCGAAATCGCCGTAATCCAGGCTGAACTGCGAGCGGTTGGTAATCTCTGCTCCCCACATATTGGTATCGGTGCCGACCCGGAATCCCGATGGCAGGCCGATCTTCTCTGGCGTCAGGCCACGCCCGCCGCGCACGGGATTGCGGACTTCGAGATGGTTGAAATAGAAATTCGACTTGAAGTCGATGAGGTCATTGTCTTCGGGGTTCCAGTTGTATCTGGCGGTAAATGTGTCGAGGCTGGTGCTGACGGTCTGTTCCTGCTGCTGCGCCTGTCCGGTATTCGACGTCAGCCGTGATGCAAGCCGGTCGCCGGCCTCGCTTCTGTATCCCATGTAACCGATCTGAAATGTCTGGTCGTCTGACAGACGCGCCGTGACCTTCGCCAGAAGCGATTGGGTTTCCAGCTCGGTATTGAGGACTTCCTCGCCACCGCGATAGTTGACCAGACCTTCATTGATCATCGTGTTGGGCAAAGTGCCGCCCCAATATTTCGTGTCGCCGATGTTTTTCGGGGAAGCGACAGGACCGTGGCTGCCGGCGTGATAATTGCCCTGGCGGCGATGCGCATATCCGGCGACGACATCGATGTCCTCGCCCTTGTAAGCGCCGATGACGCTGCCGGAACCGGTCGTCGGCTTGAGGAAGGCGGGCCTGTCCATGCCGTCAGCGGACGGTGTCGCGGTGCCTGCGCCAGACTGATAGCTATAGCCGCTCAATGCGCCTTCGGTCGGGCTTGATGAATTGGTGCCGAAGCCGCCCTTGACCTTCAGCCCCCATTTTTCACCCGGCTTGACGATGTCGTCGGCGCCGACCGTTCGCATCGCCACTGATCCGGCATTGCCAAAGGAAGCAGCATCGGCTCCCTTGGTAATGTCGACACCGGCGATGAAATCAGGATCGACATAGGTGCGGTTCGAGACGCCCTGATAACCCTGATAGACAGTCACGGAATTTTCGGCGCCGTCGATCGTCGTGGCGACGCGGCCCATTCCCTGCATGCCGCGAATGTTGACGTCGATGGCGCCGGCGCCGTTTCGCGCTTCGCCGGACATGACGCCGGCCGTGCCACGAAACATGTCGGCCGGGCTTGAGCCGCGGAAGCGCTCGATATCTTCACCCGAAATGAAGGCGGTCGGGGCATCGTTGCCGTAAGGCGCATCCGGACTGCCATATCGTCCTGTCTTGCCGGTGACGGTGATTGTTTCGAGAACGAGCGAGCCATCCGCAGAGGTTGCCTCCGGTGCCTGTGAGGCATTTGAGACCGTCACGCGATCGGGCGCGGTGAAGCGGAAGCTGAGGCCGGTGCCGTCAAGCAGCCTGCCGAGTGCCTCCCGCGGCGGCAGGGAGCCGGCTGCTCCGGAGGTTTTGAGCCCTCTCGTCAAGGATGCGTCGTAGAAAATCTGGATGCCGCTTGCGGCGCCAAAACGCGTCAGCGCCACATCGAGGGACCCGGCGGGAATGGAAAATTGGCGCAGCTCCTGCGCAACGGCCTGGGTATGGGCAACTAAGGATACGGAGCAGGCCAGTGATGCGCAGAATGCTGCGAGCCTCAAACGCCGTTCGCGACCACCGGATTTATGTCCCGTCGCCAATAAAGTCATCCCCGTATTCCCTTCCATTTCACCGCCTTGCTGCGGCCTCTGATAGGGAAGACGACCGAGGCGCATGAACCCGAAAAGATTTGTGGAGTTTTTTTGTAATATTTTCGGATCGTCCAGAATCCAGCGCTGTCTCCGGTTCGAAAGTGCTTAGACGAGCAGCAGTATTCCGCCTGCGCCAACCGCATGAAGATGCAGGGTTTCTTCAAGGTGGGCGATAATGTCCTGCGGCCGGTTGAGCTGAAAGACGCCCGAGACGTGCAGGGAGCGCAGGCTTTGACGGGTGATGATGATCCTGCCGCGCCGGTGGCGGTTCAGGCTCGCGACGATGTCTTCCAGCGGACGGTTGTTGAAGACCAGCATGCCTTCACGCCATGCCGATGCCGTCTCGAGGTCGATTGCGGATTTTTCCCCAAGGCCAGCGTCCGAATAGACGATTGCCTCTCCGGGAAGCAGCTGCGCATCGCCGAGACAGTGGACGCTGAGTGGGCCGGACAGGCATTCCACGGTTACGCCGCTGGCATTATGGGTGACGCTGAACGCGCCGCCGGACGTCTGCACGCGGCCATTGCCGGCTTTGACCACAAAAGGAATGTTCGCCGCCCGCTGGACGGTGAAAACCGCTGCACCCGCTGTGAGATCGAACTGCCGTTCGCCGCTGTCCAGTGACAGGGCGGAGCCGCCATCGAGAAAGGCGGTCGATCCGTCCGGCAGGCTGACATTCTGCTGCTCGCCGACGCCAGTCGAAAAATCCGCAAGCATTGCGCCGATGGATGGCAGGTAACCGAGTTCCGGCAGGGCGATGGCAATGCCTGCAAGGCCGGCGGCAAGGCTGCCGCCCACCAGAAAAGATCGTCTGGATGTGGCTTTGACACGGCTCTTCGCCTGCGCCTCCAGGGCCGGGCCAAGATCGCGCCAGAGCGCCGAGGCCTCGACGAAGGCGCGCTCATGATCGGCGCTGAGGCTGCGCCAGTGGCGGAGCGCCTCTGTATCCTCAACCGTGGCCGCGCCGGAGCGCAGCCTGACGATAAAGGACGTGGCCTTCTTCTTGAGCGCATCGGATCCTTCGTTCAACACGCAACCCCTATCAAAAATACGCCCCGATACCGGAATTTCACATGAACCTCATTAGCTCTAACGATCACAAACGGTAAATCCGAAAATTATCTGCGCCGCTCATGTCCCATTTTCTCGATGCAGTAGCTGAGGGCGCGATTGATTTCCATTTCCACCGTGCGGGTGGAGACATGGAACTCTTCCGCGATCTCGGCATAGGGACGAAATTCCAGCCGCGCCGCGACCAGCATCTTTCTCTGTCGATCCGGCAGTTCACCGATGACCCGCATAAGCTGCCGGATCTGGTCGCGGTCGATCACCTGCTGGTCAGGACCCGGGCGCTCGTCTTGAATGGAAAGGGCATCCTCGATCTGTTCGGTCGTGGCCCGGTGCCTGCGTCCCCGCCCATGATCGATGGCCAGCGACCTGGCGATGCGCTTGAGATAAGGCACTGGTGCTGCGGATGCATTCGAGCTGTTTCTCGCCAGCTTGATCCATGCCTCATGGGCAAGATCCTCGGCATCCTCGCGCGAGCCCGTCATCCGCGTCAGATATCGCTTGATATCCGACTGGGTTTTCAGGAATGCCGAAAGGAATTTGTCGTCGCGCTGCGTCATGACCGACCTGGAGATTGGACTTCAGGCGATACCCCGTGGCAGATGCGAATTCAATACTTAACTTAAATAATCATGTTAAAGCCGGCAGGCCGTGATCGCGGCGGACGTGCATGTCCGAGCCGCCCCGGCCTGGGCAGGCCTTACAGCTGCATCTTGATCGTCAGCATATATTCGGTGCCTTTCGCCCGGTCGCGGGTGCGGGACACTTCTAGGGTGACTTTTTCCAGCTTGTGTTCGAGGCTTTCCTTGATTGTTCCGCCGGGCGTGTCCTCACGGCGCAATGAGGTATTGCCATAACCAATGCCGATTTTGCGCGTGATGGCGTTTTCCGTATAGGTTCTTCCGAACATGGCGGAAGCCTGCCCGCTGCGCACAGTCGCATCGAAACCACGGGAATCGATGTCGCGATAGGCGGAGCCGCTGATCGAATTGTCGGACTGGCTGTAGCTGCCGCCCGCGCTTATTCTGGCAAGTCGGTGCCCGTCGTGCTCAAGCGAAACATTGCCGTCGGCGGAAGGTCCGAAAAGCCCACCGTTCATGCTGTCCTTATAGGTGAAGCGGAAACGGCCGCTGCGCGCATCGACCTGATAATTGTAGGAGGCGTCACCGCTGCGCACCTGAATGCCCGGTGCCGGTTCGCTGCCGAGGATCGGCGAAACCTTGTCGGCGAAATTAAAGAGCGGTCTGGTGACCTGTTCAAATTCCGTCTGCGACAGCCGGACGGGCTTGCCTTCGGCATCGAAACCACCAACGGCGAGGCACGGGCGCTGATTGATGACGCTTTTCAGGGCAAACAGCGTGCAATTGTCGCTGGTCATGCCGGCAATGGCAGCGTGGACGGAGTTGCGCAGCGTATAGCTGCCGCAGCAGGAGAAGGCGTCGTTATCCGCACTCGCATCTCGCGTATAACCGGTGAAGACGATGCCGCTTGCGCCGGTGGAAATGTTCACATTGGCGAATTGCGGGCCGCTTTGCAGCGGAAACAGCTTCAACCGGCTCTGGTCAGCGAGCGTCTTCGGGTTGGAAAGCGATGGGATCGGCATTCGTTTTCTCTCCTTGAACACGGAACGGTATTTCCCTTCTAACACCGCAACGAGAAGGTGCAACCCGCAACCTGTGTGGGTCAGTTTCTGTGGATGACAGCAACCGCTGTTGTTACCGTGAGCCTCTGCACATATGTTGGACTACTTAAATCACGATTTCCGGATACGGCGGACAGGCGCATAATGAGCTCCCAGTTGGATTTTTTCGGTTCCGCGGCAGCGCGTCTCCCCCAGGGTGAACGGGGGCGAAAAGCGGCCGGCCGCGAAACGGTGCAGAAAAACGTTGCGGATGATGAGACGCTTGCCGGATATCTTGAATCCACCGGCAATTACCGTGTTTCACGCCGGCTCATGCCACGCGCGGTCGTCGACAAACCGCGGCCGGAATTTCCGCGTCAGGGCATCATCCTCGATACCGAAACCACAGGGCTTAATCATCGAACCGACGAGATCATCGAGATCGGCGTCATCGCCTTCACATTCGACGATCACGGCGCGATCGGCGACGTTACCGGTGTTTATGGCGGCCTGCGGCAGCCCGGCGTCACCATCCCGGAAGAGATCACGCGCCTGACCGGTATTACCGACGAGATGGTCGAAGGACAGGTAATAGACATGGACCGCCTGAGCGCACTTGTTGCCAGGGCGGATCTGATCATCGCCCATAATGCCGGCTTCGACCGCCCGTTCTGCGAGGCTTTCTCACCGATTTTCCGCGAGAAGGCATGGGCCTGTTCGGTTTCCGAGATCGACTGGAGGGCGCGGGGTTTTGAGGGCAGCAAACTTGCCTATCTGATAGGGCAGTCCGGTTATTTCCACGACGGCCATCGCGCCGTCGATGATTGTTTTGCGCTTCTGGAAGTGCTGGGTCATGCCCGTGCGGGGCAGGGCGAAGCACCCTTCGCAGAACTGCATCAGGCAAGCCAGCGCTCCCGTGTCCGCATTTATGCGGAAAACAGCCCCTTCGACATGAAGGATCATCTGAAAAAGCGCGGCTACCGCTGGTCAGATGGCTCCGATGGCCGACCCAAAGCCTGGTGGGTGGAAGTGGCCGAAGAAAAGCTCGACGAGGAGCTGCATTTCCTGCGGACCGAGATTTACCGCTGGGAGGCCGATCCCCCGGTCAAGCACCTCACAGCCTTCGACCGCTTCAAGGCCAACTAGAGCACTCGTGCGGGAGCGGCGGACATTCTCCGCCATCGATTCCGCCGGCGATCAGGCGAGCGGTGCCAGCGCATTTCGCAGGCTGACACCCTGCTTCGGCTGCAGATCGAGATCGGCCTCGATATGATCGAGGTGATGGAGCATGAGATCTGAAGCGCCTTTTGCATCGCCCTTTGCGACAAGCTCGAGAATGGCGAGATGTTCGTTGTGGCCGCAGCTCGAAATACCCGAACGGCCATAAAGGGCGACGACCAGCGAGGAGCGGGCGACCAGCTCATCCATAAACCGCTGGAGGATGACATTGCCGGATAGGGCCGCCAGCATGAGATGGAAATCGCCCGAGGCCTTTATTTCCGCCCGGCGTGCCGCCGGGCCGCGTTCATTCATATATTGCGCCTCTTCGACGAGGTGATGCTGAAACCGTACAATATCCGCAGGGGTGATGCGCTCCACCGCCGCCGCGATGATGCCCGGTTCGATCAGGCGGCGCGAGGCGAAAATCTGGCGCGCTTCTTCCGGTGAAGGCGTGGAAACGAAGGCCCCACGGTTACGCTCGGTCTTCACCAGCCCCTCGAAGGCCAAAATCTGCAACGCGGCGCGCGCCACGGTGCGGCTGACATCGAAGAGTGCCCCAACCTCGGCTTCCGACAGTTTGGTTCCCGGCGCCAGCCGCCGGTCGATGATGGCATTGCGCAGGGATTCGCGGATCAAAAGCGAGCGATCCTCGATTGTGGCATCCACGGCTGGGGTCTTTTCTGGCAGGGTCATGTCACGCATCCGGTATCGCTTCTTCTAACCCGGCGGCATCGGTTTTCCTAGTGGCGTCGCTATCGTGAACAATCGCTGATATCGTCAGGCCCTCAAAATCCCTAACCACACGACAATGAATGCCAGTTGATGGGCGATATCCCTTTGTACATTCTGCAATGTCCCATCGCTCAGAAGTATGCGGGATCCGTCCCTCTTCAAGATGCTCAGGCGTTCTGCCTTGGCCAATAGGGCCGTGACCTGGGCGCGGCTGATCCCATAGGCGCGCGCAGCCGCCTTGCGGGAAAACTCACAATTGGAGGCACCGGATTTGCTGGTTTTGGCCGCAGACAGCAGATCCAGCAGCAGAGGAAATCCGGGCGCATGGCCCAGGAACATCAGGGTTTCCATTGATGTGGGGCTGAACTCCTGCGGTTGTTTCAAAAGCCAGCCGACGCCATCAATAAGGATGTTGACGCCGATGTCTTTCGCCGGCCTATCCATAACCGGTTGCGCCTGCCATGGCGCGGCTGCGGCAAGATAAGTCTCGGCGAGTGTCTCGATCGCCATGATCAGCCAGCCACACAACGACCATGGGCGTTCGCGGTTGTCGCCATTGGGCTGATGCCGCCGGGCGGCGCCTTCGAGTTCCAGCCAGTCGATCAGCGCCCGTGTCCTGCGGCTTGAGGCCCAGCCTCGGGGGACGACGACGGCCTGAACCTCAGCCAGGGTAAATCGTCCGCCATGAACCGATGCCAGAGCGACGGCGCACAGGATCGTTGCGAATGCGCCGAAATCACCGAGAGCGCGGACGAGGCGTGGTTCCTGCTTGTAGACCCTCGATATCTGCGAGCAAAGACGGATGACAGTCTCGTCAAAAGCGGCATCGTTCAGGATCCGGTTCGCAAGGGGTGTCAGCCTCTCCTGAAGCATGTCCGGCTGCGGCCGAACGGGGTCTCCTTGCGGGAGCGATTTTGAATCCTGCGCAGCTGCTTTTCCAGATGCCTTTCTCCCACGGAATTTAAGTTTCGCTACTTTATGGCGAATTTAAAAATATGAGTTTTGCTCACCGACTGGGGCCGTTCAGGCGCACATGACAGCTGAAATGTTCCGGGTTCGGGAGATGCGTGCAATTTGTTGCACTCCCGCATCGCTCTCCCGAGGGGTATTAAAAAATACTCTCATAAATTGAGTGTTAAAGAGCGCGTTGAAATATGTGCCCTTTTGGAACGGTTTGCGAGAGCGGCGATAATAACAATGTTATCGTCTGTTTTTACTGAATAATTTTATTTGGCTTCGGACACGATATCTTTCGTTGGGCAACCGAAAACACAATCTTTGATGGTTGTTTTCTTGGCCTTGACGGAGTGACGGAAAGTGCATCCCGAAGCCGCCTGGCATCCGCATGTTTCTACCGAGTTTCTGGCGCGTCCGGCAGCAATGCCGGCTGGGCCGCGGCACGTCCATTCACCACCAATTCTCAGAAGGAGGATAAAGCGATGCAACTTCGACATGTTATTTTTGCCGGCCTTGCGGCAATTGCGATGCAGTTTGATATTCCGTCCATGGGTCAGCCGGCCATTGCAAATGCGGCCGCCCTCACCACCGAACAGGTGGCGGCGTTCCAGTCAAAACTTGAACAGGCGGAGGCAAGCCGGGAGCTGCTTGGCCGACGGTCCGTATGCCTGATGGAGTATCTGACGGCGCAACAGCAGCTCAGCGCCGAACGGGAGAGGGCGCTGGGAGAGGCCATGTACCTGCAGATCGAGCTGGAACGGCAGGTGGCGCAGTCCGAGACGGCCGTGAAGGGCTATGAAGAACTGGTTCAGTCTGAGAGCGAGAACGTCAGGGCGCGTCAGGCCGTGTTCGAAAAAGCCCGAAGGGAAAGGGACGAGCAGGCCAAGAGAGTAACAATATGCAGCGGCGTCCTCTTCTTCCTGCCGGGAATTTGCCAGGCCGGTGACGCCGCGGTGAAGGCGCTGGGCTGGATGAATGATGCGGAGAGGGAATACCGCATCGCACTGCCGCGGCTGGACAATGCCCGGACGGCGCTTGAGGGCGTTCGCAACCAGCTCGAAAACAATCGCCGCCAGCTGATAGCGGCACAGCAGAGCCACGCGGAAAACCAGAGCGCAGTGAAAAATCTGGAAGAGCAGATCACCAGGCTCAAAGCGGCGATTTCCACCATCAACGGCAAGGTTCAGGACTTCAACATTCAGGTCGGCAATTTCACCAATGCTCTGAAGGAAGCGAGCGAGGTCAATCCTGACGACGCGAAAATACGTCAGGTCGACCGGCTGTCCGTCGAGATCGACGGCCTGACCAAGGACGTGCCGCAGTTCATTTCCTCCACCGAGGCCGGATTGCCTGAAGGTGCCAGGAAACAATGCGGATCGTGAACGATCAACCCCATGACTCTCCGTAACAACCATCAACAGGAGTATGAAAATGAATAATGTCGTCAATCTCGAAAGCCGGGAAACCAAACTCAACAGCGCGATCGATGCAGATGTCGAAGCGATCGTGTCGAAGCCGGAATTCAGCCTTCCCAAGGCGGATACGGCGCTCGTCCGGTATTATGTTGATAAGATCCAGGGGACCTACGATGTCGAGCGCGCCAAGCGCGACACCGACAATGCGATCGACCTGCTCTACATCGCTTACAACACCACGCCGCAGGAGGAGGGCAAAATTCGCGGACGCATCAGCGCCATCATGGACAGCTTGATAACCGCGCAGCAGAGCAGTGAACTCACCATGAAACATGCGATGGATGTTGCCAATCGCATCCGCATTTCAGTCGACGACCTCTTCCCGGACTGGCTGGATGTCCGCGAGGGAAATGACCAGAGCGAGATCAAGGCCTTCGTCTCCAACGACCTGATAAAGCTCGCGAAAAATATCCGCGACAAGGCGTTGGAAGTGCGGGACGATCTCCTTAAGGTCGCCTCCACCTATGATGGCATCATCAAGGCAACGGCGCAGATCACCGATGCGAGCGAAATGGTCTTGAGCAAGCGTCTCGAAGACAAGGCGACCATGGAGCGGGAAATCCGCGAGGCCGATGCGCGGCGCCAGCAGCTGGAATCGCTTGTGAACGATCTGAAGGCACAGGTTGCGGAGTTCGAAAAGAAGGCCCGTGAATATGAAAAGCGGGCCAATACGGCAGAGGAGCGCGCCTTCATCATGTCGATCGTCCGGGTCGGCGCGCAGATGATTTCAAGCGCCATTCCCGCCATCGCCATGGTGGCGGGCGGTCCTGCCTCCATGCTGGCCTCGTCGGTCGGCGGCGCGCTTTCGGGACAGCCCAAGGGCGGCCAAGATGCGGACTGGCAGGGGCAGGGTGGCGGCTCCCGCACACCGACAACCGGCGGCGGAAAGGCGGATGGGGCCGCCACGCAGAGCAAGCTTTCCGAGCAGAAGGCCGAACTGCGCAAGAGCGAGGAAAAACGCGACACCTTAAAGACGGATATCAAGGCGCTGGAAGACAGCAGGTCGGCGCTGGCGAAAGATGCCGAGGGCACCGATCCGAAATCGAGCAAGGCCGTGGAACTTGCCGAACTTGATAAGCGTCTGACCGCGCGCGCCGCGGAACTGAAGACGCAGGAGGAGAAGATCGCAAGTCAGCAGACTCTGATTTCCAGTCTGCAGGCTTCACTCGACGCGCTCGACAAGGGGCTGGGCAAGCTCACCGACGAGCAGCAGCAACAGGCCGCAAGCCTGCGCGAAATGCAGATGAAGATGATCGACAAGGCGGAATCCTATGAGAACGAACGCCGTACCCAGGCCGCCGAACTCATAAAGATCAACGCTCTGCTGAAGGGAAAGCAGGCTGAGGACGATAAGATCAAGCTTGCGGTTCAATCCCTCAACGTCAGCATTACGGCGCTGAAACGCATGAAGGAAATCATTGAGGAAATCGCATTTTTCTTCAAAAGTTTCGCCGATTTCATGCAGGCCGTGGCCGACGATGCCGAGCACCAGATCAAGGCGATCGACAATGTGGCCGAGCTGGAGGTCATTCGCAAGAACCGTCTCGCCCAGCTCGTTCGCTCCGTCAACGAGTTCTTCGTCAGGCAGACCGCCCAATGGTATGCGGTCGGGGCCGTCAGCGACAGGTTCAACCGCAGCTTTGCGGACGGATGGTCAAAGCTCAACAAGCTGCAGGGGACATATCTCACCGGCACCGGCCTGACGAACTATATGGCGGAAGCCTCGGAAAAGCTCTCGGCCATCGTCGCCGAACGCGAGGCCGCTGCGGACGCAAAAATCGCATCGCTGCAGGCCTATCGTCAGGATCTGAGCAAAACAGCCTGATCCCTTGAGATCCAGCCGTTCCTTTTCCGGCCCGGCAGGAAGCGTATCCATGGTCTCAGCCGGAATCGTCCCCCTTGGCATGGATCATGGGCAATGTCCTGCCGGCGAATATGCCGGCAGGACGGCTAGGAACGAAATCTCACCATTCACCAACGCAAAATCAACGACGGGCATCCGGCCGCCATCGAAGCGCAACCCGTGCCGTGTCACTTTAAGGAAGGAGAATATCATGCCGACAGTCAACAACCCTCCGGCGCTGGTCGCTCAGGAAACGCCCTCCTGGTGCTTTGCCGCCGTGGAGCAGATGGTGCGGGCCTATCGTGAACTTGCCGCCGCCACGCAATATGCCATCGCAAGACGTAACACCGCAGCGCTTGCGACCGTCGACCCGGAGGTTCAGGAGCGCTGGGAGCTGGCGCTTATTCTGGATCAATCCGCTGCGATCGATGAAATGGGCGGCGCCAATCCCGACAGCAACATCGTCAGGCTGGTTTCCAGCCAGTGGAACGCCTTCGACCATGCAACGACCGGCGGTGGGTTCGTCGCCGATCTGACGCCGGAGGTCGTCAGAGGCGAGATCGACAACAACCGGGTCTTCGTCATCGGCACACATATCCATTATTACGTCGTCTATGGTTATACCGAGGCAGGCAAGGATCTCGAACTTCACATCCTCGATCCATGGCCGACAGGGCATGGCGGCAGCAGAACGCGCATTGGCCTGCAGGAATTCCTCGGGATGGCCGGCCACACCGCCATCACCTTCGGCTAAACCTGCAAGCAGAATGTCGGCTGCGCGCAAAGGCGCGTAACGGCACCGCAACCTCTTGCCGGAGGAATTCCGGCACCCAGCAACCCTTCAAAACCATGCCGACCTGTCCTTGCCATCAAAGGCCGGGAACAGCTGGCTCATGTCCAAAGGAGACACATATGCCAATTCTCAGCGACTTCATGATCAAGCATATTCGCCCTTTCAGCGAGGACGGTTACAACACATTTGGCAACACCCAGACCATCGAGTTTCTCGCGGAGCTGGGACTCGACATGAACGACATCCTCAATATCCTCGCGGCATGGCGCAAGGCAGCCTTGGCTGATCCCAGGAAAGACGGCGATGTCTTCGCCGAGGCCGCAAATGCTGTTGCCCAGGCGCGGTGGGAGTCTCTCTACAAAACCGGCAAAAGCACAGTCATGTTTCTCGACGCGGTTCAGCTCGAATCCCTCAGCCAGCTCGCACCCGGCCCGGACAGTGACTTTACGTGGAGACCCAAGACGCCTATCGCGGTCGCGGTAACCATCCACAGGAAAAGCAAGCAGTATGAAATCACTCTGGGCGCGGCCGGTTTCTCCGGCGGCACCGATGAGCGGGGATGGATATCCCACTTCTCCGAATTGCTGTAGCGGTTCCTTATGACATCAAGACACGCCGGAAAGTCAGCGACTTTCCGGCGTCGACGTAAACCGGCCCCTTCATATCCCTGTCGCAATAGTGTCTGATACCGACATGATTTTTTGATACCCATTTGTGTTGACGAATAGCCGTTGCACGCTCAGGGAGCTTTTCGTGAAGCCGTCAACGCAAGCAATGCCAGCCGAAACCGACAGCCAAAAAAACGGCACTCCCGGTGAAGTTTTCGCCGCCTTCCTGAAGCTCGGCGTCACCTCTTTCGGCGGGCCGATCGCCCATCTCGGTTATTTTCGCGATGAGCTGGTCGTGCGGCGCAAATGGATCGATGAGGCCGGTTATGCCGATCTTGTGGCGCTCTGTCAGTTTCTTCCCGGTCCGGCTTCCAGCCAGGTAGGCTTTGCGCTGGGGCTCCTGAGGGCGGGGCCGCTTGGCGCTCTCATGGCCTGGACGGCCTTTACCCTGCCATCCGCCATCCTGCTTTTGCTGTTTGCCACCATTGCCGCCTCCATCGAGGGGCCGGTCGGCACCGGCCTGCTGCATGGCCTCAAGATCGTCGCCGTCGCCGTGGTGGCGCAGGCGGTCTGGGGCATGGCAAAAAGCCTTGCGCCGGATCGGCAGCGCGCCAGCATCGCACTTGCCGGCATTGTCTGCGTGGTTTTTCTGGCCGGAGCTTTCGGGCAGATCCTGGCGCTTGCCGTCGGCGCCGTTGCCGGGCTTGCCTTCTGTCGCAACGGTGCGGTGAGGGACGCTGCCCATCTCCAGTTCCGGGTGCCGAAAAGCGTCGGATATATCGCGCTCGCTGCCTTCATCCTGCTTCTTGGCCTGCTGCCGCTGCTTGCGGCTGTGGCGGGATCGCAGGGCCTCTCTTTGTTCGATGCATTTTATCGTGCCGGCGCGCTGGTCTTCGGCGGCGGGCATGTGGTCCTGCCGCTGCTGCAATCCGAGGTCGTCGCCACCGGCTGGGTGACGGAGGATGCATTTATCGCCGGATATGGCGCGACACAGGCCGTTCCCGGCCCGCTTTTCACCTTTGCCGCCTATCTCGGTGCCGTGGTGGGGACGCAGCCGAATGGCGTTGCCGGTGCAGCCATTGCCCTCATTGCAATCTTCCTGCCGGGCATGCTGCTTCTCATCGGTGCGCTGCCCTTCTGGGAAGGGTTTCGCCGGCACCTTCTGGCGCAGGCGGCCATGCGCGGCGCAAACGCCGCCGTCGTCGGTATTCTTGGTGCCGCACTTTATGACCCGGTGTGGACCAGCGCCATCTTCACGTCGAAGGATTTCACACTGGCCCTTGCGGGTTTCATCCTGTTGACGGTGTGGAAGACACCGCCATGGGTTGTGGTGGTGATCTGTGCTGCGGGCGGCGTTCTGCTGGCGCTGCTGTAAGCCATGTCAGGCAAATTCCGCATGGGTCAACATCCAGTCCGAAAAGGCCAGCATGGCTGATGTCTGCGGTTTGGATTGCAACCGGGTCAGCCAGTAGCTTCCAAGCGATATGGTGACGGGGAAGGGCTGGATGATTGCACCTGACGCCAGATGCCGCGAAAACATCGATGGCGGCGCCAGCGCCACGCCCAATCCCTGCAGCGCGGCCTCCATCATGCCGAGCGAGGTGTCGAAAACGATCCCGGCATTCACCTGGGCTGCCGGCGCCACACCGGCCGCCGCAAACCATGTGCTCCATTCGTCGGACCGGTAGCTGCGCAGAAGCGTCGCCTCGACAAGATCGGCGGGCGTTTTTAAAGTTTCCGCCAGTTTGGGTGTGCACAGGGGTGAAAGCGGCGCCTCGAAAAGCCGGAAGGCATCGGTGCCGTGCCATGAACCCTGACCAAAGCGGATGGCAAAATCCAGCCCTTCGGCCGCCATGTCTACCCGGTTATTGTTGGTGGAAACCCTGACATCGATGAAGGGATGCTGTTTTTGAAACTCCTTCAACCGCGGCAGAAGCCAGCCGACGGCAAATGTGCCGACGACCCCCAGAAACAGCAATTCGCGCACCTGTCCGGCCTCGATCCTGTCGAGCGTCGTCGCCATCTGGTCGAAGGAACTGGTAACGGTGGGCAGAAGCGCTTCACCCTCGGCGGTGATTTTCAGCCCGCGCGGAAGCCGTTGAAACAGCGAGACGCCCAGCCGCTTTTCCAGCACCTTCACCTGCTGGCTCACCGCCGCCTGCGTGACGCAGAGTTCGATGGCTGCACGGGTGAAGCTGAGGTGTCTTGCCGATGCTTCGAAGGCCCGAAGACCGTTCAGGGGAAGAAATTGCCGAACCATTTGAGACCTAGATTTTCTTGTATCTCTTCCGAGATATCATGGTTTGTTCGTGCAATGTAGGGCCGCTAAAGCTCTTTCGCTGGGGACGGCGCAAGCGCCGGTCATCGACCTGAGGTTTTGGAGAATGCGAAAGATGAAACTCAATCACGGACATATCGCCCTTGCCGCGCTGCTCTCGGCCGGCCTGTTCACACAGGCCTCCGCCGCCGATGAAGCGAAGCTGAAGGCAATAACGGATGCCGCGATAAAGCCGGTCATGGAGAAAAACGGCATTCCGGGCCTGGCCGTCGCCATCAGCGTCGATGGTGAAAACCATGTCTTCACCTATGGCGTCACGTCGAAGAGCACCGGCCAGCCGGTGACGCCGCAGACCCTGTTCGAACTCGGCTCGATCAGCAAGACATTCACGGTCGCGCTCAGCACCTATGCCGAGATGAATGGCCAGCTGTCGCTGTCCGGCAAGGTCGCGGACTATCTTCCGTCCATGAAGGGCACACCTTTCGGCGATGTTGCCCTGATGCATCTCGGCACCCACACCGCCGGCGGTTTCCCCCTGCAGGTGCCTGATAACGTCGAGACGGAACAGCAGCTGCTGGCCTATCTCAAGGCCTGGAAGCCGTCATATAAGGCCGGAACCCACCGTACCTATGCCAATCCCAGTATCGGAATGCTTGGTTACGTTACCGCAAAGGCCATGGGCCAGAGCTTTGATGACGCGATGCAAGGCACGCTGCTGCCCGGACTGGGCCTGAAGAACACCTTCACCGTGGTGCCGAAGGCAAAGATGGGGGATTATGCCCAAGGCTATAAGAGAAACGGCGACCCGGCCCGGGTGACGCCGGCCATCCTCTCCTCGGAGGCTTACGGCGTCAAATCCTCGGCAAGCGACATGATCCGTTTCATCAATGCCAATATGGGCCTTGAGAAGCTGGATGGAAAAATGCAGCAGGCGCTCCTCAACACCCATACGGGCTATTTCAGTGTCGGCGCGATGGTGCAGGACATGGTCTGGGAACAATATGCCTATCCGGTTGCCCTGAAGACGCTGGTGGACACGAATTCCGGCGCCCTTTTGAAGACGGTTCCGGTCTCCGAAATCACCCCGCCGATGAAACCGCGTCAGGACGTCCTCATCAACAAGACGGGCTCCACCAATGGTTTTGGTGCCTATGTGGCTTTCATACCGAAACAGAAACGCGGCGTCGTCCTTCTGGCCAATAAAAACTATCCCAATGAGGATCGTGTTGCCCTGGCCTATGAGATTTTGACGGCGCTCGACAGGGCGGAATAATACCCGTCGGGCGGTCTGCTGTCCGCCACCCGTGCGCGGGAGCTCAATCGCTCCCGCGTCAAGGCGGATTGCGCTTTCATCGAAAGCGCCCGCCGGTGTCGGGAACCAAGTGTTAACCGACCCATTTGAAATTCCCATCGTGGTAACTGCGGTGAAACGTGCCGTGTCGAAAATGACATCCGACAAATAATCGGACCATAAATGACGATGCGTTTCACCCAACTCAGGCTTGCCGGACCGGCCGCAGTGCTTATCGCCATATTGCTGGCGGGGCTGGCGGCCATTCCCTATTACGGCGTTGCGCGTCTCGACGCGGAGCTTCGCCAGCGGCAGGAAACGCTGGTCGGACGCAACATCTCCATATGGATTTCCGACGTGGAATTTGCGCTGACGGCGTGGACGATCTGGGACGAATCCATCGCCAAGATCGACAATCTCTTCGATCCGGAGTGGACCGACCGGAATATCGGACGGTCGCTCATCGGCACCTCGCGCACACGTTTCGTCAGCATTCTCAATGGCGACGGCGATCTGATCTATTCGAAGACGGATGACGAAGTTCTGCAACGCCCGTTTTTTGCCCGCGGCGCAGATGTGATTGCGCAGGACGCGCACTCGCTTGTGGATGCCGTGCGCGCGAAGGAACGCGGCGAAAGGCCGGAGGGCATTCCGCAGCCAATCGCCTTCAGCAAGATCGAGGTGATCGGCGATGACGCCGTCCTTTTGACAGCCAGCCTCTTCCAGTCGGACTTCAGGACAGCGACACCCCGTGGTGAACGGGCGCCGGTGCTCATTTCCGCAATTCCCATCGCCGGCAGCCTGCAGGAGTTTCTCGGAAACCGCTTCCTTCTGGACGATGCTTCCGTTGGGCCGGCCGGCAGCGTTCCGGCAGAGCGCGCAAGGGTGGAAATCGCCATGGGGCCAAATGGGCAGGCACAGGCGCTGTCCTGGCAGCCGCTGACCCCGGCGCGGGATCTGCTTCGTCAGTCCCTGCCGCTTGCCGTCACGGTTCTTGTCGTCCTCATAGCCGGCGGCATCTTCGCGGTGCGGATGTCCCGCCGCGCGGTTCATTCGCTTGTCGAGGCCGAAAAACAGATGCGGCACGCTGCTACCCATGATTTCCTCACCGGACTGGCCAACAGGTCGCTCGTCGCATCCGAATTCGCCAGACTGTCACAGCAGGGACACCTGACTGTCGCCTGCCTTGATCTCGACGGTTTCAAGGCCATCAATGACAGCCACGGACACGCCGCCGGTGATGCCTTGCTCAAGGCGGTCGCCGCCCGCCTTCGCGCAGCCTGTCAGGAGCGCGACGTGGTGTTCCGGCTGGGCGGTGATGAGTTTGCGGTGCTGATGCCCGCCATTTCCCTTGCCGAAGCCGAGATGCGCTGCCGCCAGCTGTGCGTGCTTCTCTCCGAGCCCTATATTGTCGATGACGGCGTGATGATCATCGGTGCATCCTTCGGATTGAGCAGCGTTACCGGGGCGGAAACCTCCTGCGACGAGGCCTTCCGCTGCGCTGACGAGGCGCTTTACCGCGCCAAGGGTGAAGGCCGCGGCAAGGTCATGACATCGCTCTGCGAGATCGAGCCCGTTCTCCGGTTCGGCTGAACTGAGGGGTGGGTAACCCCTTGATGCCCGATGACAGCAGCCGGCAATCGCGCTACCGGAGATTGGATGCGCCGCCACCGATTCGGTCCGGGACGACGGTCGCATATCACATAAAGACAAATCTTTTTGCACGGCTGCGATCTGCAACGGGGACGTTCGTCAAATCGCGCCGGCCGCTTTCTGGGGGACAGACGACGATGAGCGATACAGGTGGCTATTTTCCGCGCTGGCGACTGAAAACCGAAGGACGCATCATGCCGGATGAGCGGTTGCCCGCCGGGCAGACCGCAGTTCTCGGTCTGCAGCATGTCGTCGCCATGTTCGGCTCCACGGTGCTTGCGCCACTGATCATGGGGTTCGATCCGAACGTCTCCATCCTGTTTTCGGGCATCTCGACGCTGATTTTCTTCATCGCCGTCGGTGGACGCGTGCCGAGCTATCTCGGTTCGTCTTTCGCCTTTATCGGTCCCGTGCTGGTGGCAACCGGTGCCGCCGCCGGTGCTGCGAGCCCCAATATCGCGCTCGCCCTTGGCGGCATCATCGCCGCGGGCGTGCTTTATGCCCTGATCGGCGTCATCGTCATGATTGCCGGCCATAACTGGATCGAACGGCTGATGCCGCCGGTTCTGACCGGCGCCATCGTTGCGGCGATCGGTCTGGTACTTGCGCCGATTGCCATAGCCAGCGCCTCCGGCACCGGCCCCGGCAATCCCGATGGCGACCAGCTGTCGCGCTGGATTGCAATTTTGACCGTCACATCCGTCGGCGCCATTGCTGTCTATGCGCCCGGCATGGCGCGACGCCTGCCCATCCTCCTCGGCGGGGCTATTGCCTACATCGCCTATCTGGTACTGGCCAATGGTTTCGGTCTCGGAAAGCCGGTGGATTTTTCCGGCGTTGCAGCCGCGTCCTGGTTTGGATTGCCGACATTCACCACGCCGGTATTTTCCGCCTCGGCAATCGCGCTGATCGCGCCTGTCGTCGTCATTCTGGTGGCGGAAAATCTCGGGCATATCAAGGCGATCGGCGCGATGACCGGCCGCAACCTCGACCCTTACCTTGGCCGCGCCTTCATCGGTGACGGCATCGCCACCATCTTCTCCGGCGCGTTTGGCGGAACCGGGATGACGACCTATGCCGAGAACATGGGCGTCATGGCGATTACCCGCATTTTCTCGACGCTGGTTTTCATCGTTGCGGCGTTGGTGGCCATCATTCTCGGCTTCTCGCCGAAATTCGGCGCTCTGATCCAGACGATACCGGGACCTGTCATCGGTGGTCTGTCCGTTGTCGTCTTCGGCCTGATCGCGGCGACTGCCGGGCGCATCTGGGTGGAGAACAAGGTCGATTTTTCCGAGCCGCGCAATCTCATCACCGTGGGCATCGCGCTGGTGCTGGGCGCTGGCAACTTCAAGCTCAATGTCGGCGGTTTCACGCTTGATGGTATCGGCACGGCGACGATCGGCGCCATCGTCTTTTATCATCTCCTCAGCCTTGGTGCCCCGGCTCGGGGAAATCACGCTAAAGACTGAGGCCCGGAAGAACCGTACGAATGTGATCGCCAAGCGCCTTGGCCGCCGATGATGTCTGGGGATCGGAAAATGCGAGGGCTATTCCGATCGTCGGCAGCGGCGGCAGGCCACTCCTGACGATGTGGAGGTCGGGCGGAACGGCTGTTTTCGTCAGCACGCTGATGGCGTGGCCGGAGCGGGCGATGGCGATGAGGCCTGAAAGGCTGGTGCTGGCAAAGGCGACCCGGTAGCGGCGATTGGCGCTTTCCATGGCGTCGCAGGCGGCGCGGTGATCCAGCGTCGCCGGTGCCGAGAGCGCCAGCGGCAGCACGTCCTTGGCAAGCAGATCCGGGTCCGGACTATCCGCCACCCAGACGAAACTCTCCCTGCGCAGAACCTCGGGATGATCCGGATCGGCCTGCGAGACCAGCGCCATGTCGATCTGGCGGCGGCGCAGCAGCGGATGCAGCTCGATGGTCGGCGCGCAGACCATCCGCAGGTCGACTTTCGGGTAGGTTGCGCAGAAGCCGCGTAGCAGCTCCGGCAGGAAGGCGATGGAATAGTCTTCCGGGCATCCAAGGCTGACGGTTCCCTGAAGGATCGCCTCGCTCATATCCGCAAGGATTTCATCGTGCCGGGCAAGCAGCGCATTGGCGTGCGCAAGCAGCTTTTCTCCTGCCGCAGTGACCCGCACTCCCGAACCCGTTCGTTGCAGCAGGCTGCGGCCCACCTGTTCCTCAAGCCGCTGCATCTGCGTGCTGAGCGCCGATTGCGTGCGCCCGACCTGCATGGCGGCGACGCTGATGGAGCCGGTGCGGGCGACGATGACGAAGTTCTTTAAAAGCGTAAGGTCGAGCATGGCGATATCAAAATTATCGATATCTGCTTCAGATACTATCAATTGGACTGTATCCGCAAGGGCCTGTTACCGTTCTTCAGGATCACCTCTTGGGGAACGTGCCATGGACAATATTTCGAAAAACGCCATTTCGTTGAACGATGAGCCGGCCTTCTGGGCCGCCGCCAACAAACACCTGACCCGCTATGGGCCGGCCTTCGAGGAAATCATCGTCGAACGCGCCGAGGGAAGTTTCGTTTACGATGCGGATGACCGCGCCATTCTCGATTTCACCTCCGGCCAGATGAGCGCCCTGATCGGCCACACCCACCCGGATATTGTCGCCACCGTCAACCGGCAGATGGCCTCGGTCGCGCATCTCTTCTCCGGCATGTTGTCACGCCCCGTCGTCGAACTTGCAGCGCGGCTGGCAGCGCTGGCGCCCGGTCTCGACCGTGTGCAATTGCTGACAACAGGGGCGGAATCCAACGAAGCGGCGATCCGCATGGCAAAGCTCGTCACCGGCGGCCATGAGGTCGTGGCTTTTGCCCAGAGCTGGCATGGCATGACCGGCGCTGCGGCGTCTGCCACCTATAGTGCCGGCCGCAGGGGTTACGGCCCGGCGACGGCCGGCTCGCTGGTCATTCCCGCCCCGAATGCCTATCGCCCGCGCTTCCGCAACCCGGATGGATCGAATGACTGGCAGGCCGAGCTTGGCGACGCCTTCGAACTGATCGATCGCCAGTCGACCGGCAATCTCGCCGCCTTCATTGCCGAGCCTATCCTCTCAAGCGGCGGCATTCTCGAATTGCCGCTCGGTTATCTCGCCGCCCTGAAGAAGAAATGCGAGGAGCGCGGCATGCTGCTCATCCTCGACGAAGCCCAGACCGGTGTCGGCCGGACGGGGCATATGTTCGCCTTCCAGCGCGATGGCGTGACGCCCGACATCATGACACTCTCCAAGACGCTCGGCGCCGGCCTGCCGTTGGCAGCCGTGATGACAAGCGCCGAAGTGGAGCAAAAGGCCTTCGAGCGAGGCTTCCTGTTTTATACCACCCATGTGTCCGATCCGCTGCCGGCGGCTGTTGGTGTGACGGTCCTTGACGTGGTTGCGCGTGACGGTCTCGTGGAACAGGCGATTGCCCGCGGAAAGCGCCTGAAGGACGGGCTTTTATCCTTGCAGCAGCGGTTCGAATGCGTTGGCGACGTGCGCGGTCGCGGGCTCCTGCTCGGGTTGGAAGTCGTGGCAGACAGGCATACGAAGGCCCCGGGTTTCGAACTCGGTGCCCGCATCATGCAGGAAGCGATGCTGCGCGGCATGAGCATGAACATCGTCAAGCTGCCCGGCATGGGCGGCGTCTTCCGCATCGCCCCGGCGCTGACCGTGTCGGATGCCGAAATCGATCTTGGGCTGGATATTCTGGCGGATTCCATCGAATCCGCGCAGGCCGTGCGGTAGGGCCGTGACGCTCGCCTGACGGTCAGATTTCAGGCGAGCGGGCGAGGCGTGATCCACTCGGTGCGACGAGGCTTCAGGGAAGCCCGTTGCCGTACCCGTTAGGCCGGTCAATCTTCGCGTCATGTCTCCCGGTCGGCGCTATTGTGTTTTCCAGGTCTCAAGCAGCATTCCGACAAATTTTTCCGCTGCCGGGGAGAGTGTGCTGCTTCGCCTCTGCACGATGCCGATCGTGCGTGAGACGACGGGATTGACGATCGGGCGGCTGACGAGAAAGGGGTGATCGTCCTGCGGTGTCGCAAGTCGCGGCAGCACGGAAATCCCCAGTCCCGCTTCCACCAGTCCAAGCGAGGTGTTGAGGTGGGTCACCTCGTAAAACCAGTTCAGCTTCAGATTGTGTCTTGCGAGCGCGCCGTCGAGAAGTGTCCTGTTGCCGCTGGAACGGTCCACCACGACAAGCGGATAGGCCTCCAGCTGGTTCCACTCGATCGTTTCGAAAGCCGCCAGCGGGTGATCCTTTCGCATCGCCAGCACGAAGGGGTCGTCGATGAGCGGCTCGAATGACAGATCGGGATCGGAATTGCCCATCAGGTTGATGCCGAACTCGACCTCACCTCTGGCGACGGCCTGCAGCCCCTCATTGGCCGTCAGATCCCGGATGCGCAGCCTTATATGCGGATATTGCTGGCTGAACGCCTTGATGACGGCGGGAAGAAAATAAAATGCCGCTGTCGGAACGCACGCCATGGTGATGAGGCCGCGTCGCTGCGCGCCGTCCTTCATCGCAAAAAGCGATCCGTCGAACTCCTCCAGCATGCGCCGGACAAGCGGAATGACTTCCTGACCCATGGCTGTCGGCGCCACATGGCGGGTGGTTCTTTCCAGAAGCGGAGCGCCAATCGTCTGCTCCAGTTTCTGGATGCGCCGGGTCAGTGCCGGTTGCGAAATATGGAGCGCTTCCGCCGCTCTATGAAAGCTTTCCATTTCAACCACGGCTTGAAAAGCACGCAAATCCAGAATCTCGCAATTAATGCTCATATCGCAATAATACCCCTAAACATTGCATTTAACAGATTAGCGTCTTTTGCCCATATTGCAACAACGAAGCGGATTGATCCGCTAAATGCAAGATTGAGGCGTGAGATGAATGATCTGCTTAAGATACCCTGTGTGCTGATGCGCGGCGGAACTTCGCGCGGACCGTTCTTTCTCGCCTCCGACCTTCCGCGTGATCCGCGACAGCGCGATTCAGCCCTCCTGTCGATCATGGGGTCGGGGCATCCGCTTCAGATCGACGGCATTGGCGGGGGTAATCCCGTGACGTCGAAAGTCGCCATAATTGGGCCTGCAACCGTCGAAGGGGCCGATATCGATTACCTGTTCGCGCAGGTCCGTACCGACCGGCAATATGTGGATTATTCTCCCAATTGCGGGAACATGCTGGCCGCCGTCGGACCTTTTGCGATCGAAGCGGGGCTTGTTGCGGCTCATCGGCACGATACAGTGGTGCGCATCCACAATGTGAACACCGGCAAGCTGATCGAGGCGAAGGTGCCGACGCGCGGCAACGAGGTGATCTATCTCGGCGATGCCTCGATCGACGGAGTTCCGGGTCTGGCCGCGCCGATTGCCCTGACTTTCGTGGATGCCGCCGGGGCAAAGACCGGCAGATTGTTGCCTACGGGAAACCCTCTCGACACGATCGACGGGGTGAATGTGACGGCCATAGACTGTGCGATCCCGATGGTTCTCATGCGTGCAGCCGATCTCGGCGTCAGCGGATATGAAGACCCGCAAACCCTGAGCGGTAACAGGGACCTTATCGAGCGGATGAGCAGCATACGAATTCAGGCCGGCCGGCAGATGGGAATGGGGGAGGTGAAGGACATGGTAATACCAAAGCCCGTGCTGGTCGCTCCGGCGCGCAATGGAGGCACACTTTCCGTGCGTTATTTCATGCCGGACGAATGTCATCCCGCCCTCGCGACAACGGGTGCTGTGGGGATTGCCCGGGCGGCCGTGACGGAGGGATCGGTGGCTTTCGAACTTGCCGGAAGTCCGTCCGTACCGACCCAGATCCGCCTCGAACATCCCGCCGGTCGCCTCGACGTGCAACTGGAGATGCGCAACGGGGCAATAACGGCGGGACTTGTGCGAACGGCCCGCAGGCTTTTTGAGGGTTTTGCCTTCGCCAAACCAGTCGCTGCAATCAACGACGCAGCTTAGACCACAGTCAGTCATTCAAAACATCGCAAACCGGGAGGAGACCCATATGCGTAAATACCTGCTTGCAACAGCTGCGCTCTGTGCGCTGGCGGCATCTGCAAATGCCGAATCCGTCAGAATGAGCGTTGGCTCGTACAATCTCAACAACCTGCCTTTTCCTGTCGCCGCCAGCCTCGGCTTCTACAAGGATGAAGGCCTTGACGTGACGACAGAGAATTTTGCCCAGGGCGGTTCGAAGGTCCTGCAGGCGCTGGTTGCGGGCTCGACGGATGTCGCCGTCGGCTTTTACGACCATACCATCCAGATGCAGTCCCAGAACAAGCATGTCATCGGCTTTGTCCAGCTTGCCCGCAATTCCGGCCTGGTGCTTGCGGGAAAGAACGATACGGACTTCGATCCGGCAAAGCCGGAAACCATCAAGGGCAAGAAGGTCGGTATCACCTCTCCCGGCTCATCCTCGGATTTCTTCATCCGTTATTACATGAAGCAGCACAATCTCAGCGACAATGACATCTCCATCATCGGCGTGGGCTCCGGCGCTGCGGCCGTGGCTGCGCTGCAGCAGGAAAAAATCGACCTGCTCGTCAATTACGATCCGGCCGCGACGATTGTGGTCGAGCGCGGGCTGGGCAAGATCCTCATAGATGCGCGAAGCGATCAGGGCGCCAGGGATGTTTATGGCGGCATCTACCCCACCTCGGTGCTCTATGCGACGCAGGAATATATCGATGCCCATCCGGAGGTGATCCAGAAAGTCACCAATGCCACCGTGCGGGCATTGCACTGGATGAAGCAGCATTCGGCCGAGGAAATCGTCGACAGGCTGCCGGATGATTTCGTCTCCGGCGACAAGAAGACCTACATCAAGGCTGTCGAAGCGGCCAAGGCGATCTTCTCCGAAGATGGCAGGTTCGAGCCGGCCGATCTGGAAACGCCGCTGGCGGTTCTTAAAAGCTTCAACGACGCAGTCGCCAAGGCAACGATCGACCTCAACACCACCTATACCAACAAGTTCGTCGAGGCCGCCGCCTCGAAGGCTGCAAACTGAGGGGGGGCGAGATGTCATCACCAGTCAGAAAGCTAGAGCCCGTGACCGAATTCAAACCCCAGCCCATGGTGACAATCGACAACGTGACCATGGCTTTCGGTTCGTTCGTTGCCGTTCAGGACGTGAACCTCGAAGTGGGCGATGGAGAGTTTCTCTCCATCGTCGGCCCAACGGGATGCGGAAAATCCACCATCCTCAACGCCATTGCGGGACTGCTGAAGCCGGCGCAGGGGAAAGTGGCCATTGACGATGTTCCGGTTCAGGGCGTGCAGAACACCATCGGATATCTTTTCCAGCAGGACGCGCTGCTTCCCTGGAAGACGGCGTATCAGAATGTCGAGCTTGGCCTGCTGTTCCGCGGCGTTCCCGAACATGAGCGGCGTCAGAAGGTTCTGGCATGGCTCGAAAAGGTCGGGCTGAAGGGCTTCGAAAGTCGTTTTCCACACCAGCTTTCGGGCGGGCAGCGCAAACGTGTCCAGATGGCGCAGGCGCTCATCACCGAACCGAAGGTCATCCTGATGGACGAACCCTTCTCGGCGCTGGATATCCACACCCGCCATCTGATGCAGAACGAGCTGCTTCGGCTATGGCAGGAAGACCGTCGGGCGGTGGTCATGATTACCCATGATCTCGAAGAGGCGATTGCGCTTGGAGACCGCGTCGTCGTTCTCGCTGCCGGTCCCAAAAGCCGTGTCATCGAAAGCTTCCCCGTTGATCTGGAACGGCCCCGCAACGTTGCGGAAATTAAACTCGATCCGAAATTCATGACCCTGTATCGCGACATATGGGCATCGCTGCGCGGTGAAGTGGAGAAAAGCTATGCAAGCCGTTAATGTTCGTATCATTCAGGTCGTGCTTCTGGTGGTGCTTCTGGGCGGCTGGCAGCTCGGCGTCACCTCGGGAGCGATCGACCGCTTCTTCTTCCCGGCGCCTTATGACATCGTCATGCAGGTGGTCACCTGGGTTGCCGATGCGGGTTTTTACAAGCATGTCGGCATCACGCTCAGCGAAACGGTGCTCGGTTATCTCATCGGTACGGGTCTTGGCGTCGGCGCCGGCGTGTGGCTGGGGCTAAGCCCCTTTGTCGCCCGCGTGCTGGATCCCTTCATCAAGGCGGTGAACGCCATTCCGCGTGTCGTTCTGGCACCGATTTTTGTCCTGTGGCTGGGCCTTGGCCTGTGGTCCAAGGTTGCGCTTGCGGTCACGCTCGTCTTCTTCGTCACCTTCTTTAACGCCATGCAGGGCGTGCGTGAGGTGAACCCCGTCGTGCTTTCCAACTCCCGCATTCTCGGCGCCAAGCGTTCTGATCTGCTGCGGCACGTCTATTTTCCGGCGGCGGCCAGCTGGATATTGTCGTCGCTGCGCACATCCGTGGGATTTGCTGTGGTTGGCGCCATCATCGGTGAATATCTGGGGGCTTCGGCAGGCCTTGGTTATCTGATCGCCCGCTCCGAAGGGAATTTCGACGCGGTGGGTGTCTTTGCAGGCATCATCATTCTCGCCGTGTTCGTTCTCATCATCGACCTTATTCTCGATATCGCCGAGAAGAGGCTGATCACCTGGCGGCCGAATGCGGGTGAAGAACGACCTGCCTGAGGTCTGGCTTGTGCTGATACCAAACGAGGCGGCCCTTGGGCCGCCTCGTTTCATGAAATGCAAAGGCTCTGTCCTGTCGGGATTGCACCCGGCGATAGTCTGCGCTCAGGAAAGCGTCTGTTTGAGGACGGCCAGTGCCCCCTTGGTCAGGACGTCGTCCGCGCCCACTGATGTCTTGAGCCCGAACACATCTGCGGCAACCAGATAGAGATCGTTCAGTCCGTCATTGCCGACGATAGCTGCCTCGTCTCCCTCCGCATACCATCCGGCATCGCGGGCTTGCCGAAACTCCTGCCCGATGACCAGTCCCCGCACATAGGACCGCAGCTGATCCGGCGAAAGCCGGCCGGCAAGCCCGCCTGTTCGCGCTGAAAACAGCAGCGACAGCATGGCGGCGGATCGTTTTGCCTCTTTCAGACCCCAGCGATAGGCCTCCGGATCGTCGACCGGCGGCTGCGTTGAACCGCGCGCGATGAAGGAATGATTGATGAGCAGGTTGAAGATTTCACCGGTCACGAATGTCTGGAAGCCGTCAATCCGCCCCGCCTTCACCCGCGCCCATTTGCTGTGGGTTCCGGGGATGATGAGGGTGGCGTCTTCGCCAAGGCCATGGCCGACGATCTGGGTTTCTTCGCCGCGCATCACATCCGGAAAGGGCTGGCGGGCGGGATCGTTCAAACCGGGCAGGAAGACGAGATCGGACCCGTTCGGCAGCGACTTGCGCACCGTGCCGGCGGCAAGTTCCGCCGGGCCTGCCGGGCACGGCACATAAGCGACTTCAACCCAGCCGTTACGGCTGGTGATCATGCCGAGTGCGGCGACTGGCAAGGCCCCGTGGCGAGAGAACCAGGGTGCGAGTGCAGTCATCAGCGCCGCCTCATGTTCTCCCTTGCCAATGCTCGAAATACCGTCGGCGGTTTCCAGATGATCGAGTTCTTCACCACTTTCACTGACGAGCGCCGCCCTCAGTGATGTCGTTCCCCAATCGACGATGATCGATGTCGCCGCTGCTGCCATGTCTTGAACCTCCTCGTTCATTTCATCTTGGGGCTTGTCATAGGGTGCGAGTCTATATAGTGTCAATTAGTGAATTCAAGGTATCAAAATATGATACTTAATTGGGAGGAGAAAAATGGTGGCTGGCCTCAAGGGGATTTTGCCTGTTCTGCCCACGCCGTTTCTGGCTGATGGCGGCATTGACGAAGCGGGTATGAAGCGGCTGGTGGTCTTTGCGCTCGACAAGGGCGTGGATGGTGTCGTGTTTCCCGGTTTCGCCAGCGAGGTGGAGACTTTGAATGCTGCCGAGCGTGCAACGCTGCTGAAGATCGTCGTGGATGCGGTGGCCGGGCGGGTTCCTGTTGTGGCCGGTGCAAGTGCGGCCGACTGGCGTGACGTGGTCGAGCATGGGCGGGCGGCATCGGCACTCGGCATTCGCCACCTGATGGTGCAGCCGCCCAAATCCGTCGGCACGGATGCGCCGGCGCTGATCGAATTCCTCGGCAAGGTCGTCGAGGCGCTGCCCGAGGTTGAAATCATCCTGCAGAACGCGCCTGCGCCGCGCGGCTCCGACCTTTCGCCGCAGGCGATCGTGGAGATCGTGCGCGCCTTGCCGCAGGTCACCTACGTCAAGGAAGAAACGCTTCCCGCCGGCCCGGCCATAAGCCACATCATCGCCCATGCGCCTTCGACGCTGAAGGGCGTCATCGGTGGCGGCGGCGCCCGTTACATTCTCGACGAATATGCCCGGGGTGCTACGGCGGCCATGCCGGCGCTGGAGATCGCCGAGGAACATGTGGCCATCGACCGGGCGCTTGTTGCCGGGCGGCAGGAAGAGGCGCGCAGGATTTATGTCCGCACTCTGCCGCTTCTGGTGTTGCAGGCTGTCTATCGCATGCGACTGACTAAATATGTGCTCGCTCGTCGCGGTGTGATCGAAGGCGTCGGTGTGCGTGCACCGACACCCGAGCTTGATGCGGCGGCCATTGCCGATATCGACGCCAATCTGGTCGAACTTGGCCTCGTTGCCGCGGAGGCCGCATGAACAGCCCCATCGCAACCGTCGAAGTCTTCACGCTGACCCAGCCGCGCAAGGTTCCCTATCTCGGCGCGCTCAGGGAAGGCGAAGTGGTCAATCCCAACGGCTATATCGTTCGCAAGGGCAATCGCACGGTCTACCCCACCTTCGACCGCAGCGTGCTGGTGCGCATGACGACCGAGGCCGGCATTGTTGGCTGGGGAGAGACCTATGGCATCGTCGCCCCCGGCGCGGTTGCCGCCCTCATCAATGATCTTCTCGCCGGTTTCGTGATCGGCCGCGATGCGTCCGATCCTTCGGCTGTTTATGACGACCTCTACGACATGATGCGGGTGCGCGGTTATACCGGCGGCTTTTACGTGGATGCGCTCGCCGCGCTCGATATCGCGCTCTGGGATATTGCCGGGCGGGAAGCCGGAAAATCGGTTCGCGAGCTTCTCGGTGGCGGTGTGGACACGTTTCCGGCCTATGTTTCCGGCCTTCCTGAAAGGACGCTGAAGGCGCGCGGGGAACTGGCGAAATACTGGCAGGATCGCGGTTTCAACGCCTTCAAATTCGCAACACCGGTGGCTGATGACGGCCCGGCGGCCGAAATTGCCAATCTCCGGCAGGTGCTTGGGCCCCAGGCGAAGATCGCCGCCGACATGCACTGGAACCAGACGCCGGAACGGGCGCTGGAACTGATTGCCGAAATGCAGCCCTTCGACCCGTGGTTCGCCGAGGCGCCGGTCTGGACGGAGGACATTGCCGGTCTGGAGAAGGTTTCGAAGAATACCGACGTGCCGATTGCCGTCGGTGAGGAATGGCGCACCCACTGGGATATGCGCGCCCGCATCGAACGCTGCCGCATCGCGATCGTGCAGCCGGAAATGGGCCATAAGGGCATCACCAATTTCATCCGCATCGGCGCTCTTGCCGCCGAACACGGCATTGACGTGATCCCGCACGCCACCGTTGGCGCCGGCATCTTCCTTGCCGCCAGCCTGCAGGCATCGTCGACATTGCCGATGCTGAAGGGACACGAATTCCAGCACTCGATCTTCGAGCCGAACCGCCGCCTGCTGGACGGCGACATGGATTGCCGCGAAGGCAGGTATCACCTGCCGTCCGGACCGGGACTTGGGGTAAGACCGTCGGAGGCGGCGCTCGGTCTGATTGAACGTATCTGATTTGGTTTTTTGGAGGAGGAAACCATGACCAAAAGAATGAAAAAGCTGGCGCTCAGCACCGCGACCGCCGTCTTGATGACCATGGGCGCTGTTGCGCCCGCCATGGCCGATACCGTGCTGAAGTTCATTTCCTGGCAGACCGATGATGCCGGAACGGGCGAATGGTGGCGCTCCGCCATCGCCGCCTTCGAGAAACAGCATCCGGGGGTGAAGATCGAATTCACCAAGGCGGAGCGCAGTTCCTACGCGGATACGATGACCACGCTTTTCGCCGCCAACCAGCCGCCGCAGATCGTGCATCTGGCGTCCTTCGAATTCCAGATGTTTGCCGATAGCGGCTGGCTGGAACCGCTCGACCCGTGGCTGAAGAAGGACGGCATCGACATGACCGGCTGGGCCGGCCAGCAGAAATGCGAATGGAACGGCGAAACCGTCTGCATCATGACCAACTATTTCGGCTTCGTCATGGCCTATAACAAGAAGCTGCTGGAAGAAGCCGGCGTTGCGGTTCCGAAAACCTATGACGAGTTCCTGGCCGCTGCAAAAGCCACGACCAAGGATCTGAACGGCGACGGCATCATCGACCAGTTCGGCACCGGCCACGAAACCAAGGGTGGTCCGGGGCAATATCTGACGGAAATGCTGAACTACGTCATCGATGCCGGCGCCTACTGGACCGACAAGGACGGCAACATCACCATCGATACGCCACAGATGGTCGAGGGCCTTTCACGCTGGAAAACCGTGATGAAGAGCGGCATCAGCCCGGTGGACATGAGCGCCAGCGACGTGCGCAAGCTGTTTGCCGATGGCAAGATGGCCATGCGGCTCGATGGACCGTGGCTTTATGGCACGACTGAAAAGGGTTCGGCCAAGAGTGACATCGTTTATGTTGCGCCGCCGCTTCATCCGCCGCTCGGCGGCTCGTCCAACGTGCTGGCCATGCCGGCCGATATTCCCGACGACCAGAAGGCATTGGTCTGGGATTTCATTAAGCTGACGATGACTCCGGAATTCCAGCGCAGTTACGCCACCCTTGGCGGCAACACACCGCCAAGCCCGAAGGCGGATGTCTCGGGTGTTGAAAAGACCATCCCGCATTTCCCGGTGCTGATCGAAACCATGAAGGCCGCGTCTGAAGCCGGTATCGACCGCATTCCGACCGGTCTTGAACTTTTCTACAACGAGTTCAGCAAGATGGTGATGGAAGAAAGCCAGCGAATGATCATTCAGGATCTCGATCCGGCGGAGGTGGCCAAAACCATGCAGGCAAAGGCCGAAGCCATCAAGGGTTGATCCCCCATTGTCCTGATCTTGTTGTCCTGCCATGGCCCGTAAAGGGCCATGGCCATCATTCGCATCCGGCAGGAGGACCATCCATGACCGAACCCGTTCGGGCTGGGCGTCGCAAGTTCTTCGATCTTGCTCGTCCCAGCCGGCAACATCTCCTCGGCTATATTCTGATCGCGCCCGCGGTCCTGATGGTTGCCGCCATCATCGTCTGGCCGCTCGTGCTGGCCATCGACCTGTCGTTCCAGCAGGTCAAGATACCGCGGCTTGGCGGCGCCAGCCGGCCGTTTTCGCTGAGCAATTACACATGGCTGTTCTCGTCGCCGGAATTCTGGCTGGCCTGCTGGGTAACGCTGAAACTGGTCATCGTCGTTACCGCCGGCAGCGTCGCGGTCGGCCTCAGCACGGCGCTTCTCGCCAATAACCGTTTCAAGGGCCGCACCGTCGCGCGGCTGGGAATGGCACTGCCCTGGGCCGTGCCGGAAATCATCGCGGTCGTCATCTTTGCGTGGATGTTCGACACGTCCTTCGGCCTGTTCGGCTGGCTGGCGATCAAACTCGGCTTCACCGACCAGATGATCCCGTGGGTCAGCAGTTCCACCGCCGCCTTCTGGGCAGTGGCGATCACCATGGTGTGGAAGGGTTTTCCATTCGTCTCGATCATGTGTCTGGCTGGCCTGCAGTCCATCCCCGCCGATTATTATGCGGCGGCGAAGGTGGATGGCGCGAGTGTGTGGCAGCGTTTCCGCTGGATCACCATGCCGCTTTTGATGCCGGTGCTGGGCGTGACGCTGGTGCTGACGCTGCTTTGGGTATTCCGCGACTTTTCCATCATCAAGGTTCTGACCGGCGGCGGGCCGCTGCGTTCAACCCAGACACTGTCGATCATGACCTATGACCAGGCCTTCCAGTATCACAATTTCGGTCGTGCCGCCGCCGTCGGCGTGCTGACGCTGGTGATCTGCATCGTCGCGAGCCTCCTGATGCTCGGCCGGCGTTCGAAATCGATCTATTGAGGAGGCTTTGATGAAACGGACATTTTTACAGAGCCTTGCCCTTTACGCGACTGTGATCTTCACGCTGGTGATGATCCTGTTCCCGGTCTACTGGCTGCTGGTCACGGCACTTTCCACCACCGATGAGCTGTATCGCCTGCCGCCGACCTTCTGGCCTGACGATCCGCAGTGGGACATCTTCGCCCGCGTCTGGGCGGCAAAACCGATCCTGCTGTGGCTTTGGAACTCGATGCTGGCGGCCATCGGCTCGGTGGCGCTGTCGATGCTGGTCTCGGTCAGCGCCGGTTATGCGCTGTCGCGTTATTCCATGCGGGGCGGCGCGACCATGGGCCTCTTCGTCCTGACGGCGAAGATGCTGCCCGCGACGCTGCTCGTCATTCCGCTGTTTTCGATCTTTTCCAGCTTCGGCCTGATCGGCAGCCTGTGGACGC
The DNA here is from genome assembly GCF_001263295.1 of Agrobacterium sp. SUL3. NCBI lineage: Bacteria > Pseudomonadati > Pseudomonadota > Alphaproteobacteria > Hyphomicrobiales > Rhizobiaceae > Agrobacterium > Agrobacterium sp. SUL3. The sequence goes on from NZ_KQ414508.1 coordinate 110,656, forward strand.
TGGTTCTGGCGCATTCGACAATGATCATTCCTTTCGCCACATGGATGCTGAAAGGCTATTTCGACACCATCCCGAAGGAACTGGAACAGGCTGCCATGGTCGACGGCTGCTCGCCGATCGGCGCGATGGTGCGCGTCGTGCTTCCCATCGCCACGCCGGGCCTTGCCGCCACCGCACTTTATGCCTTCGTGCTCAGCTGGGCAGACTACGCCTATGCGCGCACCTTCCTCGTCAACTCGCCGGACAACTGGACGGCCAATCTCGGCATCACCACGATGCAGGGCGAATATGTCACCTACTGGAACGACATTTCCGCCGCATCCGTGTTCATCGCGCTGCCGATCATCGCAATCTACCTGTTCCTGGAACGTTATTTGGTCGGCGGCCTCACCGCTGGCGCGGAGAAATAAGCATGGCCAATATTTCCATTCGCAATGTCAGCAAGTCCTATGGCGCGCTCAACGTGCTCAGGCCCTTTTCGCTTGAGATCGAGAACGGCGAGTTCGTGGTGCTGGTCGGGCCTTCCGGCTGCGGCAAGTCGACGATGCTGAAAATCCTTGCCGGTCTCGAACCGGCAAGCGAAGGGCAGATCTTCATCGGCGACCACGAAGTGACGGATCTGGCGCCGGGCGACCGGGACATCGCAATGGTGTTCCAGAACTACGCGCTTTATCCGCACCTCACCGTTCGCCAGAATATCGGCTTCGGCCTGAAGATGCGCGGCACTGATAAGGCCGAGATCGATCGCCGGGTTGATGATGCGGCGCGCATTCTGGAAGTGACGCCCTATCTCGATCGCAAGCCCAAGGACCTGTCGGGCGGCCAGCGGCAGCGCGTGGCACTTGGCCGTGCCATCGTGCGCCAGCCGCAGGCCTTCCTGATGGATGAGCCGCTGTCCAACCTCGATGCCAAGCTGCGCGTCCACATGCGTGCTGAAATCGGCGCATTGCACAAACGCATCGGTGTCACCACCGTTTATGTGACGCATGATCAGGTTGAGGCGATGACGATGGCGGACCGCGTCGTCATCATGCAGGGCGGCATCATCCAGCAGATCGCCGCACCCGACGAGCTTTTCAACAATCCGGCCAATCTTTTCGTTGCCGGTTTCATCGGCTCGCCGGGCATGAATTTCCTCAATGCGGAACTGCGTGATGGCGCTGTTACCCTGTTTGGGCAACAGGTTTCCCTGCCGGGCGCAGCCGTCCGCCAAGGCGACGTGATCGTCGGCCTGCGGCCGGAACATCTCGTTCTGGGCGATGCACCGGTTACCTTCGATGTCCGCCCGACGCTGGTGGAGAGCCTCGGATCGGAAAAATACGTCTATTTCGATGCGGAGGGCGCAAGGGTTGCGGATGGCGAGGAGGGCAAGTCCAAGGGGCTGATCGCGCGTGTCTCGCATACCGGCAACCTTCCCGGTAATGAGGCGCTCCGGCTCGGTTTCGATCCGGCCCAGCTTTATCTCTTCGATGCGAAGACAGGAGCACGGCTATGATCCTCGTCACCGGATCGGCAGGCCGTGTCGGCCGTGCCGTTGTCGCAGCCTTGCGCGCACAGGGCCGCCCCGTTCGCGGTTTTGATCTCAGGCCATCGGGAACCGGCGGCGAGGAAGTCGTCGGGTCACTGGAGGATGCACAGGCACTGTCCGAGGCCATCAAGGGTGTGAGCGCCGTCCTGCATCTGGGCGCCTTCATGTCATGGGCTCCGGCGGATCGTGACCGCATGTTCGCCGTCAATGTCGAGGGCACGCGCCGGCTTCTGGATGCGGCTTCGGCGGCTGGCGTGCGGCGGTTCGTTTTCGCCTCCTCGGGTGAGGTCTATCCGGAAAACCGGCCGGAATTCCTGCCGGTCACCGAGGATCATCCGCTTTGCCCCAATTCGCCCTATGGTCTGACCAAGCTTCTGGGTGAAGAGCTGGTGCGCTTTCACCAGCGAAGCGGCACCATGGAAACGGTGATCCTGCGGTTTTCGCATACGCAGGATGCGGCGGAACTGCTGGACGAGGACAGCTTCTTTTCCGGTCCCCGGTTTTTCCTGCGGCCGCGCATTCGCCAGCAGCAGAATTTCGGAAATACTGCCATCGCCGAACTGCTCCAGTCCCGCGATATCGGTGAGCCGTCGCACATTCTGGCGCGCAATGAAAACGGCCGGCCGTTCCGTATGCATATAACCGATACACGCGACATGGTGGCGGGCATTCTGCTCGCTCTCGATCACCCCGAGGCGGCGGGTGGCACCTTCAATCTGGGTGCCGACGAACCGGCCGATTTCGCCGCGCTTCTGCCGAAGATTGCCGCGCTGACCGGCCTGCCCATCGTGACAGTCGATTTTCCCGGCGACGGCGTTTATTACCATACGTCCAACGAGCGGATCAGAAACACTTTGGGGTTTGAAGCGGAATGGACGATGGACCGGATGCTGGACGACGCGGCGGCCGCAAGGCGGCAGCGACTCGCGCAGGAGCAGAGGCGATGAAACCGGAGACGCCGGGCGGCACGGCGGCGCTGGCCAAGGGGCTGACCCTGCTTGACATGGTCGCCGATGCACCGGAACCGTTACGTTTTGCCGAGCTGCTGCGCGCCTCCGGCCTGCCGAAGCCGACATTCGCGCGCATCCTGCGCACCCTCATCGCTTATGGCCTCGTCCGTCAGGATGAGGCCCGTGGCACCTATGTTCTGGGCCAGCGTTTTCTGGAAATGTCCCATAAGGTCTGGGAGAGCTTCGATCTCGTCTCGGCGGCAACGCCGGAACTCGAGCGGCTGGCCGCCGAACTGGGGGAGACGGTTGCGCTGTGCCGGCTTGACGGCACGATGACGCAATATCTCGCCGAGCGTTCGCCGAACGGTCTTTCGGTGCGCGTCGAGGTGGGACGCCGCGTTCCCCTGCATTGCACCGCACCGGGCAAGGCGCTGCTCGCCTTTCAGGATCCCGCCGTCGGCCGCGCCCTGCTGGATCGCCTGACGCTCGATCTGCAGACACCCAAAACCATCACCACCCTCGATGCGCTGCAGGCCGATCTGACGCTGACCCGGGCGCGGGGTTATTCGATTTCCTACGAGGAGCATCTGCCGGGGGTGAATTCGGTCGCCGCCCCTGTCATGGGCCGGGACAATACGCCGATGGGCGTGCTCGTTGCGCTCGGGCCATCGTCGCGGCTGGATTCCTCCAATATCCATCCCGCCGGGCGTGAACTGATTGCCGCCGCCCGGCGCATTACCGGTGCAGCCGGGGCCGTGGCGATCAGCTCGCGGCCACGCCCGCGTTCGGCAACGGGCCGCCCCAGTGCCGAACTCAGCTGCATTCTGCCATGGGGCGCGCAGCTGGGGGAAAGCCCGGTCTGGCACGAGGGGGAAAACACGCTCTACTGGGTCGATATCCTCCATCCGGCAGTGCACCGCTTTGATCCCGCCACGGGCCGCAACGAAACCTGCGAGACCGGCAAGCTTGTCAGCGCCGTCATTCCGGTCACTGGCGGGCGGTTGCTGGTCGCTTCGCAGGATGGCGTCGAATGGCTGGATTTCGCCTCCGGCCGGCTGACGCCCTTTGTCAGCCCGGAAGCGGGCATCGCCGATAACCGCCTGAACGATGCCAAATGCGGGCCGGATGGCGCGATCTGGGTCGGCTCGATGCGCATCGATGCCTCCAAGCCCACGGGTGCGCTTTATCGTATCAACGCCAATGGCGCATCCGAGCGCAAGGAAGGCGGTATCATCGTCTCCAACGGTCTCGGCTGGAGCCCCGATGGCCGGACCTTCTATTTCGTCGATACCGTGCCCGGCCTCATCCACGCCTATGATTGCGATCCGGCGACGGGTGCCCTGTCGCAGCGCCGTGAGTTTGCCCGTATTCCCGTGGCCGATGGCCGGCCGGATGGTCTGGCTGTGGATGCGGAAGGCGGGGTGTGGTGCGCCATCTGGGATGGCTGGTGCGTGCGCCGTTATCTTGCGAACGGCAAGCTGGACCAGGTGATCGACATGCCGGTGCCGCGCCCTTCCAGCATCGCCTTTGGCGGGCCTGATCTGTCGACGCTGTTCATCACCAGCGCCCGCACGCGCCTGCCGGCATCCACGCTCGCCGACGCGCCACTCTCCGGCGGCCTGTTTTCCTGCCACCCGGGAATTGCCGGCGCGCGCATCTCACTGTTTGAAGGATAAAGGATGCGTCTCGAAAGCGTGTTTGGATTGAAGGGCCGCACGGCACTCGTCACCGGTTCCAGCCGTGGCATAGGTGCGGCCATTGCCGAGGGGCTGGCGGGCGCGGGCGCCCATGTCATCCTGCATGGCGTAAAGCCGGGCGCTGCCGCGCCCGTGCAGCACCGGATCGTCGCAAGCGGCGGCACGGCGCAGGAACTGGCGGGCGATCTTTCCGAGGCCGGTGCCGGTCGTGATCTCATCGAACGCGCCGAGGCGGTCGCGCCGGTCGATATTCTTGTCATCAATGCCAGCGCCCAGATCAACGCCGTGCTCTCGGAACTGACGCCCGGCGATCTGGCGTTTCAGCTGGCGGTCAATCTGGGCTCGACGGTGGATATGCTGCAGGCGGCCCTGCCGCGCATGGCGGCCCGCAAGTGGGGCAGGGTGGTTTCCATCGGCTCGGTCAATCAGCTGCGGCCGAAGGGCATCGTCACCGCCTATGCCGCCACCAAGGCTGCGCAGCACAATCTGATCCAGAGTCAGGCGCGGGATTATGCGCGCGACAATGTGTTGCTCAACACGCTCGCGCCCGGCCTCATCGACACCGACCGCAATGCCCACCGTCGTGATGAGGACCCCGAAGGCTGGGCGGAATACGTCCGGACGCTGAACTGGATGGGCCGTGCCGGGCAGCCGGAAGAAATGGTGGGTGCCGCCATCTTCCTGTCGTCGCAGGCCTGCAGTTTCATGACCGGTGAAACCGTGCTGATGACGGGCGGTTACTGATCACGCTCTCCTTCGCAGGATCCGCATATTGGCGGATACGTGCTGACGGATACGTGCTGACCGCGCGCTGCGCCGCTCACGGATCCTTGGGCGGAACGCCGCCAAGCCGCTCGAGAAGATAGGCGTGTGTTGCGGCATTGGCGGCGATCAGCGTGCCGGTCCGCTCATAGATTTCAGGCCCGCGCCCCCACCAGTCCGTCACGATGCCGCCGGCTTCCTCAACGAGCAGGATGCCGGCTGCGGTATCGACAAACCCCGTCTCCTCGTAATAGCCGGTAAGACGGCCGCAGGCCACGTAAGCGCAGGAATTGGCGGCGCTGCCGACGACCCGCACCGCGCCGATGGGTGCGCGAATATCGTCGAGGCGCTGATAGGCGCCGAGATAAAGCGAGAGGTTGGGTGTTGGCAGGCCGGTGCCGACGCACATGAGCGCGATATCGCTGCTGGCATTGACGCGCAGGCGCTCGCCGTTGAGATATGCGCCTTCGCCCTTGATCGTGGTGAACATTTCGTCGGCGACGGGATTATAGACGAGCCCGCATATCGTCTCGTTGCCGCGGCGAAGCGCAATGGTGATGGTGTAGTGCTGGCCATAGATGAAATTGGTGGTGCCATCGATGGGATCGACCAGCCAGCGATGTTCGGCATCCGAACCGTCAACCGGAGCGAATTCCTCGCCGGTCAGCCCCCAGGGATACCGGCCGAGCAAGCGTTCGCGGATCAGTGTTTCGGACTGCCGGTCCGCATCGGACACGAAGTCGCCCGGTCCCTTGACGCCGATCTCGATGTCGCGGAAGCGCCTGAAATGCTCGAGCGTCAATGCGCCGGCCTCGCGGGTGGTGGCGATCATGTCTTCCAGAATGGCGGTGTAATTGACGGTCATCGGCTGAATGCCTCGGTTAGCCCTTCCGGGTCATCGGTGGTGATCTGGTCGACCTTGAGCCGCAAAAGCCGCTCGACATCGGTGATGGATTGCGGGGTGATGCGGTTGATGGTCCAGGCATCGACACGGCGGCCGGCGGCATGAATGGGGGCGATGATATCGATGCCGGCATCTTCAGCGGCAAGGACGATCCGGTAGTCGAGATAGATCATTCCGGCAGCCGGTGCCGTGGCAAGCGCCTGTTCGATGAAGCCGGAAAAGTTTCCGTCCTGCTGCAGCCGTGCGAGTGTGTCGTCCTCACATGGATCATATCCGGTTTTGAGATCGGGGACCGATGCGGCAAGCGCGGCGATCGCGTCGAAATCACCGCCGGACAGGATCATGGAGCCCGCCAATGGCGCGATGCTTGCGCTGAAACCGGCGATGACCTGCGGGGTGAGGGCGTGCCGGTCTTCCTTGAAATCGAGCTGCAGAAGGGCATCGGGATGGATGATCTCGCGGGCGAGCAGGGCGCAGAGGTCTTCGAGCAGCATCACCCTTGAGGATACGGGCTGGCCCTGATTGTCGCGCAGATGCAGCTGGCGCAGCGCGGCGGCGGAGGTGTTGCGCACCCTTCCGGCGCCCGTGGTTTCCCGCTCCAGCGTCAGATCATGCAGCACGGCGCAGCCGTGGTCGGCGTGAATGACGAGATCGACTTCGATGCTCGCGCCAAGGCACATGGCCTCGATGATACGCTCGCCGGTGAAGGCGGGATCGGCCGCGCGGCGGCGGCCGCGATGCCATTTGAGCCAGGTGCGGTGGCCGTCGCGTTCGAGGAGGATGGGCATGTTCATTGTCAGCTCCGGTAGATTTGCCGGTTGTCGCGAAAGGCCGTGACGGCGCGGGGCTGGATATCGACCCCCTGTCCGGCCCGGAAGAGATCGGGATGGGCGACCATCGATTTGATCCTGATACCATCGGGAAGATCGAGATCGACAAGGCCATGGGTGCCGTAATCGGTCACCCGGTGAACGCTTGCCTGCGGCGTCTCGGATGCCGTCAGGTCAACGGCCTCGGGACGGATGGCGAGAATGGCGGGACCGTCGGAAACGGGCAGCGGCACGGTCAGGCCGGCATGGCTGAAGTTTCCGCCCGAGACCACGCCTTCGATCAGGTTCATCGTGCCGATGAAGCCGGCGACGAAGGGGGTCTGCGGTTCGCGGTAGATGACGTTCGGCCGGTCGATCTGCTCGGTCCTGCCATTGGCCATCACGACGATGCGGTCGGCCATGGAAAGGGCCTCGTCCTGCCCATGCGTCACGAACAGCGTGGTGATGCCGAGACGCTGCTGGATATCGCGCACCTCTTCGCGCAGGCGCTCGCGCAAATGCTGGTCGAGGCTGGCGAAGGGTTCATCCAGAAGCAGGATTTTCGGCTCCAGGACCAGTGAGCGTGCAAGCGCCACGCGCTGCTGCTGGCCGCCGGAGAGCTGGCTGGTGGCGCGTTCGCCATAACCGGAAAGCCCCACCAGTTCGAGTACCGCTTCGACCTTTTCCCGGATCGCGGAGGCGGGCATGCGCCGCAGCTTCAGACCGAAGGCAAGGTTTTTGAAGACATTCATATGGGTCCAGAGCGCGTGGCTCTGGAACACCATGCCGGTGGGCCGGCGCTCGGGTGGCAGATGGGTGACATCTTCGCCGTCGATGGTGATCCGTCCGCCGGTCGGTTGTTCGAAACCGCCGACCATGCGCAGCAGCGTCGATTTGCCTGAACCGGACGGGCCGAGAAGGCAGACGAGTTCACCATCGGCGACATCGAGCGAGAAGTTGTCGACTGCATTGGTGCCACCGGCGAAGGTTTTCGTGACCCCGCGGATATGAAGTACGGACATGAATATTCCTAACCGCCGAAGCCGCGGGCGAAGGCGCCGCCGCCAATGATGCGGCGGGCGAACATGAGGGCAATGAATGACGGCACCCAGAGCACGACGGACAGGACCGCACCATACTGGATGACCATCTGGTTGTTGATGTAGCTGATCATCAGCACCGGCATGGTGCGGATGCCGGGTGCGCCGATGAGCCATGCCCCTTCGGTTTCATAGAAGGTGCCGACGAAGCTCAGGAGCACGGCGGCGGCGATGGTCGGTCCGGCCTGCGGCAGCGTGATCGACCAGAAGACCCGCAGGGGACTGGCGCCGACATCGCGGGCCGCCTCTTCCATGCGGCGATCGACGGCCTGAAACGCGGCGACGGGTATCCAGATCATGAACATCAGCGTGCCGACGAGCTGGATGAGAACGACACCCCAGAAGGTGCCGATGAGATTGAGTTGCAGAAAGATTGCCGCAATTGCTACCAGCAGCCCGAATTTCGGAAAAGCATGACCGGCAAGGAAGGAGAAGAACAAGAGGTTACGGCCGGGAAAGCTCATGCGGGCAAAGGCATAAGCGGCGGGAAGGCAGATCAGCGCCGAAAGCAGGGTCACCACCGTCGTCAGCCGAAAGCTCAGCATCAGGGCGTTCCACACATCGGGGCGTCCGAGCGTCTGGCCCCAGAAACGAAAGCCGAACTGTTGCGGCACGACGTTGGGGTAACGCCAGACTTCGGTGAAAGCCCAGGTGCCGACGACGATGAGTGGCCCGACGATCGCAACGGTCAAAAGAGTGGCGAAGAATATGCCGGGCCAGTCGAGGCGCCTGCGCGCCGGTGCAAAAGCGGCCATGTTACTTCCCCTGATTGCGTGCGACTGAGCGCACATAAAAGAGGCCGAAGGCAATGCAGAAGCCGAAGGCGATGACGGCCTGGGTCATGGCGCCGATGGGGTCCTGCATATCGCGAAGGGTGCGCTGCATGAAGGGACCAATCATTTCCGGCGATGCGGGGCCAAGCAGGTAAGGAAGGGTGAAGGAGGAAAAAATGCCGAGCACCGAAAAGGAAAGCGCCACGAGAATGGAATTGGAAATGCGCGGCAGGATGATGTGCCAGAAAACCTGCAGCGCGTTGGCGCCCACATCCCGCGCCGCTTCCACCGACTGGTTGGCGACGCTGCCGAGGCCCGACAGCAGGATCAGCACCGTCAGCGGGATATTGTCCCAGACAAGGCCGATGACCGGCCCCCAGGGGGTCAGATAGGGCGTGCGGATTTTCGGCAGGTCGACCGCGTTGAGCAGAATATCCACCATGCCATTGGGCCCAAGCACGCGGATGAAGGCGAAGGCGAGAATGATGGAGGGCACGAACATCGGAAAGATGGCCAGCGCCTGCACATAGGCCGAAAGGCGGCCCTGGGAAAAGCGCAGATAAAGCGCGATCGGCAGGCAGATCACCAGAAGCAGCATGGCGCAGACCAAAGTGGTCCAGAGCGTGACGGCAAGATTGTCGAGGCTGTAGCGATCCGAAAAGAAGAAGACGTAGCTCGAAAGATCGAACGTCGTTTCTCCATTGGCCCCGATACGCCAGATGGTGCGGCCTATGGCATTGATGGCCGGCCAGATGACGAGCCAGATCATCAGGAAAACGGGAATGGCGACGAGCAGGAGGCCGATGGGCCTCCTGCCTGCCGAATTGTCGATGAGCGGACGAACCGCTCCTTCTGCTACCTCAGTCACGACTTGCGGTCGACGTTCGGAGCAACGTGACGGTACCAGCCGTCATTGATGGCGGTTTCCCATTTGCCGGCCGGGAAGGTCGGAATGGTCTGCGGAATGATGTCGGCGAAGCGCTTGCGCAGATCGGCCGATACATAGTCCCAGGAAACGCCGGGGAAACCGCCGAGCTCAGTGAGGATGGCGCCCTGGATTTCTTCGGAGAGAACGAAGTTCGCCAGCTTGAGGGCGGCATCGCGATTGGTGCCGTTCGCCAGCACCACGGCCCGGGAAAAATCGCCGCAAAGCGCGAGATCCTGAAGCTGAACGAGGCCCGTTTCCGCAGGAAGCACACCCTGATCGATGGCTTTCAGAACCTGATCGGACCAGACGGGTGTCATCGTCACGACGCCTTGCGACAGAAGCTGCAGAGACTGGGTATTGCCGGAGGCATAGGCGCCCTTGTCATAAAGCGACGGGGCGATATCGGTCAGCAGATCCCAGGCTTTGCCCAGTGCCTTGTCGCCGAATTCCTGGGTGTAGTTGTCGACCGTGAAGGCCTTGGGGTCGAGACCATTGGCCTGATGGATGGCGCGGCGAACGAAATTGCCGCCGGAGCCGCCCTTGTCGGGACGGTTATAGACGAACTGGCCGGGATTGGCCTTGATCCAGGTGACCAGCTGCTCCCAGGTCTTCGGGGCATCCGCGGGCTTCAGCTTGGCTGTGTCATAGGCGAGCAGAACCTGGCTGCCGCGATAGGGCAGGCTGTATTCACTGCGGATGGCAAGCGGGTTGACGCGCGAATAGTTGGAGAGACCGGCTTTCGCCATGTTCACATAGATGCCGGCATCGATTGCGCCGGTGGGCAGCAGCGGGTCGGAATGCTCGAAATAGTCAGCCTGCGGGTCGGTGCCTGTCTGCTTTGCTGCAATGGCGCGTTCGCCGATGGCGATAATGCCGGCATTGTCACCGGCGTCAACGAGGTTGAGTTTGATACCCGGATTGGCGGCCTCGAAAGCGGGCTTCACCGTGTTGGTCCAAAAATCGAGGATGTTGCTGTCAGCGCCAGTATACCAGTCGATCGTGCCCGGTGCGGCGAAGCTCATGCGCGGCGCAAGGGCAAGGCCAGCGGCGGCGCCTGCTGCTGATATCATGAAGGTGCGGCGTTTCATCTCTGTCTCCAGTGCTCTCGGCGAGTGGAATTGTTGAGCGCTGACCCTTTTTGGAAAGATCGGAACGGCGCTGGCCCGCCTTTGCACAGCCGTGCATTTTTTAACGGGTCGGCGGCGTTTCTAATGCCTTTCCTTAACGCTTTCGTGACACCCGGAGACGCAGACCGCCCGATTAAAATTAGCGTCTAAATAATTTAGCAATGTCGCAAATTGTCATGACTTGCATATGCCGGGTAACACTTCATTCAGTGGTTTTGTGAAATCTAAAATACGCAGGTTCCAAGGTTCATCGGCGGAGCCGGTAGAGCAATCGGACCCCCGTCTCACCATGCCTTTCCGGCTTTGAGTTGATGTCCGCTTGTAGCCCTATGAGGGGCACAGCTACCCGCGATGTTTCTTTATATCTCTCCCCGGCCACCCTATGCGGATGGCTGGCGGAGCGCTTGCCCCGAGGCCATTCATGTCTTTCCTGAAGAATACCAAGATAAAAACGAAGGTCGTTTTTGTCATCTCGCTGATGAGTTTGATGTCGCTTTCCGGAATTAGCTACGTCAGCCTGCAATATAAGAATACCGACCGCGTCTATAGCGATTTCATTGCCAACGAGGCTCTTGCGGCGGTGCTGAACGCGCGGACCAGCGGCAATCTCAATGCGCTCGGCATGCAGATGCTTCGCGCCAGCCTCAATGATCCCGCTGGCAGCGATTTCGAATCGGCGGTCAAGACTTTCAGGGCAGACCGCAAACAGCTCGAAGAGCGCCAGAACAAGATCATGGAACTGGTGCCGGCCCGCACGGATGCCGCCCGCGATATCCTGAAGGGTGTCGTTGAAGTGGAGGAGATCGGCAATCAGGTCATCGCCCTGATGCAGGCGGGGAAAACCGCCGAAGCGCAGCAGATGGCGCTGAACGTCCTTCGGAAAATCGGCGAAGTGTCGCCGAAGATCAGCGCCGGCAACGAGCAGCTTATTCAGGTCATGAACGATGGCAGGCAGCAGCTCACCGCCAGCACCGATACGACGATCTGGACGGGACTGATCGGCATTGCGCTTGTTTCCCTCGCCTTGATCGCACTCGGCCTGTTTGTCTCTTCGCGTGGCATCACCACCCCGATTGCGCGGCTTCGTGAGCGCATGGGATCGCTGGCGGCCGGTGATACGGCAAGCGAAATCGACGGAATGGACCGCAAGGATGAAGTGGGCCAGATGGCCGCTGCGGTTCAGGCCTTCCGTGAAAATGCAATCGAGCGTGTGCGGCTTGAGAATGAAACTGAGGCTAACCGGTCGACTTCTGAAAAGGACCGGATAGAGCGCGAGAAACAGAAGGCGAAGGAGGCTGCCGACGTACAGTTTGCCGTCGACAATCTTGCCACTGCGCTTTCGAAGATCGCTGAGGGCGATGTTACCTACCGGATCGTTCAGCCGTTCGTTGCCGGCCTTGACGGTATTCGCGGTGATTTCAACCGGGCCGCTGAACAGCTGCAGTCGACCCTGACCCAGGTGGCGCAGAATGCCCGTGGCATCGATGCCGGCGCCAACGAAATCCGGTCTGCGGCAGATGATCTGGCGAGACGCACGGAGCAGCAGGCGGCGGCCGTTGAAGAGACTGCGGCGGCGCTGGAAGAAATCACCATCACGGTGAAGGACTCCACCAAACGTGCACAGGAAGCCGGTCATCTCGTCGGCCGCGCAAAGGTCGGCGCGGAAAAGTCGGGTGAGGTTGTGCAGAAGGCCGTCGCGGCGATGGAACAGATCGCGACATCCGCCAATCAGATTTCCAACATCATCGGCGTGATCGACGAGATCGCCTTCCAGACCAACCTTCTGGCGCTGAATGCCGGCGTGGAAGCGGCGCGTGCCGGTGATGCGGGCAAGGGCTTTGCCGTTGTCGCGCAGGAGGTTCGTGAGCTGGCACAGCGTTCCGCCGGTGCCGCCAAGGAAATCAAGAACCTGATCACGACATCGAACAGTCAGGTGGAGCAGGGCGTGCAGCTGGTTGGCGAAACCGGCAGGGCGCTGGAACTGATCGTCACCGAAGTGCAGGACATCAACCGGCACGTCGCGGCGATCGCGGAATCGGCACAGGAACAGTCCTCCGGCCTCCAGCAGATCAACACGGCTGTGAACCAGATGGATCAGGACACCCAGAAGAACGCCGCGATGGTGGAGGAAAGCACGGCTGCAAGCCACGGCCTTGCACGCGAGGCGTCTTCGCTCAACGGGCTTATCGCCCAGTTCAAACTGTCCGAAGGCGGTTATAGTGAAGCCTCCGCTCCGGTTCGCACCGTCTCTTCGTCCGACAGGCCCGCGGCGTCTCCGGCGCGCGCTCTTGGCGGCAGGATCAGGGCTGCGTTTTCCGGCAATGCCGCGCTGAACACATCTGCGGACAGCTGGGAGGAGTTTTGATGATTGCCGTGTTTTTGACGGCGGATTCACGGCTCCTTTTGATCGCCGGCAAGACAATGGTCTGATATAGGAATGGGCGGTTCGCAGAAGGGCCGCCCATTTTTGTCGCGACAGTCGAACAACGGAACGATTGAAACGATTATACTGAAATGCGACATCTTGTCAGCCGGCCCCGGTTGGCGTACTCGAAACCGGTAAAAGACCCAGACCTATTGACGTGACAGTTCGGTGGTGCTGGGTTTTGGCTCCATACATATCAGGACGTTGGGATAGCGATGAACCTTTACTTGGATTACCTGGCTGAGATCAAAAGCAGAGAACAACAAGGGCTCGCACCCAAGCCGATCGATGACGGCGCATTGACCGCCGAAATCATTGCGCTGATCAAGGATGCCGGTAGCGAATACCGGACGGACGCCCTTAAATTCTTCATCTACAACTCCCTGCCGGGCACCACGAGTGCTGCGGGCGTCAAGGCGGCCTTCCTCAAGCAGATCATTCTCGGTGAAGTCGTCGTGCCAGAGATCACGCCTGCCTTCGCGCTGGAACTGCTGTCGCACATGAAGGGTGGCCCTTCTGTCGAAGTGCTGCTCGACATCACGCTCGGTGATGACGCGGCACTTGCCGCGCAGGCGGGTGAAGTTCTGAAGACCCAGGTCTTCCTTTATGATGCCGACATGTTCCGGCTGCGCGACGCCTTCAAGGCAGGCAATGCCGTCGCCAAGGGCGTGCTTGAAAGCTATGCCAAGGCCGAATTCTTCACCAAGCTTCCGGACGTCGAGGACGAGATCAAGGTTGTGACCTTCATCGCCGCCGAAGGCGATATTTCGACCGACCTTCTGTCCCCCGGCAACCAGGCGCATTCGCGTTCCGACCGCCAGCTGCACGGCCAGTGTATGATCACGCCGGAAGCGCAGGCGGAAATCGTCGCGCTTCAGAAGCAGCATCCCGACAAGCGGGTGATGATGATCGCCGAAAAGGGCACGATGGGCGTTGGCTCGTCGCGGATGTCCGGCGTCAACAACGTGGCGCTGTGGACCGGCAAGCAGGCCAGCCCCTATGTGCCCTTCGTCAATTACGCCCCCATCGTCGCCGGCACCAACGGCATTTCGCCGATTTTCGCCACCACCGTCGACGTGACGGGTGGTATCGGCATCAACCTGAAGAACTGGGTGAAGAAGCTCGGTGAAGACGGCAAGCCGATCCTCAACAATGACGGCAACCCGATCCTCGAGCAGAAATATTCGGTCGAGACCGGCACTGTCCTCAAGATCGACGCCAAGAACCGCAAGCTTCGCGACGAAAGCGGCAATGAGCTGGTTGACGTTGCCGCCGCCTTCACGCCCCAGAAGATGGAATTCATGAAGGCGGGCAGCTCATACGCCATCGTCTTTGGCAAGAAGCTCCAGACCTTTGCGGCTCAGACGCTCGGCATCGAGGCTACGCCGGTCTTTGCCCCGAACAAGGAAATCGCGATCGAAGGTCAGGGCCTCACCGCCGTTGAGAAAATCTTCAACCGCAACGCCGTCGGCGTGACCCCCGGCAAGGTTCTGCATGCCGGTTCGGACGTTCGCGTCAAGGTCAACATCGTCGGCTCGCAGGATACGACCGGCCTGATGACCGCGCAGGAACTTGAGGCGATGGCGGCAACCGTCATTTCGCCGCTGGTGGATGGCGCCTATCAGTCGGGCTGCCATACGGCCTCCGTCTGGGACAAGAAGGCGCAGGCGAACATTCCGAAGCTCATGTCCTTCATGAACAATTTCGGCGTGATCACCGCGCGCGACCCGAAGGGCGTCTACCATTCGATGACGGACGTGATCCACAAGGTGCTGAACGACATCACCGTGGATGACTGGGCGATCATCATCGGCGGCGACAGCCATACGCGCATGTCCAAGGGCGTCGCCTTCGGCGCCGACTCGGGCACCGTGGCGCTGGCGCTGGCGACGGGTGAAGCGACCATGCCGATCCCGCAATCGGTCAAGGTCACCTTCAAGGGCACGATGCAGCCGCATATGGACTTCCGCGATGTTGTGCATGCGACGCAGGCGCAGATGCTGAAGCAGCATGGCGATAACGTCTTCCAGGGCCGCATCATCGAAGTCCACATCGGCACGCTGCTCGCCGACCAGGCCTTCACCTTCACCGACTGGACGGCCGAGATGAAGGCCAAGGCGTCGATCTGTATCTCTGAGGACGAGACGCTGATCGAGTCGCTGGAGATCGCCAAGTCGCGCATCCAGATCATGATCGACAAGGGCATGGACAATGCCGCCCAGACCCTGAAGGGCCTGATCGCCAAGGCGGATCAGCGCATCGCCGAGATCCGTTCTGGCGAAAAGCCCGCCTTGACCCCCGACGACAATGCGAAATATTTCGCCGAAGTCGTTGTGGATCTCGATGTCATCGACGAACCGATGATCGCCGACCCCGACGTCAACAATGCCGATGTCTCCCGGCGCTACACCCATGATACGATCCGTCCGGTGTCCTATTACGGCGGCACCAAGAAGGTCGATCTGGGCTTTGTCGGTTCGTGCATGGTGCATAAGGGCGACATGAAGATCGTCGCCCAGATGTTGAAAAACATCGAAAAGGCCGAAGGCAAGGTCGAGTTCAAGGCGCCGCTCGTCGTTGCCGCGCCGACCTACAACATCATCGATGAGCTGAAGGCGGAAGGGGATTGGGAAATCCTGCAGAAGTATTCAGGCTTCGAATTCGATGACCTGAAGCCGAAGACCACCAACCGCACCGAATACGAGAACATCCTCTATCTGGAACGCCCGGGCTGCAACCTGTGCATGGGCAACCAGGAAAAGGCGGAAAAGGGCGACACAGTTCTGGCACCCTCGACCCGCCTGTTCCAGGGCCGCGTCGTGGAAGACACGGCTGAAAAGAAGGGCGAGTCGCTTCTCGCGTCGACCCCGGTCGTCGTCCTGTCGGCAATCCTTGGCCGCACGCCGAGCGCTGAGGAATACAAGGCAGCCGTCGAAGGGATCGATCTGACCAAGTTCACCCCGTCGAAGGGCACGCCGATCGATTCCCTCTCGGTCCATTATTGATGTTTCAGCACCGGGAGGTGAAAGCCTCCCGGACATGACGCGTTATCCGGAGCGCTTCATGATGATCTGACGGATGCCTGCCGAAGGGTGGGCATCCGAAACCATGCGCCGGTCCATCGCAGCATGGAGGCGGCAATTGTCGCATCGCCGGCCCGAATGCGCCGGGTGCTGTCCGATTTTTTCAAGATATCAGTTCGCTCCGGAATTGTTTCCGGACGTCATCACGTCGCCGACCTCTTTTCCCGGGAATCCTGAAAGGCGGCTGCCGGGAGTGTAATGTTTGACTTCCAGTAATCGTCATAACTGCTTAAACAAGCTTATAAAAATTACATTTAAAAGCTCGGTGCGTCTACGCAAATGGGTGCCGAAATATATATTTTCAGGTTATCTCAAGCTCAGGAAACTGAGCTCGAGACAATTGGCGGCTGATAGGCCGGCTTATTCCGCCGTTGCCTGAATATCCACCTTGTCGAGAAGAAGCATCGGATTCTCGGAGGCTGCAGCAAGATCAAAAAGGCCAAGGCCATTTGGGCCTGTCGATTTGACCGTGACAGTCAAGGTTCCCGGCGTGTTGATGAATTGGACGAGTGCGTTCACCGCCTCCTGGAGTTTCGGTTGTTCGGCGGCCACCTGCTGCAGCATCACGTTGGCAACCAACGTCAAAGTGCCACGCACCTGATCCTCGGTCATCTCGTTCTGCAGGGCATAGAGCTTGATCGCCTTGGCCATCATGCCTTCGTCCTTGATCGTGAATTTTACCTCACGACCGGCAAGCCCGAAAAGCGCAGCCTGGGCGCGACCAAGGTCGAAGGAGAAAAACTCTTCCGTGAAGCCGCTTACCAGACCGGAAAAATTGACACTGCCAATATCCTTGCTGCTGAGCGAGACTTCGCGGATCAGCAGGTTTTTGTTGGGTTCGTCCCAGCCAGCGGCGAGGGCGTAAGACAAGGCGAGTGACTCCAGACCCAGTTTGCGTGCTTCAACAAAAACTTCTTCCGTCGAATCCGCCGGGATGGGCAGGGAGAGGTCCTCCTGCCTGATCTCGATATCGGTCGGGATACCATTGAAGGGTTTGGTCAGTCCCATCTCGAAATTTTTGAGCGTGAACTTGATGCGCTCAGGCGTGCCTGCGGCCTCTTCATCGGTCTTTTCCGGTGCGGCGATATCAACGTTGATGCCACCGACACGCACCTTGCCGAGTTCCGGTATCAGCCGATTGAACGGGAATGTCTCGATTTTCGTTTCATCGAAGCCGACGATCTGGGAGAGACCTTCGATTGTGGAACTCCAGTCAAAGCCCTTGAGGCTTGCTTCGGCGACCTCGATCTTGCCGTCGCCATCGCCAATCGACATGCCGTTCAGACCGAAATCGAGCTTGCGGCTGTCCATCTGCATGTCGATGCGCTCGATGGTGGCCTTGACCCGCTTGCCGTCCGCCCCTTCGCTTTGATCAGGCGCGTCCACCTTGAAGCCCAGCAGCTGCATGTTGCTCTTGCCCATCATGTCCAGAATGGACACGACCTTGCCGAAAAATGCCTGGCGCTCCTGCGGTGAAAGCTCATCGGCATTTTGGGTTGTCGTCAGCGCCTTCAGGGTTTCCAGCAGCGGCTCGGCCGGCATGCGAGCGGTAAAGCCGTCGCTGCGTATTTCGTCGTAGCTGAATTGACCGTCACCGTCGGAGAAGGAAACCTTGCTGACGGAGAGTGGTCCGTAAAGAGGTTTTGCATCCTTGTCTTCCGGCCCGGCTTTTTCCGTGTAGAGCCTTGCAAGATAGGCGGCGTCGAAGTCCTGGCCGGTTATCGCACCTGTCGAGACGACCATGTGCTTCTTTTCCATCGTGCCAGTGCTGTCCGGCAGAGCCATCTTGATGTCATAGCTGGCATTGTCGATCGTATAGCGGGCGACCCTGCCATCGGCGATATCAAGCAGAGCCGCGTTGTTGTACACGGTCTTCTGCTCGGTCTCGGCGATAGACTGGGTGAATGTCAGTTCAGGCGTGGAAATGCGCGTCGCTGCGAAGCGCTCCATGCGCCGGGACAGGGAGTTTGCATTGCCATCGCCAGATGCCGTTTCCACTTTCTTGAAAGCGGCATTCTCGACACGGGCATGTGCCATGGAGATCTTGCCGGTCGGCACGTCAATATCGATGCCATTCATATCGAGCGCGCCTTCCAGGAAAGGAAGTTTGGGACGTCCGTCGATAGCGGCGATCTGGATCTTCTTCCCGTCTTCAAGCGGCAGGGTCAGCTCGCGAATATGAATTTGTCCGAGAAAATCGACGTCCACGGAACGCGCCGTTGCGCCGCTGCGGGCAATCAGCTCGTCGACCTTTGCTTCGTAGAAGGCTTTACCACCGATGACACCTGCAGCCGCGATGGCAATAATCGCAACCGCTGCCCATAAAGCCTTGCGCCGGCTCTTGCCGACTGGAGTGTTTTCCTGTTCCACGAAATTGGTCCTCTGTAATGCGAATTAACTTTGCGCGTCTTTTAGACACGCGAAAGTTGCCGCGCAAGTGTGCCGCCGGAACAGCTGGACATTATTTGCAGTGGTATATCGTGGCGCGCGCGGCGTCATCTGCGGCGCTTTCGACGGCTTCGGTCACTTCCAGAACATCAGCGCCATGCCGGCCACGACCAGTGCTGCCCCGGCCCATGCGCCGGGTGCCGGCAATTCCCGTGTTCTCAGCCAGAGCAATGGCAGGATGATGACGGGCGTTGTTGCAGACAGTGTCGAGACGATGCCGATCTTGCCGCCGGAAAGCGCGAAAAGAAGCAGCGTCATGCCGAAGGCAAGGGCGATGATGCCGGTAAGCGCCGTCTGCAGGAAAATGCTCTTCGTCAGCGGGCCATTCGGCCGGACTGCCTTGATGGGCAGCATGGTAAGCGCCGTCAGGCACAGTGCCGCGACCCCGACGCGCAGCATGGAAGCGGTAATCGGATCGATCCCGCTCGCCATGACGGGTCTTGCGATCAGCGAGCCGACGGCCTGGCTGAGCGCGGCCAGCAGGCCGAGCAGCACGCCGAGCCAAAGTGGTCCCTTCACTCTTTCCCATTCGTGCAGCTGCGCCTTGCGCTTGCCGAAGAGGATTGCGAGCAGAACACCGCACAGCGTCAGGCCTATGCCGGTGACCGTTGTTACGGAAAGCTCTTCGCCAAGCACCGCCCATCCCAGCAGCGCGGCAATTGGGGCGTTGAGGGCAAACAGGATTCCCGAGCGGCGTGGCCCCACCCGATTGAGGCAGGTGAACAGCAGCGTATCGCCAACGAAGATGCCGATGAAACCGGATAGCAGAAGCGCCGACAGCGCCTCGGGCTGCAGTTCCCGCCAGGTTCCCGAAGCGAGGACATAGACCCCGAGCAGGGAAGCGACAAAAAGCTGCCGTGTCCTGTTGAAGGCGAGCGCTCCCAGATGCCCCGCCGGACGCGCCGCCAGAAGTCCGGTCATCGCCCAGCAGGTTGCGGCGCCCACGGCAGCCAGTTCATAGATCGGCATTTTTTCCCCGTCGCTTCATGGCGCGCTTCCGGCCACGGACACTATCCCTGCCTGCACCCATCGCAGATTCCGGGTTCGCCCGCCATACCATAAGCATCGTCATAAACAGCGTGGAGCAGCGCCTGGTTCACCGCCCGTGCCGGGTCAGCCGGCGGCGTGCCATTTCCGATGTCGGTGTCTACCATCATAGAGACTGCGAATGAATGGTGAGGCCCGGGCCTGCTTCCTGTTGCCATCCGCAGAAGCGGCCGTCACGCCAGGCCAATGCAGACGAAGCGGCTGGCCCGCTCCGTCGAAAGGACAGTCTTATCTACCGTGCTTCACACGCCGTTGATGATATTGCAGATGCCCTCGCGGATGACGTTCTTGTCCGCAATCTGTCCGGCCTGAATGTTGAAAACAGCGTCGATCCGCACGCCGGCGCCTTTCTGCCGGGCCACAACCCGCAGGGTCTGAATTCTGCCGCTGCCGCTGGTCTCCTGGTGCGCATCGATCGAGGACAGCGCCTTGTTGATCTGGATGCCGGAAAAACCTTCCGCTGCCACAGCCTGAGCGAGCTTTTGAAGCACGGCGGGCGCTTTTGCCTTCGGCAATTCCTGCCATGATTTGTAAGAGACAGCCGTCACCATCGGCACGCCGGAGACAGCGAAGTTCTTCTCGCAGGATGCCGCGAAGGCAGGGCTTGAGAAGCTGATCAGGCCAAGAGCTGCTATGAGATATTTCATTTCGAGTAATCCAGTTGTTGGTGAAGATTAAGAGCTATCGGCCGCATCAGAATGCCGACCGTTTTCCTCTGTAGGTTGATGGGGGCGGGAGAGCTTCATGCGCCTGTGCAAGCGTTTCAAGCCATGTGGCCAGGCCAGCGGGAACCTCCTCATTGCCCGCCTCCAGTGCCTCGATCCACGAAAGTTCGCATTGCAGCGCGGACGCAATATTGATCGGCGTCCAGCGGATGACCCGCAGGCATTGATTAAAGCGTTCTGGTGACATGATGATTTGATATTTTCCCCGTCTTTTCCCCGCGAAGCTCACTCAGGCAGCTGCGAGAGTCAATCTTTTTCTGCAACTTTTGATGGCTTGTTTCCGACCCAGCAGTTGCATCTGCTGCCGGTTGCCGAACGCCAGGCGCATGAAGGGGAAAGGCTCGGTTACCCAAACGAACGGTCGGGAGACGCATCGGCATTTCATCCTCAAGGCCATGCCTCCTGATAAAACTTAGTTGATTTGCTAAGTTTCCCCTTGCTCCGTCGCGATGAAGCATGATAGTTAGCAACATGACTAAGCATCATCAGGAGCTATCACTGATCTTCCAGGCTCTGGCCGATCCAACGCGGCGGGCAATTCTGGCCCGCCTCGGCGGCGGGCCGGCACCGGTCATGGAGTTGTCCGCTCCCACGGGGCTGCGTCTGCCCACGGTTATGCGGCATCTTTCCGTGCTGGAAGAGGCGGGGCTGATCATCACGTCCAAGGATGGGCGGGTGCGCACCTGCGCGATAGTGCCCGAAGCGCTGGAGCCGGTACGCACGTGGCTCGATGAGCAGCGGGCCATGTGGGAGAGCCGGCTTGACCGGCTGGAGGCATTTGCAATGCAGGCCATAAAGGAGGATTCAGAATGACAACGAAACCGGGTCAACAAAGCGCACACGCTGAACCGCATCTGCCGCAAGACCGTTTTGCAACGCTCAGCTTCGAACGGGAAATTGCCGTTCCGCTATCGGCTCTCTGGCAGGTCTGGCTGTCACCCGCCGCCCGGGCGGTGTGGGCCT
Organism: Agrobacterium sp. SUL3; assembly: GCF_001263295.1. Classification (NCBI taxonomy): domain Bacteria; kingdom Pseudomonadati; phylum Pseudomonadota; class Alphaproteobacteria; order Hyphomicrobiales; family Rhizobiaceae; genus Agrobacterium; species Agrobacterium sp. SUL3. The sequence continues at coordinate 131,925 of NZ_KQ414508.1, forward strand.
CTCCATCACCCTCGGTGACTGTGGAATTCCTGGAGGCGGACAGCAGGCTGGGCGGTCGCGAAGTGTCGCTCTGCAAGGTCGCCGGCCAGCCGGATATTCGCTGCGAATGCGGCTGGCTGGAGCTGCAGCCAACCCGCCGCAGCGTGAACTACGAGGTGGTCTCATCTGGCGGCATAACCCAGTCGGCAGCGCTGGTGACTGCCGATTTTCAGGCTGTAGAAGAGCGTAGCCGCTTGACCGTAACGGTACAGCTTTCCTCATTGGCCGAGGATATGCGCGATGGTTATCAACAGGGTTTCAGCGCCGGTCTCAACAATCTGGCCAGCGTGGCCGGGCGAACCATGGTGCTGGAGCGAACGATAAATGTGCCGCGAAACATCGTCTGGAAAGCCTGGATGAACGAGAAGACGCTGCCGCAATGGTGGGGTCCTGAAGGGTTTTCGTGCCGCACAAAGAGAATTGACCTGCGAACCGGCGGCGAATGGGTCTTTGACATGATCGGCCCTGACGGCACAGTCTTCCCGAACCATCATCGTTATGTCGAGGTCCGCCCCGAAGAGAGGCTCGCCTATACGCTGCTATGGGGCGAAAACGGGCCGAAACATGCCGATGCCTGGGCCTCCTTCGACGATCAGGATGGCGCGACGAAAGTTGTGCTGGGCATGGTGTTCAGCACGGAAGCCGAGTTCCAGCAAGCGAAGGGTTTCGGCGCTGTGGAGCTGGGTCAGCAAACGCTGGGCAAACTGGAACGCTTCGCCAAGGCGCTATAGATGTGCCGTGCCGTCAGCTCCCTGTGCAGAGGTCTCGATACTCGCTCCTGTCCAGACCGGCTTAATCTTCAAAGCCGCTCTGCGCGTGCGAGATCGTCTTGCAGGTTGCACCATCCTTCTCGCCAACCATGCGCTTGTCACGAATGACTGAACCCTTGGCGATATCGATCTCCCATGCCACCGAGCCTTCATTCAGGCTCGCTTTACCACCGGCAAAGGTGCCTTTCTCCATTCTCTGACTGCCAGAAGCCGGGACATAAACTCCAAATGTCCCGGCGGCTTCGTCGAGAGCGAAATTGAACACCTGAGGGGTTCCTTTCGAATTTGCGAATTCGCAATTGAGGTATGTGGGCGCGGCAAAGGCCATAGAGCCTGAAAAAAGCAGGGCAGCAGCGGCAAATCCGCTTCCTGTGATGACTTTCAAGTCTTGATCCTCATTCGTGTTTTTTCGTTAAACTAGAAATATTTCGCCCCGTTGGCAAAGTAAACAATATAGCGATTTAATTCACGTGGCGCTCATGATTGGCTAGGGAGCAGGAGCAGCCGTAACGCTGTGATGAATATTGACAATATACGCTACGCTTTTCACGATCGAGGGGACCGAAAGGAAAACGCCATGGCGTCAGGAAGCATTCACGTCAAAGTCAGCGGAGCATTGCAAGACCATATCCAGCAGCAGATTGGTGATGACGGTCTTTATGAGAATGCGAGCGAATATATTCGAGCGCTTATTCGGCGTGACCTCCAAACCCGTGACGAGGCATGGGATGCCTTGCGAAAGGAACTGGATCCCGCGATGCGCGCGGATGATAGGGCGTTTATAGCAGTCTCGGGTGATGATGTAATCGGCCGAAACAAGCGTCGCTAGTTATGGCAGCTTATCGCTTTTATGCGCCTGCCGATGCCGCACAGATAAAATCTGGCGCGACACCGTGGATACGTGGGGTGAAGCGCAGGCTGAGATTTATATAAGTGGCCTCCACGCTCATTTGCAGCGCGCCTCTGCGACAATCACCTGCTTTGGCGGCGTCTTCCCCAAAAACTTACCGTCCCCGGTGACCTCAAGAGGGAGGCTTATTTCAGCCGGTATGAGTATCATTACCTGTTTTTTAGAGCGCTTGATAACGGCGACTTGGGTGTGATGAGTATCCTGCACGAGCGGATGAATATGGCCGTACGCTTGAGAGAAGATCTCATGGCGCTCGATGCTAGAGGCATTATCCAATCCGGCTAGAACGTGTAGTGTGGGTGAACGGCGTCAGGGTGGGGAGCGGCCTCTTCGGCGACCTGTTCACCGTTGTTCGGTTAGGCTTGGACGAAGGCCGGAAACAGTGCGGGTCACGGGAAACGGCACGGCGAAAATATTACAAAATAAAAAATAGATAGCGAACAAGGCTAGAATAATTCGATCAAAGACCGAAGGTAATTGTCTTGTAAGCGGATGGTTTGATCCGAAATATCCGAGTCCATTTCGAAAATGATCCTACTCTCTTGCTCGTCACTATAAGAATGTGGCTTCATAAAGAGGCTTGGAATTATTCCCGTATCATAAATGATTCGAAAAAATCTACGATTTATATTATGTAGAGCTTATTCTGTAAGGTCTCTATTTCCTGTTATTTTTACGAAATCATGAATATCATCCATTTCAATTATAAAATTCTTCAAGTCAGAATAAATAACATCATGTATGTGGTAGCTTTTTGCTCCAATAAGATTGCGCACTCTCTCGCAGAAACATTTAGGATCAGCGATTTTGATAATCTTATCGCCGAATTTCCTGCGCATTCCCCTTTCTGAGCTTTCTACATTTGTAGATGTTCCACAGAATATTGCAAAGTTTTCGCCGGTGCTGACGGATAGATGGAGCTGATCGTCACCAGAGCCGATATGCAGATTCGCATAACCTTCACGCTCATCTTTAATGTGAAGGTTTGGTGTATTTCTGTAGTACTTTGCGGTTCCAAATTGGAAGTTACCGGAATCTATATATCTCCATGTCTCATCCGATACAAATTTATAGAAAGGGCTATTATCAAGTGGTGCAAAATCAGAGAGTGTCACTGCGGGAACAGGGCGGTAGTCTATCGGTCGTGGCGGCTTCTCGGAAATGTCATCTAGGTATTTTCCGATGAAAGCCGTATAATCGGACAATTCATCATCAGTAAGGCGGCTACTGTATGCAGTCGCATGCAGTAGAACGGAGACTTTGTAACGGTATAAATGGAAACCTCTATCTTTTTCGAAAACCTCTCTATACTTCAAGATGCGAATCCCTTTTTGGTGAAAATAAGATTTATCGACATAATAGTTTGTATAGGTTCTTAACAGAAAAGACCTGCTTCACGATGCTCTTGTCACGCCTCATGTGATCGCCAAGAGTGCAAGGGCGCACCACACCCGCATAGAAACTGAAAATGGCTGCGTGAATTCTACCGTGAAGCTCCGTTTAGAATTGGGGGATTAGCATTTGCCGCAGTCTTGAAAAGTCGGTAGTCGAATCTTCCCCCCGTTTTTAAGAACAAAACATGTACGAACCTAGTTATCAAGACTTATGTTGCGGTGAGCCTCTGTTGTGTTCTTTCTGCTTTCTCATGTTTTATTTTCCCCGCTCATCCCCACCCCATTTTCCTAACCTATACTGGCCTTGTTCCGCGATGAACCGGAAAACATTCTGGTTTTGAGGCTGAACCGGCGCCGGTTGCGAGAGAAAGACGTCACTCTCATATTTCGGGGTCTGATAGGCGAAGTCCTCTGGCCGGGACCGGGGGAGAGATAGAGTCTGGTTTGTGGTGGGCCGTTCTATTTCTCCGAAACGAATTGGCTGAAGGACACGCTCTGACAGGCATAAACCGCTGAAGCGGGGCACTGATAAGTGTCTTTATTTTCCACAGGCGGCCAATTTTCAGTGCCCCGTTGCAATGCCCATCGAGCTGAAAAAAGGCTGATGGAAAAAGAAATGAAGCTCACAACACGGTCGCAGCTGCGTCGCGTGATAGGAAAGGTGTGTTCAAATGGGTCTTTATGAAATGTACGTCCTTGCTACTGGTGCAGATACTGCCCTGATGAGGAGAAGGCTGGCACGATCTCTTTATGCCAGGGCAAGGCTTCGAAATCGGAAGCTCAAGAAGCAGTATTTACACAACCATAAGGAGAGTTTTTGATGCGATGGCCGATAGGAAGAGGGCAGGCCAGCTGTGATCTGGGCGGCTTCCGTAAACATATATTTATATAACAAACAATGCAAAACATATAAAATATATGCGCTGATGGATTGTATATTTTTGGCTGAAGGCGGATGAGAATCTGCGGGCAGCTGATTTTAGTGACCTGCAATTTGCGGATTGCGGGCTGGGAAAG
>NZ_KQ414509.1:0-106998 GCF_001263295.1 Agrobacterium sp. SUL3
CGCGGGGTGGAGCAGCCCGGTAGCTCGTCAGGCTCATAACCTGAAGGCCGCAGGTTCAAATCCTGCCCCCGCAACCAAAATCTTCAAGACTTATCAAACGAATAAGCCCTCCTCATCGGAGGGCTTTTGCGTTCTAAGCCCTCAAATGCCTATGCATCGTCTGAGTCGTAATCTGTCTCTCTTTCTGTGGCCGATTCAGCCTTTCGAGATTGCGATAAATCCGGATTTGGCCATGATGCGCAAATCATCCAACGCTGAAGAAAGCCGCCGTGACCGCCGACCCGTTGCAGATACTCAAGACCGTTTACGGCTATGACACGTTCCGCGGACGCCAGGCCGACATCATCCGACATGTCATGGCGGGAAACAATGCCTTCGTCCTCATGCCGACGGGCGGAGGAAAGTCGCTTTGTTACCAGATCCCGGCGCTTGCCCGTAGCGGCATGGGGCTGATCGTTTCACCGCTGATCGCATTGATGGTGGACCAGGTCGCGGCACTTCGTCAGGCGGGTGTGCGGGCCGAGGCCCTCAATTCCGATCTTTCTCTGGAAGAGCGTCGAACGCTCTGGCGGGAGATGCGGGCCGGCAATGTCGACATTCTTTATGCCGCGCCGGAAACCCTTCTCAAGCCGGATGTGCTGGACGCGCTTCAATCCATTGACCTGTCACTGATCGCGGTTGATGAAGCTCATTGCCTGTCGCAATGGGGGCATGATTTCCGCCCGCCTTACCGTCAGCTCGATATGCTGATCGAGCGTTTTCCCGATACTCCACGCATGGCGCTGACGGCGACCGCCGACGAGCCCACTCGTACCGAAATTCTCGGTCATCTCGCGATCGATGAGGATGACGCGTTCATTGCCGGATTCGACCGCCCCAACATCCGCTATGCGATCATGGAAAAGGACAATCCCCGCGCCCAGCTGAAACGCTTTCTCAATGGCTGGGAGAATGAGAGCGGCATCGTTTATTGCCTGTCGAAACGCAAGGTCGATGAGACGGCGGCGTGGTTGCGGGAAGAGGGGCGAGACGCGCTGCCCTATCACGCGGGTATGGACAAGACCGCCCGCGAGGCAAACCAGACCCGTTTTCAGCACGGTGAGGCGGTGATTATCGTCGCCACCGTCGCTTTCGGCATGGGCATCGACAAGCCGGATGTGCGCTTCGTGGTTCATATCGATCTGCCGGGCAGCATTGAGGCCTATTATCAGGAGACCGGCCGTGCCGGTCGTGATGGTCTGCCGTCAGACGTGCTTATGCTTTACGGTTATGAAGACATCGCCTTGCGCAACCGCTTCATTGAAGAATCGGATGCTGCGGACCAGCGCAAATATATGGAGCGCCAGAAGCTTGATTCCCTGCTCGGTCTTGCGGAAACAGCGGGCTGCCGCCGGCAGGTCCTGCTCTCCTACTTCGGTGATCGATGCGAGCCATGCGGTAACTGTGATACCTGTGCGGAGCCACCTGACCTGTTTGACGGCGCGATAGCCGCGCAAAAGCTGCTCTCCTGTATTTACCGCACCGGTGAACGTTTCGGCCAGGCCTATGTCATTCGCGTTTTGCTCGGCGTCGAGGATGAGCGTATTTCCCGTTTCGGGCACGATCAGATCACCACTTACGGGATCGGCAAAGAGCATGACAATCGCTCCTGGCGCGCCATTTTGCGGCAGCTGGTTGCACTGCGCCTGATCGAAGTGGATCTGTCCGGACATGGCGGATTGTCGATTTCCGAAGAAGGGAGGCGGTTCGTGCGCGAAAAGCCAGCCCTGATGCTGAGAATACCATCCGCGCCTCGTTCGGCCCGGCAGCAGACGCCGCGAAATGCCGCATCGACAGCTTTGCCGGAGGCAGATCGTAGTCTCTTCGAGGTGCTGCGTGCAAAGCGTATGGAAATTGCCCGTGCGCAGAACGTCCCGCCTTATGTGATTTTTCACGATAAGACCCTGATCGAACTGGCTGCTGCGAAACCGGCCTCGGCGAGGGAGATGGCGCAGATCCCCGGCGTCGGAGACACCAAGCTGGAGCGCTACGGCCCCGCCTTTCTTGAGGCGATCATGCAGCACGCAACTGGCGCGTGACTGACAGATAAATTCGGCGAAGAGCAGCTTGGGGATAGTAATGTAAAGCGTAAAGGCTCAGCCTGTCGTATCCTTAAAGAGAACGTTCTGATCGATGAGATAGCGGGAAAACAAGGGCAGACTTGCCCCCCCGATTGCCCGGGCCTGGCTGCCGACCGCACCTTCGATGATCTCCGGCAGTGTGACGCCCTGAAGATCATGATGCTTGAGGGCAAGCCGGGTGGCGGAGACTATTCTCGCCCTGACCCAGTCGGGAAAACCACCATCGATGACGACGCTGGAAAAATCGATGATGGAGGCTGCCGCGATAACAGCTTGCGCGAGCGCCGCGGCGGTTTTATTGATCCAGCTTTCCAGCGGTTCGCCGAAATCGATCCATTCGTCGGGTGAGAACCACAGGGGACGCGGATCGATACCCTTTTCACGTAGCATGTTCTCCAGAACGAAGATCGACGCGATTTTCAGAAGCTGAACCGTATTGCCATCCTGCCCCTGCACCGGCAGGGGGCCGATCGCGCCGGCGGTACCTGTTTTTCCAGAGAACAGCGCCGAATTCAAAACGACTCCGCCACCGATGAAGGAGCCGATGAAGATATAGAGAAAATCGGGGTAGTTCTGGCCGGCGCCAAAAACCAGTTCTGCACCGCAGGCACTGGTCGCGTCATTCTGCAGAAAGACGGGGTAGCTGACGCTTTCGGCAATTTCGGAGCGGATATCAACATCCCGCCACCGTTCCATTTCGGCTTGCGGCGCGCCCACTTCCTGGGCCCAGTTCCACAGCTCGAATGGGGCGGCGATACCAACTCCGGTGATTTTTTGCCGTTCCGCCGGTGACAATTTCGATTCGATCTCCGTGATCCCTTCGATCACGAACGGCAATATCCACTCCGGCAGAGGGTAAGGGTAAGTTTTGCGGAGCTTGAGTTTTATCCGGCCGACAAAATCCATCAGCACGAGATCGACGCTGCGCCGGCCGATCTTCACACCAAAAGAAAAGACGGCGTCGGGATTGAGACGCATGGGCGTTGACGGTTGCCCGACTTTTCCGCGCAGTCTTTCGCCACGAATGAGAAGGCCGTCTTTCTCCAGCGAGCGCATTATGACCGAGACAGTTTGCGCCGAAAGGCCGCAAAGCCTGGATATTTCGGCTTTCGACAATCCGCCATGGCGGCGCACGAGCGACAGCACCAGCCGCTCATTATAAGCGCGCACCCCGATCTGGTTGGCGCCGCCGCTCATATCCATAATGGTGGGCGGCGCAGTCTCGACAGATTGTCTCATAATGTCATCCTCCCGCCCGCTATATCCGTCACGACCGATACCTGCAGGCTTTATGGCAATCTTGCTATCGCAACGTAAACAACGGCGGCGATATTCCTCCCTGCCGCATATTAGAATGCCATACGGAATTAATAATTCAATCGGATTTATTTATTGACAGGCGTTTCCTTTGGTGGTTCCATCTGGGTCAACGATCATTGTTCTCGGAGGAGACGAGATCGTCGGGTAACCGTCACGGTGCTCAAATATCCATTGGGAGGATCTCATGAAGACCACTGTTTCCGCTCTTCTGGGCGCGCTTGCGCTTGGCGTTTCTTTCGCTTCCGTCGCGTCCGCGGCCGATACTTCGGTTTGCCTCATTACCAAAACCGACACCAATCCCTTCTTCGTCAAGATGAAGGAAGGCGCGACCGCCAAGGCCAAAGAACTTGGCGTGACGCTGAAATCCTATGCCGGCAAGATCGACGGCGATTCCGAAAGCCAGGTCGCAGCCATCGAGACCTGCATCGCCGATGGCGCCAAGGGTATCCTGATCACCGCATCTGACACCAAGGGCATTGTTCCGGCCGTGCAGAAGGCGCGTGACGCAGGCCTTCTGGTGATCGCTCTCGACACGCCTCTGGAGCCCGTCGATGCCGCCGATTCCACCTTTGCCACCGACAATCTTCTGGCTGGTGAGCTGATCGGCAAATGGGCCGCCGGCACCCTTGGTGATAAGGCCAAGGACGCAAAAATCGCCTTCCTCAACCTCACCCCCTCCCAGCCGACGGTGGATGTGCTGCGTAACCAGGGCTTCATGAAGGGCTTTGGCATCGACGTTAAGGACATCAACAAGATCGGTGATGAAAACGATCCGCGTATCGTTGGTCACGATGTTACCAATGGTAACGAAGAAGGCGGCCGCTCGGCGATGGAAAATCTGCTGCAGAAGGACCCGACCATCAACGTTGTCCACACCATCAACGAACCTGCTGCTGCCGGCGCTTATGAAGCGCTGAAAGCGGTTGGCCGTGAAAAGGATGTTCTGATCGTTTCCGTCGACGGCGGTTGCCCAGGCGTCAAGAACGTGGCGGAAGGTGTGATCGGTGCAACCTCGCAGCAATATCCGCTGCTGATGGCAGCCCTCGGCGTCGAAGCCGTCAAGAAGTTTGCCGATACGGGTGAAAAGCCGAAGCCGACCGAAGGCAAGAACTTCGTCGACACCGGTGTGACGCTGGTAACCGACAAGCCGGTCAAGGGGCTCGACTCCATCGATACGAAGGAAGGTCTCAACAAGTGCTGGGGCTGATACCTCACCGTTGAAACCCGCGGGGGCATTCGTGCCCCCGCCCTTGGAGCAGAATGAATATCAGGCACGATCCGGGGGATCGGACAAAGGAACAAACGAGCGCGCCGCGCGTCCCGCAGACACGAGATTGGCCCGCTTCACAACACTTTGAATCTACGCGTCATTCTTTTGGGAAGTAGACCCTTGTTTCAGGGCGGATGCGATAGAGCGATCGGGAGGAAAATCCATGAGCGATCAGCCGGTGCGGGCTCAGCCGCATAATGAATTTGAAAATGTGCTTTCGGGAAGTTCGACGCAGGTCGCCGCTTTCGATACGCACGACAAGAGTGTGCTGGAAAAACTACAGCACTTTCTCCACTCCAGCCCGGCGGCCGTTCCGCTTATCGTTCTGGTGCTGTCGCTGATTGTTTTCGGCCTGCTCCTCGGCGGCAAGTTTTTCTCGGCCTTCACGCTGACCCTTATTTTGCAGCAGGTCGCCATCGTCGGTATTGTCGGCGCGGCGCAGTCGCTGGTCATCCTGACGGCGGGCATCGATCTGTCGGTTGGCGCGATCATGGTTCTGTCCTCCGTCATCATGGGACAGTTCACCTTCCGTTACGGCTTGCCGGCGGAACTCTCCATTCTCTGTGGCCTCGCCGTCGGCGCATTTTGCGGCTTCATCAACGGTATTCTGGTCTCGCGCATGCGCCTGCCGCCCTTCATCGTCACGCTCGGCATGTGGCAGATCGTACTGGCGACCAACTTCCTCTACTCCGCAAATGAGACGATCCGAGCCCAGGACATCGCCCAGCAGGCGCCGATCCTGCAATTCTTCGGCGCCAATATCCGTGTCGGCAGTGCGGTCTTCACCTATGGCGTCATCGCAATGGTCTTGCTCGTCGCCCTGCTCTGGTATGTGCTCAACCGCACCGCCTGGGGCCGCCATCTTTATGCTGTGGGTGACGATCCGGATGCTGCCGAACTTGCCGGCGTCAACGTCAAGCGTATGTTGACCACCGTTTATACCCTGTCCGGCCTCATCTGCGCCTTCGCCGGCTGGGCCCTCATCGGCCGCATCGGCTCGGTTTCGCCGACCGCCGGTCAATTCGCCAACATCGAATCCATTACCGCAGTGGTTATCGGCGGCCTGTCGCTGTTCGGCGGGCGCGGCTCCATCATGGGTATGATCTTCGGTGCCCTCATCGTCGGCGTCTTTTCGCTCGGCCTCAGGCTCATCGGAACCGACCCGCAATGGACCTATCTGTTGATCGGCGTTCTCATCATCATGGCTGTCGCAATCGACCAGTGGATCAGAAAGGTAGCAGGCTGATGGCAAAAGAACCCATTCTCACAGCGCGCAATCTCGTCAAACGCTATGGTCGTGTAACCGCCCTCGACCATGCCGATTTCGATCTTTATCCCGGAGAAATCCTGGCCGTGATCGGCGATAACGGCGCCGGCAAATCCTCGCTCATCAAGGCGATTTCCGGTGCGGTGACGCCCGATGAGGGAGAGATCAGGCTGGAAGGCCAGCCCGTGCAGTTCCGCTCGCCCATCGAGGCGCGCAAGGCCGGCATCGAGACGGTCTATCAGAACCTCGCGCTGTCGCCGGCGCTTTCCATAGCTGACAATATGTTTCTCGGCCGGGAAATCCGCAAAGCCGGCATTCAGGGCAGTCTTTTCCGCGCGCTGGACCGCCCGGCCATGGAAAAATTCGCCCGCGAGAAACTCTCGGAACTCGGCCTGATGACGATCCAGAACATCAATCAGGCGGTGGAAACCCTCTCCGGTGGCCAGCGACAGGGCGTAGCGGTGGCGCGTGCGGCGGCCTTCGGCTCCAAGGTCGTCATACTCGACGAACCGACGGCGGCGCTTGGTGTCAAGGAAAGCCGGCGCGTTCTTGAGCTTATTCTGGACGTGCGCTCGCGCGGGTTGCCGATCGTTCTCATCTCGCACAACATGCCGCATGTTTTCGAGGTTGCGGATCGCATCCATATCCACCGGCTCGGCAAGCGCCTGTGCGTCATCAATCCGAAGGACTACTCCATGTCCGACGCCGTCGCCTTCATGACCGGCGCCAAGGAAGCGCCGAAGGAAACGCTTGCGGCATGACACTGAAGCTTGAAACGATCGCCGAGGATGTTCTTCGGCGGGCAGAGGGCAAATCCCGTTTTATCATCGCTATTGCCGGTCCCCCTGGGGCCGGCAAATCCACGCTGGCGGATGCCCTTTGCGATGCTTTGCTCGCACGGGACGAAACGGCCGCCGTCCTGCCGATGGATGGCTTCCATATGGACAATGGCATACTTGAAGAGCGAGGGCTGCTGTCGCGCAAGGGCGCGCCCGAAACCTTCGACGTGCGTGGTTTTCTCGATATCGTCTCTGCCGTTCGCAAGGGCGGGCAGGAGGTGCTTGTTCCGGTTTTCGACCGCTCCCGCGAAATTGCCATTGCTTCCGCCCGCGCCATCGCGCCTGAGACCCGCTTCATCCTGGCTGAAGGCAATTATCTGCTGCTCAACGAGGCGCCTTGGACAGCGCTTTCCGATAACTTCGACCTTACCATTTTCGTTGGACCGTCCGTCGCGGTGCTTGAAGAGAGGCTGCGCAACAGATGGCAGGGCTATGGTCTTGATGCAGCTGCGGTCCACGCCAAGCTGTTTGAAAACGATCTTCCCAACGGCAAAAGGGTGATCGAGAATACCCGCCCCGCCGATATTCACATCGATATCTGGGAATAGATTAACGCTTTCCCGTCCTGTGGCGGCAAGGCGCACTTGTCGTTAAGCCTTTGTTGACCATGTGTTGAATCTTTTTGATCCACAGGGTGGGGCTTTCCTGTGTCTATTCATTGACGTGAAAATTTCCTCATATACTATATGTGGTGTTCGAGGTTCTTCCGATTCGCAAGGATTGGGAGCTAAGACGGGAATTCGGTGCGTAACGCCATTATGGCGAAGCAAGGCCGAAACTGCCCCCGCAACTGTAAGCGGCGAGCATCGTTCCGATTTGGGTCACTGGGGTCAAAAGCTCCGGGAAGGCCGGAATAGATGTTGTGACCCGCAAGTCAGGAGACCTGCCTTGAGCGCAAACGTCCACGGGCGGGGTGTCCGGAAGGAAGGTATGGCGCAAATGAATTGCGTTCGCCCTTTTCTGCCCCCTCCAGAACAAGCTTCGGGGTGAAGTCATGCCAGTGCATTTTTTTAAGTTCCTGCGCTCTTCGGCGTAGAGAGTGATCTTACGCGGCCCGGAACATTTTCAGGGCAACCGGGACACCGGTTCCGTCCGGAAATGCGACAAACTTTCTAAGCCGTGCGCCTCACCTGAATGACAGATCCATCCACCCGATTGCGACCGCAATCGGCAATGTTGAGCCGTGTGTAAAGCGGCTTCGAAAGGGAAATTATGACCGTCACCGTTTACAGCAAGCCCGCCTGCGTCCAATGCACCGCCACCTATCGCGCGCTGGACCGCATCGGTGTCCCCTATGAGATCGTCGATATTTCCGAAGATGCGGATGCGCTCGATCACGTTCGCGGCCTCGGTTACATGCAAGTTCCCGTGGTCGTCGCCGGCGAACGCCATTGGGCGGGTTTCCGGCCGGATATGATCGGCGCGATCAGCTGAGGCGGCAGCGTGATGGGGCTGATCGTTTATTATTCCAGCCGCTCTGAAAACACGCATCGTTTCCTTCTGAAGCTCGGGCGGCGCTTGTTTCGCCTGCCGCTCGGTGCTGAGGATGACGTGCCTCAGGTGTCGGAGCCCTATGTGCTCGTTACCCCCACCTATGGCGGCGGCGGTATGAAAGGGGCCGTGCCGAAGCCGGTCATCCGGTTTTTGAACGAGCCCTCCAACCGAAATCTCATTCGCGGTGTCATCGCGGCGGGCAACACGAATTTTGGCGCAGCTTTCGCATCCGCCGGAGATATCGTCTCGCGCAAATGCGCAGTGCCGTTTCTCTATCGCTTCGAGCTTCTCGGCACGGAGGAAGATGTCGCCAACGTCAAACATGGATTGGAACGATTTTGGACACGCTAACCTCGAGCGCGCTGCGCAAGGACGCCAAACAGCCGGCAGCCACAACTCAGAAACCGCTCGAAGCGGCTCTGGACTATCATGCGCTGAACGCGATGCTGAACCTTTACGACGAGAACGGAAAGATCCAGCTCGACAAGGACCGTCTTGCGGCCCGGCAATATTTCCTGCAGCACGTCAACCAGAACACCGTCTTTTTCCATAACCTTCGGGAAAAGCTCGATTATCTGGTGACGGAGGGCTATTACGAGCAGGAGGTGCTGGACCAGTACTCCTTCAATTTCGTTCGCGATCTCTATGACGAGGCCTATGCCCGGAAATTCCGTTTTCCGACCTTTCTCGGTGCCTTCAAATATTACACCTCTTACACGCTGAAGACCTTCGACGGAAAACGCTATCTGGAGCGTTATGAGGACCGCGTCTGCATGGTGGCGCTGGCTCTGGCGCGCGGCGATGAGCAACTTGCCCGCGACCTGATGGACGAGATCATTTCCGGCCGCTTCCAGCCGGCAACCCCGACATTCCTTAACGCCGGCAAAAAAAGCCGTGGCGAGCTTGTCTCGTGTTTTCTGCTGCGCGTGGAAGACAATATGGAAAGCATTGGCCGCTCCATCAATTCGGCGCTGCAGCTTTCGAAGCGCGGCGGCGGCGTGGCGCTGTCCCTGACCAATATTCGCGAATTCGGAGCACCGATCAAGCAGATCGAAAACCAGTCTTCCGGCGTCATTCCTGTCATGAAGCTATTGGAAGACAGCTTTTCCTACGCCAACCAGCTCGGTGCGCGTCAGGGCGCGGGCGCAGTCTACCTGCATGCCCACCACCCTGACATCATGCGTTTCCTCGATACCAAGCGCGAAAACGCCGACGAAAAAATCCGCATCAAGACCCTGTCGCTCGGGGTGGTTATCCCTGATATTACCTTCGAACTCGCCCGCAACAACGAGGATATGTACCTGTTCTCGCCCTATGACGTGGAGCGGGTCTATGGCGTGCCGTTGACCGAGATTTCTGTCAGCGAAAAATATCACGAAATGGTCGCCGATAGCCGCATCCGCAAGAAGAAGATCAAGGCGCGCGAATTCTTCCAGGTGATCGCCGAGATCCAGTTCGAAAGCGGTTACCCATACATCATGTTTGAGGATACGGTGAACCGCGCCAATCCGGTCGCCGGCCGCATCAGCATGAGCAATCTCTGCTCGGAAATCCTGCAGGTCAGCGAGGCAAGCGAATTCAATGCAGATTTGTCCTACAGCCATATGGGCAAGGATATTTCCTGCAATCTCGGCTCGCTGAACATCGCCTCGGCGATGGATTCTACCGATTTCGGCAAGACCATCGAGACCTCCATCCGGGCGCTGACGGCAGTGTCGGACATGAGCCACATTTCCTCCGTTCCTTCGGTGGAAAAGGGCAATGATGCCAGCCACGCCATCGGGCTTGGCCAGATGAACCTGCACGGTTATCTGGCGCGCGAACGCATCTTCTACGGTTCCGAAGAAGGCGTCGATTTCACCAATATCTATTTCTACACCGTCACCTATCACGCCATCCGCGCCAGCAACCGTCTTGCCGTGGAACGGGGCCAGAGCTTCAAGGGCTTTGAGAATTCCAAATATGCCTCGGGCGACTATTTCGACAAATATACCGACCGGGAATGGTTGCCCGCGACGGAAAAGGTCCGTGAGCTGTTCGAAAAAGCCGGCATTGCCATTCCAACGCAGGAAGACTGGACGGCGTTGAAGCAGAACGTGATGGCATCGGGTCTCTATAACCAGAACCTTCAGGCCGTACCGCCAACCGGCTCGATCTCCTATATCAACCACTCCACCTCTTCCATTCATCCGATCGTCTCGAAGATCGAAATCCGTAAAGAGGGCAAGATCGGCCGCGTTTATTACCCGGCTTCCTATCTCTCGAACGACAATCTCGAATATTATCAGGATGCCTATGAAATCGGCCCGGAAAAGATCATCGATACCTATGCGGCCGCGACCCAGCATGTCGACCAGGGCCTGTCGCTGACGCTGTTCTTCCGCGATACGGCGACGACGCGCGACATCAACCGGGCGCAGATCTATGCCTGGAAGAAGGGCATCAAGACCATCTATTACATCCGTTTGCGCCAGATGGCGCTGGAAGGCACGCAGGTTCAGGGCTGCGTTTCCTGCACGCTCTGAATTGAGGGACAAGACAATGAACATCGCCGTAAAACCCGCGTCCCGTATCCGCGCAGTCAACTGGAACCGCATCGAGGACGACAAGGACCTCGAAGTCTGGAACCGTTTGACCTCGAATTTTTGGCTGCCGGAAAAGGTGCCGCTTTCCAACGACATCCCCTCCTGGGGAACGCTGAAGCCGGAAGAACAGAAACTGACGATCCGTGTCTTCACTGGCCTGACCTTGCTCGACACCATCCAGAACGGTGTCGGCGCCGTGCGCCTGATGGAGGATTCGGCAACGCCGCATGAGGAGGCGGTGCTTTCCAACATCTCCTTCATGGAGGCCGTGCACGCCCGCTCCTATTCCTCGATCTTCTCGACGCTATGCTCCACGCCTGACGTCGACGACGCCTATCGCTGGTCGGAAGAAAACGAGTTCCTGCAGCGCAAATCCGCGCTGATCATGCGTGAATATGACAGCGGCGATCCGCTGAAGAAGAAGATCGCCAGCGTGTTTCTGGAAAGCTTCCTGTTCTATTCCGGCTTCTACCTGCCGATGTTCTGGTCAAGCCGCGCCAAGCTCACCAATACGGCGGATCTTATCCGTCTGATCATCCGCGACGAGGCCGTGCATGGCTATTATATCGGCTATAAGTTCCAGCGGGCGCTGGAGCGTCTGGACGAGGCGAAAAAACAGGAAATCAAGGATTTCGCCTTCGATCTCCTGCTCGAACTTTACGATAACGAGGCGAAATATACCGAAGACCTCTATGACGGCGTCGGCCTGACGGAGGACGTCAAACAGTTCCTGCATTACAATGCCAACAAGGCCCTGATGAATCTGGGTTATGAGGCGCTGTTTCCGGCCGAGGCCTGCCGGGTCAATCCGGCGATCCTCTCAGCGCTTTCTCCGAATGCTGATGAAAACCACGACTTCTTCTCGGGTTCCGGCTCGTCCTATGTCATCGGTAAGGCTGTTGCCACTGAAGATGAAGACTGGGATTTCTGAAACCAGAGGCCGGGAAGAACCCGCAGAAACTACTGCGGGTTCACCACCTGGCTCGCAAGGCGGAAGGGGCTGGATACGGTCGCGCCGATCGCGTCGAAAACGAAGGCACCCGCACTGTTGATGTCGCCGCCGCGTCTGCTTGATTCCAGCTGCGGCACCATCGAGGCCAGCGCGGCATAGCGGTCATGGTTGAGCGGGTCGGAAGCCTCGAGTTTGGAAATGTCGATGAACTGCACGCCCTCCTTCAGGGCGGCTTCCTGTACCTGCGGGTCGGTCACGTCAAGTGCGCCGATACGAGTGACATCGGCGCCCAAAATGGAAGATGCTTTCAGGGCGCGGTCGTCCTTGGAAACGAGAACGGTGAGCGGCGGGTTGAGCCGGCCGACCATCTCTATCTGTTTGCGAAACACATCGGCATCGATATCAGGTGCTGCCAGCACCACCTGCAGCTTGGCGATGACGTCGTTCCTGCCCTGCAAGCGCAACTGCCGCAGCGCTTCCATGACCAGCCAGCCACCCATGCTGTGGCCAAACACGACAACGTTTTTTCGCGGGGTCTGCCGGGTAAGGTCGATCAGAACACCAGCCAGCGCATCGCGCGAAAAGGTCGCCGATTCCTTGTCGGCCACATAACCGGTGACGTTGGCCTGCGACGGCCAGGAGAACACCAGCGGCACGCCATCCATCTTGGCATCGGCAGCCATCTGCGTCGCGCGGAACAGCGCTTCCTGATAGCTGTAATTGTAACCATGCACAAAAAGCGCGATCTGCTTGCCGGACCGGGCGACGTCGCCAAGATCGGCATTGAAGCGCGGCTTCGTCAGCATATCGGCTCGGGTGACGACAAAATCCTTGTTCGGATCCGGCTTGCCGCTGGCCCACTCAATTTTTCCGCTTTTATGAGTGGGAGGAATGGAAATGTCGAAGCTTGCGTAATTCGGCTGCATCGCCCGCTCCGTGCCAAAACCCTTTTTCGCGTCGGTGTTTTTCTCCCGTGTGCTCACCACATAGGCCGTCACGATTTTCGTGCCATGGGCCTTGGTGTTTATGGCCTGCAGCACGTCCGCCCCCGGCCTGCCTGCACAGGATGAAAGAAGACCGAGAGTGAGAAACAGCGAAAAGATCAGGCGCATGAATGGGCTACCGATGATAAGGAATGGCTCATAAATAACCGGCCGTCCAAAAAGTTGCTACTGGAGAATGAATTGCCTTGCTGTGACGGTCTTTAATACGGATGGGCATTCCCCTTCTTGCCATCCGGCCATGTTCGTTTTAGGCCGTACAGATGACGAACAAGGTGTCGCTTTTACGGCTGAAACTCACGGACTTCCGCAACTATGCGGCGGCGGCGCTCACGCTTGATGATCGCCATATTGTGCTGACAGGCGATAATGGCTCCGGCAAGACCAATCTGCTGGAGGCCGTCTCGTTTCTTTCACCCGGCAGGGGCCTTCGCCGGGCCACCCTGTCCGATGTTACCCGCGTCGGAGCGGAGGCCACCGGTTTCTCGATCTTTGCCGATGTCGAAGGCATGGATGGCGAAGTTGCCATCGGCACCGGGATTGAAGGTGATGGCGAAGTGGTGTCGCGTCGCCTGCGGCTGAACGGCACGTCGGTCAAGTCGGTCGATGAATTGACCGATCATTTGCGCGTGCTGTGGCTGACGCCGGCCATGGACGGCCTCTTCACCGGCTCGTCATCGGATCGCCGGCGTTTTCTCGATCGGCTGGTGCTGTCGCTCGACCCCGCGCATGGCAGGCGGGCAAGCGATTTCGAAAAGGCCATGCGCGGCCGTAACCGCCTGCTTTCGGAAGGCCGTTTCGACCCTGTCTGGCTGGATGGTATCGAAAAGCAGATGGCGGAACTCGGCATTTCCATGGCGGTTGCCCGTTATGAAATGCTTGGCCTTTTGAAGACCCTGATCGAAGGGCGGGCGGGCAACGCTGCTTTCCCCTCGGCGGCGCTTTCGCTTTCCGGTTTCATGGATGACGGGCTTAATCGCCCGGCGGTCGATCTGGAAGATGAATATAGGCTTATGTTGCGCGATGGCCGGTATCGGGACGCTGCCGCAGGCCGCACGCTGGATGGCCCGCACCGCGTTGATCTCTTCGTGCGCCACGCGGAAAAGAACATGGAAGCGGAACGCTGTTCAACCGGAGAGCAGAAGGCGTTGCTGGTCGGGCTGGTGCTTGCACATGCGCAACTGACCGCCAATATGACTGGCCATGCGCCCATTCTGCTCTTGGACGAAATCGCCGCCCATCTGGATGAGGGCAGACGTGCCGCTTTGTTCGATCTCATTCACGCACTCGGCGGTCAGAGTTTCATGACCGGAACGGATGCGGCCATGTTTTCCGCCCTTGGCGAGCGGGCGCAGTTCTTCAATGTTTCCCACGGGAGCGTCACGGGATGACGATAGAGAGATGGAGGGCGAGATGGAACCGCTGAGCCCGGAAGAAATCGAACGCTACAAGCGCCACATCCTGCTGCCGGAAATCGGCGGTGCCGGCCAGCAGCGGCTGAAGGCGGCGCGCGTGCTGGTCATTGGCGCGGGTGGCCTCGGCGCGCCCGTCCTTCATTATCTTGCCGCCGCCGGCGTCGGCACGCTCGGTATGATCGATGACGATGTGGTCTCCTTGTCCAACCTCCAGCGGCAGGTGATCCACGATAGCGGCACCATCGGCGAGCTGAAAACGCAAAGCGCCCGCAAGGCCATCGCCCGGCTCAATCCACATGTACGCACGCTGGTTTATGAGGAGCGCTTTTCGCAGGTCTGGGCGCATGACCATCTGCAATCCTTCGATCTGCTGATCGATGGTTCGGATAATTTCGATACGCGTTATGCCGCCGCGGATGCAGCGGAAGCGGCGAAGAGACCGTTGGTCACCGGCGCCGTCGGCCGTTTCGATGGCTCGGTTACCGTCTTGAAACCCTATGCGATCAACGCAGAAGGCACTCTGTTGCCGGGTTATCGTGATCTGTTTCCGGAGCCGCCGCCGCAGGGTCTCATTCCCAATTGTGCGGAAACCGGCATCGTCGGCGCGCTGACCGGGGTTATCGGCACCCTCATGGCCATGGAGGCGATCAAGGTGATCACCGGTGCCGGTGAGCCGCTGATCGGTCGCCTGCTGCTTTATGATGCGCTGTCGGCCCGTTTCGAAACCGTGCGTTACAAACGCCGGCCGGCCGGAAAGAAACCATGATCCGGATCGCAAGGGTTGGGGAGGAATTCGATCGCTGGCAGGACTTGCTGGCGCTTATCATGGCGTCCTTCGCCTATATGGATGGTGTCATCGATCCGCCATCCTCGGCCCATCGCCTGACACTCGAAAATCTTGCCGAAAAGGCGAGGGCGGAGATTGCGTTCGTGGCGCTTGATGGTGATGAGCTGCTGGGCTGCCTGTTTTGCCGGCCGGAGCCGCCGGCCTGTCTTTACGTCGGCAAGCTGTGCGTTTCCCCGAAAGCGCAGGGAAAGGGCATCGGCAGGATGCTGCTTGAAAGAGCCGAAGCACTGGCCGGCGAATTGGCGCTACCGGCGCTACGCTTGGAAACACGCATCGAACTTGGCGCCAATCACGCCAAATTCGCCGCCTGGGGTTTCGTCAGGACCGCTGAAAATGCCCATGCCGGTTATGATCGCACGACCTCGATTGAAATGACGAAATTCCTCGGTTGAGGCCGTCCAGCCTTTGCGGCAAAGCCGGCATTGCGAACCGGCCTATCGCAGAAGGCCGGATTGCAGCATTTGCGAGATAAAGACCGCAGAAACGCCGTCGATGCCCGTCTCGGGCTGAACGTCGCCTGATCCGACCCGCCAGACGCGCTTGTCCGCTCCGCTGACGAGCTGGATTTCCGTCGTGATCTTATGCGTCACCGGTGCTGCCATCGCGGCTTCCGCCATCTGTTTCATAAGGTCCGCAGACGGCATGCGGCCACCGTCACCGAGGTCATCCGGCTTTGCCCCAGCTTTCAGCTTTCTGAAGGCTGGCTCGGCATCTGCAACGACGCAGTTCATCTTAATCCGCGCCAGGAACGCACCTGTGGGCAATTGCGCTCCGATGCGTGCTGGTTCAGCCTTGCATCGCGCGCGCTTCGTGCTTGCCACCCACAGCTTTGCAAACTGGTTCTGCTGTTCGCTTGTGGTCCCCTTTGGCGCGTTGGAACCCTTGTATTTAAGCTGCCAGGCGACCGGATCTGTAACCAGTTCCATATCGACGTAACGCGGGCCGCTATCCGGAGAACCCCATTCTTTATCCAGTCGAACCATGCTGCCGCGATCAAAATTCAGCCAGGCACGATAATAGAGTTCCGCTGTCTCTTCGGGCGAGAGTGAAGCGGCCCGGACGGGGCTGCTGCCCAGAACAAGCAAGGTGGACATGAGCAGCAAAAACTTCACCGGAGTTCCCATTGACCTTCCCCCACGCGATAATCAGACGATGACTTCTTTAGCTGACTTAGCTACGCCCCGGCAGCACCCGGTTCGGCGGACGGTGTCCATCGAACAGCGTGCGGATGTTGATGATGACCTTGTCGCCCATTTCGATGCGGCCTTCGATCGTCGCAGATCCCATGTGCGGAAGCAGAACGACCTTGCCTTCCTTGGCGAGCTTGATGAGCTTGGGGTTCACCGCAGGCTCATTCTCATAGACATCGAGACCGGCGCCGGCGATTTTTCCTTCGCGCAGGCACTGGATCATCGCGGCCTCATCGATGATATCGCCGCGCGCAGTATTGACGATGTAGCTGGTTGGCTGCATCAGCGCCAGCCGCCGCGCCGAGATCAGGTGATAGGTCGCGGGCGTCGAGGGGCAATTGACGGAGACAATATCCACCCGTGCCAGCATCTGGTCGAGGCTGTCCCAATAGGTTGCCTCAAGCTCCGCCTCCGTCGCGGGGTTGACGCGTTTGCGGTTGTGATAATGAATGGAAAGGCCGAACGCCTTGGCGCGCCGCGCAACCGCAGTTCCGATGCGGCCCATGCCGACAATACCGATGCGCTTGCCGGAAATGCGCCGCCCCAGCATCCAGGTCGGCGACCAGCCGAGCCACTCATCCGAGCCATTGGCAAGCACGCGCGTGCCTTCGATCATGCGGCGCGGCACGGCCAGCACCAGCGCCATGGTGATATCGGCGCTGTCTTCGGTCAGCACATTCGGTGTATTGGTAACGGTAATGCCCTTTCGGGCTGCGGCGTCCACATCCACATGGTCGATGCCATTGGAGAAGCTGGCGATCAGCTTCAGTTGCGGCCCCGCCTGTTCGATCATCGCGGCGGTGATGCGGTCGGTCACGGTCGGCACCAGCACGTCCACCCGCTGCATGGCGGCGACAAGCTCTGCCTCGCTGCGCGGCGTATCGTCGATATTCAGTTCGGCATCGAAGAGTTCGCGCATTCTGGTCTCGACGACGTCAGGCAATTTGCGGGTGATATAGACTGTCGGTCTCTTCTTGTGGGTCATCGTTTGCCGCTGCCTTGTTCAGAAGTCATTAACCAGAAAGAGCGATAATTTCTTTCAATCAGGGCGTTTCTACCAGACCCGCCGGCGAAGACAAACAAAACTCGCCGAGGCTCGAGGCATGTGGAAACGAGCCTCCTCGAATATCATCCGGTTTGCAGAAGGCGGGAAACGGAAATGGGCATGCGCAGTGTGGTTTCTATCGTTTGCATTGCATTGTCTTTGGGCCTCTTCGGTGCGGCAACTGAAGCCATGGCGCAGGGTGCCGCCAAGGGCGCCAGCGGCCTGCCGCTGCCGCGTTTCGTCAGCCTGAAATCCAAGCGCGTCAATATGCGCATCGGCCCCAGCACGGATTACGCCGTGTCATGGATGTATCTGAAATCAGGAATGCCCGTCGAAATCATTCAGGAATATGAAAACTGGCGGCGTATTCGTGATGCTGACGGCACGGAAGGCTGGGTCAACCAGGCGCTGCTGTCCGGCGAGCGCACCGCCGTTGCAGCGCCCTGGATGCGCGGCAAGGGCAAGGAAGTTTTCGTAAATATGCGCCGCGAGGCGCAGTCTGGCGCTTCCGTTGTGGCGCGGCTTGAGCCGGGCGTCGTCTTCAGGATCGGTGAATGCAATGGCGACTGGTGCCGCGCCGAGGCCGGTCAGGCCTCGGGCTGGGTTTCGCAGGGCGAAATCTGGGGTGCCTACCCCGGTGAGGCCTTTAAATAAGGCCGTGCTTTGCGCCAAGCGCCTTGAGCGATGACATCGGGCGCGGCCCTACCTGCTGAATGACGGCCGCGGCCGCGAGGCAGCCGAGCTTGCCGCAATCTTCGAGCGACCGGTCCTGGGTATAACCGAACAGGAAACCGGCGGCGAAAAGATCGCCTGCACCTGTCGTGTCGACCACGTCATGCACGGGATAGGCCTCTACCTTCACGCGTTCCGTACCGCGCAGGATAACGGCACCTTCTTCGCTCATTGTCACCGCCGCGATCTTGCAGTCGGCGGCAATTTTCGTCAGCGCCAGCTCGAAATCGTCGGTCTCGTAAAGCGAAAGCGCTTCCTGCTTGTTGGCGAAAACAATATCCACCGTGCCGGAGCGCATCAGGTCGAGAAATTCCTCTCGGTAACGGCCGACGCAGAAACTGTCGGACAGCGTCATGGAAACTTCGCGGCCGTTTTCATGCGCGATGCGGGCGCATTCGCGAATGGCGTCCTTGGCGCGCGGCGGATCCCAAAGGTAACCTTCGAAATAGGTGACCTTGGTCTGCGCCACGACGTCGTCTTCGACGTCTTCAGGGCCGAGATCGATGCAGGCGCCGAGATAGGTGTTCATCGAACGCTCGCCATCTTCGGTCACGAAGATCATCGAACGGGCGGTCGGCGGGAAGGTGCCTTCCGGTTTCGTTTCGAAATAGACGCCCTGCGCGCGGATATCGTGCTGGAAGATTTCTCCGAGCTGGTCTTCGGCGACCTTGCCGAAATAGGCGGCCTTGCCGCCGAAATTCGCCACGCCCGCCGCCGTGTTACCCGCGCTGCCGCCGGAGGCTTCGAGAGCCGGCCCCATCAGCGAATAAAGCAATTCGGCGCGTTCCGCATCGATGAGGTTCATCGCGCCTTTGGTAATGGCATTGTCGTTGAGAAAGCGATCATCGCAGCGGGAGATGATGTCGACGATGGCATTGCCGACAGTCAGTACGTCGAATTTCGTCATGGGGCCCTATCCAGTTCGCACGAGGCGTGTGCGTATTTTCAAACGGTCTTAAACATTTCTGGCGGCAAGAAAAGCCCAAAGGGAAAATATGCGGTTCTCCGCAAAGAGGAGGAAACGCGTCATTTGCCTGTAATGTGGCTAAGCTATTGCTCGTTCCAGAGCAAAAGGTGTGTGAATGCGTACCGGAATGGAAGACATGATGGTCTTCTGGCTCAACCGTTATCTCCGCCACGGATGTACTGGCGGCGTATAACGGACATAAAAGGCGGGGGAAACCCCGCTTTTTCTTTGCCCTGATGCCGCGGAATGCGGGGTTATGGGGCAGCGAAGAGCATTACCGGTGAAGGCGCTTAATCGATCTGCCTTCTGCGTTGCATGCGATCCGCAATTGGCGAAAACAAAGACGCGCAGCGTTTTCGCGATTCCATTCCAGTGGAAAACGCTCTAAAGCGGAGTATCTCCCGCAAAGCCGCGAAAGCTTTCCCTCCATGTCTGCCGTTGCCGCTAATGTCGCTCCGATTTTCATTCTCATCCTGATCGGCTGGCTTACAGTCAAGGCCGGTCTGTTCCGTGCCGATGCCGGCGAGATTCTCAGCGATTTCGTGTTCAAGATCGCCGTGCCGACACTGATCTTTCGCACGCTTGCGGAAGCGAATTTCCACGGTGCGTCGCCCTTCCGGCTCTGGATCACCTATTTCGCCGGCGTGGCCGTCACATGGACAATCGGACATATCGTCACCCGTTACGTCTTCAAGCAGGATGTGCGTATCGCCGTCATTGCCGGGATTTCCTCGGCCTTCGCCAACAATATTTTCATCGGCCTGCCACTCGTCGGCCGGTCCGTTGGCGATGAGGGATTGGTGGCGCTTTCCATTCTGCTGGCCATCCACCTGCCTGTCATGATGATTGCCGGCACGATCCTGATGGAGAACGCCACACACAAGGCGGTCGGGGGTGAAAAGCGAAGCATGGCTGCGGTCTTCAAGCAGGTCGGTCGTAACCTCGTTACCAATCCGCTGGTGATTGGCCTGGCGATTGGCCTTTCGACCAATGTTTCAGGTGTGACGCTGACGCCCATCCTCAAAACCGTGGTCGATCAGATTGCTTCGATGGCAGGGCCAGCGGCGCTCATCTCGCTCGGCATGGCGCTGACGAAATACACCATTCGCGGCAATCTGGGGATCGCTGTTACCATGACAGTGTTCAAACTGCTGCTCTTGCCCGCCTGCGTGTGGGCCATGGGCCACGCTCTCGGCCTCAGCCGGGAATGGACGGCGGCCCTTGTGCTCACCTCGTCGGTGCCGACGGGGGTGAATGCATGGCTGATCGCCAACCGCTTCGGCATCGGCCACAGCGTTGCGGCCTCCACCATCAGCATTTCCACGGCGACCGGCGTTCTTTCCGTGTCGCTGTGGGCATGGCTGCTGAGCTGACCGCCCTGCTGAATTGATTATTTCTGGGCGCTGAGGATCTTGAAGCGGGCGTTACGGCACACCTCTGCGCTGCTGCGGAATTCCGTCGCGAGCACCGGCTCATAGGGCATGCCGCGATTGGCAACCATCAACAGCTTTCCGCCGCTGCGAAGCGCGCCGGCGGCAGCCTTGATGAACGCCTGGCCGAGAGCGGGCTCCGCCGCCTGTCCCGCCGCGTGGAAAGGCGGGTTCATGATGATGAGGTCGTATTTTTCCTTCGGCGGCTCGTTAGCCAGATCCTGCCAGAAGAAACGCGCCGTCAGCCGCGGATTGTTTTCAAGAAGATTGGTCTTGGCAAATTCAAGCGCATTCCGGTCCGCTTCAAAAAGATCGATACGGGCGGTGCGCGGCGATTTTTCTGCCAGCATCACCGAAAGATAACCCCAGCCTGCGCCAAAATCGGCGGCGTTGCCGTCAAAATCGGTCGGCAGGCGCGATGCCAGAAGCTCCGAACCGTCATCGACGCGGTCGTGCGAGAACATGCCGGGCAGGGCGGTGAAGCGGCCGTCGACCGTCACGGGCTTTTGGGCAAGCTTCGAGAGAGCCGAGGAAACATCGTCCGGACGTTTAAACCAAAGCGCGACACCATGGTATTTTGGCGTCGAGTCGGCCTCGATGCCAAGCTTTGCCAGCGTCTTGCGCAGCGTCACGATACCGTCTTCCTTCGATCCCGCCGCGACGATCAGGCCGCCGGCTTTCACGCGTGACAGTGCTTCCGCGACGCGGTTTTCGTTCTCGCCACGATGTTTGCCGCACAGCAAAAGCGCCGCATCGTAGTCCTCGCCCGAAACGTCCGGGGTGACCTGCGCGCCTTGCGCCTGCAGAGCCCGGTAAAGTGGCCGAAGGTGCTGAACGGCAATAATCTCCGCGTCAAAACCATCCAGCCTCGGGCCGGCCTCCGCTCCCAGAAACAGAATGCGTTCGCCCTCTTTCGGCATATCGAGCATTTCTGCGGCAAAGGGGTGGAAAAGGGTTTTAACAGCGTCGCGGCTCATGGGAGCGTCCTTAGAGCATTTCCAGGAAAAGCGGGACTGCTTTTACAATCTGGACAATGCGTTAAATCAAAGAGTTAGATCGATTTGGCGGTGAGCCAAGCGGATCTAAGCGAAATAGAAAAAAGGCGCGGGCAAAACCCGCGCCTCGATAGGGTCTGGCGGCGCGGCCTTATTCGGCAGCGGCTTCGCCGTCTTCTTTCTTCTTGTCGGCAGCGACTTCCTGGCCGGTTGCTTGGTCGACAACCTTCATGGAGAGGCGAACCTTGCCACGCTCATCGAAGCCCATCAGCTTGACCCAGACCTTGTCGCCTTCCTTGACGACGTCGGAGGTCTTGGCAACACGCTCGGAAGCGAGCTGCGAGATGTGGACGAGGCCGTCGCGAGCGCCGAAGAAGTTGACGAAAGCGCCGAAGTCAGCGGTCTTGACGACCGTACCTTCGTAGATGGCGCCGACTTCCGGTTCAGCAACGATCGAGTGGATCCACTTGCGGGCCGCTTCGATTTCCTTGCCGGAAGAAGAAGCGATCTTGACGGTGCCGTCGTCCTCGATGTTGATCTTGGCGCCGGTCTTTTCGACGATTTCGCGAATGACCTTGCCGCCGGAACCGATGACTTCACGGATCTTGTCGACCGGAATGTTCATGACTTCGATGCGCGGTGCGAATTCGCCGAGCTGGCTGCGGCTCTCGGTGATGGCATTGGCCATTTCGCCGAGAATGTGCTTGCGGCCACCCTGTGCCTGCTCGAGAGCGATCTTCATGATCTCTTCGGTGATACCGGCGATCTTGATGTCCATCTGCAGCGAGGTGATGCCGTCGGCCGTACCCGCAACCTTGAAGTCCATGTCGCCGAGGTGGTCTTCGTCGCCGAGGATGTCGGAGAGAACCGCAAAGCGCTCGCCTTCAAGGATAAGGCCCATGGCGATGCCGGCAACCGGCTTTGCCAGCGGAACGCCGGCGTCCATCAGTGCGAGCGAGGTGCCGCAAACCGTTGCCATCGACGAAGAGCCGTTGGACTCGGTGATTTCGGAAACGACGCGCAGCGTGTAGGGGAACTGTTCCGCAGTCGGCAGCATCGGACGGATCGCGCGCCATGCGAGCTTGCCGTGACCGATTTCGCGACGGCCCGGGGAGCCCATGCGGCCTGTTTCACCAACCGAATAGGGCGGGAAGTTGTAATGCAGCAGGAAGCGTTCCTTGTACATGCCGGTCAGGCTGTCGACATACTGCTCGTCTTCGCCGGTGCCGAGCGTCGCAACAACGATCGCCTGGGTTTCACCGCGGGTGAACAGAGCCGAACCGTGCGTGCGCGGCAGCAGGCCGACTTCCGAAATGATCGGACGAACGGTCGACAGGTCGCGGCCGTCGATGCGGCTCTTGGTGTCGAGAACGTTCCAGCGAACGATCTTCGCCTGCAGGTGCTTGAAGACCGCGCCGATTTCTTCCGGGCTGTACTTGGCTTCGCCTTCTTCCGGCAGGAAGTGCGCCTTGACCTTCGCCTTCACGGCGTCGACGGCAGCGTAACGGGCAGCCTTTTCGGTGATCTTGTAGGCGGCACGCAGTTCGGTTTCAGCCAGGGCCAGCATTTCGTTTTCGAGCGCGGAGAAATCCTCCGGTTCGAATTCGCGGGGTTCCTTGGCGGCAACTTCGGCGAGCTTGATGATCGCGTCGATAACCGGCTGGAAGCCCTTGTGGCCGAACATGACGGCGCCGAGCATGACGTCTTCGTTGAGTTCCTTGGCTTCCGATTCCACCATCAGAACGGCGTCCTGCGTACCGGCAACAACCAGATCCAGAACCGATTCATCCATCTCATCGAGATGCGGGTTCAGAACGTATTCGCCGTTGATGTAGCCAACGCGCGCGCCGCCGACCGGACCCATGAAAGGAATGCCGGACAGTGTAAGCGCAGCAGATGCGGCAACCATCGACAGAACGTCCGGATCATTTTCCAGATCGTGCTGAATGACCGTGACGACAACCTGCGTGTCGTTCTTGTAACCTTCAGGGAAAAGCGGGCGGATCGGACGGTCGATCAGGCGGGAAACCAGCGTTTCCTTTTCGGAAGGACGACCTTCGCGCTTGAAATAGCCGCCGGGGATCTTGCCGGCAGCGTAGGTCTTTTCCTGGTAGTTGACGGTCAGCGGGAAGAAGTCCTGGCCGGGCTTCGGAGACTTTGCGGAAACCACGGTCGCGAGAACCATCGTCTCGCCGTAGGTTGCGATGACGGCGCCATCAGCCTGACGGGCAACCTTGCCGGTCTCGAGCTTCAGCGGGCGGCCTGCCCATTCGATTTCCACGGAGTGCTTATTGAACATATCTTGTCCTTGTTTGTACTTGCCCGCCTTATGGGGGCAAAGAACGACGCAATCACGGGCAAGACAGCGGGAGGCTTTCGAGGCGCAAGCATCCGGCAATCCTGCCCCATGACAGGTCTGCGGTTGAAAAGGCGGCACCGGCCCATCCGGGGCTACCTTATCCGTCCGGGGACCACATCTGCGGCAAACGCCCGGAAATTCATGCGGCCTTCAAAAGGCCCAATATAAAAACCGGCGGGTGTCGTTGTGAAACCCGCCGGATAAGGTTTTAGCGGCGAATGCCGAGAGCACCGATCAGCTTGGTGTAACGGGCTTCGTCCTTCTTCTTCAGATAGTCGAGAAGCGAACGACGGCTCGAAACCAGCGTCAGAAGGCCACGACGGGAGTGGTTGTCCTTCTTGTGGTCCTTGAAGTGACCGGTGAGGTTGTTGATCCGCTCGGTCAGGATTGCGACCTGAACTTCCGGAGAACCGGTGTCACCTGCCTTGGTGGCATATTCCGTGATGAGGGCGGCTTTGCGCTCTGCAGTAATCGACATCGTACGATCCTTTCTTGTTTTTAAGGAAAAACGGGGACGCCTAGAGCCGGGATGTCGTCCAGCTCTGGCCATTCAGCAGCATAGGCAAAGCCCAAGCTGGCGCTGCCTATAAACTATTCCGGGTACAATTGAAAGAGGTGATTGACTGGGCCTAGCGGAGCATTTCCAGGAAAACCATGTGCGTTTTTCCGTCCGGAAATACATGAAGACAGCCTATTTCAGCCAAAAACCCGCTTCGGCCGAAACTCTCCCTCACCGATCTCGCCAATCGCGACCAGCTTGCCCTGCACGGTGGCATAGGCTTCCGGATGATTGGCCGGCGCGTCACGCCCGCGCAGCAGGATGGGGTTGCCCATCTTCAGCCGGTGCGCCTGATCGTCGTTGATGATAAGATGCGGAAGCGAGGAAAGCGCCTGCGCCGTGTCGATCAGAAAGGCATCCAGCGCCTCGACCCGCTCGTCGCGGTCTTCTATGGCTTCCAGTGCCGTCAGTGTTTCAAGCGGCACCATCATGTCTTCGCCGAAGGGGGCGACCATGGTACGGCGCAACTGCGAAATATGGCCGAAACAGCCGAGATCGCTTCCCATGTCGCGCGCAAGCGCTCGCACATAAGTGCCTTTGCCGCATTCCACTTCAAAATGCGCGGTATCGGCATCGGGGCAGGCGAGCAGCGTCAGGCGGTGAATTTCCACCTCGCGTGCCGGGATTTCCACCGTCTCGCCATCGCGCGCCAGATCATAGGCGCGCTCGCCGGCAATCTTGATCGCGGAAAATTGCGGCGGTGTCTGCAGGATCACACCGGTATAATTGGGCAGAAGATCGCGGATCGCCTGTTCGTCCGGGCGCTGGTCGGAGGAATTGACGACCTCGCCTTCCAGATCGTCGGTTGCGCGCTGCTCACCCCAGGTGACGGTAAATTCGTAGATTTTACGGCCGTCCATGACGTAAGGCACGGTCTTGGTGGCGTCGCCGAGGGCGATCGGCAACATGCCGGAAGCCAGCGGATCGAGCGTTCCGGCGTGGCCTGCCTTCTGGGCGTTGAACAGCCACTTGATCTTGGAAACGGCTTCGGTGGAACCGAAATCAAGTGGCTTGTCGAGGATGAGCCAGCCCGAGATCGGACGGCCCTTGGGTTTGCGGTGCTGCTGTTTACGTGGTTTGGACATGCTTCAGTTCTGTTCGTCGTCTTTTTCGTTTGAAGGTCCAAGATCGCGCTGCACCTCCGGTGACCGCAGGAGTGCGTCGATCTTCTGGTAATTGTCGAAACTCGTATCGTCGCGAAAGCGCAGTTCCGGCATGTACTTCATTTGTCGCAGTTGCGGACCGAGACGGCCGCGCATGAATTTCGCGTGGCGGTTCAGCGCGCTGATGATGTCGGTGTGATCCGCAACGCCAAGCGGCGTCACGTAAGCTGTCGCGATCTTGAGATCGGGCGACATGCGTACTTCCGAGATGGAAATGACGGTGCCTTCGATCAGATCGTCGCGGACTTCGCCGCGCTGAAGAATTTGGGTAAGAGCGGCGCGCACCTGTTCGCCAACACGCAGCATGCGTTGCGAAGGGGCCGATGATGTTGCTTTTGCCATGGGTAATGCCTCAAACGGAGCGAGCGCCGGTAAGCCGGCGCCCGACAGAAAAATCCTGTTTTGCGGCGAGAACGCTTAGAGCGTTCTCGTGATGTGTTCGACGCGGAAGCACTCGATGGTGTCGCCGGCGCGGATGTCTTCGTAGTTTTCGAATGCCATACCGCACTCCTGACCAACCGGCACTTCGTTGACTTCGTCCTTGAAGCGCTTGAGGGTCTTGAGCTTGCCTTCGTGGATAACGACGTTGTCGCGCACCAGACGGACACCTGCACCACGTTCCACCTTGCCCTCGACGACGCGGCAACCCGCGACCTTGCCGACCTTGGTGATGTTGAACACCTCGAGAATTTCGGCATTGCCGAGGAAGGTCTCGCGACGTTCCGGCGAAAGCAGACCCGACATCGCCGCCTTAACGTCATCCACCAGATCGTAGATGATGTTGTAGTAGCGGATTTCGATACCGGCGCGTTCGGACGCCGTACGTGCCTGTGCGTTGGCGCGAACGTTGAAGCCGATGATCGCGGCGTTCGATGCCTCGGCAAGCGAGATATCCGATTCCGTGATGGCACCAGCACCAGAGTGAACGACACGAGCGCGGACTTCGTCTGTGCCGAGCTTGTCGAGCGAAGCGATAATGGCTTCGACCGAACCCTGCACGTCCGCCTTGATGACCAGCGGGAATTCCTTCAATCCCGAAGTCTGAAGCTGGCTCATCATCTGTTCCAGCGAGCCGCGCTGACCGGTCTGGCGGGCGACAGCCTTGTCGCGTGCCAGACGCTGGCGGTATTCGGAGATTTCGCGGGCGCGGCTTTCGTTTTCGACAACCGCAAAACGGTCACCGGCCGACGGCGTGCCGGAAAGGCCGAGGATTTCGACCGGCATGGCCGGACCGGCTTCCTTGACGTGTTCGCCCTTGTCGTTGACGAGCGCGCGCACACGGCCCCACTGGTCACCGGCAACGATGATCTGGCCGGGCTTCAGTGTACCCTTCTGCACGAGAACGGTGGCGACGGCGCCGCGTCCACGGTCCAGCTCGGCTTCGATGACCGTGCCTTCTGCGGTGCGGCTTGGATCTGCCTTGAGATCGAGGATTTCCGCCTGAAGCAGGATCGCTTCGAGCAGCTTGTCCAGATTGAGCTTGTTCTTGGCCGACACTTCGACGTCAAGAACTTCACCACCCATCGATTCCACGAAAACTTCGTGCTGCAGCAGCTGCTGGCGAACCTTTTCAGGGTTTGCCTCGTGCTTGTCGATCTTGTTGATCGCAACGACGATCGGAACACCGGCCGCCTTGGCGTGATTGATGGATTCGATCGTCTGCGGCATGACGCTGTCGTCTGCGGCAACAACCAGAACGGCAATGTCGGTCGCCTGCGCACCACGGGCACGCATCGCCGTGAAGGCGGCGTGGCCGGGGGTGTCGATGAAGGTGATCTTCTGACCGTTCTTCTCAACCTGGTAGGCGCCGATATGCTGGGTGATGCCACCGGCTTCGCCAGCAACCACGTTTGCCTGACGGATGGCGTCGAGCAGCGAGGTCTTGCCGTGGTCGACGTGACCCATGATTGTCACGACCGGCGGACGGGAAACCATTTCGCCTTCGTCGTCGGCCTGGTTGAAGATGCCTTCTTCCACGTCGGATTCAGAAACGCGCTTGACGGTGTGGCCGAATTCGACGGCGATCAGTTCCGCCAGATCGGCGTCGATCACGTCGCCTGGCTTCATCATCTGGCCTTCCTTCATCAGGAACTTGATGACATCGACGGCGCGTTCGGACATGCGCTGCGACAGTTCCTGAATGGTGATGGTTTCCGGCAGGATGACTTCGCGCATAACCTTTTCGCGGGTTTCCTGCATCTGGCTGCGGCGGAATTTCTCCTGACGGCGGCGCATGGATGCCATCGAGCGGCCACGCGGCGTGCCGTCTTCATCCAGATTGGACGAGGTGACGGTGAGCTTGCCACGACGGCGTTCTTCTTCCGTCTTCAGGCGGGCGGCGGGCTTGGCCGGAACCGGAGCCGTGACCTTGCCGCGGGCCGGAAGGCTGCTGCCGCGACGCACGGCACCACGATCATCCTCCTCGTCGCCACCGGTACGACGTCCGCGCGGAGCGGCCGCATCGGGCGTTGCAGGAGCGGAACGGGGAGCAGCGGTGGCGGACTGAGGACGTGCGTCAGTGCGGGGGGCCGGTGCAAAGGCCGCAGCCGGCTTTTCGCTGGCCGGTTCGGATTTCACTTCAGCGGCAGGCTGGCTTGCCGCTGCCTTGGCAGCTGCAGCCTCTTCGGCAGCGCGGTTTGCGGCCTCAACCTTTTCGGCTGCGATGCGCTGTTCTTCCTCAACCTTGCGGCGTGCTTCGTCTTCGGCGCGCTGCTTGGCTTCCACCACGTCACGAGCCTGCGCTTCCATCAGCGCACGGCGACGGGCTTCCATCTCGCCGGCGGAAAGATCGTGCAGAACGTTGCCGCGCGGACGGTCAGGCTGGCGCTGCTGGGGTGCGGACGAGCCGGGACGCTGCTGCGACTGGGAAGAACCCGGACGCTGCTGCTGGCCGCCTGGCTGATGAATGCGCGGCTGGGGAGCCTGCGGACGCGCTGCCACGGGGGCAGGGGCCGGTGCTGCGGGCTTCGGCGCAGGTGCTGCTGCCGCGATCGGCTGAACCGGCTTCTCGTCTTCGGGACGTAGGGGGCGGCGCTTGCGTGTTTCCACGACAACCGCATTTGTGCGACCTCGACCCATATCCTGCCGCACGGTGCCCTGATTCATCCCGCCCGGCTTGAGGGTGAGAGTCTTCTTGGCCGGCGCGTTAAGTGTCTTGTCGTCGTTGTTGTCGGTCATTCGTTCCCGTTCCTTCGGACGAGAACCGGATGACGTCCATCAGGTCTCGTCGTTCAATTGCTGCATCGGAACGCGGCGACCGTTCATGTCGGTTAACCGCGTCATTGTTCTGTCCGGGCAGCGTCGCGTTCCGCCTGAGATCGACCGCCAAGGCGGTACTGCTCGAGCATCGTTGCGCGCTTCACTACCCCCTCACCCGCCTGCCCCGCAAGCGCGCAAGCATGGATAAAAGCATTCTGGCCCATCAACTCGTCCATTTCGGCGCTACTGAAGAGCCGGAAGGACGGAATTTCATTGTCGGCATCGCTGCCGAACGCCCAGGCCCTGCGGGCCTGGTCCAGTTTTCTCACGCCGTCCGCCGCAGCATCGGTTGCGTGGAACGCGGCAATCGCGTTCCCGGACCGGATGGCGGCATCGACCTTCGTCGCGCCGCTGATGAACTGGCCCGCCTTGCGCGCCATGTTCATCATTCCCGCAAGCTGCTGCGCCATCAGCCGGTCGAGAAGAGCAAGAAGCTCCGGTCCGGCCTTGACGTCGCGTTTGAGTGCCCGTGCGAAAATCTTCTTCGCAATGGCTTTCTCGATCAGGGCGCGCTCGGGTGTTACCCAGCAGCCGCGCCCCGGCAATTGGCGTTTCAGATCCGGCACGACGCTGCCGTCCGGGCCTGCGACGAAGCGGATCAACTCATCGGGGGATCCGCTTTGCCGTGTCACAATGCACATACGTCCATTGACGTTGCCTTCCAGCCGCCCGTCCTCATCGGTCTCGGGCAGCTCGTCCGGCTCATGCGCCTGCGATGTCATTCCTGCTCGGCGGTATCCGCCTCCTCGGCAGCTTCAGCATTGGCTTCCTCTTCGGAAGCGAGGTCTTCGGCCGTGATCCAGCCAGCCAGAAGACGGGCCTGCACCACCATGTTCTCGGCCTCGACGCGCGAGACGTCGAGCTTGGAGAAGATGCCTTCGAACTTCTTGGTCTCGCCGTCCTTGCGTTCGCTCCAGCCGACCAGATCGTCCGCGGCGCAGCCGGCAAAGTCTTCGATGGTCTTGATACCGTCTTCACCCAGCGCAACCATCATCTG
This sequence comes from Agrobacterium sp. SUL3, assembly GCF_001263295.1. NCBI lineage: Bacteria > Pseudomonadati > Pseudomonadota > Alphaproteobacteria > Hyphomicrobiales > Rhizobiaceae > Agrobacterium > Agrobacterium sp. SUL3. Next base: position 29,806 of record NZ_KQ414509.1, read on the forward strand.
CGAGGTCAGGCCGTCGATCTGGCGCAGCTCGTCGGCAACGCCGAGTTCCTTGCGCTTGGCGTCCATTTCGGCTTCCAGACGTTCCAGATATTCGCGGGCGCGGGTCTGGATTTCATCGGCGGTGTCTTCATCGAAACCGTCGATCGAGGAAATTTCACCGAGGTCGACATAAGCCAGTTCTTCGACCTGTGCGAAGCCTTCGGAAGCCAGAACCTGGCCGACCATCTCGTCAACGTCGAGGGCGTCCATGAACAGTGCCGTGCGCTCGTTGAATTCCTTCTGGCGACGCTCGGATTCTTCCTGTTCGGTCATGATGTCGATGTCCCAGCCGGTGAGCTGCGATGCCAGACGCACGTTCTGGCCACGACGGCCGATGGCGAGCGACAGCTGCTCGTCGGGAACGACCACTTCGATGCGCTCGGACTCTTCATCCAGAACCACCTTGGCGACTTCCGCCGGCTGCAGGGCGTTGACGATGAAGGAAGCCGGCTCCTGGCTCCACGGAATGATGTCGATCTTCTCGCCCTGCAATTCGCCGACAACGGCCTGAACGCGCGAGCCGCGCATACCGACGCAGGCGCCGACCGGATCGATCGAGCTATCGTTCGAGATGACGGCGATCTTGGCACGCGAACCGGGGTCGCGGGCGACCGACTTGATCTGGATGATGCCGTCGTAGATTTCCGGGACTTCCATGGTGAAGAGCTTCACCATGAACTGCGGATGGGTACGCGACAGGAAAATCTGCGGGCCGCGCTGTTCGCGGCGAACGTCGTAAACGTAAGCGCGCACGCGGTCGCCGTAACGCATGTTTTCCCGCGGGATCATCTCGTCGCGACGGATGATGCCTTCGCCACGGCCGAGATCGACGATGACATTGCCATATTCGACGCGCTTGACGGTGCCGTTGACGATTTCGCCGATGCGATCCTTGAACTCGTCATACTGGCGGTCACGCTCGGCTTCACGCACCTTCTGCACGATGACCTGCTTGGCCGACTGGGCGGCGATACGGCCGAAATCCATCGGCGGCAGCGGATCGGCGATGAAATCGCCGAGCTTGGCGTCCGGGTTGCGGTCGCGGGCCAGCTCCAGCGGGATCTGGGTCGAATAGTCCTCGGCTGCCTCGACCACTTCCAGAAGACGCTGCAGGCGGATTTCGCCGGTCTTGGAGTTGATGTCGGCGCGAATGTTGGTTTCCGAACCATAGCGCGAGCGGGCGGCTTTCTGGATAGCGTCGGCCATTGCGGCAAGCACGATTTCGCGGTCGATGACCTTTTCGCGCGCCACAGCATCGGCGATCTGCAGAAGCTCAAGCCGGTTAGCACTCACTGCCATTTTTCTATCTCCGTAAGTCGCATAATTGCGGGGATCGCCCTTTTTCGGGCTTTACGTTGGAATTAGTCTTCGTTTGTTTCGTTTTCGTCGTTCTGGTTTGCGGCGGCAGCCTTAGCCGCCTTGTCTGCCCGCAGCGCATCACGAATAAGGTCGTCCGTCAGAATGAGCTTCGCATCGGAAAGCGCGCTGAACGGAACGGTGACTGTCGGCTCCTCGCCATAGGCGATCTGGTCGCGTTCCAGCTTGAAGCCATCCGCATCGACCTCGACGATCTTGCCGCGAAACCGCTTGCGGTTTTCGACCAGAATGGAGGTTTCGACCTTAACCAGATGACCCTGCCAGCGGGTGAAATCCGATTTACGAACCATCGGCCGGTCGATGCCGGGCGAGGAAACTTCGAGATGATACGCTTTATCGACCGGATCTTCCACATCAAGAACCGGTGAAATGGCCATGGAGATCGCTTCGCAGTCTTCGACGGTCATGGTGCCGTCTTCGCGCTCGGCCATCACCTGCAGCGTCATGCCGTTCTGGTTGGAGAGCCGCACGCGCACCAGAAGATATCCCATACCCGCCAAAACAGGCTCGATGATCTCGGCAATGCGCTGGTCGATGCCCGTTTCAGTTATCAGTCGCGATTCTTGTGCGGTGTCTGCCATCTGGCCTTCCGGTCTTTGATTTTCACCGGGCTCCTGGCCCGTGGTTTCCGGTTCGCCTAACGAAAAAGAGCGGAGCCTTGCGGCCCCACTCTTCATCAAGCGATCAAGAATTTCAGGGGTCATATAGACCCATCGGGGCGGGATTGCAAGGTTTTCGCGGGCGCTCCTGCTTCAATGGCGTCCGCAGCCACATTTTCACCGCTACCGTGTCGGAAAGGGTGGCATCATTCTGGGCACTGTCTATAGTTGCCGTTTAACAAATCGCAGTTGCATCAATTGGACAGAGCGTGCCTGACCGTAAATCGCCACTCGCGCCTTTAAGGCATTTGACTTACAGACGAATCTGGATCGCCAGCCTTGCCTCGAATTTCGGCGGACTGATCCAGGCGGTGGGCGCCGCATGGATGATGACCTCGCTGTCGAGTTCCGAAAACATGATCGCGCTGGTGCAGGCTTCCACCTCGCTGCCGATCATGATGTTTTCGCTGATTTCAGGCGCGCTGGCCGACAGTTTTGATCGTCGCCGCATTATGATCTCGGCGCAGTTATTGATGCTGACTGCCTCTGTACTGCTCACGGTTTTTGCCTGGTCCGGCTGGCTCACACCCTGGCTGCTGCTTTTCTTCACCTTCATGATCGGCTGTGGCACGGCGCTCAACAATCCGTCCTGGCAGGCCTCCGTTGGCGAAATGGTGCCGCGCGAGGATCTGCCCGCCGCCGTGACGCTGAACAGCGTCGGTTTTAACATCACCCGCAGCGTCGGCCCCGCCATCGGCGGTATCATCGTCGCTGCCGCAGGGGCTGCTGCCGCGTTTTTCGTCAATGCGCTCAGCTACTTCACCCTGCTTTATGCCCTGTTTCGCTGGCAGCCGCCCAAAAACGCCTCGACCTTGCCGCGCGAGCAGCTTCTCGCCGCCATATCCGCCGGAATGCGTTATGTGGCCATGTCGCCCAATATCGGCAAGGTGCTGGTGCGCGGCTTTCTCTTCGGCCTCTCCGCCAGTGCCATCCTGGCCTTGATGCCGATCGTTGCCCGTGATCTGGTCGAGGGCGGCCCGTTGACCTACGGCGTCATGCTGGGCGCATTCGGCGTCGGTGCCATTGGTGGCGCGCTCATCAGTGCCCGGTTGCGGGAAGTCATGTCCAGCGAATGGATCGTGCGTGTCGCCTTTTTAGGTTTCGCCTTCAGTTCCGGTATAACGGCAATCAGCACGAGTGCGATCATCACCTCGCTGGTCCTGACCGTCGCCGGCGCCTGCTGGGTTCTGGCGCTTTCCCTGTTCAACACCATCGTCCAGCTTTCCACGCCGCGCTGGGTGGTGGGCCGGGCACTTTCGCTTTACCAGACGCTGACCTTCGGCGGCATCGCGGTCGGCAGCTGGCTTTGGGGCGAACTGGCCGAAGACTATGGCATTTCCTATTCGCTTCTCTGTTCCTGCGTGCTGATGCTGCTCGGCGTCGTCGTGGGCCTCAAGCTTGCCATGCCGGCCTTCGCCTCGCTCAATCTCGATCCGCTCAACCGTTTCGTGGAGCCGCCGCTGAGGCTTGATATCAAGCCGCGCAGTGGCCCGATCGCCATTCTCATCGATTATGAAATCCATGACGAGGATCTCGGCGAATTCCTGCCGCTGATGGCTGAGCGCCGCCGCATCCGCATCCGGGATGGCGCGCGCAACTGGAACCTGATGCGCGACCTGGAAAACCCCGATATCTGGACTGAAAGCTATCATGTGCCGACATGGGTGGAATATGTCCGCCATAACCACCGCCGCACTCAGGCGGATGCCGAGGCCTGGGACAGGCTGCTTGAGCTTCATCGCGGCAAGACGCGGCCACGCGTACACCGGATGATCGAGCGGCAGACCATTCCGCCGACCGACGATATCTTCCACAAGCCGCATACCGATCAGCATTGAAAGACGATGTGCCGGGAGAGTGGCGATGGCCTTTATCCCCACGCGCCGTCATTCTCGGGCCTGTCCCGAGAATCCAATCCCCTATCGGCAGCATGATAGGTTGCAGATGCTCGGGACAGGCCCGAGCATGACGGAGGAAAGGTCTGTGCTTCGCCAGCAATCCGCTATTTCAGTTTAGCCTTCAGCGTCGCATCGGGAAAGCAGGTAGGCGCCAAGCCGTTTTTCGCCTGCCAGTCGCCGAGCGAGCGGCGCGTCTTGAAGCCCGCCAGCCCGTCCGCCTTGCCGACATCGTAACCTTTGGCAACCAGCGCCTTCTGCATGGCCAGAACATCCGATCGCAGCATCGATCCGACATTGCCCCATTCCGCCTTGAATGGCCCCGCCCCATGGGCGATGCGGTCGGCGAGATTGCCGATGAACAGCGCGTAGAGATCGGAATTGTTATATTCCTTGATGACGTAGAAATTCGGCGTCACCACGAATTCCGGCCCATGCCGCCCGGCCGGCACCAGCATCATGCCATCGGCGGTAAGGTCATTGGCCGGAAAGGGTTTTCCGGAAATGCGGGTGATGCCCATCTTCGCCCAGTCGGCCACCGGCCTTGCAAGGTCCGGACCTTCCTGCGCGCAGGAGACATTGGCCGGGATCGAGGCTTCGAAACCCCAGTCGCGATTGCGCTGCCAGCCGCGCTGAGAAAGATAGTTCGCTATGGATGCCAGCGCATCCGGTACGGAACTCCAGATATCGCGCCGGCCGTCGCCATCGAAATCCACCGCATATTTGAGATAGCTCGACGGCATGAATTGCGGCTGGCCGAGTGCGCCGGCCCAGGAGCCCATCATGCGCGAGGCTGCGATATCGCCGCTTTCGACGATCTTCAGAGCATCGATCAGCTCGGTACGGAACATCTCTTTGCGGGTGGACATATAGGCCTTCGTGGCCAGCACATCGACCACCGAATGCGGCAATTTCGCACGACCGAAACCGGATTCACGGCCCCAGATCGCCACGATGATATCGCCGGGCACGCCATATTTCGCTTCGATGCGACGAAGGGTGGTGGCATGGGTTGCCGCAAGCGACCGACCGGTGCCGGCAAGCCCCTGCAGTCGCTTCTCGGAGAAATAGGCGCCCGGTGAGGAGAATTCGGCCTGGCTCTGGCTTTGTTCCTTCGGCGGTTTCTGGCCAGGGATGACGAGATCAGGCAGCTTCCAGTTGATGGAGAGACCGCTCAGCGCAGCATCGAGCGTCTTTTGCGAAATACCCGCCTTGCGTGCTTCCGGCCAGATTTCCTTTTTCAGCCACGTATTGAATTCGGCGTCGTATCGGGCAGCAGCTGCACCGGTTGGTACAGATTGCGCCATGGCCGCCGTCGCTGAAAAAACGGAAAGAATGGCGGCCAGTGCCTTGAAGCTTTTCCGGGAAAAGTGGAGCTCGGTTTTCCGTCCGGAAATGCGCCAGGACAAACAATCAAATCGGTTTCGCATTCGGTCTCCTCTTTGGGGCGTGGGGAGTGAAGGAAGGCGTCAGATCGTCGTGCGGGCCCGAAGCGCCGCCGTCAATGTGCCTTCGTCGAGATAGTCCAGCTCGCCGCCCACCGGCACCCCATGCGCAAGCCGGGTGATCTTGATGCCGAGATCGGAGAGACGGTCGGTGATATAGTGGGCGGTTGCCTGCCCCTCAACCGTCGCATTGACGGCGATGATAAGCTCGCGAATGCCACCGACGCTGACACGATCGATCAGCCCCTTGATGTTCAAATCTTCCGGCCCGACACCGTCGAGCGGAGATAGCGTGCCGCCCAGCACATGATAGGCGGTGTTCATCGCGCCCGCCCGTTCCAACGCCCACAGATCCGAGACGTCCTCGACAACGATGATGACTGACTGGTCGCGCCGGTCGTCAGCGCAGACGGTGCAGGGATCGATGGTGTCGACATTGCCGCAGCAGGAGCAGATTTTGACATTGTCATAGGCCTCGCCCATCGCGTGGCCCAGCGGCCCGAGAAGCTGCTCCTTCTTCTTGATGAGATGCAGCGCCGCCCGCCGTGCCGAGCGGGGCCCAAGTCCCGGCACTTTTGCCAGAAGCTGGATCAGTTTTTCGATTTCCGGACCGGTGACTCGTTTTGCCATGAGCGCTTTCTACTGCATAAATCGGGAAACGGGAATCATGAAGCGCGAAGGGCAGTTCATGAAAATACAGGCGGTGTGCCGGGGCGAGGCCAAAAAGCTGCCGGGAAAGACGACGAAGACGGGCATCTTCAAACATCCCGTGCAAGGCCCGGTCTTGGTGGATGCCGAAGGTATCGTCAGCGATGCCGTGTGCAATCGCAAACATCACGGCGGGCCGGATCAGGCGATTTACGTCATGGGGTCCGTCGATCTGCATTTCTGGTCCCGCTCCCTGGGCTTCGTGGTCGAACCGGGATTTTTTGGCGAAAACCTAGTTTTGGAAGCTGTCGACAGTGCAAAACTCCATGTCGGCGACAGGTTCTCGGCCCGCGAAGTCGTGCTGGAGGTAACCGCTGCCCGCATTCCCTGCGCCACCCTTTCGGCCCGGATCGGCGATCCCGATTTCGCCCCGCGTTTCCGGCAGGCGGGCCAGCCGGGTTTTTATTGCCGCGTGCTGAAAGGCGGAATACTCGCTGCCGGCGAGGATATCGTCTTCGAACCCTATCAGGGAACGAAACTGCCGATACCGACTATTCTCCAGCGATTTCGTCCCATGCAGCTTAATGCAGCCGAGCGCATGGCCTATCTGGAAACGCCGCTTGCCAGCCGGTTTCGCGCGATGCTGGAGGCCTAAACTCTGCCTTGAGACGAGGACGGCGAATGCTCAACAGCGTTTCGCCATCCTCTTCAGTCGATATGATATCAGAACGGCAACTTCATGCCTGGCGGCAGCGGCAGACCGGCGGTCAGGCCCGCCATCTTTTCCTGCGCCTGTGCTTCGCCCTTTCCCTTGGCGTCCTTATGGGCCGCCACGATCAGGTCCTCGAGAATTTCCACCTCGTCTTCCTTCAATAGCGAAGGATCGATTTTCAGGCTGCGCATTTCGCCCTTGCCGTTGAGAATGACGGTTACCAGACCGCCGCCGGCCCTGCCTTCGACTTCAAGGGCGGCGATTTCTTCCTGCACCTTTTCCATCTTGGACTGCATTTCCTTGACCTTGCCCATCATGCCCATGATGTCGCGCATGTGCCAAACTCCTGTTTTTGTTCTCGTTTAAAATTCGATGTCGTCGCCGGGAAGGATGTCGCCTTCGCTCGATTCGGCAACCGATGGCGGGGCGATTTCTTCCGCCTCGTCCTGTTCGACAGCCCGGATGCGAACATCGGTGATTTTTGCGCCAGGAAATTGCTGGAGAATGGCCACGACGTCCGGATCCTGTCTCGCATCGACAAGGCGGGCGTCGCGGGCGTTGCCCTCGGCCTCCACCAGCGTCGGTTGACCCTCTTCCTTGCTGAGGCTGACGATCCAGTGGATACCGGTCCACTCCTTTAGCCTCACGCCAAGCTCGCCGGGCAGCGAGCCGGGGGCGCCATCGCCAAGCCGCATATCGAGCCGGCCCGGTTCCAGTCGAACCAGCCGGACAAAGTTGCGGACCTTCGCCCGCATGACGGGATCGCGATTTTTCTGGCAGAGATCGGCAATATCCTGCATCGAATTAACCGGAACTTTCGGCTCCGGCCGTTCTTCGGTCTTTGGTGCGGCGATCTGCATGTCCTGCGGCCGGCTGTCGGGAACGGCGCGCAAAATTGCAGACGTCTGCGGCGTTGCCGGGCGCTGGGCGGGAAGATCGACAGGTCTTGCCGCAGCCACGGTTTGCGCTGACGAATAGGCCCGCGCCCCGCCACCATTACCGCCGCCCGCAGGCGCGCCGTTGGCATAGCCGCCATCACCGTTGGAAAGCTCAAGCAGCCGCCGTGCCGCATCTTCGGGTGCGGGCAGATTGGCGGCATGAGAAAGCCGGATCAGCACCATTTCGGCAGCACCCGCAGGCCGCGAGGCATTTTCCGTTTCCGGAATGCCCTTCAGCAGCATTTGCCAGATGCGAGACAACGCGGTTACCGCGATGGTTTCGGCAAATTCCGCACCACGCACGCGTTCGATTTCGGAAAGAGAAGGATCGTCTGCCGCGTCAGGCACATATTTCATGCGGGTGACGAGATGGGTGAAATCGGCAAGGTCGTTCAACACGACGACGGGGTTCGCGCCGGCCTCATATTGGCCGTTGAATTCCGAAAGGGCTGCCGCGACATCGCCTTTGACGATATGCTGGAAAAGATCGACGATGCGCGCCCGGTCGGCAAGGCCCAGCATGCCGCGCACCGCCTCGGCCTCCACACGGCCACCGCCATGGGCAATTGCCTGATCGAGCAGGGAAAGGCCGTCACGCGCGGAACCCTCGGCTGCACGGGCGATCATCGACAGCGCCTGCGGCTCAGCCTCAAAACCTTCCTTGCCGGCAATGGCGGTGAACAGGCCGACGAGATCGGCAGCGCTGATGCGGCGCAGGTCGAAACGCTGGCACCGCGACAGAACGGTGATCGGAACCTTGCGGATTTCGGTGGTCGCGAAGATGAATTTCACATGCTCCGGCGGCTCTTCCAGGGTCTTCAAAAGACCGTTGAAAGCCTGCGTCGACAGCATGTGCACTTCGTCGATGATGTAGACCTTGTAGCGCGCCGAGACCGGGCGATACCGCACCTGCTCGATGATCTCGCGAATATCATCGATACCCGTATGGGAGGCGGCGTCCATCTCGATCACGTCGACATGTCGGCCTTCCATGATCGCCTGGCAATGTTCACCGGGGATACGCAGGTCGATGGTTGGCTTGTCGATGGTGTCTGTCTTGTAATTCAGCGCGCGGGCGAGAATGCGGGCCGTGGTGGTCTTGCCCACGCCGCGGACGCCAGTCAGCATATAGGCCTGCGCGATGCGGCCGGTCTCGAACGCATTGGTCAGCGTGCGGACCATCGGCTCCTGGCCGACCATCAGATCGGAAAAATCCTTCGGGCGATATTTGCGCGCCAGTACCCGGTAGCCGGTCCCGACCTGGGATTCGCTTGGTGTGGTGGGTACGGTATCGCTCATTGCCTCGCCAGTTTGTTTTGCCAGTTTGTCTTGGGGCGCTGAACTGGCCCGGCGAAAGCTGAGCACGTCTTTTAAAAAAAGGTGGGAGGCTGGCACGGCGACCCGTGCCGGGCTCGTTAGGGCTGCTTCCTTCCGGACCTGACCCGGTTGGCGAGTGGCTCGTCCACCACCAACCTCCCGGGGCCACATATCGGCAATATCGACAGCAAATGCAAGCCAAGCCTTCAAAAAACTGCTATCACAATGAAAACAAACATGGAGGACACCTTGGAGACATTCCGGCTGGACGACAGGCTGGCACGCGATAGCGTGCTTGTGACGCGTTTGGGGCTATGCGAATTGCGTTTGCAGAATGACAGCCGCTGGCCCTGGCTGGTGCTGGTGCCCCAGCGAGACGGTGTCAGCGAATTGTTCGACCTTACCCCGCTCGATCAGGCCATGCTGACATTTGAGACCAATCTCGTCGCCGCTGCGCTGAAAGAAGTCACGGGGGCCATCAAGATCAATGTCGGTGCGCTTGGCAATATCGTCCGGCAGCTTCATGTTCATATTATCGCCCGCAACGAAGGCGACACCTGCTGGCCCGGCCCCATCTGGGGTCACGGAACGCCGGTGCCTTATGCGGCGGGTGAAAAGGAAACTTTGATGAAAAAAATCTCCGGCGCGCTCTGATGATGTCAATGACAATTTTCGAAACCAACGCTCCCCATCCCGAAGCAAGCCTGCTGACAGCTTTTTCTAAAAATGCCCTCGACCGTTTCGCCGAAAAGCGTACGGAAGAGTGCGTTGCCGATGCGCTGAAAATCGACGGCACCCATATTTTTGCCTTCTCCGGTAACCGGCTTGTCCTGAAGCACGATGATCAGGTCATCGATCCCCTGTTCTCCGCCTATGAGCTGGCCGAGTTGCAGCCGGATTTCGACAATGCCGTGCTGCTGGGATACCGTGAAACCGGCGAGCCGAGAATCGCCGTGCCGGTTGCCGTCGCCGAAGACCATCTGGCGAGCCATTACAAGCTTGCCGACGCCCGCACGCTTTACCGCGATCATCTGCTCGATGAGGAATTGCTAAGCGAAGTTGCTCAGGCTGTCAGCCTCACGCACTGGAATGGTGACAATCGCTTTTGTGGGAAGTGCGGCGGGAGCATGGAGCTGCGGATCGGCGGTTACAAGCGGATCTGCGCTGCCTGCAACCACACTATTTTTCCGCGAACCGACCCTGTCGTCATCATGATGACGATCGATATCGAGCGCGATCTTTGCCTGCTTGGTCGTGGCGCCCATTTTGCGCCGGGCATGTATTCCTGCCTCGCCGGCTTCGTTGAACCGGGTGAAACCATCGAGCAGGCCGTTCGCCGTGAAACGCATGAGGAATCCGGTGTCGACATCGGCCGCGTGCGCTATCACGCCTCCCAGCCGTGGCCGATGCCGCATACGCTGATGATCGGCTGTTATGCCGAAGCGCTCTCTTTCGATATCGCCCGTGACGAGATCGAACTGGAGGATTGCCGGTGGTTTACGCGCACTGAGGTGGCCGCGATGCTGGAGACGGCGACGGGCGAAGGTTTTTCCGCCCCTCCGGGTGGCGCCATCGCGCACCGGCTGATGCGCGACTGGGTGGAATGGACGAAATGAAGCGCGTTGCGGCAGGCTCAGCTCTGGTTGAGCTTGCCGCGCATAGCATGGCCCTTGTAGACGCCGAGAATGCGGACTTTTTCTGAGAAGAAGCGCAACTCGTCCAGCGCATGCCGTACCGGCTCGTCATCCGGATGACCTTCAATATCGGCATAAAATTGCGTTGCGACGAATTTTCCGCCGAGCTGATAGCTCTCCAGCTTCGTCATGTTGATGCCGTTCGTCGCAAAGCCGCCCATGGCCTTGTAGAGCGCAGCCGGAATGTTGCGCACGTTGAAAACAAAGGTCGTGACAATGATTTCGTCGGTAGAATTGTCGCGAGACTGGCGCTTGGCCCAGTTTTCATCACGCGACAGCACGACGAAACGGGTGACGTTGTTTTCCGAATCTTCGACATTTTCCGCCAGAATATCGAGACCATAGAGATCGGCCGCAAGGCGTGGTGCCAAGGCCGCCATGCTGCGATCGCCCTTCTCGGAAACCTGCTTGGCCGCACCCGCGGTGTCGCCGGCGATAACCGGCTTCCAGCCATTGGAACGGATGATCTTGCGGCACTGGCCCAGCGCGTGGATGTGGCTGTGGACGGTGCGGATCTCGTCTTTTTTTACACCCGGCATCACCATCAGCTGGAAGCGGATCGGCATGAAATATTCACCGATGATGTGCAGGCGCGATTCCGGCAGCAGATGGTGAATATCGGCGACGCGGCCGGCCAGCGTATTTTCGATCGGGATCATGCCGAGATCGGCTTCGCCGTTTTCAATGGCGTTGAAGGCATCCTCGAAAGTGGGGCATGGCAGAGGCTCCATATCCGGGAACATGTCGCGGCAGGCCATGTCGGAATTCGCGCCGAATTCGCCCTGAAAGGCAATGCGATTTGTGCTCAAGGTCATGAAATTTTCCGTCAAAGAGTTCTGCTTGCAAGAATGGTGCGGGCTTTTTCGAGGTCGTGCGGCGTGTCGACGCCGAGCGGCACGGAGCGGACGATTTCCGCATCGATGCGCATGCCCGCTTCCAGCGCCCGCAACTGTTCCAGCCGCTCGCGCTTTTCCAGCGGCGAGGGCGGAAGGCTCACGAATGTCTCAAGTGCTGCACGCCGGTAGCTGTAAAGTCCGATGTGATGGTAAAGCGGCCCGTCGCCATAGGGGGCGGTGGTTCGGGTGAAATAAAGCGCGCGCAATCGCGTCTCGGAAAGCGGGCTGCCAACCACTTTCACCACGTTAGGATTGGTTTTTTCATCCTCGTCGGTGATTTCCACCGTCAGCGTGGCGATGTCGACGGCGGGGTTCTCCAGCGGGCGCAGAGAGGCGCGGATCGTCTCCGCCTCGATGGTCGGAAGATCCCCCTGAACATTGATGACGTATTCGGCGTTGCCGTGAGGATCGGCCTTTTGCAGCGCTTCGAAGATGCGGTCCGAGCCGGACTGATGGTCGTCCCGCGTCATCATCACGTCGAAACCGGCATTTTGAACGGCCGAAAAAACCTGTTCGTCATCGACTGCAACGATGATTCGTTCCGCACCTGCTTCTCGCGCACGTAACGCCACCTGAACGATCATCGGCTTGCCGCCAATATCCGCAAGCGGCTTGCCCGGCAGGCGTGTGGATGCCATCCGCGCCGGTATGAGGACGACAGCTTTCTCGAAATCCCGATTCTTCATCCGACACCCTTCAAATCCCGTCCGAAAAGTGTCAAAACGTCACGGAGTGGGGACCATTATTCAAGTTGCGCAGGCTGTGCAAAAGCCATAGCTTTCGAGTAATTTCAAGATGCCCGGTTATATGGAGCGGATGCGAGGGAGCGCATATAGATGAATTCTTATGTAAATATGGGCGTTGGGGCGTTGCTGGGTACGGTTTTTGTCCTGATGTCGGTGTCAATTGCCTCTGAGGGCATTTTCCATGCGCCTACGCCCGAGAAGGAAGGTTACGCCATTGCTGCTGCAGAAAGCGGCGGTGAAGCAGCCGGCGGAGAAACGGCTGCCGCGGCGACGCCAATCGCGCAATTGCTTGCGAGCGCCGACGCTGCCAAGGGCGAAACGGTCTTCAAGAAGTGTACGAGCTGTCATACCGGAGAGAGTGGTGGTGCAAACAAGGTCGGCCCCAATCTCTTCGATATCGTCAACCGGCCGATCGCCAGCCACGAAGGTTTCAGCTATTCTGCGGGCATGAAGGATTTCTCCAAGGGCGGTTCCGTACATTGGGATTACGATCATCTCAGCTTCTTCCTCGAAGCTCCCAAGAAACACGTTCCCGGAACGGCCATGGGCTTTGCAGGTGTGAAGAAAGAAACGGAAAGAGCTGATCTGATCGCTTATCTGCGCACGCTGTCGGCAAACCCGGCGCCGCTGCCGGATCCGGCAGCTGCTCCCGCGCCGACGAACTGACACAGATCTGCTTCATAAAAAAGCCCGGCAGCGATGCCGGGCTTTTTCATTTTATGGCATGTCTGCTCCTTAAAAGATCAGAAGCCCTTGCCGCCACGCAATTCGGAAATCACGGTTCCGACCATGATCTTGATATCCAGCCAGACCGAAAAATTGTCGACGTAATAAAGATCGGAAACAATCCGCGCCCGCGCCTTGTCACTACGATCCGTCGGGCCGCGCAGCCCCCGCATCTGCGCAAGGCCGGTAATACCCGGCCGCATCTGGTGCCGCATATGATAATGAGGAACCAGTTCCTCATAAGGCCGGCCGGCCGCCAGCATGCCGATGGCATGGCAGCGCGGCCCCACCAGCGACATGTCGCCTTTCAAGACATTGATAAGCTGTGGCAATTCATCAATGTTCGTGCGGCGGAGAACGGCGCCGATACGGGTTATGCGCGGGTCGTTCTTCACCGTTTGCGCCACACCGGTGGCGTCGCCCAGTTCGGTCCGCATGGAGCGAAATTTATAGACGCGGATTTTTCGCCCGTTCATGCCCCAGCGGACCTGCGAGAACAGAACTGGCCCCCTGCTGTCTAATTTGACCAGCGCCGCAACGGTCAGCAATACGGGCGCCAGTGCGACAAGGGCGATGGACGCCCCTGCAATGTCGATTGTTCTTTTGAGCGCGAACTGGCCGCGCTGCAACGAAGATGGATTTTTATCCGAATTGGACGTCTGCATTTCCGCCGTTTCGAAACTGGCGGCCGCGGGATAGGGAGCGCCGTAAAAAACGGCATGCGATGAGCCTTTAGTACCCAGCATAATATGGAACCCTGAAAAGTTATTTTGAAACAAGAAAATTAATTTATATGAACAATTAATAATTCATTTACCGTAAAAAGTCACCCGAAATGTAGCCGCCTCTGCGTAAAAGGCAATCTAGGGTTAATGCCGGTGCACGCATATGTTGCGGCTTTGCGGCCTCTCCGCTCATGGCTGCGGGTGTGAAGGGCCAAGCCTCTGGAAAACCGGGGACTTTGCGGAAAGTGGCGTGTGGCTACGGGCTCAACTATCGGTCATGAAGTTGGCCGGCTCATGCCTGATACGGGTCAATTTCCCATCAGAATGTCGAGTAGGGTCGTCTGTTTCGGTCCTGGTGTTGCAGGTGATTGACCGCCTATATCCGCCGGCGGCACGGGTCCGTTGCCGGCCTGATAGCCGGGTTCGATGTCGCGGGAAGGGATGTTCGCCGGCGGCATGGCCATATCAGGCTGATTCGGGTTCGGCGAAGCGGGTGCGTCGGGATAGGCGCGGGTGTCCGTCGTTCTGCCGCCCAGCGCATTGGAAATGATGTCGCCGATGGAGGAGGGCGCGTTCTCGGGTGCCGGTTGCTGCATTTTCCCAAGCGGCGGCACGGCACCTGCGCCAAGGCCGAAGAGAGGCGAAGGCGAAAGCCCGGAATGGGCGGCGGTCATGAAATCTTTCCAGGCCCTTGCCGGAAGACCGCCACCGGTGACCTTTTTCATCGAGGTGCCGTCGTCATTGCCGAACCAGACGCCCGTGGTCAGATTGCTTGTGTAGCCGACAAAAAGTGCGTCGCGGAAGGATTGGGTGGTGCCGGATTTTCCCGCCGCCTGCCAGCCTTGCAGGCGCGCGGCCTTGCCCGTACCTTCGGTAATGACGCGCGACAGCATTCCGTTCATGGTCGCGGCGATTTCCTCACTCAGCACACGTGGCGGATTGTCGTATTTGTTTTCGTAAAGAACCTTGCCATCGGCATCGGTGATACGCTTGACGATATGCGGCGTCGCCTTGTAGCCGCCATTCATGAAAGGTGCGTAGGAGGCCGTCAGCTCCATCAACGACACTTCCGAGGTACCGAGTGCGATGGAGGCATTGTTCTGCAACTCCGATTCGATGCCCATGCGATGCGCCACCTGCGTCACCCGGTCAGGGCCAACTTCCATCACCAGCTGTGCGGCTATCGTGTTCAGCGAATTGGCGAGTGCTGTGGCGAGCGTCACTTCGCCACGGAATTTCTTCTCGTAATTTTCCGGGGTCCAGTTGCCGATGCGGACCGGCGCGTCATTGCGAATTGTGTAAGGGGTAAGCCCCGATTCGAGCGCGGCCACATAAACGAAGGGTTTGAAGGCCGATCCGGGCTGGCGTTTCGCCTTGGCGGCACGGTTGAACTGGCTTTCGGCATAATCGGCCCCGCCGACCACGGCCCGGATCGCGCCGGTGCCATCGATGGAAACCAGCGCCGCCTGAGAAGCGCCCTGTTTCTTGCCGTCGCCCTGCAATATATGTGTCAGCGCCTTTTCGGCGTCGCGCTCCAGATTGGGGTCGATGGTCGTATCGACGACGATGTCCTGCTTCACCTCCCCAACCAGGCTGCGGACTTCCTCCAGAACCATATCGGCGGCGTAATGTTCGGCGCCGGACCAGAAACGTTTCGCCTTGGTCGGCGGCTGCGACATGGCGGTCTTGATTTCATCGTCGGTGATGAAGCCGACATCGCGCATGGACTGCAGCACGACCTGCGCCCGCTCTTCCGCCGCCTGCGGATCACGCGCCGGCGAAAGGCGCGACGGCGCTTTAAGAAGCCCGGCGAGCATCGCCGCTTCGCCCAGATTGACGTCGCGCGCGGATTTGTTGAAGTAGCGCCGGGAAGCCGCCTCGACGCCATAGGCGTTGGACCCGAAATAGACGCGATTGAGATACATCGCGAGAATCTGGTCCTTGGTGAATTCATGCTCCAGCCAGAAGGACAAAAGTACTTCCTGAACCTTGCGCTCCAGCGTCCGGTCGGGCGAGAGGAACAGGTTTTTCGCCAGCTGCTGCGTCAGCGTCGAGCCGCCCTGTACGGTTCGCCCCGTCAGCACATTCGTCACGATCGCACGGCCGAGACCCAGCGGATCGATGCCGAAATGCGAATAAAACCTCCGGTCCTCGATCGCTATGACGGCCTGCGGAATATAGGGCGACATGTCTTCCAGCGCGAGGGCCTCGCCGCCTGTCGTGCCGCGATTGGCAAGCACGCTGCCATTGACCGAAACGATCTTCACATTCGGCGGGCGTTCGGGAATGGACCAGCTGCTGGCGCTTGGCATGCGCGCACCGTAATAAAGCACAAGACCGGCAACGCCGATACCGCCCCAAATACCGAGCACGATGCACCAGTAAACCAACGAGCGGACAATGCCAGTCGCACCGCGACCGGAGGAATTGCGAGTCCGCTTTTCTTTTTTCTGCGGTTTGGCGCGGCTGGAGGCCGGCTTGGTTTTTTTTGCTGGTTGTTTTGCGGTTCCGCTGATGCGCTCGCTGGCATCGAGGCGCAGGTCATCACCGGATTCGTGGAAATCCCCGAAGGAAGGTTCTACCCGATCGCGTGATTTGCCCTTGCCTGCCATCCAGCCGAAATTGCTCCTTATTCACGAAACCGCACGCACCCATATGGGAGCTTCAGGCTTCTATGCCCGCGCGATGCTTAATCCAGGATGAAGAGTTTAAATGCGGCAATTTAAGGCGGGGTTAAGTCCAGGTCGGATCAAATCGCCGTCATTGGCAGACGTCGACCCATTCCGCTCCCGTCAATTCAGCCATAGCATCGGGTGAAATCCGCACCGCCGCATTGGTGGCGCCGGCAGCCGGCACCACCTCATCATAGTTTCTCAGCGATATGTCGCAAAACACCGGTAGAGGTGAGGGCAGCCCGAAAGGGCACACGCCGCCGATGGGATGGCTGGTCACAGCAACCACGTCTTCCGGCCCCAGCATGCGCGGCTTTGCCCCGAAATGATCGCGGAATTTCCGGTTGTCGAGCCGCTTCGTGCCGGCGGCGACGACGAGAAGAACGATATCGCCCGCCTTCAGGCAGATTGTCTTGGCAATCTGGTCCGGCTCGACGCCATGCGCTTCGGCGGCCAGAGCGACGGTTGCTGAACTGGCTTCCGTTTCGATAACGGTCACTTCCGGCAATTTCTCGGTGAAGAAGGCTCTCACGGATTCAATAGTCATGCGTATTTATTAGGCGGTAAGCGGGCAAGCTTCAAGACGTCAGAAGGTAGCTATGCGTTTTATGCAATGCTGCGCTGCGATGAAGTGTCTGTTTTTTGAGCTGATATCCTGTATGTTTAAACCATCGAAGCGACGCACTCCTCCTCCCAGCGTCGCCCGATTGGACTGACAATACTCCTCCTCCCAATTGTCAGTCAGTTTCAAGAACCCGGCGCACCTCCTCCCGCGCCGGGTTTTTGCTGTTTAAGGCCCTGTTTTCAGCGGCTTCGGTTTGGGCGCGCTTCACAAAGATCACACCGTTTTTCAAAGAAACTTGACTTTTGGCCCCTGCCAACCTAGGTGTTCGCCCATCGATATTTGTTTGACGACCAGAGCTTCGGCGCCTTTTCGGGTGCACACGACGATCTTTCCTTCAAATTCGACCCAAGACCGCACTGCCTGCAGTGCAAATACAATTTGCCAACGGAAGGAAATCGTTATGGCGACTGGTACAGTAAAGTGGTTCAACGCAACCAAGGGCTACGGCTTCATTCAGCCTGACGACGGTTCGCAGGACGTATTCGTGCACATCTCCGCTGTTGAGCGCGCTGGTCTGACCGCCCTCAACGACGGTCAGAAGCTCTCCTACGAGCTGATGCAGGATCGCCGCTCGGGCAAGATGTCCGCAGGCGAACTCGTCGTTTCCTGATAAGCGGTCTGACCCCAACGGGGTCATTGACATGAATGAAAAGGCCGGATTTTTTCCGGCCTTTTTCTTTTGAAAGACGGTCCTGAACGGGCCGGTCTTGAAAAGAACGGATCGCATACCAATATAGGGTTCAACGGTGTTTCGGATGAAACCTGTCAGGTGGGCATTTTGATAATGCCGCTGTGATCGCGTTAACCAAAGATTAACCGAAACAGCTGATCCTGATCGTGAAAGCAGCGTCGACATGATCGACGCGCTCTGAAGCATCAGACCGTTGAACGCTTTGACCACGGATGTACTGGCATTGACGAAAAACGGATGGAAAGGTCGGGCTTGCCCGGCCTTTTTGTTTTTGAGTGCCAAAACGTAAAATGGCAATAAGCAGAAAAAGGAGGAGTCGGGTAACCGACGCCTCCTCTTTTTTTGACTACTTTGCCGCCAGCGCGTCGAGAATGCGGACCCAGGAGCGGATGCCCTTGTGGAAGGACTGCAGGTCGTATTTTTCATTGGGCGAATGAATGCGGTCGTCGGTAAGGCCGAAGCCGACAAGCAGCGAATCCATGCCCAGCATCTTCTGGAAATCACCGACGATCGGGATCGAGCCGCCCATGCCGATGACGACGGCGGGTTTCGGCCACTCGTCCGAAAGCGCGTTTTTAGCCTTGGTCAGCACCGGTGAATCATAAGAAAGCTGGATAGCCGGCGATGCGCCATGCTCATGAAACTCCACCGAGCAATCCGCCGGGATTTTCGAGCGCACATAAGCCCGGAAGCTCTCGCGAATGGCCGCGGGGTTCTGTTCGCCAACGAGACGGAAGGACACCTTGGCGGAAGCTTTTGCGGCGATTACGGTCTTGAAACCGTCACCGGTATAGCCGCCGATGATGCCGTTGACTTCCGCCGTCGGCCGCGCCCAGGTCTGCTCCAGCACGGTGCGGCCTTTTTCGCCAGAGGGAACCGAAAGGCCGACTTCACCGAGGAAGGCTTCCGCTGAGCGCCCCAGCGTTTCCCAGGAGGCCTTGATGTTGGCAGGGGTTTCCTCCACGCCGTCATAGAAGCCGGAAAGCGTGACACGGCCGGTTTCGTCATGCAGGCCAGCCAAAATATCGGTCAGAATGTGGATCGGATTTGCGGCCGCCCCACCGAACAGACCGGAATGCAGATCGCGGTCAGCCGCTGTGATGACGATCTCTTCCCCGACGAGGCCGCGAAGGGCGGCGGCAATGGCGGGCGTATCGCGATCCCACATGCCGGTATCGCAGACCAGCGCATAATCGGCCTTCAGCTCATCCGCATTGGCTTCGAGGAACGGCTTCAGCGAGGGGGAGCCGGATTCCTCTTCACCCTCAAAGAGAATGGTGACGCGCACCGGCAGGCCGCCATTGACGGCCTTGTAAGCCCGGCAGGCTTCCACGAAAGTCATCAGCTGGCCTTTGTCGTCAGCCGTTCCGCGCCCGGTAATCACTTGACGGCCAGCGCCGAGATCCTTGATGGCTGGTTCGAATGGGTCATTTTCCCAGAGATTGAGCGGATCGACCGGCTGCACGTCGTAGTGCCCGTAAAAAAGCACATGTGGTGCGTCTTTGGTGGCTGCATCATGATGCGCCACCACCATGGGATGACCGGCTGTATCGCGAACGGAAGCCTCAAAGCCCAGTGAGGAGAGCGTTCTGACCAGCCATTCCGCCGCCTTGCGGCATTCCGCCTTATAAGCGGGGTCCGTGGAAATCGACGGAATGCGCACCAGTTCGAACAGCCGCTCGAGGCTGGATGTAAGATTGTCGTCGGCGGTGGAAAGAATGGGGGAAACGTCTGTCATCGCTGATCCTGTCATGTCTGTCGTGACCCCGCGATGGACGAGGCATCCGGGCATCGCGCATCGCGTGGGAACAAGGGGCTGACGTGCCGTGAATCGCCAAACGTGCAGCCGCCGGAACGATAGAGCAGTTCAGGAAAACTGCGAAGCGGTTTTCCATCCGAAATTGCGCATAAACAAAACCCGGAGCCTTCAGCAATGACAGGCCGCGGAGCAGATAAGCAGCGGTTTCAAGTTGCAGATGCTATTTCGCTTTTTTTGCGCTTTCGATCGCCCGGCGCATATATTCCAGCAGAAGCTGTCTTTCGAAACGGCGGAAATCCTTAAGCAGCGTCTCTTCGGTGGCCTCAGACGCTGCAATGGCATTCGCCTCCAGATCCCTGCCGCGCTGGGTCAGCTCGATGATCTGGGCCCGGCGGTCGCTGGGATGGGATTTGCGGATGATCAGCCCGTCGCGCTCCATACGTGAGAGCGTATTGGCAAGCGTTGCCTGCTCGACGTCGATTCTATCGAGCAATTGCCGCTGCGTCAGGCCTTCCTCATGCCATAGCTCAATGAGGATGGGGAATTGCCCGGGGGAGAAACCCAGGGCAGCGGCTCTTTTTTGCAGCGCCATGGTGAATTCCCGCGCCATTTTCGTGGCGAGATAAATTGCCGATTCGTCCCGGGAAAATCCCATTCTTCCGTCCGTAGCGCATTTCAGCCGGCATATTCCGGCAATTGATAGCGCGATATATATCGTATGATATGTTTACGCCAGCCCGGAATCCGGAACAAAATAAAACCGCCATGGCCGGGAGGGATCGGCCATGGCGGTCATATTGGAGGACAAAGGCCCGGAGAGGGGGAAAGGCCTTTGTCCGGTCTGACGCGGCGGGGGACGAGCCAGCTATCAGACTACGGCGTGATCAGGCGCCGTCCCTTATGAAATGTGTCTCCAAATACGGCTTTTCAAGGGAGGAGCTGATTACAAATCGGTAACGTTCGGGTGAATTCTCAGCGCTTTTTGGGCGGCCTCGTTTCCAGTGCTTTGCGGTGTGTTGTGCGAAGTTTCGGTGGACGCCAAAACGGCCCCGCGCTATCCATATCGCCATGAAAAAAGGCGATCATCTCTTCCTCGTTGACGGTTCCGGTTTCATTTTCCGGGCCTTCCATGCCATTCCGCCGCTGAACCGCAAGTCGGACGGGCTGCCGGTCAACGCCGTCTCCGGCTTCTGCAACATGTTGTGGAAGCTCCTGAAGGATGCGCGCAACACCGATGTCGGCGTGACGCCCACACATTTTGCGGTGATTTTCGACTATTCGTCGAAAACATTCCGCAACGAGCTTTACGATCTCTACAAAGCCAATCGCACCGCGCCGCCGGAAGATCTGGTTCCGCAATTCGGACTGATCCGCGAGGCAACGCGCGCCTTCAACCTTCCCTGCATCGAGACCGAAGGTTTCGAGGCGGATGACATCATCGCCACCTATGCCCGCCAGGCGGAGGCGATTGGCGCCGACGTCACGATCATCTCTTCCGACAAGGATCTGATGCAGCTCGTCACGGCCAATGTGCATATGTACGATGCCATGAAGGACAAGCAGATCGGCGTCCCTGACGTCATCGAAAAATGGGGCGTCGGTCCGGAAAAGATGATCGACCTCCAGGCGATGACCGGCGATTCCACCGATAATGTCCCGGGCATTCCCGGCATCGGGCCGAAGACGGCGGCGCAATTGCTGGAGGAATATGGCGATCTCGATACGCTGCTGGCGCGGGCGGGCGAAATCAAGCAGCAGAAGCGTCGGGAAAACATCATCGCCAATGCCGATCTTGCCCGTCTTTCCAGACAGCTCGTAGCGCTCAGAACCGATGTGCCGCTGGAGCAATCTCTTGAGGCGTTGGTGCTCGAACCGCAGAACGGCCCGAAGCTCATCGCTTTCCTGAAGGCGATGGAATTCACGACGCTGACCCGCCGCGTTGCCGAAGCGACCGACAGCGACGCCTCTGCTATCGACCCCGCCAATGTGCCGGTGCAGTGGGGGGCGGATGCCCATGGCCCCGATCTCGATGCGCCCGCTTCGGCAGTCGCTCTTGGTGACGTGGCCGCCGGTGCAACTGCCGCCTCGGCTTCGCCCTCTGCTCCGGCGAGAAAGCTGGCCGGGGAAGGCAGCGCACCTGCCGATCTCGCCGCCGCGCGCCAGGCGCTTTTTTCAGCCGCCAAGATCGATACGACCGCTTATACGACGATCAGAGACCTTGCAGAACTGGACCGCTGGATTGCTGCAGCCCGTGAGACCGGCGTCGTCGCCTTCGACACGGAAACGACTTCGCTTGATCCGATGCAGGCGGAACTTGTCGGTTTTTCGCTTGCCATTGCCGATAATGGCAAGGACGCCTCGGGCACCGATATCCGCGCTGCCTATGTTCCCTTGACGCACAAGACCGGCTCAGGCGGCGATCTTTTCAGCGATGGTATCAAGCTTGCCGAAGGGCAGGTACCGTTTGCCGAAGCGCTGGCGCGTTTGAAAAACCTCCTCGAGGATCCTGCGGTTCTGAAAGTCGCCCAGAACCTCAAATATGACTATCTGCTGATGAAACGCCACGGCGTCGTCATGCAGAGCTTCGACGATACCATGCTGATTTCTTATGTTCTCGAGGCTGGCAAGGCCACGCATGGCATGGATTCGCTGTCCGAACGCTGGCTGGGCCACACGCCGATCGCTTACAAGGACGTGGCGGGATCGGGTAAGTCGAGCGTCACCTTCGATTTCGTCGACATAGACAAGGCGACGGCTTACGCAGCGGAAGACGCGGATGTCACCCTGCGCCTCTGGATGGCCCTGAAGCCCCGGCTGGCCGCCGAGCGGCTGACCAGCGTCTACGAGCGGCTGGAGCGCCCTCTGGTGCCGGTTCTGGCACACATGGAAGAACGCGGCATCACCGTTGACCGGCAGATCCTGTCACGTCTCTCCGGCGAACTGGCGCAAAAGGCGGCCGCCTTCGAAGAGGAAGTCTACCAGCTGGCGGGTGAGCGTTTCAACATCGGCTCGCCAAAGCAGCTTGGTGATATTCTGTTCGGCAGGATGGGCTTGCCCGGCGGCTCCAAAACCAAGACCGGCCAATGGTCGACATCGGCGCAGGTTCTGGAAGATCTGGCGGCGGAAGGTGCCGAACTGCCACGCAAGATCGTTGACTGGCGGCAGCTGACCAAGTTGAAATCGACCTATACGGATGCGCTGCCCGGCTATATCCACCCTGAAACGAAGCGGGTGCATACGTCATACGCGCTCGCTTCCACCACCACGGGGCGTCTGTCGTCTTCGGAACCGAACCTTCAGAACATTCCGGTGCGCACCGCCGAAGGCCGCAAGATCCGCACGGCCTTCATCTCCACGCCCGGTCACAAGCTACTATCCGCCGACTACAGCCAGATCGAGCTGCGGGTGCTCGCTCACGTCGCCGATATTCCGCAACTGCGCAACGCCTTCGAAAACGGCATCGACATCCATGCAATGACCGCATCGGAGATGTTCGGCGTTCCGGTGGAAGGCATGCCGTCGGAAGTGCGCCGCCGCGCCAAGGCCATCAATTTCGGTATCATCTACGGTATTTCTGCTTTCGGTCTCGCCAACCAGCTGAGTATCTCCCGCTCGGAGGCCGGTGAATATATCAAGAAATATTTCGAGCGGTTTCCCGGCATTCGCGATTACATGGAAGCGACCAAGGCTTTCGCCCGCGAGAATGGCTATGTCGAAACGATTTTCGGCCGCCGCGCGCATTATCCGGAAATCCGCTCTTCCAATCCTTCGGTGAAAGCCTTTAATGAACGGGCGGCCATCAATGCCCCGATCCAGGGCTCCGCTGCCGATATCATTCGTCGTGCCATGGTCCGTATCGAGCCGGCGCTGGAAGCGGAGAAGCTCTCCGCCCGCATGCTTTTGCAAGTACATGACGAACTCATATTCGAAGTCGAAGAAGCGGAAATCGAAAAGACCCTGCCGGTCGTCGTCTCGGTCATGGAAAACGCGGCCATGCCGGCGATTTCCATGAAGGTGCCGTTGCAGGTGGATGCGCGTGCTGCGGAGAATTGGGACGAGGCGCATTGACGGCTATCTGATAGGCCAATGTCATTGATTTGTTGCGTGCGCAGACTAGGGGGAACCTCTCACAAGGAGTTCCCCGATGCACGCCCCGCTCGTCTCGAAAGATCTGGAATATTTCTCCGCCAACAGCCATGATGAACCACCGCGCCATCTCGGTAGCCGTTACAATTTGGATGGCAAATTTCTGCCCGAGCCGGGCAATACGGTGGTTTGTCATCTCCTCGAGGGGTCGCAGAGCGAAAGCGCGATCATCAAGACGCGCCAGCGCTTCCTGGATATGCCCGAGGCATCGCAGCTTGCCTTCACACCGGTTTCCAGCCTGCACATGACGGTATTTCAGGGCATCATAGAATATCGGCGCGCTCTGCCCTATTGGCCGGAGAACATGCCGCTCGATACGCCGATCGACACGATGACGGACTATTATCGCGATCGTCTTTCGGCCTTTCCCGCCCTTCCGGTTTTCAATATGCAGGTGACTGGCCTCATGCCCACAGGGCTGGTGATGCAAGGCGTGACCTCGGAAGACGATCGGATCGTTGCGTTGTGGCGCGATGCGTTTGCCGAGGCCTTCGGCTACCGGCATCCCAACCATGAGAGTTATGAGTTCCATATTACGCTGTCTTACGTCACGCGCTGGTTCGATCCGGAGTGCCTGCCACGCTGGCAGGCGATGCTCGATGAGGAGCTGGAAGAACTGCGTGCGGCAGCGCCGGTCATCGAGATGCGGCCACCGGCTTTCTGTGAATTCAAGGATATGAACCACTTCAAGGAGCTTGTCGTTTTTGATAGGGGGTGAGGCATGATTTGCTACGCCTGACGGCAGCCCGTTGCACCAATTCCGCTGAATCGGAAAAAATGCGCGTCAGGGCTGGTCAAAGCCCGTTTGGGCATGTATAAGCGCGCCAAATTTCCGATATCGAGACACCCGACATTCGGCCTTTGGTTCTGGCCGGTTCCGTTGTTTCGCCGCTAAAGTGGAGTAACAAAAATGGCTGTACCAAAAAGAAAAACAAGCCCGTCCAAGCGCGGTATGCGCCGCTCGGCTGACGGTCTCAAGTCTGCAACCTACGTTGAAGACAAGAACTCCGGCGAACTGCGCCGCCCGCACCATATCGATCTGAAGACCGGTATGTATCGTGGCCGTCAGGTTCTGACGCCGAAGGAAAGCGCATAAGCTTTTCTGAAGTCTTATTTGCAAAAAACCGGCCCTAGTGGCCGGTTTTTTGTTTTCTGAGGGGGCGTCCGTCAAAGGCGGGTCACTTGGAAAATAAGATAACACCTCTTACACTCTCTGTGGGAGTTGGCGGGAGCCTGATGTGGGAGAGGAGCTTCGGTGAAATATCGCTGGATTTTGCTGATATTTCTCAGCCTCGGCCTCGGTTATGGCGCCGTTACAAGGGGCGGCAGCATCATCGCGGAAAGTTATTTCGGCGAAGTCTCCGATCAGGGGCGCACCACTCTGCGTTTGGCCGTCTCGGCCCTCGGCGGGCTTTTGAGCCGTTACGAGCCGCTGCCGGCCCTGATTGCCGACCACGACGACATTGAGGAACTGGTCGCGCATCCGAAGGACGAGGCGTTGCGCCAGCGTGCCAATGTCTATCTCAAATCCATCAACACCCTGCTGGAATCCTCCGATATCTACATCATCACGCTGGACGGCGAGACCGTCGCGGCCAGCAATTATGATGGACCGACCAGCTTCGTCGGCGAGAATTTCAGCTATCGTCCCTATTTTCAGGATGCGGCAAAAGGCTTGCAGTCGCGCTTCTTCGCGCTTGGCACCACCTCTCACAAGCGTGGCTATTATTTTTCCGCTCCCATTCTCTTTAATGAGGAGATCAAGGGCGTCATTGTCTTCAAGGTGGATATCGAAGGCATCGAGGCCTCCTTCGGTGATGGCGAGAACCGCATTCTGGTGTCGGACCCCGAAGGCATCATATTCATGACCGGAACGCCGCAATGGCTCTATTCCGGCCTGATGCCGTTGACGCCCGAAAGGTTGGCGCGCACGGAGGCCTCTCGTCGTTATGCCAATGCCACGCTGAAGGAGCTGCCGGTGAAAAACGGCAATTTCGGCTCCCATCAACTGATGACGATCACCCAGAATGACGGCGAGAGGGAATATATGGTCCTGTCGCAGCCGATGCCGGATGCCGGCTGGACCGTCAGCGTGCTGATTGATACGGGTTCAGTCAGGACACAGGTCAAGACGGCGATGATTGCGATCATCCTGTGTCTATGTCTCGCTGCCGCCCTCATCGCCGCCATGCTGCAGCGGCGGCGGCGTCTGCGTGAGCGCCTGACCCATCAGGCCGAGGCTCAGGCTGAACTGGAGCGCCGGGTAGAGGAGCGCACCGCGGATCTCGCCCGGGTCAACCAGGAGATCAAGCACGAGATCGCCGAACGCCGTCAGACCGAGAAACAATTGCGCAGGATGCAGAATGATCTGGTGCAGGCGGGTAAGCTTGCCGCACTCGGTCAGATGTCGGCGGCTCTGTCACACGAATTCAACCAGCCGCTTGCCGCCGCCAAGAACTATGCGGAAAACGCCTCGCTTCTGGTGGAGCGCGGACGTCTGGACGACGTGACGGAAAATCTCAGACGCATCTCGGGCCTCATCGATCGTATGGCGTCCATCAGCAAACACTTGAGGAATTTCGCCCGCAAGCCCAACGAAAAAATGGCGGCGGTCGGTCTGGAGGCTGTGCTTCGCGATACGCTGGAAATCGTCGGTGCGCGGCTGAAGGCCGCCAATGCGGTGCTGGATGTCGATCTCGGCCCGGTGCCGCTTGCGGTGAAGGCCGGCTCAGTGCGGCTGCAGCAGGTTCTCGTCAACGTCATCTCCAATGCTGCCGATGCCGTGGAAGGGCGCGAGGATCGCCGCATTGCCCTGCAGGCTATACAGCATGACCAGACGGTGTCGATCTTCATTCGCGACCGTGGCCCCGGCGTGCCGCCGGCGATTTCGGAACGCATCTTCGATCCCTTCTTCACCACCAAGGGTGTGGGGCGCGGTCTCGGCCTAGGCCTTTCCATCTCCTACAACATCATCAAGGATTTCGGCGGCCAGTTGCGTGTCCGAAACCATGAAGAGGGCGGGGCGGAATTCGAGATCGAATTGCCGGCAGCAGCCTATCGTATGGAGGTGGCCGCCGAATGACCATGTCGCGGGTCCTGTTGATCGATGATGAGGAGGAGCTACGTTTTTCCACCGCACAGGCGCTGGAGCTTTCCGGTTTCGCCGTCACCATGCTGGCGAGCGCCGAACATGCGCTCGAACTCATCGGTTACAGCTTCGATGGCGTCGTGGTCAGCGATATCCGCATGCCAGGCATGGATGGCATGACGCTGTTGCAGAAGGTGCGGGAGCTTGACCCGGAAATACCTGTCATCCTCATGACCGGACACGGCGATGTGCAGCTGGCGGTCAATGCCATGCGCAATGGGGCCTATGACTTCATCGAAAAGCCGTTCACGCCGCAATATCTCGCCGGCATCATCAAGAGAGCCAATGACCGGCGGGCGCTGGTGCTGGAAAACCGCCGCCTGAAGGCGGTGGCGGGCAAACATGACGATCTCGAAACGCGTCTGCCCGGCCGAACCCAGGTCATGGTCGATCTGCGGTATCGTATCCGCGCCATCGGTGCGACGGACGCCGATACGCTGATCGTCGGCGATACTGGTGCTGGCAAGGAGGTGGTGGCGCGAGCGCTGCATGATATCAGCGCCAGAGCCAACCGGCCCTTCGTTGCAATCAATTGCGCCGCCCTTCCGCAGACGCTGATCGAAAGTGAACTCTTCGGCCATGAGGCCGGTGCTTTTCCGGGTGCGCTGCGCCCGCGCTATGGCAAGTTCGAGCACGCTCGTGGCGGCACCATCCTGCTGGATGAAATCGGTTCCATGCCGTTCGAATTGCAGGGCCGGTTCCTCCGTGTCTTGCAGGAGCGGGTTATTACCCGTCTTGGCTCCAATGAAACCGTCGAACTCGACGTCCGTTTCATCGCCACCAGCAAGGTCGATCTGGAACAGGAAGTCGCCGCAGGCCGGTTCCGCGCCGATCTTCTTTATCGTCTGAATGTCGCGACAATCCTTGTGCCCTCCCTGTCGCAGCGCAGCGCCGATATACCGCTGCTGTTCCTGCATCTGGTGCGGGAGGCTGCCGCCCGTTACGGGCGGGAGGACATGGACGTGCCGCAACAACTGCTCTCCGTCGTTTCCCTTCGCGAGTGGCCCGGCAACGTGCGTGAACTGCGCAATGCGGCGGACCGCTTCGTCCTTGGCCTGGAAAGCGATGCTTCCGAAGCCTCACCGTCGTTTCAGGATGATGGCAGGGAAGGGCTCGCCACAAGGGTCGCAGCCTATGAAAAAAGCCTGATTGCGCGCGCGATTGCCGTCCACGGCGGCAATCTGAAATCCGTCTATGAGAGCCTCGGCATTTCCCGCAAAACGCTTTACGAAAAAATGCAGAAATATGAACTGCACCGGCATATGACAGAGGTGTGATGGGTGGATTTCCACCCACGGATGAACCTCTATGGGTAGAAATCCACCCATTGCCCTTTGTGACGACGATAAAAGCGCATCTCTCGGCAAGACCGCCGTTGCTGAACGACAATCCCGGATCGCAAATAGCTCACCCCGGCCGCCATAGAGGAGTATGCGCGGCTGAAGTGGCGAACATTTTCATCCGGGAGGAATCGATGAAAATACTGAAGACAGTCACCGGCCTTGCTGCCGCCGCTGCCGTTTCCCTTTTTGCGCTGTCCGCATCCGCTCAGAACTATCCCGAGCGTAACATCACCATGGTCGTGCCCTTTTCTGCCGGTGGCCCGACGGATACGGTTGCGCGTCTTGTCGCCGAATCCATGTCGAAGGATCTTGGCCAGCAGATCATCGTCGAAAATGTCGGCGGCGCGGGCGGCACGCTCGGCGCTGGCCGCGTTGCGGCGGCGGACCCCGATGGTTACACCGTTCTCTTGCACCATATCGGCATGGCGACCAGTGCAACGCTCTATCGCAAGCTCGCCTATGACACGACAAACGCTTTCGAATATGTCGGTCTGGTCACCGAAGTGCCGATGACCATTCTGTCGCGCAAGAACCTTGAGACCAAGGATTTGAAGGGGCTGATCGACTACGCCAAGGCGAACAAGGACAAAGTCACCGTCGCCAATGCCGGCATCGGCGCCGCCTCGCATCTGTGCGGCATGCTGTTCATGAGCGCCATCGAGACGCCGCTTGTCACAGTCCCTTACAAAGGCACGGGCCCGGCAATGACCGACCTGCTCGGCGGCCAGGTCGATATCATGTGCGACCAGACCACCAACACCACCAAGCAGATCCAGGGTGGAACCGTGAAAGCCTATGCCGTGACTTCGGCCAAGCGGCTCGACGTGCTTCCGAACGTGCCGACGGTCGCCGAAGAAGGCCTGCCGAAACTCGAGGTTGGCATCTGGCACGGCATCTATACGCCGAAGGGCACACCTGCCGAAATCAACGAAAAGCTCTCCAAGTCGCTGCAGGTCGCGCTGAAGGACAAAAATGTCGCGGCCCGTTTTGCCGAACTCGGTACCACGCCTTCCCCTGAAAGCGATGCGACGCCCGCAGCACTCAAGGCCAAGCTTGAAAGCGAAATAGCTCGCTGGAAGCCGGTTATCGAGTCCGCCGGCCAATATGCCGACTGATGATCAGGAACCGACCGGCGGCGTCTCGCCGCCGGTTTCCTGCCGTCATTTTTAACGCGCGGAACGGTATGTCGCCGGCCGCAGTGGAGGGGCATCTTTCATGAAGTCGTTTTTCATTGACCCTGCCGAAGCAGCCTGCGGGGCCATATTCATCGGTTTTGGCGCTTTTTTCGCCTTGCAATCCTTCGGCCTGGAGATCGGAACCGCCTTTCGCATGGGGCCGGGTTACTTCCCGCTTGTTCTGGCAATCGTGTTGATCCTGCTCGGCAGCGTCATATTCTTTCGCGCCACGCGCGTGCAGGGTGATGTCATCGGCGCCATCGCCTGGCGGGGGATTTTTTTCATCCTGCCCGCACCGATCTTTTTCGGCTTCACGGTCCGTGGATTGGGTTTCGTACCGGCACTGTTTTTCAGCGCGCTTATCGCAGCCTTTGCCTCGCACAAGATGAGCCCGCTGATGGCCGTCGTTATCTCCGCGGCCATCACGGTCTTCTCCGTTGCTGTGTTCAATTATGGTCTCGGCCTGCCATTCCAGCGCTTCGGCCCCTGGCTTAAATTTTGAGGCGCCCCGATGGATTTGCTTGATAATCTCGCTCTTGGTTTCGTCACCGCTTCGTCGCTGGCAAACCTTTTTTTCTGCCTGATCGGCGTGTTGCTCGGCACCCTCATCGGCGTGTTGCCGGGCATCGGCGCAACGGCGACCATCGCCATGCTGCTGCCGATCACCTTTCAGCTTGAGCCCGTCTCGTCGCTGATCATGCTCGCCGGTATTTATTATGGCGCGCAATATGGCGGCTCCACCACGGCCATCCTCATCAATATGCCGGGGGAGTCCTCCTCCGCCGTGACTGCCATTGATGGTTACCAGATGGCGCGCAAGGGCAAAGCCGGCGCTGCACTTGCAATTGCCGCCATCGGCTCGTTTTTTGCGGGTACGGTTTCCACCTTCCTCGTGGCAATCTTCGCGCCGCCTCTGACGGCAATCGCGCTGGAATTCGGTGCCGCTGAATATTTCTCGCTGATGGTTGTCGGCCTTGTCTCGTCCATCGCGCTTGCCCATGGCTCCATCGTCAAGGCGCTGGCCATGGTCGTGCTCGGTCTGCTGCTCGGTCTGGTCGGTACGGATATCTACAGCGGCACGCCGCGCTTCACCCTCGGCATCCGCGAATATGCCGATGGTCTGAACTTCGTTGCGGTCGCCGTGGGCGTGTTCGGCATTGCTGAAATCCTGCGCAATCTCGAGAATGAACGCACCCGGTCAGTGCTGATCGCCAAGGTCAGCAGCCTGATGCCGTCGAAGGAAGATTTCAAGCGTATGATCGGCCCGGTGCTGCGCGGCACGGTTATCGGCTCGGCTCTCGGCATCCTGCCGGGCGGCGGGGCAATTCTTGCGGCCTTTGCCTCCTACACGGTGGAAAAACGCGTCTCCAAGAACCCGGAAGAATTCGGGCATGGCGCGGTTGCCGGCGTTGCCGGTCCGGAATCGGCCAATAATGCCGGCGCGCAGACCTCCTTCATCCCGCTGCTGACGCTTGGCATTCCCGCCAATCCGGTCATGGCGTTGATGATCGGTGCGATGATCATTCAGGGCATCGTGCCGGGTCCGAACGTTGCAACCGAACAGCCGGCGCTGTTCTGGGGCATCATCGCCTCCATGTGGATCGGCAACCTGATGCTCGTCATCCTCAACCTGCCGCTGATCGGGCTGTGGGTGAAGCTCCTGACGGTGCCTTATTACGTGCTGTTCCCCATCATCATGGCCTTCTGCGCCATCGGGGTCTACAGCGTCAATTCCAACGTCTTTGATCTCTACGCCGTCGCCTTCTTCGGTTTCATCGGTTACGTGCTGGTAAAACTGCGCTGCGAGCCCGCTCCACTGCTTTTGGGCTTCGTTCTCGGGCCGCTGCTGGAGGAAAACCTGCGTCGCGCCATGATTCTGTCGCGCGGCGATCCGACCACCTTCGTCACCCGGCCGATCAGCGCCACCCTGCTTTTCATCGCTCTGGCCGTGCTGATCGTCGTCTTCCTGCCAAGCGTGAAGAAGAAACGCGAAGAGGTTTTCGTGGAAGAAGACTGAACAATATCAAAATGTGAGACGCCGGCGATGGAAACATCGCCGGCTTTTTTGTGTCTGGATCGGTTGCGACGAATTCGCTTCACGAAAGCGACATATGGTTGACTCACGCTCGTTTAAGCCCAAGGAAGGGCGGGAAAGAGAGGTCGATATGACGTCGGAAACCGAAAAACGGATCATTGCGCTCGAGGAGACGATCGCGCATCAGGCAAAGACCATCGAGGAGCTGTCCGACCAGTTGACGGAACAGTGGAAGGTGGTGGAGCAGACCCGCGCCAAGCTAGACCGCTTGACGGAAAGGTTTCTGAGCCTTGAGGAGCAGTCGCTCGACGCGCCTGCCATCACCCGGCCACCGCACTACTGACAGGGAGCACCCGATGAAAAACGACACAGTCGCACTTGCCGCCGAAATCACCAATTTCTGGAAAAAGGCCGGGCCGGACAAATGGTTCGACAAGGATGCCGCTTTCGACAATCACTTTCACGACCGCTTCCGCGACGCCCATTTCGCTGCCGCACGGCGTGAACTGGATGGCTGGCTCGCGGGTGCGGAAAGCAGCCTCGCGCTGATGCTCCTTCTCGACCAGTTCCCGCGCAACTGCTTTCGTGGCACCGCCCATATGTATGCCACCGATCCGCTGGCACGCCTGTTTGCCGATGAAGCCATACGCCGCGGTCACGATCAGGCAGTGAGCGAGGATTTACGCGTTTTCTTCTATCTGCCCTTTTCCCATGCGGAGGATATTGCGGCCCAGCAACGCGCCTGCGACCTGAACCAGCCCCTTGGCGGGCTTTATCTCCACCACGCCGAAGAACATCGCGATATCGTCGAACGTTTCGGCCGCTTTCCGCATCGCAACGACATATTGCTGCGGGAAACGACGCCGGAGGAACGGCAATATCTGGAGGAAGGCGGCTTTTCCGGCTGAATTTGAAATGAAAACGCCGCCAGTCCCGAAAGATGGCGGCGTTATTAATTGGACGTAGCCGGTAGTAATCAGCCGTCGAAGAATTCCTTCATCCGGGCAAAGAAGCCGGTTGATTCCGGATTGTTCTCCTTGGAGGAGAGCTGCTCGAACTCCTGCAACAGCTCGCGCTGACGCTTGCTGAGCTTCTGCGGCGTCTCGATCTGGATCTGAATGTAGAGATCACCCGTCTGCGCCGAACGCAGCACCGGCATGCCCTTGCCCTTCAGGCGGAACTGCTTGCCCGGCTGGGTGCCTTCCGGAACCGTGACGCGCGACTTGGTACCGTCGAGCGTCGTGACATCAAAGGTGCCGCCAAGCGCTGCCGTCGTCATCGAAATCGGCACGGTGCAATAAAGGTCGGCACCGTCGCGCTGGAAAAACTCATGCGGTCGCACGGACAGGAAGATATAAAGATCGCCTGCCGGGCCGCCACGCATGCCGGCTTCGCCTTCGCCCTGTAGACGAATGCGCGTGCCATCCTCGATGCCCGATGGAATGTTGACGGAAAGCGAACGCTCTTCCGTCACACGGCCCTGACCATGGCACTTGCCGCACGGATCGGAAATCGTCTGGCCGCGACCATGGCAGGTCGGGCAGGTGCGCTCCACCGAGAAGAAGCCCTGTGCCGCGCGCACGCGGCCGGAACCCTGACAGGTGGCGCAGGTCTTGGGCTGGGTGCCGGGTTTGGCGCCCGAGCCGGAACAGACGTCGCAGGTAATCGAGGTCGGAACCCTGATCTGCGCCGTCTTGCCGGCGAAGGCTTCCTCCAGCGTGATTTCCATATTGTAACGAAGATCGGCCCCGCGCTCGCGCCCGCCGGAAGAGCGGCGCGCACGACCGCCACCCATCATCTCACCGAAAATGTCTTCGAAGATATCGGAGAAGCCGCCATTGGCGAAACCGCCGCCGCCCATGCCACCGCCACCCATGCCGCCATTTTCAAACGCGGCGTGGCCGAAACGGTCATAGGCCGCACGCTTTTGCGGATCCTTCAGCGTTTCATAGGCCTCGTTGATTTCCTTGAACTTCCGTTCGGAATCAGCATCGTCAGGGTTTTTGTCCGGATGGAATTTCATCGCGAGTTTGCGGAAGGCGCTTTTCAGCTCTTTTTCGTCCGCGGTCTTGCTGACGCCAAGTGTTTCGTAAAAGTCTGCTTTCGCCATTAAGATAACAAGCCCCGCAAATGGATTTCCGGCTGCACGTCGGCAGCCGGATATCTTGCATGTATAGACAGGAGACTAAAAGTCACGCGATTAGGCGGACTTCTTGTCGTCCTTGATTTCCTCATAGTCGGCGTCGACGACGTCGTCCTTGCCACCTTCAGCGGAAGCGTCGCCGGCCTCGGCCTGCTGTGCTTCATAGATGGCCTGACCGAGCTTCATGGAGACTTCCATGAGGGTCTGGGTCTTCGCCTGAATGTCGTCGGCGTCAGGTTCGGAAGCTTCAACCGCCGTCTTCAGGCTGGCAATGGCATCTTCGATCGCCTTGCGGTCGGTCTCGGAAACCTTGTCGCCATATTCCTTCACCGACTTCTCGGTGGAGTGAATGAGGCTTTCTGCCTGGTTCTTGGCTTCGACACCTGCACGACGCTTCTTGTCAGCTTCGGCATTGGCCTCGGCGTCCTTGACCATCTTTTCGATGTCGGCGTCGGAAAGACCACCGGAGGCCTGGATGCGGATCTGCTGCTCCTTGCCTGTGCCCTTGTCCTTGGCCGAAACCTGCACGATGCCGTTGGCGTCGATATCGAAGGTGACTTCGATCTGCGGCAGGCCACGCGGGGATGGCGGCAGGCCAACGAGGTCGAACTGGCCGAGCAGCTTGTTGTCCTGCGCCATTTCACGCTCGCCCTGCGAAACGCGGATGGTCACGGCCGACTGGTTGTCTTCGGCGGTCGAGAAGGTCTGGCTCTTCTTCGTCGGGATCGTCGTGTTGCGATCGATCAGACGGGTGAAGACGCCACCCAGCGTTTCGATGCCGAGCGACAGCGGGGTCACGTCGAGCAGCAGAACGTCCTTGACGTCGCCCTGCAGAACGCCGGCCTGAATGGCGGCGCCCATGGCGACCACTTCATCCGGGTTCACGCCCTTGTGCGGCTCCTTGCCGAACAGCTGCTTGACGACTTCCTGCACCTTCGGCATGCGGCTCATGCCACCAACGAGAACGACTTCATCGATCTCGGCAGCGGTAACGCCGGCATCCTTCAGCGCCGCCTTGCAAGGCGCGACGGTGCGCTGCACCAGATCGTCAACCAGGCTTTCGAACTTGGCGCGGGTGAGCTTCAGCGTCAGATGCTTCGGACCGGAAGCGTCTGCCGTAATGAAGGGCAGGTTGATTTCGGTCTGCTGCGAAGACGAAAGTTCGATCTTTGCCTTTTCGGCAGCTTCCTTGAGGCGCTGCAGAGCGAGCTTGTCGTTCTTCAGGTCGATGCCCTGATCCTTCTTGAATTCGCCGGCCAGATATTCGACCAGACGCATGTCGAAGTCTTCACCGCCGAGGAAGGTATCGCCGTTGGTCGACTTAACTTCGAAGACGCCGTCGCCGATTTCCAGAACGGAAATATCGAAGGTACCGCCGCCAAGGTCGTAAACGGCGATCGTCTTGCCGTCCTTCTTGTCGAGGCCGTAAGCGAGTGCAGCTGCAGTCGGCTCGTTGATGATACGCAGAACATCAAGACCGGCGATGCGGCCAGCATCCTTGGTTGCCTGACGCTGCGCGTCGTTGAAATAAGCCGGAACGGTGATGACGGCCTTCTCGACCTTTTCACCGAGATAGGATTCAGCTGTTTCCTTCATCTTCTGAAGGATCATTGCGGAAATCTGCGACGGGGAATAGTTCTTGTCCTGCGCCTTCACCCAGGCGTCGCCATTGTCGCCCTTGACGATTTCGAAGGGAACGAGGGCCTTGTCCTTCTCGACAGTCGGGTCTTCGTAACGCCGACCGATGAGGCGCTTGACCGCAAACAGGGTGTTGGTCGGGTTGGTGACCGCCTGGCGCTTGGCCGGCTGGCCGACAAGGCGTTCGCCATCGTCGGAAAATGCCACCATGGACGGCGTGGTGCGCGCACCTTCCGCGTTTTCAATTACTTTCGTGTCCTTGCCGTCCATCACTGCGACGCAGGAATTGGTCGTGCCAAGGTCGATACCGATTACTTTTGCCATGCTCTTCTCTCCTTGAAGCGAGCTGCCGGAACCCCGTGAGGCATTCTTGTGGCAACTCCTTGACTTGGATTTGCAACATTCGCTGCAGTTCTGCGGCGTATATAAGGAGCGATTTTTCCTGCTGCAAGGCGCAAGAGAGGGGTAAGCGCAGCAAAAAGCGCAGGAAACCGCTGTCTGTGCAGAAGCATAGCCATAACGGCTTGCGGAAACGGGAAAACGCGACTTTGACGCTATGCGTGGCCGGGTATCCTGAAGATATATCCGGTAATGGCTTGGAGCAACGCCGGCGGCTAAAGATGAGGTGAAATGGCGGACAGGGTGGGATTCGAACCCACGGTACGCTTTCACGCACACACGCGTTCCAGGCGTGCGCCTTAAACCACTCGGCCACCTGTCCTTTTTTCAAATCTGCATGTTTTGAAGAATGCAAATCACTGGAACGGCGCGATATATACCGATGAATTCGCAGGGATCAACACGAATCTGACAGTTTTTTGAAATGTCGGCAATTTCCTGCATTTCGATGCGGTTGCAAACGGGTTTTACGGCCTTTATCGATGCGCTATATGTTTCAAAACATGTCCGTTGAAGAGACGGACCACAACCGAGGTGTCCGGATGAAAGCTTTTTTGCGGTTTTTGAGCTTTCTTCTCCTTCTCGCGGCGGTTTTTCTGGGTGTGCTTGATTCGATCCGCTCGGTTTCAACATCCTCGGTCAATATTACCGGCATCCTGTCCGTCTGGAATTATCTTCTTCCTGCCTCGCGCACCATGGTGGAAGCCGCCGTGGGTCACTATATTCACCCTGAAGCATGGCGCTTCATTGAAAACGCGCTGTCGGCGCTGCCTGCATTTGCTTTTTTCCTCGTCCTGTCGCTGCTTTGCTGGATGGCCGGTTACAGGAAGCACAAGGCGATGAGGCGCTTGCCGGCCTGATTTTTCAGCCTGAACGACCTTGCGCCCGCAGTTGTGAACCATGAGAAGCGGCGATATTGGCCGCACGGAGGTCCCGATGTTCCTGTTCGATACGCTTTCAAAAAAGACGAAGATGCCGACCGAAGAGACGGCTCTGCCGGGTCGTGAAGAGGCGCTTGTCGTGCCGGAGAACCATTTCGTCAATGGTCGGCCGTTGAAAGGCCCTTATCCAGACGGTTTGGAAATCATCTATCTCGGCATGGGTTGCTTCTGGGGCGCGGAACGGTTGTTCTGGCAGACGCCGGGCGTTTGGGTGACGGCGGTGGGTTATGCCGGCGGCTTTACAGAGAATCCGACCTATCAGGAGACGACGACCGGCCAGACGGGCCACGCCGAAGTCGTGAAGGTCGTCTATGATCCGGCTGTGATCTCGTTGTCGGGCCTGCTGAGGATATTCTTCGAGGAGCATGATCCGACCCAGGGGATGCGGCAGGGCAACGATGTTGGCACGACCTATCGTTCGACAATATATGCGACGACCGAAGGCCAGCTGCAGCAGGCGCAAAAGGCGCGCGACACTTTTCAGCAGGCGCTGGAGGCGGCAGGCCATGGACGGGCCATCACCACCGAAATCGGGCCGCTTGAAACATTTTATTATGCTGAGGACTATCATCAGCAATATCTTGCCAAGAACCCGGGTGGCTACTGCGGCTTGAGGGGAACCGGCGTAAGCTGCAATATCGACTAGATTTTTTGCAGGTCGCCCCGGTGGAAAGACCAAAAAAGCGCCAGATAAAAGTTTTTCCACCGGGTCAAAAAAACCGGATGAATTTTTCATTGAGCCATGCAAGGATATGAGGCAAGCACAGCCGGTATAACGGTTGGCGGTTCCGCAGACATTTCCGGTAAACGGGATTGCGGGAGGACCCTTATAATATCAATTGCAACAACAGGGCTGCACAATGAAAAAATCCCTTCTGACGCTGTTTGCGCTTGCCGCAATGTCGGCTTCCGCGCTCGCTGCGGATGTCAAGCCGGCGCTGGTTTATGGCACGGGCGGCAAGTTCGACAAGTCGTTCAACGAAGCCGCTGCGGCCGGCGCTGAAAAGTTCAAGGCGGAAACGGGCATCGAGTACCGTGACTTCGAGCCGACCAGCGACACGCAGGGCGAACAGGCCATCCGCAACTTCGCCAGCAAGGGCTTCAACCCCGTCATCGCCGTGTCCTTTGCCTGGACCTCGGCCATGGAAAAGGTTGCAGCCGAATTCCCCGACACCAAATTCGTGATTGTCGATTCCGTTGTCGAACTGCCGAATGTCCGCTCCGTCGTCTATAAGGAGCATGAAGGTTCCTACCTCGTCGGTCTGCTGGCGGGCATGGCTTCCAAGACCGGCAAGGTCGGCTTCATCGGCGGCATGGATATTCCGCTGATCCGTAAGTTTGCCTGTGGTTATGCCCAGGGCGCCAAGGCGGCCAACGACAAGATCGAAGTCTTCCAGAACATGACCGGCACCACGGGTGCGGCCTGGAACGATCCGGTGCGCGGTGGCGAACTCACCAAGAACCAGATCGACCAGGGTGCGGACGTGATCTACGCGGCAGCCGGTGCGACCGGTATTGGCGTGCTGCAGACCGCTGCCGACAACAAGAAGTTCTCGATCGGCGTCGATTCCAACCAGAACCACCTGCATCCGGGTTCCGTTCTGACCTCCATGGTCAAGCGCGTCGATCTGGCAGTCTATAATGCCTATAAGGATACCAAGGACGACAAGTTCACCCCTGGCATCGTGGCGCTCGGCGTCAAGGAAGACGGCGTGGCCTATGCGCTTGATGACAACAACAAGGCCCTGATCACGCCTGAGATGATTGCTGCCGTGGACAAGGCGAAGGCCGACATCATTGCCGGTACCATCAAGGTTCATGACTATATGGCGGACAATTCCTGCCCGAAATGATATGATATGTAACTGGGGCGCATGATGAATTTTCATCTTGCGCCCTTTTCATATCCAGCCTTCGGAGAGGTTAGGTTTGAGTATGGATCCTGCAATCGAGCTCGTGGGCATCGACAAGAAATTCGGTGCCGTTCACGCCAACAAGAATATCAATCTGACCGTCGCCAAGGGCACGATCCACGGCATCATCGGGGAAAATGGCGCTGGAAAATCGACATTGATGTCGATCCTCTATGGTTTTTACCAGGCAGATGCCGGCGAAATCCGGGTGAACGGCGCGCCCGTTGCGATCCGTGACAGTCAGGCCGCGATCAGTGCGGGTATCGGCATGGTGCATCAGCACTTCATGCTTGTGGAAAATTTCACCGTGCTTGAAAACGTCATGCTGGGTGCAGAGGGCGGCGCATTGCTGGCCAGAGGCAGGGCCGGAGCGCGCAAGGAGCTGAAGCGTCTGGAGGATGATTACGGGCTGGAAGTCGATCCGGATGCGGTGATCGAGGAATTGCCTGTTGGTCTGCAGCAGCGCGTCGAAATCCTCAAAGCCATGTATCGTGGCGCCGAAATCCTGATCCTCGATGAGCCGACAGGCGTTCTGACGCCGGCTGAGGCCGATCACCTTTTCAAGATCCTCGGCGTTCTGCGTGAGCAGGGCAAGACCATCATCCTCATCACGCACAAGCTGCGCGAAATCATGGCGATCACGGACTCCGTCTCCGTTATGCGCCGCGGCGAAATGGTGGCGACCCGCAAGACCTCCGAGACCAGCGTCGAGGAACTGGCAGAACTGATGGTTGGCCGGCGCGTGCTGCTGCGGGTGGAAAAGGGCGAGACGACGCCGGGCGATGTTCTCCTCTCCATCCGCAATCTCACCGTCAAGGACAGCCGCGGCGTCACCATGGTGGATGATGTGTCGCTGGACGTCCGTGCCGGTGAAATCGTCGGCATCGCCGGGGTCGCCGGCAATGGTCAATCGGAACTGCTGGAAGCCATCGCCGGCATACGCAAACCATCTTCGGGCGAGATATGGGTGGATGGCCAGAAGGTGGACCGTCCCGATCCGGCGATCCTGCGCAAACTTGGTTTGGCGCATATCCCGGAAGACCGCCATCATATGGGCCTGGTGTTGAAATTCGAGGAATATGAAAACTCCATCCTCGGCTATCACCATGACGAGCGTTACGGCAGGGGACCTTTCCTGAACCCTGAGGCCATCCGCAAGGATGCCGTCGAAAAGATCGAGAAATATGACATCCGCCCGCCGAACCCCCATTTGAAGACCGCGAATTTTTCCGGCGGCAATCAGCAGAAGATCGTCGTCGCGCGCGAAATCGAACGTGATCCGAAGATGTTGATCATCGGCCAGCCGACTCGCGGTGTGGATATCGGCGCCATTGAATTCATCCATCGCCGCATCATCGAAATGCGCGATGCCGGCAAGGCGATCTTGCTGGTTTCGGTCGAACTCGATGAAATCCGTTCCCTTTCGGACCGGATCATGGTCATGTTCGCCGGCCGTGTCGTTGGAGAAAAAACGGCGGAAGCCGAAGAACAGACGCTGGGCCTGATGATGGCCGGCATCGCCGCATGAGGCATGAATGAGCACCGCTTCCGCACCCCTACCAAACTGGATCGGCTACGGCCTGTTGCCATTGCTGAACGTCATCACCGCCTTTCTGATTTCCGGGCTTGTCGTCTGGTCCATCGGCGAAAATCCGCTGGCAGCACTTCGCCTGCTGATCGAAGGCGCGCTCGGCCGTGGCGATGCCATCGGCTTCACGCTGTTTTATACGACAAGCTTCATCTTCACCGGTCTCTCCGTCGCCGTGGCTTTCCATGCCGGCCTGTTCAACATCGGCTCCGAAGGTCAGGCCTATATTGGCGGGCTGGGTGCGGCGCTGGTAGCGCTGGCGCTTGACCGTTACGTGCC
This sequence comes from Agrobacterium sp. SUL3, assembly GCF_001263295.1. NCBI lineage: Bacteria > Pseudomonadati > Pseudomonadota > Alphaproteobacteria > Hyphomicrobiales > Rhizobiaceae > Agrobacterium > Agrobacterium sp. SUL3. The sequence goes on from NZ_KQ414509.1 coordinate 70,118, forward strand.
ATGGTACGTGACGATGCCCTTCGCCGTCATCGGTGCTGCGGTTTTTGGTGCCGCCTGGGCCTTCATTCCGGCCTGGCTGCAGGCCAAACGCGGCAGCCACGTGGTCATCACCACCATCATGTTCAACTTCATCGCTGCGGCCCTGATGGTCTACCTGCTGGTGAATGTGCTGATCGTGCCGGGCAAGATGGCGCCGGAAACGCGCACCTTTCTACCCGGTGGCCAACTGCCGAAGCTGGACTGGCTGATGGCGTGGTTCGGCCTCAAGCTTGGGCCGGCGCCGTTCAACGTCTCCTTTCTTATCGCTCTGGTGATGTGTTTCCTCGTCTGGGTGCTGATCTGGCGCACCAAGCTCGGTTATGAGATGCGCACGCTCGGCGTCAGCCCTTCCGCCGCCATCTATGCCGGCATTCCCTATGCACGCACGGTCATCATCGCCATGCTCATTTCCGGTGGTCTGGCGGGCATGATGGCGCTGAACCCGGTCATGGGGGCTTCAGCGCGCCTGCAGGTGGAATTCGTCGGCGGTGCGGGCTTCGTCGGCATCGCCGTATCGCTGATGGGCCGAAGCCATCCGCTCGGCATCATTTTCTCGGCATTGCTGTTTGGTATTCTTTATCAGGGCGGTGCGGATCTTTCCTTCGAGATGCCGAACATTACCCGCGAGATGATCGTGGTTATACAGGGTCTGGTGATCCTGTTCGCCGGCGCGCTGGAATATATGTACCGGCCGGCGATCGTCCACATCTACCAGCGTTTGGCAAAGGGGTGAGCTGACATGGATTTTTTCGATATGCTGGTCAGCATTCTCGGCTCGACCGTCCGTCTCACCATCCCGCTTCTGTTCACTGCACTTGCGGGGCTGTTTTCCGAACGCGCCGGCGTGTTCGATATCGGTCTTGAAGGCAAGATGCTGGCGGCGGCTTTTGCTTCCGCCTGCGTCGCCTATCTTACCGCAAATCCGTGGGCCGGTCTTCTGGCCGGCATTGGCGTCTCCATCGCGTTCTCGCTGATCCATGGCTTTGCCGTTATCACCAATCGCGGCAACCAGATCGTTTCAGGGGTGGCGCTCAACTTCATCGCCGCCGGTCTGACGGTGGTTCTGGGCCAGGCATGGTTCGGGCAGGGCGGCCGCACGCCGCAATTGCCGGGGGAGGGTCGTTTTGCGCCGATCATCCTGCCCGGCGCGGATGCGATGCGCGAAGTGCCCTTCATCGGCCCGCTCTACGCCAATGTCATTTCCGGCAACAATATCCTCACCTATCTTGCCTTTCTGGCGGTGCCGCTCTCCTGGTGGGTGCTTTACCGCACGCGTTTCGGCCTGCGCCTGCGCGCCGTCGGTGAAAATCCGGGTGCTGTCGATACGGCTGGTATTTCGGTGACGTGGATGCGTTACCGCGCCGTCATCGTCGCTGGCTTCCTCTGCGGTTTTTCAGGCGCCTATCTTGCCGTCGCACAATCGGCTGCCTTCATCGCCAACATGTCGGCCGGCAAGGGCTATATCGCGCTCGCGGCGCTGATCTTTGCGAAATGGAAGCCGGTGCCGGTCATGTTCGCCTGCCTGCTGTTTGGTTTTCTCGATGCATTCGCCAATTTCATGCAGGGCAAATCCGTGCCTGGCATCGGCGAAGTGCCGGTGCAGATTTTCCAGGCCATGCCCTATATCCTGACCTGCATCCTGCTTGCCGGTTTCATCGGCGTCGCCAAGCCTCCCAAGGCCGGTGGCGTTGCCTATGCGAAGGAGCGTTAAACCCATGCCCTCTGATCCAAAGTCCCACGCCCTGTTCGAGGCGGCGGTGGAGGCCATGGCCTTCGCTTACGCGCCCTATTCGAAATTTCCGGTCGGCGCGGCGATCCGCGCTGATGACGGCAAAATCTACAAGGGCGCCAATATCGAGAATATCTCCTTCCCGCAGGGTTGGTGCGCGGAACCATCAGCCATCAGCGCCATGATCATGGGCGGGGCAAAGAAGATCAGCGAAGTTGCCGTCATCGCCGAAAAGCTGCCGCTTTGCACGCCCTGCGGCGGTTGTCGCCAGAAGATCGCCGAATTCGCCACGCCGGAGACGAAGATTTATCTTTGCGACGAAACCGGCGTCCAGAAGGTCATGACCATGGAAGAGCTGTTGCCCTCCGTCTTCAAGACCGAGTTGCCCTGATGACGGATGGCTTGATCGATATTCTGGTGGAGCGCCTGAACGGCCTGATGCCGCGCGTCGCCATCGTTCTCGGCTCTGGCCTGGGGTCGCTGGTGGAGGAAGTCAGCGACCCGGTCCGTGTGCCCTATGCCGATCTTCCAGGGTTTCCCGCCGGTGGCGTTTCCGGCCATGCGGGAGAACTGGTCGCCGGTTATCTCGGTGGCGAGCCCGTCATGATGCTATCCGGTCGGGTGCATTTCTACGAAAAGGGCGATCCGGCGGCGATGCGTCCGGTCATCGAGGCGCTGGCCGGTCTGGGCGTGCAATCGCTCATCCTCACCAATTCGGCGGGTTCGGTGAGGCAGGATATGCCGCCCGGCTCCGTCATGCAGATCACCGATCACATCAATTATTCCGGCATGAACCCGCTGATCGGCGAGGAAAGCGATCGTCGCTTCGTCGGCATGACCACGGCTTATGATCCGGACCTGATGCTGGCCATGCGCAATGCCGCGATCCGGGCGACGGTGCCTTTGTTCGGCGGGGTCTATATGTGGTTTTCCGGCCCGAGCTTCGAAACGCCGGCGGAAATTCGCATGGCACGGCTTCTGGGTGCCGATGCCGTCGGCATGTCCACCGTGCCGGAAGTCATCCTCGCGCGCTTTTTCGGGATGCGCGTTGCCGCCGCATCGGTTATTACCAATTACGGTGCCGGCATGACCGGCGCGGAACTGAGCCATGAGGAAACCAAGGACATGGCTCCCGTGGGCGGCAAACGACTTGCCGCTATTCTGAAGGAAATGATCTCAGGAGGAGCGTGACCATGGAACTCCAGCGTCCGCGCGAAGCGGCTGCCCTCACTCTGTCCTTGCTGGACCTGACCAATCTTAAGGAAGATTGCACGCCCGAGCAGATCGCCGCTTTGTGCCAGCGGGCGCATACGGATTATGGCAACACCGCCGCCATCTGCATCTGGCCGCGTTTCGTGGCTCAGGCACGTGCGGCTTTCGGTAAAGAACACGCGATCCGCATCGCCACCGTCGTCAATTTTCCCTCGGGCGATCTTGATGTCGCGACTGTCGTGGCGGAAACCGAAGCCGCGATCCGCGATGGTGCCGATGAAATCGATCTGGTCATTCCCTACCGTAAATTCATAGCAGGCGATGAAGCGGCGGCTTCCGAGATGGTGGCCGCCGTGCGTAAGGCCTGTGCGGCACCCGTGCTGCTCAAGGTCATTCTTGAAACCGGCGAGCTGAAGGACAAGGCCCTGATCCGCCGCGCCTCCGAGATTGCCATCGCCGAAGGGGCTGACTTCATCAAGACCTCGACTGGCAAGGTCACCGTCAATGCCACCCTGGAGGCGGCAGACATCATGCTGCAGGCGATCCGCGACAGCCGTCAGAAAGTGGGCTTCAAACCCGCTGGCGGTATCGGCACGGTGGAGGACGCGACGCTTTACCTGCGGCTGGCGGAAACCATCATGGCTCCCAACTGGGCCATGCCATCAACCTTCCGTTTCGGTGCTTCCGGCGTTCTCGATGATGTGCTGAACGTGCTGGCTGGCGGCGAACCGGCCAAGGCCGCCAGCGGGTATTGAGCTTGATCCCGCAGGAAATCATCCGCCGCAAACGCGATGGCTTGTCTCTTGAGCCTCAGGAGATTGCCGCTTTCATAGAAGCGCTGTCGAAAGATGGCATATCGGAAGGGCAAGCGGCTGCTTTTGCCATGGCGGTGTTTTTCCGTGGCATGAACCGCAACGAGATGGTGGCGCTGACGCTCGCCATGCGCGACAGCGGCGATGTCCTCTCATGGAGCGAGATTGGCAGACCGGTGGCGGACAAGCACTCGACCGGCGGCGTTGGCGATAATGTCTCCCTGATGCTTGCGCCGATCGTCACCGCCTGCGGTCTTGCCGTGCCGATGATTTCCGGCAGGGGCCTCGGCCACACCGGCGGCACGCTCGACAAGCTGGAAGCCATCCCCGGTTATAATGTCATGCCGAATGAGGCTTTGTTCCGCCGGACGGTGAGGTCGGTCGGCTGTGCCATCATCGGCCAGACGGGCGATCTCGCCCCCGCCGACAAACGCCTCTATGCCATTCGCGATGTGACCGCGACGGTTGATTCCATACCGCTGATCACCGCCTCCATCCTGTCGAAGAAGCTTGCAGCCGGGCTTGAGACGCTGGTTCTCGATGTGAAAGTCGGCAATGGCGCTTTTATGCAGAGCGTTGACGACGCCCGCAATCTGGCCCGCGCGCTGGTCGATGTTGCGAATGGTGCGGGTCTTCCGACGACGGCCCTGATAACGGACATGAACCAGCCGCTTGGAGATGCCGCCGGCAATGCCGTCGAAATCGTCAATTGCCTGGATTTTCTGGCCGGTCGCAAGGCTGGAACCCGTCTCGAAAAGGTCGTCCTGTCCTTCGCTGCGGAAATGCTGGTGCAGGCTCAAAAAGCCACCACGCTGGAGGAAGGCGAGGCGCTGGCTGCGGCCGCTCTGTCCTCCGGTCGGGCTATGGAAATCTTTGCGCGGATGGTTTCAGCGCTGGGCGGACCTTCGGATTTCGTTGAGAACCCAATCCGTTATCTGCCGTCCGCGCCGGTTATTCTCCCGGTTCCGGCCGGGCGAAGCGGCTGGCTTAAATCCTGCGAGACGCGTGAACTTGGCATGGTTGTCGTCGAACTTGGCGGTGGCAGAAGAAAGCCGTCGGATACCATCGACCCGGCGGTCGGTATTTCGGATATCCTGCCGCTCGGCGTAAAGGTGGAAAAGGGCGAGCCGATTGCCATTGTCCATGCGGCTTCTCCGGATGAGGCGGAACGTGCCGTCAAAAGGATAGCGGCCTGTTACGGGATCGCCGACAGCACACCGGAGATCGTTGATCCCATCCTCGAGCGGATCACCTGACCAGCCGCATCTCGCCACCCGAGACTTTGAAGGATGACAATTGTTTCAAAAAGCTCATGCCGATCAGCATGTTGCTCAGCGCGTTATCCTTCAGCACCATGGCATCGACATTCTGAACGCGAATTGCGCCGATCTCCACACGGTCCAGCTTCACATAGGCCGCCATGGTCTGGCCATTGGCGGTTGAGATCGCATATTTGAAATCCAGGCTGTTGACGCCGTAACCAAGCCGACGCGCAATCGTCTCGTTGATTGCGACCATGGAAGCGCCGGTATCAACAAGCCCGTCGAAGGATTTGCCATTGATGCGGAAGGTCGCGTTGAAATGGCCGCGGGCATCTGCTTTCAGATTGACGCCGCCCAGCGAAACCGTTTGCGGCTTGGCGACCTCCGTCGCGGCCTCCGATTTATCCACGGCGGTTTCAGGGCGCGGCTGGAATTTCTCCACCAGCGCTGGAATTTGCGTGGCGCTGACCGAAAGACCGATAAGCAGAAAAATCGTGCGCGCCAGCAAGTCGTTGCTCCTCAAAGCCCAAGGTTATTCCTGGACAGGATAGGCGCAAAACATGCTGAAATCTTAAAAGAAAAAGCCATTCGCCGCGTATCGGACGGCGAATGGCTCAAACGGTTAAGCGAAGATGAACGGCGTTATTTGGTGCCGTACATGCGGTCGCCGGCGTCACCGAGGCCGGGAACGATGTAACCTTTCTCGTTCAGATGTCTGTCGATTGCGGCGGTATAGATCGGCACATCGGGATGCGCCTCACGGAAATTCTTGATGCCTTCCGGTGCTGCCAGCAGACACAGGAAGCGGATGTTCTTTGCACCCCGTTCCTTCAGCTTTTCGACAGCGGCGATGGAGGAGTTGCCGGTCGCCAGCATCGGGTCGACAACGATGACCAGACGGGCGTCGAGACTTTCAGGAGCCTTGAAATAATATTCGACGGCCTCCAGCGTATCATGGTCACGATACACACCGACATGGGCAACGCGCGCCGACGGCACCAGTTCGAGCATGCCTTCCAGAAGGCCGTTGCCGGCGCGCAGGATGGAGGCGAAAACCAGTTTCTTGCCTTCCAGAACCGGAGCCTGAATGGTTTCGAGCGGCGTGTCGATGGTTTCCATCGTCATTTCAAGGTCGCGCGTCACTTCATAGCAGAGCAGCGTCGAAATCTCCCTGAGCAGGCGGCGGAAGCCGGCCGTGGAAGTTTCCTTCTTGCGCATGATGGTAAGTTTGTGCCGCACCAGCGGATGTTCGATGACTGTGACGCCGTCCATGAAACTGGCCTTCCTTTTTGATCTTGTGCCCCTGTCATTCACCGAAAGTGGGCTTTTCGCAAGCCTTCTTCGCGGTTTTACCCCGTCAACCGTCGTCTCGGGCGCGATCCAGTCTCGCAAGCAGCTGTTCGCGCGTCGCCTCGTCCACGAAGGCGCATTCCAGTGCGGTGCGGGTCATGTCGTTGATCTCGACGTCACCGAAGCCGAACGCGTCGGCGGCCAGCGCATATTCCCGGGCAAGCGATGTGAAGAAGAATGGCGGATCGTCGGAATTGATACAGACACGTACTCCGGCGTCACGCAACGCCTTCAGCGGATGGCTGGCGAAATCCGGATAAACACTGAGCGCGATATTCGAGCCGGGGCAGACTTCCAGAACCGTTCCCGTCTCGACAAGTCGGGAGACGAGATCGGCATCTTCGATGGCGCGCACGCCATGGCCGATGCGTGCCGGTTTGATGAGATCGAGTGCATCGATAACGCTTTCCGGTCCGCAGACCTCGCCGGCATGGATGGTCAGCCCAAGACCCGCATCGCGGGCGATATCGAAGGCGCGCGCATAATCGGCAACCCGACCCATGCGCTCTTCGCCCGCCATGTTAAAGCCGGTCACCAGCGGATGCCGGGCGCGCGCCGCATATTCCGCCGCTGCAATCACCCGTTCCGGGCCGAAATGCCGTTCGCCGGTAACGAGGATGCGGGTTTCGATGCCAGTCTTTTCCTTTGCAATCCGGATGCCTTCGGCGATTCCGGCAAGATAAGCGTCAGCGCCAAGTCCAATTCGGTCGCCATGATCGGGCGAAATGATCAGCTCGCTGTAGATCGTGTTGGCTTGCGCAAGTTCGGTCAGATAGGTCTCGGTCAGGACGGCATAGTCCTCATCCGTCTTGAACACCTGCGCCACCGCATCGTAGCACTGGATGAACTCGGCGAAATCCGACCAGACATATTGGCCGTCACGCAGGAAGCTGCTGGTGTCTATGCCGTATTTTTCTGCCTGTTTTGCGACGAGGGCAGGCGGTGCCGCACCTTCGATGTGGCAGTGGATTTCCGCTTTCAGCAAATGCGATGTCAAATGAAGCTCCTGCCGTGTGAACCGGCCTCGATGCCAAGATGGTGGGCGATGCTTTCGCCGATATCGGCATAGCTTGAACGAATGCCGACATCGCGAGAGCGGATGCCCGGCCCGAATGCCATGATCGGCACCCGTTCGCGTGTATGATCGGTGCCTCGCCAGGTGGGGTCGCAACCATGGTCGGCGGTGAGAATGGCGATGTCTCCCGGCTTCATTTTACGATGAATTTCCGGGATTCGCGTATCGAAAGCCTCAAGCGCGGCCGCATAACCGGCAACGTCACGACGGTGGCCATAAAGCATGTCGAAGTCGACGAAGTTGGTAAAGACGAGGTCGCCATTTTCAGCCTCGTCGATGGCCTGCAACGTCGCATCCATCAGGGCGGCGTTGCCATTTGCCTTGATGACGCGCGAGACGCCCTGATGGGCATAGATATCGCCGATCTTGCCGATCGCGTGCACTTTGCGCTCCGCCTCCACCAATCGGTCGAGCAGCGTCGGTTCGGGCGGCGGTACGGAGAAGTCGCGGCGGTTGCCGGTGCGTTCGAAGGTAGCGACCGTCTCGCCGATGAAGGGGCGGGCAATGACGCGGCCGATATTCAGCGGATCTAGCAACTTGCGAACCGTCTCGCAAAGCGCGATGAGCCTGGTCAGCCCGAAGTGCTTTTCATGCGCGGCGATCTGGAACACGGAATCGGAAGAGGTGTAGCAGATCGGCTTGCCGCTCCTGATATGTTCTTCGCCGAATTGCGCGATGATGTCGGTGCCGGAAGCATGGCAATTGCCGAGAATGCCGGGAATATCAGCCTCTTTGCAGATGGCCTCGACCAGCTCCGGGGAAAAGGCGTCGCCCTCCGTCGGGAAATAACCCCAGTCGAAGGTGACAGGCGTTCCGGCGATTTCCCAGTGGCCGGATGGCGTATCCTTGCCTTTTGAAACTTCGCTGGCTGAGCCATGCAGGCCGAAAATGCGTTCCGGTGGCTCCATGCCGGCGGGAATGTCGCCACTAGCCTGGCGCGCGATCTCCAGCAAGCCAAGAGAGCACATATTCGGCAGCTTCAGCGGGCCGGATCGAAGCCCCGGCCTGTCGGCAGCACCTGCGGCACAGAACTCGGCGATGTGGCCAAGTGTATTGGCGCCAAGATCGCCATAGTGTTCCGCGTCAGGTGCACCGCCAACGCCGAAGGAATCCAGAACGAAAAGAAATGCTCTTGCCATAACTCACCGAAACAAAATGCGCCGACGGGCAATGTCAGGCCGAACTGTCGTTATAGATCAGCAAAACGTGAAGAAGGAAGCGCTTTTATGAACCATCCGGTAAAACCCGTGGTTCAATCAGCATCCCGTTTCGATTTCGGCGCGTTGAGGTTGCGCAGCACGTACCAGCCGGCCGCAACCACCATCGCTGCGAGAATATACCAGGTAACGGCATAGGAGAGGTGGCTGTTGGGGAAGGTAAGCATGGTTTTGCCGCCAACCGGCAGGCCGCCGGGATTGGGCGTCGCGTCCGCGTCGACGTAAAACGGCGCCACGTCAGAGAGGCCGGATGCCTGCGTGATCTGGGGAATATTGCGGGAATACCAGCGACCATTTGCCGGATCGTTGGTTCGAAGGAAAAGCCCGCCGGTTTCCGGCGCGCGCATCAGCCCAACGATCTCGACGTTTCCGGCCGCTTCCCCTTCCGGGCGCAAGGACGGATCGCGCCTGTCGGAGGGCACGAAGCCGCGATTGACGATGACGCTTGAGCCGTCGTCCCGCCGCAGCGGCGTCATGACCCAGTAACCGGGGCCGAGATCCGTGACCGTGTAGACCTGAACCTCCTTGTCGTTGAGCAGGGTGCCGGACAGTTTCACACGGCGATATTCGTAATCGGCGGGATCGGTGAGAGCAGGCCATTCGCCTGCGGCAGGCGCATCGACAGGCTCGGCATGGGCGCGGGCCTCGACACGTTCAATCAAGGCGAGCTTCCAGAAAAGGCGCTGGACCTGCCATGTTCCAAGCGCCAGCAGGCAGCCCGTCAGGATAATGGTCAAAAACAGGACGACGATTGCCGCAGGGCGGATACGCCGGTTTTGGGTTGCGATTTCGCTCATCTCATGGTCCTTGCGAAGCGCTTCTGGCAGCGAGATTATCTGCTCCGGCAGGCCCCTTAGCCCGCATGCGCTTCATCCAGCAAATAACCCCATAAATCGCGCCAGGATTCATGGGGTTATGTGTTGGCGCGGAAAGCGGCCCGCCGGAAGTCCGGCAGGCCGTTGATTTATGGCTGCTCAGGGCAGGTTTTTCACATCTTCGATGTGCAGCGGCATCATGTTCTTGTTCATGTTGTACATGACCCAGAGCGAACCGGAGAGCGTGATCAGGAGCACCACAACGGTGAAGATCAGCGCCATGAAGGTCCAGCCGCCTTCAGACTTGGTGTCCATGTGCAGGAAGTAGATCATGTGCACGAAGATCTGGATGACGCCCAGACCCATGATCGCGATGACCAGCAGCGTCTTGTTTTCGAGAACGTCGCCCATGACCAGCCAGAAGGGAATCGCCGTCAGAATGACCGACAGGACGAAGCCGATCATGTAGCTTTTGAACGTGCCGTGGCTTGCGCCATCATGGTGATGGTCGTCGCCATGCGCGTCGTGATGTGCGTGTGCTTCGGAACTCATCAAAGAACTCCCATGAGATAAACGAAGGAGAAGACGCCGATCCAGATGACGTCAAGGAAGTGCCAGAACATCGAAAGGCACATCAGGCGGCGCTTGTTCGCCGGGATGAGGCCATGTTTGCCGACCTGGACCATCAGCGTGACGAGCCAGATGACGCCAAAGGTGACGTGCAGACCGTGCGTGCCGACCAGCGCGAAGAAGGCCGACAGGAAGGCCGAACGCTGTGGGCCGGCGCCTTCCGCGATCAGGTGATAGAACTCGTAGATTTCGACCGCGAGGAAGGCGAGGCCGAACAGGCCGGTGACGCCGAGCCATATCAGCGTCGTTTTCACCTTCTTCTTTTCCATTTCCAGCATGGCGAAGCCATAGGTGATGGAGGAGAAGAGCAGGAAGCCGGTGTTGATGGCGACCAGCTTCAGGTCGAACAGGTCCGCACCCGAAGGGCCGGCCGCATAGTTGCGGCCGACAACGGCATAGGTGGCAAACAGCGTCGCGAAGATGAGGCAGTCGCTCATCAGATAAAGCCAGAAGCCCAGCGACGTGCCGTTCTCCGGATGGTGGTCTTCCTTCAGGTAGAAGACCGGTGGTTCAGCGCCGGCGGCGCTTTGTGCAGGTGCATGAGCCATATTCGTTACGCCTGTTCCGCAAGCAGCTTTGTACGCTCAGCCTCAACGGTCGAAACGTCGGAAGCCGGAATGTAGTATTCGCGGTTGTAGTTGAAGGTGTGGGCAATCGAGACTGCGATGATGGCAAGCATCGAAAGAGCCGCAAGCCACCAGATATGCCACACCAGGGCGAAGCCGAGGACGACGCTGATGGCGCTGATGATGACGCCCGCGCCGGTATTCTTCGGCATATGGATCGGGATGAACCCTTCCTGCGGACGGTCGTAACCACGCTTCTTCATGTCCGCCCAGGCATCCACGTCATGAATGACCGGCGTGAAGGCGAAGTTGTAGGCGGGCGGTGGCGACGACGTCGACCATTCCAGCGTGCGGCCATTATAGGGGTCGCCCGTCACGTCGCGCAGCTGATCGCGCTTCAGGTAGCTGACGATGAGCTGAATGACGAAGGAGGCGATGCCGAGCGCGATCAGGAAGGCGCCGAAGGCGGCGATCAGGAACCATATCTGCAGCGAATTGTCTTCGAACTGGCTGATACGGCGGGTAATCCCCATCAGGCCGAGAATATAGAGCGGCATGAAGGCGAAGTAGAAGCCGATGAACCAGAACCAGAAGGACAGCTTGCCCCAAAACGGATCGAGACGGTAACCGAAGGCCTTCGGGAACCAGTAGACGATACCTGCAAGCACACCGAACACCACGCCACCGATAATGGTGTTGTGGAAGTGGGCGATGAGGAACAGGGAGTTGTGCAGCACGAAATCCGCAGGCGGAACGGCAAGAAGAACGCCGGTCATGCCGCCGATGACGAAGGTGATCATGAACCCGATCGTCCAGAGCATCGGAACGTCGAAATTGATGCGGCCCTTATACATGGTGAAGAGCCAGTTGAAGATTTTCGCGCCCGTCGGGATCGAGATAATCATCGTGGTGATGCCGAAGAAAGCATTGACGCTTGCACCGGAACCCATGGTGAAGAAGTGGTGCAGCCACACGATGTAGGCAAGGATGGTGATGACACCCGTTGCATAAACCATCGAGGCATAACCGAAGAGGCGCTTGCGGGAGAACGTCGCAACGATTTCCGAGAAGACGCCGAATGCCGGCAGTACCAGAATGTAAACTTCGGGATGGCCCCAGATCCAGATGAGGTTGACGTACATCATCGGGTTGCCGCCGAGATCGTTGGTGAAGAAATTGGTGCCAACGTAACGGTCGAGGGTGAGAAGCGCGAGTGTGCCGGTCAGGATCGGGAACGAAGCCACGATCAGGATGTTCGAACACAGCGATGTCCAGACGAAGATCGGCAGGCGCATCATGGTCATGCCAGGCGCGCGCATCTTGATGATCGTCACGATCAGGTTGATGCCTGAGAGTGTCGTTCCCACACCGGCGATCTGCAGACCCCAGATGTAATAATCCACCCCGACGCCCGGGCTGCCATCAATACCGGAAAGCGGCGGATAGGCGAGCCAGCCGGTCTGCGCATATTCACCGATGAACAGCGAGATCATGGTTATGACGGCGCCGGCCGTGGTCATCCAGAAGGAGAAGTTGTTGAGGAAAGGGAACGAAACGTCGCGGGCGCCGATCTGCAGCGGCACGACGAAGTTCATGAGACCGGTGATCATCGGCATGGCCATGAAGAAGATCATGATGACGCCATGGGCCGTGAAAATCTGGTCGTAATGGTGTGGCGGAAGATAACCTTCCGAGCCGCCGGAGGCGATCGCCTGCTGGACACGCATCATGATGGCGTCGGCAAAGCCGCGCAACAGCATGACAAGCGCCAGAATGATGTACATGATACCGATCTTCTTGTGATCGATGCTCGTGAACCATTCGTTCCAGAGATAACCCCACAGCCGGAAATAGGTGAGGGCGCCAACGACGGCGATGCCGCCCAGCGCCACGGCCGCGAAGGTGGCGACAAGAATGGGCTCGTGAAGCGGGATGGACTCCCATGTCAGCTTCCCGAACAGGAACGACGTTTGATCGGAATTGACGATCATTTTCAGCCTCTTGCGATTCTAAGACGTAAGGTCGGCGCAGCCAGGCCGCGCCGAAGAATGCCGGGACGTATCGTCAGCCAGCGACTTGTTTGGTTTCCGGCAGCGCCGCAGGTTCGAAAGTCTGACCTTTGATCGCAGCTGGAGTGGATTGGGGGCCGCTGGCGACGCCGTAAGGCGCAAGCGGTGTGCAGACAACGGAGTTCAGCGCCTTGGCGATGTCGATGCCTTCCTTGCCTCCGCCGCCCTTGGCGTCGATATGCATCATGTCGCGCATGCAGAGCTTGTTGGGTTCGACACAGCGGTTGAGGATGGCGCTGTAAAGCTGCGGATCGACCGAGGCGAAATATTGCACCGGCTCGCGCTCAGAGGGCTTTGCAAACTCCAGATATTCCTGACGGCCGAAGCCCTTGCCGCCTTCTTTCGCCTTGGCAACCCACTCATCAAAGCCTTGCTGGCTGAGACCGTGGAACTTGAAGCGCATGTGGGAGAAGCCGGGGCCGGAGAAGTTGGCCGAGAAGCCGTCATAGACGCCTTCCTTGTTGATGACGGCGTGCAGCTTGGTCTGCATGCCGCCCATGGCATAGATCTGGCCGGCGAGTGCGGGAACGAAGAAGGAGTTCATCGCGGTCGTACCGGTGATCTTGAAGTTGATCGGAACATCGACCGGAGCGGCGAATTCATTGACGCTGCCGATACCGAGTTCGGGATAGAAGAACAGCCACTTCCAGTCCATTGCCACCACTTCGACCGTGATAGGCTTGATATCGGCGGTGACCTGACGGTTTTCGTCGATGCGCTCCAGAGGACGGTAGGGGTCGAGACGGTGGGTGGAAATCCAGGTTACCGTGCCGAGCATCAGGATGATGGCGACAGGGGCCGACCAGATCACCATTTCAAGGCGCGTAGAGTGGTGCCATTCGGGATCGTAATCCTCGGCTTTCGCCGACTCGCGATATTTCCACGCGAAGAACAGCGTCAGCACGATGACCGGGACGATGATTAGCAGCATCAGAACCGTGGACGTGATGATGAGATCGCGCTGCTGGATGGCGACGTCGCCCGAGGGATTCATGACCACGAGGTTACAGCCGCTGAGCAGCAGCAGTACCGGAATAGCCAGAAGGGCGGATGGGATTTTTTTGATCATGCGCACGTTCTCTGAACTCGTACAGTTTGGATTATGCCGCGAATAATTGCCGAACATCATTTTTAGAATGAGGTATATTGTCGCGGTGCAGCGAAACCTTCGCGATGCACCATGTGCGGGCAGAGCTGCGTTTGAAGGCGGAGCGGCTGCATTATCGCATAGCAAGCTTGCGGGGCAAGCCTTTCTTATCAAACTTCAATTGACGTTACGGAGGGTGCGTGTGACAATCCGTCGCATCGTAACGCAACGGAAGAGGAGCCCGAGCGTTACAGGGAATGGTTCGACCATGACGCAGGAGGGATATTATGAGTTATAGCAATGCTGCTCCATCATTTGGGCAGGCGCCGGAAGCCAATGGTCATGGAACAGATCCGGTCAAGGTAGATCCGGATCGCATCACGATTGCGGTCATTCTTGCCAGAATGACTGAGTTTTTCGACTTTTTCATCTACGCCATCGCCTCCGCTCTCGTTTTTCCGCACGTCTTCTTTTCCTTCGTCGATCCGCTGACGGCCACGCTTTACTCCTTCGCGGTGTTCTCTCTCGCCTTTATCGCAAGGCCGATCGGCTCGCTGATCTTCCTCCAGATCGACCGCAAGTTCGGCCGTGCCGTCAAGTTGATGGCGGCGCTGTTCACGCTCTGTGGCTCCACCATGGCGATCAGTTTCCTTCCGTCCTATGCGGAAGCCGGCATGCTTGCTCCCTGTCTTCTGGCAGTGTTCCGCATCGGCCAGGGTCTCGGTCTCGGTGGTGCCTGGGATGGCCTCGTCTCGCTGCTTGCCATGAATGCACCGCAGAAACAGCGTGGCTGGTACGCCATGATGCCGCAGATCGGTGCGGCCATGGGCTTCGGTCTTGCCAGCGCCTTTTTCATCGTTTTCGTCACGCAACTTTCCAATGCGGAATTCCTCGCCTGGGGCTGGCGTTTCCCCTTCTTCGTGGCGCTGGCGCTCAATGTTCTCGCGCTCTTTGCCCGCCTGCGCATGATCGTCACGCCGGAATTCCAGGCCATGCTGGAACAGCATGAGCTGGAGCCGCGCCCGATGTTCAAGATGCTGCGCTCGCAGTTTCCGGTCGTGGTCACCGGTGCCTTCGTGCCGCTGGCAAGCTTTGCGCTCTTCCACCTCGTCACGGTATTCCCGCTGAGCTGGGTGTCGCTCAATACAAGCCAGCGTGTCTCGGACTTCCTGTTCGTGCAATTCGTCAGCGCCATCATCGCCGGCGGCATGATCGTGGTGTCCGGCATTCTGGCCGACAGGATCGGGAGGCGGAAGCTTCTGGCTATCGCTGCGGTTCTCATCGGTCTTTTCAGCCTCGTGGCACCCGTTCTTCTGGGCTCCGGCGATATCGGCCGCTACTTCTTCGTTCTGATCGGCTTCGCGTTGCTTGGCCTATCCTTCGGTCAGGCGGGCGGTGCACTCGCGTCCCGCTTCAGCCGTGAATACCGCTATACCGGCGCATCACTTACCTCGGATATTTCCTGGCTGATCGGCGCCGGTTTCGCACCGCTCGTTGCACTCGGATTTTCGTCCAAATTCGGACTGTTCGCCGTCGGAATTTACCTGATGTCGGGTGCCGTCTGTACGTTGGTTGCCCTCTGGTTCAGCCGAACGCTGGAAATGCCTTCGGACTGATCTGGGCAATTTAACAATCCCTGCAGCCATCGCGCCGCGGAATCCTGTCGGATTTCGCGGCGTTTTTGTTTTTTTATTGCGCAAGACCGATTTTAATCTTGACTCGCCCCATCATGAAATATTATGTAAGTAATACTGACATAATTAAGTGTGTCTCACTGCCGGAAACGCCGGCCATCAGGGAACGCGATGCGAACGACGACGATCATTATTTGCGAAAAAGCGGCCATTGCCGCCACGCCGTTTGCCGGCCGCAAAACGACCGTTCGCGCCATTAAACGCCGATAAGCAGAAAAAGAGGAGCAGCCAGGTCGCCTGCGGCTCCGCCCGCAGAGTGCCGGCTGACGCGCCGGGTTTCGGGAAAAGAGGGTGATGCCGCGCGAAATGCGCAATGAGAGGAGAGTGCCTTGAGCGTGACGGAGCAAAAATTCGGCCTTTACGATGCGGCTTTTGAAAAAAGCAGCTGTGGCGTCGGTTTCATCACCCGCAAGGACGGCGTGCAGACGCATGATGTGCTGAAGCGCGGTCATGAGGCGCTCTGTGCCGTGCCGCATCGCGGCGGCATGTCGGCGGAAGGCGTTGGCGATGGTGCGGGCGTGTCGCTGGACCTGTCGCTCTCCTTTTTTCGTGAGCTGACGGGACAAGGTGCCCTCAAGGCCGGCCGGTTCGGCGTCGGCAATTTCTTTCTGCCGCAGAACCCGGCTTTCCACGGTGAGGCCGTCGGTATTATCGGCAGCGCCCTGAAAGAGCAGGGCTTTTCGGTCCTGCTGGTCCGCGATGTGCCGGTCAATGACGCGGCCATCCGTCCCGCCGCAATCCCCTACCAGTTACCGATCCGCCAATGGGTCTTTTCGGCACCAGTGGAATGCGCAACCCTTGCCGAGTTCGATTGGCGCATCCACAAGGCGCTGCTTGCCATCGAAGCGCTCGCTTACACCGTGCCGGAGCTTGCCGGTTTTTACCCTCTGTCGCTCAGCGCGCGCACGCAGGTGCTCAAGGGCCGTCTGAACTCCCAGGAGGTTATGCCCTATTTCTGCGATCTGACCGACCCGCGCCATGAAGTGCATACGATGTATTTCCACACGCGGTTCTCTACCAATACCGATCCGCACCCCTCCATGGCGCAGCCCTTCCGCCTGATGGCGCATAATGGTGAGCTGAACACCGACAAGAAGAACCGGCTGTCAGAAGCGGCGGTGGCGCTGGCGAAGAATGCCAGCATTATCCGGCCGAAGGGCCAGTCGGACAGCTGCCGTCTGGACCAGACATTGCAGGCGCGGGTGATGGAGGATGGTCTCGACCTCGTCACCGCCGTGGTCTCGATGATGCCGCCGGCCTGGGAAAACGACGACACCCTGTCGCCGGGTGTGAAGGCGATGCTGGAATATTTCTCGCTCTATGAAGAGAAGAACGACGGCCCCGCCGCGCTGATCTTCGGCGACGGCACTATCATTGGTGCACGTCTCGATCGCCTTGGCCTGCGCCCGCTGCGCACCGTCGAGACGGAAGACTATCTCTGTGTCATGTCTGAGGCAGGTCAGATCGCCTTTCCGGCGGAAAGCGTCATCCGCCGCGGCCGCATTGAGGCGGGCGGCATGCTCTATTACGATCATGCTGAGCGTCGTGCCTTTTCCACGGTCGAGGCGCTGGAGCTTCTGGCCTCGCAGCGGGACTATTCGTCGCTGCTATCTGAAGCGCGAGTGATGCTTGGTGATCTGCCGGAAGTGCCCGCCGACAAGCAAGGCTCACCGTTGCGCTATAATGGCGATCTGGAACGGCACCAGCGTTATGTCGCCTATTCGCACAATCAGGAAAGCTTCAAGTTCCTGATGGACCCGATGCTGGCCTCCGGTGCGGAAAAGATTTCAGCGATGGGGTACGGCAATGCCATCAACGCATTGTCCGATCAGGAAGGTGGGGTTGCGAAGTATTTCTCGCAACGTTTCGCGCAGGTCACCAATCCGCCGCTCGACAGTATCCGTGAGGCCGATGGTATGACGCTGCGTGTGGCGTTGGGCGCAAAGCCGAATAGCGGCGCTGCCAAGGCCCGCCAGATCGTCGTGCGGTCGCCGATCCTCACCCACCTCGACATGCTGCGTATTCGCGAGCAGCCCGAGACACCGGTTCGTCGTTTCGAAATGCTCTATACGCCGATCTTTGATGCGGCTGATGCCAATGAGGCAGTGCTTCGGCAAGCGATCGATGGCCTCTGCGACGAGGTTGCGGCTTTCGCAGCCGAGCAGGGCGGGATTGCCGTCATCACCGACCGCCATGTCTCGGCAGGCCGCGCGGCCTTGCCGATGATCATGGTCGTTTCCGCCATCAATCAGCGGCTGATCGAGGAAGGTCTGCGGCTACGTGTTTCCCTGATCGTCGAGAGCGGCCAGTTTTCCTCCTCCCATCATATCGCTGCCGGCCTCGGTTTCGGTGCTTCGGCGGTCTATCCGCTCGGCGTACAGTTCCGTGCGGAAGAGAAATTCGGCGCCGAGGCCGACAAGGCGTTCAAGCGCTTCGCCAAGGCGGCGGAAAAGTCGCTGATGAAGACCATGGGCAAAGTCGGCCTGTGCACGGCGGAAAGTTATATCGGCGGCGAGTTCTTCGAGCCGAATTTCCTCGACACCAACGATCCCGTCCTGAAGCGCTATTTCCCGAATGTGAAGACCCCGGTTGGCGGCGTCACCTTTGCCGTCATCGCGCAGGCTGTTGCGGACTGGCATCGAAAAGCATTGTCGGTGAAGGGGGAGAACGACATTCCGCTGCTCGGTCTTTTCAAGGAACGCGCTGAAGGTGCCGGGCATTCCTATGGCACGACGGCAGTTCGCGGCTTCGTGGACATGACGGAGGAAAAGATCGGTTTCGACAAGGGAACCGAAAACGAGGATGCTCTGCGCCTTCTGCCGCTCAACCGGCTGGAGGACGCTTTCGGTCTTAACGATGCGGCCTATTATCACAACAGCTTCGACCGACTGACCCCGGAGGCCATCGACGCATTCGAGGTGACGCCCGGTTATCGTTCCTTTGCCCGTATGATGGCAGAAGAAAGGGCGCGCCGCCCGGCCGCCCTGCGCGATGTTCTGGAATTGCCGGCCGATGTGACCTTTGCCGGTTCGGCCGAAGAATTCCGCCGGGAAATGGGGCGGTTTTCCCGGCAGGGCAATAACAGCTTCATGGTGCGCGGATTGCGCTGCGAAGAGGCAGGAGACGGCGCGTTCCGGCTACAGCTGATCGGCCCACACGGTCATGAACTTGCCCGCCTCGCCGCACTTGGCCAGTCGCTGCTCGACCGTTTCGGTGACGATATCGCCGGCCATTGGCTGGAAGGGGGTGTGCTCATGGTTCAGGCAAAGGGTGAGGCGTCCGCCTATCTGTCGCTTATCCGCACCGCACCGGATAGTATTCCGCTCGATACCGTGCAAAAGGCAAGCGAGATCACCAAGACCCTCGCATCGGGTGCGATGAGCCATGGCGCGTTGGTCGCGGCTGCCCATGAGGCGGTTGCCCACGGCACCAACATGGTTGGTGGCATGTCCAATTCCGGCGAAGGCGGTGAGCATATCTCCCGTTACGGCACCATCCGTGCCTCGCGCATCAAGCAGTTCGCCTCCGGCCGCTTCGGTGTCTGGGCCGGTTATCTTGCCGATCCAATGCTGGAAGAGATCGAGATCAAGATCGGCCAGGGCGCAAAGCCGGGCGAGGGCGGGCAGTTGCCGTCTCCCAAGGTGACGGTGGAAATCGCGGCGGCACGCGGCGGCACGCCAGGCGTCGAACTCGTCTCGCCACCGCCGCATCACGATACCTATTCGATCGAAGATCTGGCCCAGCTCATTCACGACGCCAAGGCGGCGCGGGTGCGCGTCATCGTCAAGCTCGTGTCGTCGGAAGGCATAGGCACGATTGCAATCGGCGTTGCCAAAGCTGGTGCCGACGTGATCAACGTTGCAGGCAATACCGGCGGCACGGGTGCGGCGGCCGTTACCAGCCTCAAATATACCGGCCGCGCGGCGGAAATCGGCATTGCCGAGGTGCATCAGGCGCTCTGCGCCACTGGCCTTCGTGCCAAGGTGCTGTTGCGTTGTTCCGGCGCGCACCAGACGGCGAGCGACGTTGTGAAGTCGGCGTTACTTGGCGGCGACAGTTTCGAATTCGGCACAACGGCGCTGATGATGCTGAAATGCGTGATGGCGAAGAACTGCAACATCAAGTGCCCGGCCGGTCTCACCACCAATCAGGAAGCCTTCAACGGCGATCCGCGGGCGCTGGCGCAATATCTCATGAACATCGCCCATGAAACGCGCGAGATTCTGGCCGGGCTTGGCATTGCCTCGCTGCGGGAAGCCCGTGGTCGTTCTGACCTTCTTCACCTCCTCGATCATCCGGCAAGCGTCGGCCAGCTTGACCTCCGGGCAATGCTTGCCGTGGTCGAAGAGGTGAAGATCGACAGCCCGGTCTATATGGAAAAGGACTTCGCACTCGACGATGCCTTCATCGATCTCGTGCGTTCGGCGTTGGTTGACAGCAAGCGCGAGAACATCGAGCTTGGCGGCAATCGTTTCCTCAACAATTGCAACAAGAGCGTCGGCGGCCAGCTCGCCGTCGATATCGAACGCATGTTGAACCACGAACTTTCCGATGAGCAGCTGGACGCGCTTCCGGCCGTCAAGCGGGATGGCCGTGGCCGCCGTTTTCTGGAAGCGGGTTCGGTGCGCATCGATACGTCAGGTTCCGCCGGTCAGTCCTTCGGCGCTTTCTGCAACGACGGCATGGTCATGGTGCATACCGGCACCTGCAATGACGGTGTCGGCAAAAGCGCTTGTGGTGGCACCATCGTCGTGCGCTCGCCCGGCGGCGGTTCGCAAGAGGCGGGTGGTAATGTGCTGGTTGGTAATTTCGCGCTGTTCGGCGCAACCGGCGGCCGCACCTTCGTGGAAGGGCAGGCGGGCGACCGTTTCGCGGTGCGTAATTCCGGCGCCACCGCCGTGGTCGAAGGCGTCGGCGATTTTGCCTGCGAATATATGACCAACGGCGCGGTTCTCAACCTCGGCAGTTTCGGCAAGGGTTTTGGTAACGGCATGAGCGGTGGCTTCGTCTATCAATATGATCCCTATGGCGATCTGCCAAAGAAGGTCAGCCACGACTCCATCCTGCTCGGCTCGATCACCGGTGAGGATGAACAGGCAGCGATCCACAATCAGGCAGTCCACCAGCTTCTGAGCCTGCATGTCGCAGAGACCGGCTCGGCCAAGGCGGCATGGCTTCTGGAAAACTGGGAAAGCGAACAGCATAATTTCGTCTACGGTATGCCGCGCGCCCTGCTGCTTTATCAGGACAGCGACGAAATCCTCAAAGCAAAGCCCCGCAAGGAATTGCTGGAGGAACTGGCCTCGGCACTTGCCGCCCATCAGCTGCGCAAGTTCAAGCTCGCCTATCGCGACCGCAAGGCTGTTTTGAATGGAACGGTGCCGGGTTATGGCGAGACGGATACGGAAGACATGTATGCGCTGCTCAATAACTATACCGTGTTGAGCATGGCGCAGGCCATCGCCCTGCAACGGTTGCCGATGGCATCCGGCCCTTCTGATCCTGCCATCGAAAAGGCTGTGCGCAATCTCATCCTCACGGAAGATTACGCGCTGATGCAGCGGCTGCTGAAATATGCCCGCGAAGCGCTTTCCGACCATAGCGACGAACAGCTTGCGGTGATGATCGCGGCCAAGCGGCTTGACGATTACAAACAGGCGCTGGCGCGCCGGAACATCTGGTCGGTGGACAGCCCCGGCACCTATGGCTGGATCATTCAGCAGAACCGGAAAAACATCGAGAAGATCGGCCGCCTGCCGGGCTTCGAGGAGCTTTTCGCCGCTCGCGCCATTCCAGACCTTGCCACCGCATCCAGCCAGAACAGGGCAGCATGATGAAGATACCTTACATTCCACAGGATGCACCGTTTAACGGCGACCAGCGCGCCTGGCTCGCCGGTTTTCTGGCCGGGCTCCACTCCCGCACCGCCATCAGCCTCGACACATCTGTGGCCGCTGCTGCCCCCAAGGCGGCGGCCAGCCTGCTGAACATCCTTGTCGGCACCCAGACTGGCAACGCCGAGGCCTTGGCGATGGATATCGCTGCCGCTGCCCGCACCCAGGGCATGCAGCCGGTTGTGACGGCACTGGACGACGTTTCCATGGACAGTCTCGGCTCCATGAAGCGGGTCATCGTGGTCACCTCAACTTATGGCGAAGGCGAGATGCCTGACAATGCCCAGCTGTTCTGGGAAGCGCTTGCCGCCGATGGTGCACCGCGATTGGATGAGATGAATTTCGCTGTTCTTGCACTCGGCGATACCGGTTATGACGGCTTCTGCCAGGCGGGCAAGCTTATCGATACGCGCTTTGAACAGCTCGGCGGCAAGCGCATGAAGACGCGTATTGACTGCGATATCGATTTTGAGGATGCCGCCGCCGCCTGGATCGGCGAGACGCTGCCGCTTGCCCTCGCCATCGATGGCGGCAATGCAGCCGCGGTGACGCCTGTGGTCGCCGAGCCGCCGGCACGGGCAAAACAGGGCTGGGGTCGCAAGAACCCCTATTCGTCACGGGTGAGCGTCAATCGCCTCCTTTCCGGCCCGGCCTCGTCCAAGGAGATTCGTCATTACGAATTCGATCTCGGCGCGAGCGGCCTCGACTATGAGGCCGGTGATGCACTTGGTGTGGTCCCCCTCAACGATCCGAAACTGGTCGGTGCTCTGCTCGATTGCTTTGGAGCGAGCGCGGATGGCGAGGTCGCCGGGCTCGACCGGCCGGTTGGCGATGCGCTTCTGAACATGTTCGAGATATCGACGCCTTCGCGTGAGTTGGTGGCCGAAATCGGCAAGCGCGCAGGATATGACGAGTTGAGCCATATCCTTGCCAACGGAGACAGGGAGCAGCTTGCCGCCTTTCTCTGGAGCAAGGATATTCTCGATCTGCTCAATCTCGGCGGAAAGCCCATATTCGATCTTGCCGAATTCGTGACCTTCCTGAAGCCGCTGCAGCATCGCGCTTACTCCATCTCCTCCAGCCCACTGGTTGCGGAAAACAGCGTGCATCTGACGATCGCCAGCGTGCGTTATCGTGCCGAAGGCCGCGAGCGTGGCGGCGTATGCTCCACCTATCTGGCGGATCGGGTGGAAGCCAACCAGAATGCCGGGATTTTCGTTTCGCCCAACAAGGCATTCCGCGTGCCGCAGAATAATGACGCGCCTGTCATCATGGTCGGGCCGGGCACGGGCATCGCGCCTTTCCGGGCCTTTCTGCAGGAGCGGCAGGCAAGGGGTGCAAACGGCAGGAACTGGCTATTCTTTGGTGACCAGCACCGCCAGTCGGATTTCATCTACGAAAACGAGCTTGGCGACATGAGTCGTGATGGCGTGCTGACGCGCCTCGACCTTGCCTTCTCGCGGGATCAGGCGGAAAAGATCTATGTCCAGACCCGCATGCGCCAGAACGGCAAGGCGCTTTATCAATGGCTCGAAGAAGGCGGATATTTCTACGTCTGCGGTGATGCGACCCGCATGGCGAAGGATGTAGATGACGCCCTGCACCAGATCGTCGCCGACGAAGCCGGCATTTCTGCTGAAGCGGCAAGCGATTATGTGAACCGGTTGAAGCGCGAAAAGCGCTATCTGCGTGACGTCTATTAGAAGCGGAGTATGTGGGAGGTCCCTTTTGCTGCGCCTTATGGCTCAGCAATTGGTGCAGGTGACCTCCGCATCGCGCTGCTTGAAGAAATAATCACGGCCGATGGTGATCGACCTTACGCCGGACGAGGCGATGTCGGGCATGAACATCAGCAACTCATGCTGGATGGAAAGCTCGACGTGAATGAGAAAGCTGTTTTCGATGAGCAGGCGGGTTGGAACCGCCACTGCCGATCCCACCGCATATGGTCTCTGGTCGTTCTCATCCCAGGACCAGGCAATTTTCGCTTGTTTCTGCTTGTCAATCGTTACGCCACTGATCTTCAGCTTCAAACCGTTCGTGCTGTAAGGCGCGAAGACAGCCGCCGCAACATTCTGCATGTTTTTGAGATAAGTCTTGTCGACGGAGCTCGTTTTGGAGATCAGGTCGTTGATCGTCGCTGAAGCGCTGCTTGCTCGCTTATAGGTATTGTAACCGATGGTCAGCTCGAAGGATGTCACGTAGAGGGCGAGCAATATCGGGAAGAGAATTGCGAATTCCACAGCGCCCACACCACGGCGATCTTTTACGAAGCGTGTGACGAGTGCTGTAAAACGAAGTCTGCCGTTCGCGACGGCGGCCATCAGCCCTGCCATCATGAGCCCCCGCTTGTGGTGTATTTCTCGTTCACGAAAGCGTCGGTCGCGACGATAAGGAAATGCGAGGGCATAGACCCGTCAGCTGGACGTATTTTTGTAAGATAAGGTCGGATGATATCGGCGATGACACGCCAGCGATAATAAACGCGCAGCATGTTGATCGTTTCCGGTCCGCCCGGCTTGAAGCCGAATTGCGCCGTGTCGAGATCGTAATATTCGCCGTAAGCCTTCAGTGGCACCGTCGTGGGTATGTCCTTGAAGGCAGGAAAGGAGCGAAGGTCGATATAGAGTTTTTGTTCGGTTTTAATCTCGTCCGCAGAGCAGGTGATCATCACCGATACTTCGTTGCAGAAGCTCTTGCGAAAATCCTCTTTCGAAATCGAACTGCTGATCTGCCCGGTGCGCAGACGCCTCGCCATGGTTTCCGTGGCATTCACGACGACCTGTTCCGCCATCAGGGCGATGAAAGTCTCAATAATCGCAAAAACGACGAGGAAATAGGGAATGGCGAGAATCGCGAATTCAATGGCCGCTGTCCCTTCGCGCGAGACCCCGAATTTTTTCAGCAATGGCGTCAGTCTGGCCAGTCGCATATGTGTCGATCTCTAGAATATGCGGCAAGCGCAACCGTTGAATTTGTTGCGGACCATAACCAGCCCGGTGTTTAAATTCAGTTACTTCGATGAATTATACTTTAGTGATTTCCGAAATTGAGACGGTGCATAATACAAAAAGCCCGGCATATTGCCGGGCTTTCGTTGAACCTGAAAAGGCTGGGTTATTCTGCATCCGCCCTGGAGAGAACCTCGAGCGTGGGTGTCGAGGTGATGTTATAACCGCAGTCCACATAATGGCATTCGCCGGTTACGCCGCGCGACAGGTTGGACAGCAGGTAAAGCGCCGATCCGCCGATATCCTCGATATCCGCCGTACGCCTCAGCGGCGCGTTCTTCTGGTTCCATGCGTAAATAGCACGTGCGTCGGAAATGCCGGCGCCCGCCAGCGTGCGGACCGGGCCAGCCGAGATGGCGTTGACGCGAATATCGCGCGGGCCGTAATCGGCAGCGAGATAACGCACGGACGCTTCGAGTGCCGCCTTGGCGACGCCCATGACGTTGTAGTTCGGGATGACGCGTTGCGAACCATTATAGGTCAGCGTCAGCATCGAGCCGCCATTCGTCATCAGTTCAGCGGCATGCTTGGCGATTTCCGTAAATGAGAAGCAGGAAATGACCATGGTGCGGCTGAAATTGTCGCGGGTTGTGTTCGCGTAGAGACCCTTCAGCTCATTCTTGTCGGAAAAGCCGATGGCGTGCACGACGAAATCCAGCGAGCCCCATTTTTCGCGGATTGCCGCAAAAAGCGCGTCCACAGAGGCGATGTCCTCGACATCGCAAGGCACGATGAAATCGGAACCGAGTTCTGCGGCAAGCGGTTTTACGCGTTTGCCAAGCGCTTCGCCCTGATAGGTGAAGGCCAGTTCCGCGCCCTGCGCCGCAAGTGCCTTGGAAATACCCCAGGCGATGGAGTGATTGTTTGCGACGCCCATGATGAGGCCGCGTTTACCCTGCATGATGCCGTTCATGGGCAATTATCCGTTATGACGCTGGAAGACCAGCGTGGCGTTGGTGCCGCCGAAGCCGAAGGAATTGGAAAGGATGGTGTCGATCTTGGCGTTGTCGATGCGGCTGCGAACGATCGGAACGCCCGCAAATTCCGGGTCAAGTTCGGAAATATGGGCGCTTTCGCCGATGAAGCGTTCCTGCATCATCAACAGGCCGTAGATCGATTCCTGCACGCCGGCCGCACCGAGCGAATGGCCCGTGAGGGACTTGGTCGACTGGATATGCGGGATCCTGTCGCCGAAGACTTCCCGGATCGCACCGATTTCCTTGCTGTCACCAACCGGCGTCGAGGTGCCGTGGGTATTGATGTAGTCGATGTCGCCCTTGACGGTGGCGAGTGCCTGCCGCATGCAGCGGATCGCGCCTTCGCCTGATGGAGCCACCATGTCGTAACCGTCGGAGGTTGCCCCGTAACCGACGATCTCGGCGTAAATCTTCGCACCACGCGCCTTTGCATGTTCCAGCTCTTCGAGAACCAGTACGCCAGCGCCGCCAGCGATGACGAAGCCGTCGCGATTAACGTCATAGGCCCGCGAAGCGAGGGAAGGCGTTTCGTTATATTTGGACGACATTGCGCCCATGGCATCGAAGAGGTTGGACATCGACCAGTCGAGGTCTTCGTGGCCGCCTGCAAACATCACATCCTGCTTGCCCCACTGGATCATCTCGGCGGCGTTGCCGATGCAATGCGCCGAGGTGGAGCAGGCCGATGAGATCGAATAGTTGACGCCGTGGATCTTGAACCAGGTGGCGAGTGTCGCGGACGCGGTGGACGACATGGCCTTCGGCACGGCGAAGGGGCCAATACGCTTCGGGCTGTTGTTCTTCAGCGTGATATCGGCCGCTTCAACGATGGTGCGGGTGGAAGGGCCGCCCGAACCCATGATGATGCCGGTGCGTTCATTGCCGCTGATGTCGCTCTCTTCGAGACCGGAATCGGCGATCGCCTGTTTCATGGCGACATGGTTCCACGCGCCGCCCTGCGACAGGAAGCGCATGGCGCGGCGGTCGACCAGATCGGTCGGGTCGAGAGACGGCTTGCCCCAGACCTGGCATTTGAAACCGTGTTCGGCAAAATCCGGCGAAAATGAAATGCCGGATTTGGCATCGCGCAACGATGCGGTGACTTCAGCGGCATCACCGCCGATGGAAGAAACAATACCGAGGCCGGTGACAACAACTCGTCTCATGAAAGGGACCTTTTCTTAAGATTTCGGCTGGACGACCGACGCCGCCCGGCCTTGCCAAGACTTATTCCGTCTGCTTCAGGCGGTCTTTTCTTTCGACAGCCCTACACGAAGGTCCGTCGCCTGATAAATGGTTTCTCCGTCGGCCTTCAGCCAGCCGTCGGCGGTTCCAAGCACCAGACGGCCGCGCATCACACGCTTGAAATCGATACCGTATTGCAGGAGCTTGGTGTTCGGGCGAACCATGCCCTTGAATTTGACTTCGCCGGTGGAAAGCGCCATGCCGCGGCCTTCTTCACCCAGCCAGCCGAGGAAGAAACCGGTCAGCTGCCACATGCCGTCAAGGCCGAGGCAGCCCGGCATGATCGGGTTGCCCTGGAAGTGGCAGGGAAAATACCAGTCATCGGGGCTGACATCGTATTCGGCGCGGATGAAACCCTTGTCGAACGCGCCACCGGTTTCGGAAATTTCGGTGATGCGGTGAACCATGAGCATGGGGGGCAATGGGAGCTGGGCATTTCCCGGGCCGAACAATTCGCCGCGACCGCAGGACAGGATCTCCTCATAATTGTAACTTGATTGCCTCGTTGCCATACCGCTTTCACTTCCCCAGTTACTGGTGTTGATTGACTTCACTAGAGCAAGTTAGGTTCAAAATGAAGCGCTGCAAGGGCAGAGGCCGTTTCGCCCCCATTCTTTGTCTTCAGAACCTTCTTTGCAGAAGTCATTACCTCAATATGTCGTCCGCATACAGGAACCATCCGGCAGGAACCAGAGGAAATTTGCAAGAATGGCCGGTTTGCCGCCATTTGCCGCGTCTCGCGGCGCTGAAACTATTGAAAGCATTCGCTGCAAAAGATATATGCTAATGCAATTGGTGAATTTCACCCCTGTGCTTGGAATGGGATTGCATGGCATTTGACGCCACTTTGGATATCGGAACGAGGCTGCGGCGCTCGGGGCTGCGCCCCACGCGTCAGCGTGTGGCTTTGGGCGATCTTCTCTTCGCAAAGGGTGATCGCCACCTGACGGTCGAGGAACTGCACGATGAGGCGGTCACGGCCGGCGTGCCTGTTTCTCTCGCCACGGTCTATAACACGCTGCATCAGTTTACCGAGGCCGGCCTCATCCGCGTTCTGGCTGTCGAGGGTGCCCGCACCTATTTCGACACCAACGTGTCGGATCACCACCATTTCTTCGTTGAGGGCGAGAACGAGGTTCTCGACATCCCCGTCAACAATCTCCACATCGGCAACCTGCCGGAAGCGCCTGAAGGCATGGAAATCGCCCATGTGGATGTGGTCATCCGCCTTCGCCGCAAGCGCGGCTGAGGCCCTCGGCAGATACCGGAGATGAAAATGGCGCCCACGGGCGCCATTTCTGTTTCAGGCGGCTTTAGCCCGCTCACTTCATGATGTCTTCGGGGCGCCTGCCGGGCTTGGCCCTGTAGGGCGGGAAAGTCCATCCGAAGATCAGCGCTCCAGACCGGACGCCGAAAGCCGTCAATACGCCGGCGGCGGATGCGGCATAAAGCGGCGCGCCGAGGAAATAGACGACAATGAAGGTGGAAGAGCCCAAAAGCGCGCAGGTGATGTAGATTTCCGGTCGCAGAAGCACGGAGGGTTCCCCGGCAAGAATATCGCGCAGCACGCCGCCGAATGTGGCCGTCAGAACACCGGTGACAATGGCAACGGTTGCAGAGCCGCTTGCGGCGAGGCCCTTGGCTGCCCCCATCACGCAATAAGCGGAGAGGCCAAGGGCATCGAGCCATAGCAGCACCCGGTAACGGGATTCGAAAAGATGTGCTGTAAAGAACAGCAGGACAGCGACCGATACGCAGACCAGAATATAGGTTGGGTTCACCACCCAGAAGACCGGCGCCCTGCCCAGCACGAGGTCACGCACCGTGCCGCCGCCGATCCCGGTCGCGGCTGCGAAAAACAGGAAACCGATCAGGTCGAGCTGCTTGCGCGAGGCGGCCAGGGCACCGGTTGCGGCAAAGATGGCGACACCGGCATAGTCGAGAAAACCCAGCAGTGTCATAAAAAGGTTCCCCCGAAACATGGGCTGCGAACACGTCAGTGTCGCGCAAGCACTAAACTCTAGGCTGGCCGCCCGGATGATCGCAACATCCATAACCGAAACGGATGCAAAGGAAAATGCCGTGCGAATCGCTATCGTTGTCGCTCTTCAGACACTGGTTCTTCTGATGTTTCCGGTGGCGCTGGCAGCACAGCAGCAGCTGGTGAACGATCCCGAGATTTATGAAAAGGACCATTTCCGCAAGGAGTGCAAGGTGGCGGCCTTCGGCGACGATTTTGTCACACGGCTGGATATCAATAATGACGGGCTGATGGATGCCGTCGTCAATCACGGTGTTCTGGATTGCGACGGCGAAAAAGGCCGCGCCTGTGACGACGAGGGATGCCCTTACAATTTCTATGTCCAGGTGAAGGAGGGCGGTTATCTGATGATCGCCACGGCCCGAATTTACGGCTACGATTTCATCAAGCGTTTCGGCAACATGGTCTTCGTGCTGAAGATGCATCCGCGTTATTGCGAACGCACCGACAAGGAGCCTTGCCTGATGACGGTGCGGGTGCGCGGCACGAAATTCGTCACCATTTCGCGTAAGTGACGTCGGCAGCCCTTATGGCGCAATCCGCCGGATTTTGACCCTCTGATTGTATCGCTGGCGAAGCGAGCGCGGAATGACGAGGGTGGCGAAGCCTATAGCGAAAACCGAAGCCGCAACCACCCATAGGGCATCCGAATGCAGTGTGGCGCCTAACACGGCGCCGCAGATTGCGCCGGTGATCATGCCGAGCCATGGTACGATCTGGATGCCCCAGTCGAGGCTGCGTTCGCCGAGCAGAAAGCGACCGATGCCGCGACCGAAACGGGAAAGGGCGCCGGTTACATAGGTCAGCCCGATAGGCAGCCCCTCAATATGCTCCACGGCGGCATTGACCATGCCCATGGCAAAAACGACGAGATAAAATTGCACGAGACCGGAAGCCTCGTCGCGCAGCAGTGCCGCAATCGCCAGCAGCCCGCCCACCGCCATAAGAACCGCAAAGATGCGTCGGTCGAATTTATGCGCCACCACGATGCCGCCGGCATTGCCCGCCACGAAGGCGACGATGGCGAAAAGCAGTTTGACGGCGTGGGCGTATATGCCTGCCTCCATCGAGACTGCGGCGCGTGTCGTGTTGCCAGTCATGAAGGAGACGAAATCTCCGGAAACGTAAAGACCCACCGCATCCGTCATGCCGGCGATGAAGGAAATGGCGGCAACCAGCGCAATGCCGGTTCCGGTGCGCCTTGCCTTGATGATGTTGCGACGTCTCTGTCTGGTCATGGCAGCTCGATGCGAAAACGGCGAACCGGTGCAGGTCCGTATAACTCTATGTGTAGGACGGTAGGGGCCCGATTTGCAATCTTTCCGGAAGCGAGCAAACGCCTCTACTTTGTCTAGACAAATCTAAAAACCCTGCCTACCATGCCTCAAATAAAGCGATAAAAAATGTCGCACAAAAATAAATCAAAAGGGGTTCAGACCATGAAAAAAACGTGGGTTATCGCCACAATTGCAGCGCTTGTCTCATCCGCTTCCGCCTATGCTGAGACATCGGTGACCATCGGCATGTCCGGCTGGACCGGGTTTGCGCCGCTTACCCTTGCCAAGCAGGCGGGGATTTTTGAAAAGAACGGCCTGAAGGTCGATATCAAGAAGATACCGCAGGCCAGCCGGCATCTGGCCCTCGCTTCCGGTGACATCCAGTGCGCCGCCACCACGGTAGAAACATGGATCGCCTGGAACGCCAATGGCGTGAAAGCGACCCAGATTTTCCAGATGGACAAATCCCATGGTGCCGATGGTATCGCGGTGCGCAGCGACGTCTCAAAGGTCGCGGACCTCAAGGGCAAGACGATTGCCGCTTCCGCGCCGGGCACCTCTCCCTATTTCTTCCTTGCCTGGATCCTCAAGGAAAACGGCATGACCCTGAAGGATGTGAAGGTCGTCAACCTTGAGCCGGGACCGGCCGCGCAGGCATTCGTCGCCGGCCAGAATGATGCGGCCATGACCTATGAACCCTATCTGTCCACCGTGCGCGCTGCCCCCGACAAGGGCAAAATCCTCGCCACGACGCTCGATTATCCCGCTGTTATGGATACGTTCGGCTGCACGCCGGATTTCCTGAAGGACAATCCGCAGGCGGCGAAAGCCCTGGCGGACAGCTATTTCCAGGCGCTCGACCTCATCAAGGCGGACCCTGAGAAATCCTATGCGACGATGGGTGCAGATGTGAAGCAGGCGGGAGAGGCCTTTGCGGCTTCGGCAAAGTTCCTGGAATGGCAGGACAAGGCCGCCAACCAGAAATTCTTCGAAGGTGAGTTCAAGACCTTCTCCGAAAAGTCGGCCGATCTGCTTCTCGAAATCGGCGTGATCAAGTCGAAGCCCGATCTTTCGACGCTCGCGGATACATCCTTCATCAAGTAACGCCCACAGGCGGCTTCATTCCCCTGCCGGAATGTTGCCGCCAATGACATGCAGAAAAGCGTCTTCTACGCCGCGAATGGTGTGGAGGCGCCTTGAGGCCGCGGCGCAGCTGCCGCGCCGGTTCTCCCACACAGGCGACAGAATGCAACCACTTCAACCCATCAGGAACAGCACGAGAATTGCCCTCGGCATTCTGTTCTTCGTGCTGTTTTTCTCCGCCTGGGGCCTCGCCACGCTGGGCGGCTTCGTATCGCCGACTTTTCTGGCCGACCCCATCACCATGCTGAAGGACGGTATCTATCTGCTGACCGATCAGGGCTTTGCCAGTGATATCGGCATGACCATCTGGCGCGTGGTGGGCGGTTTTGTGCTGGCGTCGGTCGTCGCCGTGCCTGTTGGCATCGCCATGGGGGCTTATAAGCCCATCGAGGCATTGCTTGAGCCCTTCGTCTCCTTCGCGCGCTATCTGCCGGCTTCCGCCTTCGTGCCGCTGCTTATTCTCTGGGCCGGCATTGGTGAGATGCAGAAACTACTGGTTATCTTCATCGGCGCGGTCTTCCAGATCATCCTGATGGTGGCCGTGGCTGTCGCCGGCACGCGGCGCGATCTGGTGGAGGCCGCCTATACGCTGGGTGCGAAAGACCGGGGTGTGGTGCGCCGTGTCCTTATTCCCGCCAATGCGCCTGACATTGCCGAAATCCTCCGTCTCGTTCTCGGCTGGGCCTGGACCTATGTCATCGTCGCCGAACTCATCGGTGCTTCCTCGGGCATCGGTTATATGATCATCAACAGCCAGGCGCTGATGGCGACCGGCCAGATCATCTTCGGCATCATCGTCATCGGTGTTATCGGCCTCATTTCCGATTTCGCGTTCAAATCGCTGAACCGGAAGCTTTTCGCCTGGAGGCTTGCCTGATGAGCGAACTCGTTATCAAGGGCGTCAGCCGCACCTTTCCGGGCGTGCAGGGCGGGCAGCCGACACTGGCCTTGCAGCCGACCAATCTGGAAATCCCGCGCAATGATTTCGTTACCATCCTCGGCCCGTCGGGCTGCGGAAAATCGACCCTTCTGCGCATCATCGCCGGGCTTGACCGCCCGACGACCGGCGAGGTCCTGCTGTCCGGCAAGGCGGTGACGGGACCGGGAGCGGATCGCGGCATGGTGTTCCAGTCCTACACGCTGTTTCCCTGGCTGACGATCCGGGAAAACGTCGCCTTCGGTCTGCGCGAACGCGGCGTCGCCGAGAAGGAAAAATGGGAGATCGTCGACAGTTATATCGATAAGGTCGGCCTGCGCGGTTTCGAGAACCATTGGCCGAAACAGCTGTCCGGCGGCATGCAGCAGAGAACGGCAATTGCCCGCGCCCTGGCGAACGGCCCGAAAATCCTGCTGCTTGATGAGCCTTTTGGCGCCCTCGACAACCAGACGCGCGGGCTGATGCAGGAATTGCTGCTCGGCATCTGGGAGCGGGAGCAGAAGACCGTCATTTTCGTCACCCATGATATCGAAGAAGCGGTCTTCATGGCATCGCGTGTGGTGACCATGTCGGCAAGGCCGGGTCGCATCAAGTCGATCACGCCGGTCGACCTGCCGCATCCGCGTCACTACACCGTCAAGGCCAGCCCGGAATTTTCGCAGCTGCGCGCGAAGCTGACGGAGGAAATCCGCAGCGAGGCGATCGCCGCCGCTGCCCATGGATAGTTGATCCAGCGAACCGGGAGGAGAGAAGCATCGGGATGAGGAGTACAGGCGCCGATCTTCAGGAGAAATCACTGCACGAGCGCATCCGCAACGATGTCGAGCGCCATATCATGTCAGGCGAATGGCCGCCGGGGCACCGTATTCCTTTCGAGCACGAGATGACCCGGCAATATGCCTGTTCGCGCATGACGGTGAACAAGGCGTTGGGCGAGTTGGTGCAGCGCGGCCTGATTGAAAGACGCCGACGCCTCGGCACCTTCGTTCGCCAGCCCCATGCGCAATCGGCCGTGCTGGAAATTCATGATATCGAGCGGGAGGTTCAGGCCCTCGGCCTCGTTTACGGATACCGTCTAGACAAGCGACGTCTGCGCCCTGCGGGTGAAAAAGACAGTGCGGCAATGGCGCTTGCCGCCGACGCCCGGGTGCTGGAACTCACCTGCACGCACTTTGCCGGCGGCATTCCCTTTTGCCTTGAAGAACGCATCATAAATGTCACCGCCGTCCCGGAGGCGGAATTTACGGATTTTTCGCAGACCGGTCCGGGCACCTGGCTGTTGAAGATGGTGCCCTGGAGTGCAGCCGAACATCGCATCAGTGCAGTCTCCGCCGACCGCAAGAATGCGGTGGCGTTGGGCATCGCATCCGGTGCAGCATGTCTGGTCATCGACCGACGTACCTGGCACGGGACGGATTACGTCACCCGCGTTCGGGTGACCTATCCCGGCGACCGGCATGCCCTGGTGGCGCAATTTTCGCCGTCGCAAAACGGCTGAGGCCACGCGAACGGTCACTTTTTTGTAAAGAAGAGTTTACGGGTCGTCTTTTGATAATATAATAGTTGTCAAAAGAACTCAGGTTTATTATCGGAACGTCAAGCTTTCACGACGGCATCCGTTCATGACCCCGGCTTTCACGAACCGGCCAATCTACGGATGAGTTCATCGACGGAAATCCGGGATAAAAATTATGTCAGCTGAGACCTCCACTTCTTCCGCGTCCTTCACCAGGGCAAACAAAACACGGCATGTTTCCCTCGCTGTGGCAGTTACACTGCTGGCCGGGCTGAGTGCCGGCGCGGGTTTGGCTCAGACAGCATCCGAACCCCAGGCCCAGCCCGCGCCTCAGGCGGAAACGGTTCAGCCCGCCCAGCCGCCGGTGGAAACGCCAGCGACGCCGAGCGCTCCGGCACTCCAGCCTGTTGCGCCGCCGTCCGCAACCGCACCGGAACAGCCGGCCGCTGCCCCCGTCCAGCCGCCATCGAACCAGCCTGCACCTGCTCAGCCCGCAACTGAAGGCGCTGCGCCGCAGCCGACGCAGACCGAGCAGCCACCCCAGACGAATGGAACGCTTGCGCCGAACGAAGTCTCCACTCCGGTAGAGCCCGTCAGCCCCGAGCCCACCAGCGCCCAACCCGCTAGTGCCGAACCCACTAGCGCCGAGCATCGTGCGGACATCCCGCATAACCTGTCGCCATGGGGCATGTTCATGGCCGCGGACTGGGTCGTGAAGGGCGTGATGATCGGTCTTGCCTTCGCGTCGCTCATCACCTGGACGGTCTGGGTGGCGAAGTCTATCGAGCTTGCCGGTGCGCGGGTGCGCGCCGGGGCAACGCTCAAGGTCATTCGCAGGGCGAAAACCCTGACGGAAGCGACCGATGCCGTCGAAAACAAGGGCGGACCGGCGGCACTCATGCTGCGCATGGCAACCCATGAAATGCAGCTTTCCGATGCGGTGGTCGAACACACGGACGGCGGTGGCATCAAGGAGCGTGTCTCCTCGGCACTGTCGCGTATTGAAACCCACGCCGGTCGCCGCATGTCACGCGGAACCGGTGCTTTGGCGACAATCGGTTCCACCGCTCCTTTCGTTGGCCTGTTCGGCACGGTCTGGGGCATCATGAACTCCTTCATCAGCATTTCGGAATCACAGACCACCAACCTTGCCGTCGTGGCGCCGGGCATCGCCGAGGCGCTGCTCGCCACCGCCATCGGCCTCGTTGCCGCTATTCCGGCGGTGGTGATCTACAACGTCTTTGCCCGCTCCATCACTGGTTACCGTCATCTGCTGGCGGATGCCGCCGCCGGCGTGGAGCGCCTCGTGAGCCGCGACCTCGATTTCCGCCGCATTCCGCCGGGCAGCACCAGCAAGCCCGCAGTCTCGCTGGTTGGACGGTGATCGGTCATGGCTGGCGGTATTCGCGAAAATAGCGGAGACGATCTCTCCGAAAACCACGAGATCAACGTCACGCCATTCATCGACGTGATGCTGGTTCTGCTCATCATCTTCATGGTAGCTGCGCCGTTGGCCACGGTGGATGTGAATGTTGACCTTCCCGCATCCACCGCCAAGCCGGCGGAGCGTCCGGAAGAGCCGCTTTATCTGACGGTCAAGGACGATCTCTCGCTCAACCTCGGCAATGATGTCGTTGCCCGGGAAGCACTGGCGGCCTCGATCGACCGGCAGACGGGAGGCAAGAAGGATACGCGCATTTTCCTGCGCGCCGACAAGGCGGTCGACTACGGTCACTTCATGGAAATCATGAACCTGCTTAGGGATGCCGGCTATCTGAAGATCGCCCTGGTGGGTCTGGAAAATGTCGGTGCGGCATCGCCGCCCGCCAATGCTGCCCAGCCCGCCGCGCCGACGGCGCCGGGAACGGCGCCATGACTGAAAACGGCTACCCGCAGTCCCGACATTCCCGTCTGGGGGAAGTGACGCTGTGGTCCGCCGCAGCGCTGCTCATGCTGAGCGTTCATGCTGGTTTTGCCTATTATCTGATGCAGGAACCGGAAGAACTCGATGCCGGCGGGCCGCCGCCAGCCGCGATCATGATCGAGATGGCGGCGATACCGGAAGCCGTCCACACCGAGGAAACGACACCGGCGCAGGACGTCGAGGACGCCGAAGAGGTAAAAAGCGACAACAGCCAGCCGATGGAGGAACCTCCACCGGAGGAACCGCCGCCACCGGAACCGGTTGCGGAAACGCCACCGCCGGAACCCGTGCAGCCGCCGGAACCGCCGGTTGAGGAGATTGTCGAGCCGCAGGAAATTCCTGAGCCGGTAGAGCAGATCGACCCCGTGCAGGAACAGATGATGGCGGAACTCGAAAATATCGAGGTTCCCTTGCCTGTCATTCGGCCGCCACCGCCGCCCGTTGAAAAGAAGGTCGAAAAGAAAGAGCCGGAAGAGAAAAAGAAGGTCGAGCGCCAGCGCCCCAAACCGCAGCAGGCCTCGGAATTGCGTGAAACGGCAAAGGCCGAGGCACAGCAGTCCGACAGGACAGCGGCATCGCGCAACAATGCCGGTTTCTTTTCTTCTTCTTCCGCCTCACCGGCAAAATGGGGATCGAAGGTTCGCTCACATATCCAGCGGCGCAAGCCACGTTCGCTTCGCAGTGATGCAATGACAGCAACGGTGCGGTTCAGGGTCAATGATGCAGGCGCGATCAGCGGGGTCAGCGTGGTCCAATCCACCGGCGATTCCTCAATCGACCAGCAGATTGCGGCCTGGATTCAGAGTGCGTCACCTGTGCCTGCTCCGCCTCCGGAAGCAAGCAAGACGATCACGCTACCGATCAGCATCCGCTAGAACCCGTTTAAATCAAACGGATATGTCCACTATTCTTCACGCGCATATCCGTTTGCGCGTGAATAAGATTTCGCGAATGTTTTCGATGGTGTAGGTCTTTGTCGACTTTACCAAGCAGAGGCATTCCGGAATGAAATTCTCAATCGCAGAGGCGGAGGATCTCGTATCCTCTATCTTTGAGCGCAACGGCGTTCTGCCGCAAAACGCCCGCTCGGTCGCGAAGGCGCTCGTCGCATCTGAAGCTGCCGGCCAGAGCGGTCACGGTTTTCGCCGTATCCCCGTTTATGTCCGCCAGGCGCGGGTGGGAAAAGTCGATGGCAAGGCGCGGCCGGTGGCGACGCGCGTGAAGCCGGGCGTCCTGTCGATCGACGCCAACCACGGTTATGCCTATCCGGCGATTGATTGCGCGCTGGAGCAGTTGCCTGAAATGGCCCGGCAGCAGGGCATTGCGCTTGCCGCCATCCATCGTTCCCATCACGTGGCC
>NZ_KQ414509.1:107008-242801 GCF_001263295.1 Agrobacterium sp. SUL3
TCCCATAACGCCGGCGTGATGGCATTAACTGTCGAGCGTTTTGCCGAGATGGGTCTTGTCGCGCTGATGTTCGCCAATGCGCCGGCATCCATGGCCCCGTGGGGTGGCAACAAACCGCTATATGGCACCAATCCGATCGCATTCGCTACCCCTGTTGGTAACGCCGATCCTCTGGTGATCGATCTGGCGCTTTCCAAGGTCGCGCGCGGAAAGATCATGGCGGCCCGCCAGAAGGGCGAGACTATTCCGGGTGACTGGGCGCTCGACAGAAACGGCCGGCCAACGACCGACCCTGAAGAAGCCATCGAGGGAACCATGGTGCCCGCGGGCGAGGCGAAAGGTGCCGCACTGGCGCTGATGGTGGAAATCATGGCCGCCGCACTCACCGGCGGAAATTTCGCGTTCGAAGCCTCTTCACTTCTGGATGATAAGGGCGCGCCACCATCACTTGGCCACACGATCATCGTCATCGACCCGGTATCCTCGGGTGGTGCAGTCTTTACTGAACGACTGGCGCTCATCGCCGGCGAGATAGAAAAGCAGGAGAATGTGCGCTTGCCCGGCCGCCGTAGCCAGGGCGTTCGCCGGCAGGCGCTGGAAAGCGGCATCGTCGTCGAAAGCGATATTCTCGCTGAAATCCAGTCGCTTTAAACAGATGCAAAATGAAAAACCCGGCGGACCTGATGATCCGCCGGGCAAACCGTTTATGGCCGCTTTGCATTTGCGTCGATATGGACAGGAAATCATTTCCGGTCCGCTTTTGGTCCGCCATCCCGCCATCGAAATGATGGGATTTTGACGCAGAAAGCCGCTCATCCGGTTTTGGCCTATGGG
The DNA here is from genome assembly GCF_001263295.1 of Agrobacterium sp. SUL3. NCBI lineage: Bacteria > Pseudomonadati > Pseudomonadota > Alphaproteobacteria > Hyphomicrobiales > Rhizobiaceae > Agrobacterium > Agrobacterium sp. SUL3. Next base: position 107,843 of record NZ_KQ414509.1, read on the forward strand.
AAGGGGACGTCTCCACATAAGCCTCTGAAGCGAAAAAGCCTTAGATATCCTGCTCGATCAGGCCACGCAGCAGGGCAATGCTGACGGCATTCAGCAGATTGGTGGCACCCAGCCGGTTACGCACCACTTCCAGCACGTCCTTCACCTCTGCCTCGGTCGCACCGGTCACAAGGGCGATGTGGGAGGGGTGTTTACCCCGCGCCACCAGTCCCAGATAGTGCCGTTCCCGGTCAGATAGGGCGATCTCGCGCGTCTGGCGATGTTCATGCGGCGTTTTTAAAGACATGTTCTTTCTGCCTCAAAAGAGATTGACCTTCCCGGCTTTGCGATCAGGTAATGATTTCATTCCCCGAGGCCCGCCCGCGAACGTTCTGTCTGCACGCGAACGGAAACGTCGATTTCGCCAATAGGTTTCATCTGGCATCAGGAATATGCAATGATGGCCGCTTTCGCAGCCAGCCGGCCCAGCATCGACGTTGTTCCGGGGCATAGGGAGTGCTGCCCCACTGACACTCACAAAACCGGAATCGGTTGTGGATCAGAACAATGTGCAGATTCAAAGCTTTGGAATGTTTTCCGTCACACCCGAAGGGCCACGCGGCGCTCTAATAGGCGATATACTGCACCAATAGAATAACATCTCGCGCCAAGTTTTGCGCTTTTATTGTTATGTTTCGGCACAGAAACCGGGAAAAGCCGACATATTTCTGAATTTTAATGTGTAATTTCGAAATATTGGTGCTGAAAATATGTTTTATCCGGCGGAATGATGCGCATGTTTCTTGCGAATATCCGTCGGGGTCGCCCCAAACCAGCGGGAAACGGAGCGCGAAAACGCACCGGGCGTCGAATAGCCCAATCGATAGCTTATGTCGGAAACCGAAAGGTCGCTCTCCACCAGAAGCTTGAAGCCGGCATTTTTGCGTATGGCGTCCTTTATCTCGTTGAGATTGGTGCCAAGTTCGGCAAGCCGCCGCTGAAAACTCCGTTCGGAAAGATTGAAGTAGGGGGCGATTTCGCCAAGTGAAAGCTCCGCATCCGATAGCCGCATCTGCATATACCGTTTTACCTGATCGATGAAATGTGTTGCATCCGCCGATGTTTCCGGTCGCAGCATCCGGCATTGAAGGTTCATCAGTTCGAACAGCCGCTCATCTGCGTTCGGATTGGCCACGTCGAGGAGCGATACAGGAAGACGCATCGTGTGGATCGCCTGGGAGAAGCTGATCCGCTTGGTCATTCTTTCTTTAAATAGCTGAATATTATTCGGTTTCTGCCGCTCCAGACCGATTTCGACCTGATTGATGCGCTCACCCAGAATATCGCGAAGACGCTGGATCAGAACTGTCAGGGAAAGATCCACATATTGATCACGCTTGACGATGACGGGCGCGAAGGACCAGGAAAGCGTTACATGTGTGGTATCCGCAACCATGGTAAAATTGCTGTTGTTGGTCGCGTAATAAACGTGATCCTGAAGAAACCGCAGGAAAGCCCGCACCGTCGGCGCGCTGATCAGACCGTAACCAAATGCACCGGATGCGCCGGCCGGAAAAGCGGAGGCGCATTGCAGACCGAACGCGTCGTCACCGGAAATCAAGGCGCAGGTTTCGAGCAATCGGCATAATCTGTCGAGGCTTATGCGCTCCGTCAAACTGTCGAAAGTGGCGGGATCAATATCGAGAGCCTTGCAGATGGGGACGATATCGATGCCGCGCGAGCGCGCATAATTGCTAACGCCGGCGGCCAGACCAGCCACCACAGTTATCTCGTCACTGACCCTCTTTTCGGGCATCCCTCGCCTTGGCGTACCATGTTTGGAAATTGTCGCCTGATGGTAAGCTTTGTGTGACCTTTTGTCGAGCGGTCCGGGCCGGGGACATTAAGATCGGTCGGGGCCGACGCTTTGTTCCAGCACCTGCATGATGGTCTTGCCCGCATCTTCGATCGCGCCGCTATTATCCACCGTCGTTACGTCAAAGTCGCCGACGACCGTAAGCGAGCTGCGTTCCAGGCGCCGCAGAATATCCTCGCGGCTTTCCCGCCCGCGCTGTTCCAGCCGCTGCGCCAGCACTTCCGGCCGGGCGACGATGTTCACCACCCTGAGACGGGAAAAGGCGGAACTGAACTCAGGCAAGGCCGAGCGGGAACCGTTGGCAATAACCACGTCTCCCGCCTCAAGTTGGCGATAGACGGCAGCCGGGATGCCATATTTCAGCCCGTGCGCCTGCCAGAAGACGGCGAATGCGCCCTCATCCTGCAGCCGGTTGAACTCCTGCATCGAAACGGCATCGTGATTTTCGCCGCCGGCATCCCCGCTGCGGGTAATCACCCGGCGGGTGAAATGAAAGCCGGGCCGTCCGGACAATTGCCTTGCCGCATAGTCCATCAGCGTATCCTTGCCGGCCCCGCTTGGGCCGACAACCACGATCATCGTGCCGGGCGTTTTCTCACGCCGGCTGTCCTCTCCGTTGCCGGTCATGCCACGCGCTTGCCCTGACGCCAGACCGAGCGGGTGACGGGCACGCCATCTTCGCGGTGAACCCGCACCAGATCGGCCCGCAATCCAGTTGCGATACGGCCGCGGTCAAGAAGACCAACCGTCCGAGCCGGCGTGGCGGTGACCATACGCAGCGCTTCCGGCAGGGTGATGGCTTCCACCTGATCGGCGAGCAGGAACGGTGCGAAAAGCAGGCTGAAGGGCACATAGTCGGAAGAAAGAACATCCAGCACGCCGATCTCGGCGAGATCGCGGGCGGCGATGTTGCCGGAGTGAGACTTGCCGCGAACGATGTTCGGAGCGCCCATCAAGACGCTCATGCCGGCGCTGTGAGAGGCTTTTGCAGCCTCAACGCTGGTGGGGAATTCCGCCAGTTTAACGCCGTGGCCGATGGCTTCGCCCACATGCGCTTCGGTGGCGTCGTCATGGCTTGCGACGGTGATGCCGCGCTTGGCGCAGCTGGCGGCCAGATAATCACGGTGCTTGGCGGAATATTCGGCCGATGCGGCCTGCCGCCGGCGCACGAATTCAGCAAAAGCCTCGTCGCTCAGCCCGCGCTTCTTCTGGTAATAGAAAATGTACTGATCCATGGACTGGAACTGGCGCTGACCCGGGGAGTGGTCCATCAGCGAAATCAGCCGCACGCGCGGATCGGTTTCGAAATCTTCGAAATGGTCCAGAACATCCGCGGAGGCGACCTCACAGCGCAGATGCAGCAGGTGATCTGCGCGCAAGCGGTTCTGATCCGCCGCCGCTTCGATGGCATCAGCCATTTCCCGCATTTCGCCCTTTTTGAAGCCGCCATCCTCGTCCGAGCCGAGCCTCAGGCAATCGAATACGGTGGTGATGCCTGATGACGCAACCTGTGCATCATGGGCCTGAATGGCGGCGATCTTATCCCAGATCACGCCGGGGCGCGGTGAATAATGCTGTTCCAGATGGTCGGTATGCAGTTCCACCAGACCCGGGATCAGGAAATCGCCTTCTAGGTCTTCTCCGGTTTTGGAGGCGCCTTCACTGATATCGGCAATCTTGCCGTCGCGGATCAGAACGGACCCCAGAATGATATCGTCTTCCAAAACGATACGGGCATTGGAGAGGGCGTGCTCGGTCATGGGTTCGCATCTTTCTTTGGCTGCTGGCCAAACGGGTGCCAGCGATGAACGGTAAAGGGGGCGCCGCGCGTTTCTTCAATGAACAAAGCGAGGCCGGAAATGGTGAGAGGCTGATCGACGAATTCGGCAAAACGCGCAGAAAGCACCTCTTGCATGGTGGGCTGGTCGTCCTCGTCGATACGACCGGTCAGTGTCATGTGAAAACGGAAGTCGTCCATGACATGCGGATAACCCCAGAGTGACAGATTTTGCCGTTGGCTCTCCGTCAGCATTTGTGGCCGCCGGCGGGCAATATCGGTCTCGGACAGAGGCGCGCGAAATCGGTCAAAATGGTCGACGATCTCGGCCGCGAAATCCTGCAGTGGCTGGTAGGTCCGGTCTGGAACCAACGCGAAAAACGGTCCGAGCGCGCCAACGACGACACGCGGGATGTCGAAGGCCGGCTGGCTTGCGGCAAAACCCTCGACGGCGGCGAGAAGCGCGGCCTCGCTGTATTTTTCGGCAAGCTCGAAAGGAGCCTTCAGGGTTGCGTGGAAACCGTAACGGCGGGGTTCTTCCGTCATTTCCGCATAGGCGTCATGATCATCATGCAGCGTACCGGAAAATGCATTGCGCCCAAGCCAGCGCGACGCTGCTTCAGTCAGCGGATGATCTTTAGCCGGAGAAAAATAGATGGCGTAGCGCACGGCAAGCACTCTTCAGTGTCATGGAAAACCAAGGATGAGAAGCTATTTGGCGTGACTCGCCCGCTTCCCGCAAGGTCAGGAGTGCGAGGTAATCGCTTTCCGTGACAGAATGATGATGCAGATGGAAAAAAGCACATTCGAAATGCGGTTAAGCCCCCGCACGCCCCTTTGGGGCGCCCGGACCTCGGGGTGAATGCGTCAGGGACAAAAAAACGTCTTTGGGCGGGTGGTTTTATGGGGCGGGGAAAGGAAAGCCGTTACGGCCTTCGCATACAGTCCCGCCCCTTTTATGGCCTAATGCTGCGTTTTCCCAATCAGGCGCGAACGCAGCGAATTGGAGATGTGGTCGAACAGGAAAACGACGAAGAGGATGAGCAGGACCATATAGGCAACCTTGTCCCAGTCGGCGTTGGTACCCATCGCTTCCAGCAGCTTCAGGCCGATACCGCCCGCACCCACCGCGCCGATGATCGTGGCGGAGCGGGTGTTGCTTTCCCAGAAATAGAGCGACTGGGAAATGAAGACCGGCAGCACCTGCGGAAGCACGCCGAAACGATTGACGGCAATCGGGGAAGCACCGACCGATTTGACGCCCTCACGCTGCTTGTCATCGACATTCTCCAGCGCCTCGGCATAGACCTTGCCGAGCGCTCCGGTATCGGTGAAGAAGATCGCGGCAATGCCGGGGATCGGTCCGGGACCGAAACTGCGGGTGAAGAACAAAGCCCAGATCAGCATGTCGATCGAACGCAGGAAATCGAACAGACGCTTCATGCCCCAGTTGGCAGCCCTGTTGGCGGTGATGTTGCGCGCGGCGATGAAGGCGAGCGGCAGGGCAACGAGCGTGCCGAACAGCGTGCCCACAAAGGCCATAACCAGGGTCTGCATCAGCTTGGAAAGAATATCGGCGTGCTGCCAGACGCTGTTGTCGAGGAAATCATCGACCATGTGGTTGATATTCGAGCGCTCGGGATCGAGCCTCTCACCCCACAGCGCCAGAGCCGCGAGTTCGCCATAGCCTTTGCCCCAGAATTCCGACTTGGTGTCGAACAGGAAGTTTGCCCATCCCAGGAACCGGCGCTGCACATAGACCTGGCTGGTGCGGATTTCCGCCTGGCCGGCAAAACCGTAATGGACGAGAACCTTGTTACCGTCCTGCTGGATTTCTTCCGGCAACCCCTCAGGTGCCCGCGCCTGCTCACCATTGATGATGACGGGGTAGTTCTTGCCGTCGACATAAACATCCACCCGGGTTGGCGTCACGTCGAGGCGGTTTTCCATGCCTGCATAAATCACGCTGTAGCCGCCATCCGGCAGGGGCTGCAACCAGTCGATCTTTGAGTCGACCGGATATTGCCCACGGCTGGACCACTGCGGCGCCACCTTGCCATCTTCGAAGCGCAGGCGCGGCTGGGCACGCCAGGAATACCAGTCCTGAATATAGCTTGAGGCTCGATCCCAGCGGCCCTGCATGAAAGCCGGCCCGACATTAAAGAAGAAAAAGCAACTGATGAGATAAACGACGGTAGCGAGAATACCGACCAGCAGACCGTAACGCTGCATGAAGCCGCGTTTGAAAATCGCGGGATGCGCGGCGGTCAGCCTTTCGCGCTCGGCAGTGTTGAGAATGAAGCTTGAGGACATCAGGCTGCTCCCCGTCCGAATTCGAAGGATTGATGGCCGATCAGTCTGCGGCGCAGCCAGCTGGAAAACTGGTCGACGGCGATGATGGTGATCAGCAGCAGGATGATGATGGCATAAGTCTTGGAAGCATGATCGTTGCCGATCGACAGCCGGAACACCTCGCCGATGCCGCCGCCGCCGACAGCACCGATGATGGTTGAGGCACGCACGTTGATTTCGGCGCGCAGCAGCGCGTAGGAGACGAAGTTAGGCAGAACCTGCGGCACGATGGCGAAACGGACACGCTCCAGCCAGTTGGCGCCGGCGGCGCGCAGGCCTTCATCGGGCCTCATGTCGGCATTTTCCACCACTTCGAAGAACAGCTTGCCCAAAGCGCCGATCGTGTGGACTGAAATGGCGATGATCGCCGCAATCGGACCGATCGAGAGAATGGCGGTCAGCAAGCCGGCGACGACGATTTCCGGAAAGGCGCGCAGCACTTCCATTACCCGGCGCACCACCCAGCGCACGAGACCGGCGCCGACAAGGTTGGTGGAGGCGAAGAAGCAGAGCACGAAGGCGAAGCCGGTGCCGATGATTGTCGAAACAAGCGCGATGTTGAGCGTGATGATCAGCTGATAGATGAAGTGCGGGATGTAGAAGCTGTCGGTGATGTAAACGCGGTCTGCGACGTAATTATATTTCAGCGAACCGTCCGCATAGGGTGACGGCAGGTCGAACATCGCCCGGAAGATTTCCAGCGGGCTGTCCGGCACGAAGGTTTTCATGAAGTCGAAGAAATAGGGCAGGCGCTCGAAGAATTTGCCTGAATTGGCCGCGTTGGCAAAATTCAGGGAAGCGGCGAGGATGACGAGAAAGATCACGAGCGAAATAACGGTATAAATCCGTCTTGTCGCAAGCTGCTGTTGATAATGACGCATGACCGTCTGGGACGATGCGCTCAATCCCTTGGGGGAGAGGGTGCCATGATGCAGTGAGGTCGCCATCCGCTTTTTCCTTTATTGGCAAAAGCGGCGGCGCCGCAAGGCACCGCCGCTTTCGGGTATGATCGCAGGATCAGCCGCCGATAACGGACTTACGGGCGTCGATGATCGTCTGGTAGAAGGACGGGTCGACCTTGATGTAAGCGGTGTTCTTGCCCTGGGTGAAACCCTGGAAGCAGGCGAGGTCCTTCTTCGGCAGTTCCATGAAGAAGTTTTCTACCTTCTGCTTCATGGCGTCGCCGAGCTTGTTGGTGACCATGAGCGGGCCGTTCGGGATCAGCGGCGACTTCCAGACTTCGACGATATCGTCCATGTCGAGATTGCCCTTCTTGACCATCTGGTAGAGGTTGCCGGCGGTGTAGCCTTCTTCCCACTTGCCAACGCCCGAACCGAAGGTGGTGCCAACGTCGAACTTCTTGTCGAGAACGGCGAGAACGAGGTTTTCATGGCCGCCGCCGAAGCCGGTTTCAGCGAAGTATTCCTTCACCGGAACGCCGGTTTCCTTCGGAATAGCCACGTTCGGGACGAGGAAGCCCGAGGTGGAGTCAGGATCGGCAAAACCGATCTTCTTGCCCTTGGCGTCAGCCAGCGTCTTGATGCCGCTGTCCTTGCGGGCAACCATGATCGTGTAATAACCGGTCGAACCGTCAGCGCCGGCCGTGGTCAGGATCGGATCTACGGCTTTCGGATCGGCAAGAGCGATCTTCGCGTAGGAGGATGCGCCCATGGAAGCGATGTCGATGGTGCCGCCGAGCAGACCCTGGATGACGCCGTTATAGTCCGGCGACGGGAAAACCTGAACTTCGGAAACGCCGGTCGCAGCCTTCAGGCCATCGGCAACGCACTTCGTGTTGCGGATCTGGTCGGCTTCGTTTTCCGAACCGTCGAGACCGATACGCAGGACCTTGACGTCCTGAGCCATGGCGGAACCGGCCAGAACGCCAAGGGCGACTGCCGAAAGAAGGATTTTCTTCAACATGGACTTTCTCCTGTTTCCCGGCGAGCCGGAGTTTGTTGTGAAGTGTCGGCCCTTGACGCGGGCACAAACGATGCTGAGCGGTTCCTCAGAGCCCGGCGAGAGCGAGCGGTTCGGGACCGGCAGATTGCTGCACCGGACGCGCGGGAAGCTGCGCGCCGGGAATATTGATGCTGGTCGAGGTCATGGTCTCGTCGATGCCAGCCCCTTGAGAATCGGTTCCGTAAATCTCCGTTACGGCCGAAGCGGTCAGTTCCGCCGGTGTTCCGTCAAAGACGACGCGGCCCTGCGACATGCCGATGATGCGCTCGCAATAATTGCGTGCCGTATCCAGCGTATGCAGATTGGTGATGACGGTGATGCCTTCGCGCTCGTTGATGTCGCGCAGCGCATCCATCACGATCTTGGCATTGAGCGGGTCGAGCGAGGCAATCGGCTCATCGGCCAGAACCATCTTCGGAGACTGCATCAGGGCGCGGGCGATGGCGACGCGCTGCTGCTGGCCGCCGGAAAGCGTGCCCGCGGCCTGCATGGCCACATGTTCGATGCCGAGCCGCTCGAGCGCGGCGATCGCCATCAGGCGCTCATCATTGGTGAAGATGTTGAACAGGCTGAGCGCTGTCGAACGGTGGTTGAGACGGCCGAGCATGACATTGGTGAGCACATCCAGGCGCGGCACCAGATTGAACTGCTGGAAGATCATGGCACAGTCGCGCTGCCAGTTGCGGAGCGCTGCGCCTTTCAGCGCCGATACTTCCGTGTCGTTGAAATAGATGGAACCCGAGGAGGGATCAACGAGGCGGTTGATCATGCGCAGCAGCGTTGATTTTCCCGCACCCGAGCGTCCGATAACGCCGACCATCTGGCCCTGCGGTATTTCGACGTTCACGGCATCGACCGCAGTATGGTTGCCGAAACGGCGCGTGACTTGCTTCAGGTGAAAGCTCATTTCCCCGTCCAATCTTCTTTTTTGACGGGGTTCGGCGTAACAGCGGTGCGTGAAGTGTGGATGTCAGTTTCATGAATAAAATATTACAGAATTCGCAGATACGACACCCGAGGGTTCGCCGACAAACCTCTCGTCAGGCATGTCATGAGCAGGAAATCCCGCCGGCATTTCTGGAGCCGACAAACAGAAATCCCGGGACGTGGCCCGGGATTTGCAATTGCTTCGCTATGAGCGGAGTTCATCCACCATATTTCGCCACGAAATCCTCGGCGGCGAGGGCGCGGAAATCATCGAGCGCGCCGCGCAGTCTGGCATGGTCCCAATCCCACCAATTCAGATCGTCCATGCGCCGGCCAAGCTCCGCTGGAAAACGCTCGCGGATCAGCCGGGCGGGCACGCCACCGACGATGGTATAGGGCGCGACATCTTTCGATACCACCGCGCCAGCCCCGATCACCGCACCGTTCCCCACCGTCACGCCGGGCAGGATGGTCGCGCCATGGCCGATCCAGACATCATGGCCGATCACCACCCGCTTGGCGCGGCGGGCGGCGAAGAAATCCGTTTCATCCTCAGCGTCGTCCCAGTAGCTGCGGGCGCGATAGGTGAAATGGTGCAATGTCGCCCGCTGCATCGGGTGATTGGTGGCGTTGATGCGGACGGAGGCGGCGATATTGACGAATTTGCCGATGGTGGCGCACCAGATCGCACCGTCCTGCATGACATAGGAATAGTCGCCCATCTCAACCTCCTCGAGGCGGCAGCGTTCCGAAATTTCGGTATAGCGGCCGATCGAGGAGTTGGTGACGCGGGCGGTTTCGTGAATGGCGGGTTCGAGACCGACCTTGACACTCATGCCGCTGCCTTCCGGGGAGAGAATTGCGAGACGTCGAGAATGCGGTCGGCCACGGCTTCCCGCACTTCCTCGTCGTGGAAGATGCCCAGCAGCGCGGTGCCCTTTTCTTTTTTCTCCCTGATCATGTCGACGACCACGCGCCGATTTGTGGCGTCGAGTGAGGCCGTCGGCTCGTCGAGAAGCAGGATCGCATGATCGGTGATGAAGCCGCGCGCGATGTTGACGCGCTGCTGCTCGCCGCCCGAAAAGGTTGCGGGCGGAAGCGACCACAATTCCCGTGGCAGGTTCAGCTTCGAAAGCAGCGTCGCCGCCTGTTCGCGCGCATCTTCGGCGGCCACCTTGCGGGCCAGAAGCGGTTCGGCAACGACATCGATGGCAGCGACACGCGGCACGGTGCGCAGGAACTGGCTGACATAACCGATCGTGTGATGGCGAATTTCGAGGATCGTCCGCGGCGAGGCATTGCCGATATCAACGACCTGATCCCCGTGGCGGATGAGGATCTGCCCGCTGTCGATGGCGTAGTTGCCATAGAGCATTTTCAGGATCGAGCTTTTGCCGATACCCGACGGGCCGCCGAGCACGACGCATTCGCCGCCGCAAACGGAGAAATTGACATCGCGAACGACCGGCAATTCGATGCCGTCGCGAAGATGCATGGTGAAGCTTTTGAAGACTTCCGAAACGATAAGGGGCGTCGGCATGGCGTCAAACCTGCAGAATAGAGGAAACAAGCAATTGCGTGTAAGGCTCGCGCGGATCGTCGAGCACCCGGTCGGTGAGACCATGCTCGATGACGTCGCCGCCCTTCATCACCATCATGCGATGGGAAAGCAGTCGCGCCACCGCCAGATCATGGGTGACGACGACGACGGCAAGGCCGAGATCGTTGACGAGGCCGCGGACCAGATCAAGCAGGCGTGCCTGCACGGACACATCGAGACCGCCGGTCGGTTCGTCCATGAAGACGAGGCGCGGCGAGGTGACGAGGTTGCGGGCGATCTGCAGGCGCTGGCGCATGCCACCGGAAAAGGCACGCGGCTGATCGTCGATACGGTCGGTGCCGATTTCCACCCGCTCCAGCCATTCGCTGGCCGATTGCCTTATATTGCCATAGTGCCGATTGCCCACGGCCATCAGCCGTTCGCCGACATTGGCGCCGGCCGAAACAGCCATACGCAACCCGTCCGCCGGGTTCTGGTGAACGAAGCCCCAGTCGGTGCGCATCAGGAAACGGCGTTCGGCCTCACCCATGTGGTAGAGGTCGCGCACGGAGCCGTCGCGCATGCGATATTCCACGCTGCCCGCCGTTGGCATCAGCCGGGTGGAAATGCAGTTGAGAAGCGTGGTCTTGCCGGAACCGGATTCTCCGACAATGGCCAGGACCTCGCCCGGATAAAGTTCAAAGGAAACGTTGCGGCAACCAGCCCGGTCGCCGTAATATTTGGAAACGTCCCGGACTTTCAGAAGTGGTGCGTCGCTCATTCTGCGGCCTCCTTCACATCCGCCAGCATATGGCCCTTGTGGCCATGGGCGCGGCGGTCCTCGCAATGGTCGGTATCGGAGCAGACGAACATCCGCCCACCCTTGTCATCAAGCACCACCTCGTCCAGATAGACATTCTCGCCGCCGCACAGTGCACAGGGCTTGTCAAAGCGCTGGATTTCAAACGGATGGTCCTCGAAATCCAGGCTGACCACGTCGGTATAGGGCGGCACGGCATAGATGCGCTTTTCGCGCCCGGCGCCGAACAGCTGCAGCGCGTCCGACATATTCATTTTCGGATTGTCGAATTTCGGCGTCGGCGAAGGATCCATCACATAACGTCCGGCAACCTTCACCGGGTATGCATAGGTGGTGGAGATGCGGCCGTTGCGGGCGATGTCTTCGTAGAGCTTGACGTGCATCAGGCCATATTCTTCCAGCGCGTGCATGACGCGGGTTTCGGTCTCGCGTGGCTCGAGGAAGCGCAAGGGTTCGGGAATGGGAACCTGATAGACCAGAACCTGTCCGGAATGCAGTTCTTCCTCCGGAATGCGGTGCCGCGTCTGGATGATGGTCGCGTCCCTGGTGCGGGTGGTGACGGCAACATTCGCCACCTTCTGGAAAAAGGCGCGGATGGAAACCGCGTTGGTGGTGTCGTCGGCGCCCTGGTCGATGACCTTCAGCACATCGTCGGGGCCGACGATGGAAGCGGTCAGCTGCACACCGCCGGTGCCCCAGCCATAGGGCATGGGCATTTCACGGGAAGCGAAGGGAACCTGATAACCGGGAATGGCAATGGCCTTCAGGATCGCCCGGCGGATCATCCGTTTGGTCTGTTCGTCCAGATAGGCGAAGTTGTAGGCAGCCAGCCCGTCGTCAAATGAAACTTCTTTAAGCATTGCGCGTTAACCTTGCGAAAAAAGGAGTACAAGCTCATGGAGATTGGAATTCTTGCAGCCGTGTTCTTTGCTGTTTTTGCAGCATCGACCGTCTTTTGCGCTTACTGGTTTGGAGAGCAGCACAGCCGCTGAGCTATTCGGCTGCATCGCCCATCCACTCCGCGCCATCAGCGTTGATCGCCTCGAAATCGGCGCGCATTTTCCTGACCAGACCGAGTTCGGCCTGAAAATCCACGTAATGCGGCAATTTCAGATGTTCGACGAAACCCGTCGCCTGGACGTTGTCTGCATGTGAGATGACGAATTCTTCATCCTGCGCCGGGGCGACGACATCTTCGCCGAATTCACCGGCGCGAAGCGCGCGATCGACCAGCGACATGGCCATCGCCTTGCGTTCGCTCTGGCCGAAAACCAGACCATAACCGCGGGTGAACTGCGGTGGCGCTTTGGCCGAGCCCTTGAATTGGTTGACCATCTGGCATTCAGTAACCTGAATGTCCCCAAGCGAGACGGCAAAGCCGAGTTCGGGAACCTCCAGCTCCACTTCAACATCACCGATGCGGATTTCACCGACGAAGGGATGCGTGCGGCCGTAACCGCGCTGTGTCGAATAGGCGAGTGCGAGAAGGAAGCCCTCGTCACCGCGTGCCAGCGATTGCAGACGCAGGTCGCGTGGCATCGGAAATTCCATCGGCTCGCGCGTCAGATCGCCGGCAATATGCTCATCAGGCATATCACCATCGCTTTCGATCAGCCCTTCTTCGGCGAGAATGTCGGAAACCCGCATGACATAATCCGGCTCGCCTTCACGAATGGCGGGGGTTTCGACAGCCTCGTCTTCGAGCAGCGAGGGATCGAGTAGACGGTGGGTATAATCGAAGGTCGGTCCCAGTAATTGCCCGCCCGGCAAGTCCTTGTAGGTTGCCGAAACGCGTCGCTGCACCGTCATGTCAGCCGTATTGACCGGCAGCGAATAGCCGAACCGCGGCAACGTGGTGCGGTAGGCGCGCAGCAGGAAGATGGCCTCGATCATGTCGCCGCGTGCCTGCTTGACGGCAAGGGCTGCAAGCGACTGATCGTAAAGTGAGGCTTCCGCCATGACGCGGTCGACGGCGAGTGAAAGCTGGGAAACGATCTGCGTGACAGTCATCGCCGGCAGGTCACGGTCTCCGCGCCGCTTGTCGGCCAGAAGCCGGTGGGCGTTGGCGATGGCGGTTTCCCCGCCTTTGACAGCAACATACATCTTATGCCTCCACGGATTTAATACGCGTCGTGCGCGGCAGGCAGACGAATTTGTCGGCGCAGGTCAGAATGACATCGACGCCGCGCGGGAAAATGGCGTTGTTCTCCGCCCAGAGCCTCGGGAATATCTCCGGCAGGCCGGAAGGGCTGATGATATTGATGTGGCGGATGCCGGGGCCGGACAGCATTAATTCCTGTCCGCCATCAAGATCTGGCAATTCGATGATGACCGTCGTCGAACGGTCGGGATATTCCTGGCTTCCCTGAGCGAAAAGGCCGAAGGAGGCAATGGTGCTGCCCGCCTCGATCACGGCGAACTGCGCAGCCCCCTTTTCTTCCGTCGCAATCGCGCCGGTGTGAAACCCAACCCAACCCGGCACGGCCGTTTTCCGCAGCGCGCCGCTCAGCCAGACTGGTGTGTCGTGGTCGCAGAGCGCCAGCAGAACCGCACCCGTCGCGGTGGCAAGCGGTGCCGGCGGGGCAACTGCGGTTTCGATCGTCTGCGGTGTGCCCGGCCGGGCCATGCCGTCCATCAGCTTTTTGAAAACCCGTTGGGAATCGAAGACGGCGTCGGAAAAACCGCCCGTCAATGCTTCGGCTTTGACACCCATCAATCTTCTCCTCGAACCATGGTGAAGAAATCGACCCGCGTGGCGGCGGTCTCTTTTGTTTTCCGCTGTTTTTCCTCGGTCAGTCTTTTTTCGACCGGTGAGAGAAGCTCGGTTTCAATGAAGTTACGGGTCGGATTTTCCTGCCAGAGCGCGTCGAAAACGGCTGCGTACCAGGCCTTCTTGCGGCCGGTGCCGAGAACATGGGCATGGCCGACAGTGCCGGAAGCAAGCTTGATCGTTGCGCGGGTAACGGTGGTTTCACCCAGATTGAAAGGCGCGCCGCCGCCGCCGATACGTCCCTTGACCATGACGAGGCCGGTTTCCGGTCCGCGCACATTTTCCGTCTGCGGGCTGGCGTCCTGCCGGTTCCAGACCGTTTCGAGTTCCTGAACGGTTGCGCGGGCGAGAAGGGCCGCCACCCGCTTCCTTCCCGCATGTATATTCGCAGCTTCGTTATTCATCGCTTGACCTCTAATGTCTATTGATATAGACAACTATACAATATAAGCTACAATTAACGGCGATGAATGACAAGCGTGTGACATGAGCCCTGCAGCAGCAATGAAAAGAAAGAACGGCGTCGCGCTCTGGCGGCAGATTGCCGACCGGATCAGAGGCGAGATCGCGGCAGGTGATCACGACGAAACCGGCATGTTGCCGCCGGAAATGGCGCTGGCCGAAAAATTCGGCGTCAACCGCCACACCGTCAGAAGCGCCATTGCCGCATTGGCGAGCGAAGGCATCCTCGAGCCGATGCAGGGGCGTGGCACGATGATCGCCCGCAAGGAACGGCTGAGTTTTCCGATTTCACTGCGCACACGGTTCACGGCAGGCATCGCAGATCAGGTGAAGGAAATGGAGGCGCTGCTTCTTTCCCACACGACCGAACCCGCAAGTGCCGATCTGGCAGCGCGGCTGCAACTGCAGACCGGCGCACCGCTCGTGCGTCTGGAGACCTTGCGCAAGGCTGACACCCGGCCGGTGTCCCGCTCGACCACGTGGTTTCCGGCGGATCGTTTTGCCGGAATTGGCGAGGCCTATCAGAAAAGCGGCTCGATCACGGCCGCTTTCAAATCGCTCGGCGTGGCCGACTACGTGCGCATTTCCACCGTCATCTCCGCCAGCCATGCGGATACGCAGGATCTGGCCGATCTCGAATTGTCGCCGGGCGCGATCCTGCTCGTCACCCAGGCGCTGAATGCCGATATGGATGGCGTGCCGGTGCAATATGCCGTCAGCCGATTTTCGGCCGATACCGTCGAATTCACGGTGGAAAATTAGGCTTATTCCGTCTGCGAAAGACCGAGCACATCCAGCATGGAATAGAAGCCCGGCTTCTTGTCTGAAGCCCAGACAGCTGCCGTAATCGCACCGCGTGCGAAAATGGAGCGGTCGCCGGCATAGTGGGAAAGCTCGACGCGTTCACCCTCGCCGGCAAAGATCACCGAATGTTCACCGATCACTGAACCGCCGCGCAGCGTGGCGAAACCGATGGTGCCAGTCTCCCGCGCACCCGTATGTCCGTCGCGCACGCGAACGGAAGAGGTGGTGAGATCGACCTTGCGGCCGGCCGCGGCCGCTTCACCCAGCAAAAGCGCCGTGCCCGAAGGAGCGTCCACTTTGTGCTTGTGGTGCATTTCCAGGATTTCGATATCCCAGTTCTGCGCATCCAGCGCCTGCGCCGCCTGCTGCGTCAAAACGCTGAGCAGGTTGACGCCGAGGCTCATATTGCCCGACTTGACGATGCGCGCATGGCGCGACGCCGCCTTGAATTTTTCCTCGTCATCCGGCGAACAGCCGGTGGTGCCGATGACATGCACGATGCGAGCCTGCGCGGCGAGACCGGCGAAGGTGACGCTGGTTGCCGGTGAGGTGAAGTCGATCACCCCTTCGGCATGGAGAAAGGCTTGCAGCGGATCGCTGGTGATTTCGACGCCGATGGGCCCAAGACCGGCAATCTCGCCAGCATCGCGGCCGACAAAGGCCGAGCCTTCGCGCGCGACGGCGGCATGCAGCTGGACGCCTGGTGTCTGGTGAATGAGGCGGATGAGCGCCTGTCCCATGCGGCCCGCCGCGCCGACCACCACCAGTTTCATGTCGCTGCTGCCCATGTTTTTACTCACTTTTCATGTCGGGCGGATCGGAACCCGCCGGTATCGGACGTTTGATGTTTGCAGCGGTGACGTTAAAGACCAGCCGCTCGCTTCGCAAGCGTCACATGGGAAGGATAGCCCGTTGAGAGGAGAGCGATCAGGCTCTCCAGCGCCGCCCGTCCAGCGCCAGGCCGAAATCGGCAGGCGTTCTCGCATAGGTGGCGAGGCCGGAAAGGGCCGCCTGCGGATGGGTGACCACGAAGGTCGGAATGGTCCGCATCAGTGCGCTGTGTGGCGCCTTGTCTTCAAAGGCGGCCCGGAACTCCGGGCTCTTCAGCGCCGGGATGATCTTCTGCGAAATGCCGCCGGCGAGATAGACGCCGCCCTTTGCCATGAAAATCAGCGCGAGATCGCCAGCCACGCGGCCGAGATAGGTGCTGAAAAGCGAAAGCGTTTCTTTTGCCTGCGCGTTCTGGCCCGAAAGCCCATGCGAGGTGATATCGGCCGGATCGGAAAAGACGGGTTCGATGCCATCGGTCTTGCAGACGGCGCGGTAAAGATTAACCAGTCCGCGCCCGCACAGGATCTGTTCGCCGGCAACACGGCCCTCGATGGTTTCGATATGCGGGAAAACCGCATAATCACGCGCACTTCTTGGGCCGACATCGATATGGCCGCCTTCGCCGGGCACGGGGAACCACATATGACGGGCGTAAACCAGACCGGCGACGCCGAGACCCGTGCCCGGTCCGAGAACGACGCGCGACGCCAGCATGTCTTTCTTGCCGGAGCCGATAGGCTCGCGGTTGTCGTCGTCAAGCGCTGCAATCGCCAGAGCCTGTGCCTCGAAATCATTGATGACGATGACATCCTTCAGGCCGAGATTAGCCAGCATGCCCTTCGGCTTGACGACCCAGTGGCAGTTGGTGAGCGGTATCTCGTCGCCTTCGATGGGGCCGGCAATCGCAAGAATGGTCGAGACCGGCTGAAGCGATGTCTTGTCCAGGACCGCTTTCTGGATGGCGTCGTCGATCGTCGGATATTCCGCCGTCTTCACGGTGGTGAGGTGCACCGGTTCCGCAAAGGAATCGATCAGGATGGAAAAGCGGGCATTGGTGCCGCCGATGTCGCCAAGAAGGATCGGAAAGGACAGATATTCGGTATCGGACGTCTTCGGCATTGCCTGTTCCATATTGGGGTGCGGGTCAGTCGGCGGAGTTGAAGTCGATCAGGTTTTCTGCGGTGGCGCGGTTGAGCGCCATGGGAATATCGTAAACCGTGGCAAGCCGGGTCAGCGCCTTTACATCCACATCATGTGGCATGGCCGTCAGCGGGTCGGTGAAAAAGATCAGCATGTCCACTTCGCCGGTGGCGATCATCGCGCCGATCTGCTGGTCGCCGCCAAGCGGTCCGCTTTTCAGACGAATGACCTCGAGCGCCGGACAGGCTTCCTGTACCCGCCCGCCGGTCGTGCCGGTGGCGACGATCCTGAAACTGGAGAGCGCCTTCTGGTGATGACGGGCGAAATCCGCCATATCGTCTTTTTTCTCGTCGTGAGCGATGAGCGCGATACAGCGTTGCCCTTCCATGGTCCCAGCCTGTCCCCGTAAAGAATTAAATCGATTTGAAGCCTTCTATAACAGCTTGCCGCCATTTGAAAAGGGAAGCTGTTGAATGCCTCATTTCTGTTTCAGTTCAATGTCGGACGTTGGGTCGGAAGCGGAATATCCGAAGGCGGCTGGAGGGTCGGAGCGTTCTGAATAACCTGTTCCACGCTTTGCTGGCGCACGGCCTGGACCGGCGCGGGGGAATATGCCTGCGCAGCAATACCCTCGGGGTTGGCGGAAGGGGCGGCGGCCACGGCGGCGCAGGCGGCGGGCAGGTCGGAGACCATGACCGGACGCGGTTTCACCGGTTTGGCATTGGGGTCTTTTTTCGGCGGCGCCCATGGTTCTTTGGTAAACCACCAGGCGAGCGACTTGTCGCAGCCATCGCCTTTGCCCACGGCCGCCTGCGGTTTGCAGTTAGGCGCGCCGGGCGGGCATTCGAGGCGAATGTGGAAATGTTCGTCGTGCCCATAGATCGGCCTGATCTTGCCCATGAAGGTGCGGTCGCCGGTCCATGTCTGGCAAAGCTTCTGCTTGATGGCCGGGTTGACGAAGACGCGCTCCACCTGCGGATAGCTCGCCGCCATCATCACCAGCCGGGCATTGAGCGGCGACCATTTGCGATCATCGACCGTCAAAAATTTGCTCTTGTCCAGCATGGAGATGAACGGCACCGTTTCGCGTTGCTCCACACTCAGCCGGGGATTAGGCATCGGCCGCCACCAGACATCCACATCGAGGCCGATCTGGTGCGAGGCATGGCCGGTCAGCATCGGCCCGCCGCGTGGCTGGGAAATATCGCCGAGCAGCAGACCCGGCCAGCCGATCTTCTGCGCATCCTGCGAAAAGCGCTCGAGGAAGGAAATCAGCTGCGGCTGGCCCCAGCGCCGGTTGCGCGAAAGCCGCATGGCCTGCCAGCCGGGACCGTCGGTCGGCATGGCGATGGCGCCGGACTGGCAGCCCTTGGCATAGGAGCCAATCGGCTGGGAGGCCGCTGCGGAGGGCAGCGCCGTGTGGCCGAACACTTCTTTCGCGGGCCGGTCCTCGGCCGATGCGGTTTCCATCTGCAACTGCAGCGCGGAAACGACCGAAATCGCCAGCATGGCCGCCTTGAAAACTCTCGATGATCCCGCCGTCATATAGCCGTGTCCGTCCGATCAGATGATTCTCTTCCCCTTAAGATAAACTGGAACGGGATTTTGTTGAAACCATGTTTCGCCCTGTTTGTGCAAAGCAGGGAATTAAGGGTGCCGATAAAGAGCTTGTGAGTCGAAGCATCTGTTTTTTGCCAATCTTTGTTTTATGCTCTGCGCAACAAACACAAAACAGGAACCGCCCCGAATGATATTGGCTCCACTGAAATCCCGCCTTCTGATCGCCCTTGCGGCATCCGCCATGCTGATCCCGGCGGCGGCCTTCGCCCAGTCGGGCGATGTCTGGCGAAAGGGGATTTCGACGGTCGGGGAACTGAAACATCCTGATGGTTTCGATCATTTCGACTATGTGAACACCAAGGCCCCGAAAGGCGGTGCGCTGCGCATGTCGACGACGGGAACCTTCGATACGCTCAATCCGCTACTCGCCAAGGGCGAGGCGGCGACCGGCCTTTCGCTGGTTTTCGATACGCTGATGAAATCGACGGAAGAAGAGCTGTCAGCCTCCTACGGGCTTCTGGCCGAGGGCGTCAGCTATCCCGACGATATTTCGAAGGCGACATTCCGGCTACGGGCGGAGGCCAAATGGGCGGACGGCAAGCCGGTGACGCCGGAGGACGTGGTTTTCAGCTTCGAAAAGGCCAAGGATCTGAGCCCGCAGCTTGCCACCTATTACACCCACGTCACCAAGGCGGAGGTGAGTGGCGAGAGGGACATCACCTTCACATTCGATGAAAAGAACAATCGCGAATTGCCGCAGATCGTCGGGCAGTTGCTCATCGTTCCGAAGCACTGGTGGGAAGCTGCCGGCCCAGACGGCAAGCCGCGTGATATCTCCCGTGGCACGCTGGAGCCGGTTATGGGCTCCGGCCCCTACAAGATCGCGTCCCTGTCTCCCGGCTCGACGATGACCTATGAGCGTCGCGACGACTATTGGGGCAAGGACGTCAATGTGAATGTCGGGATGAACAATTTCAAAACCATCACCTACAATTTCTTTTCCGATCAGGATGTGGAATTCCAGGCCTTCAAGTCCGGTACGGTCGATTTCCGCCAGGAAGCCTCTTCCAGCCGCTGGGTTACCGGTTACGATTTTCCGGCCGTCAAGGAAGGCCGCGTCAAGAAGGAAGAATTGCCGAACATTTATCGCTCCGTCGGCATCATGCAGGCCTTCGTGCCGAACATGCGTCGTGAAAAGTTCCAGAACCCGAAACTGCGCAAGGCGCTCAATTACGCCTTCGATTTCGAGGAGCTGAACCGCACGCTCGCTTACGGGCAGTTCCAGCGCATCAACAGCTTCTTCATGGGCAGCGAGCTCGCCTCTTCCGGCTTGCCGACCGGGCGCGAGCTGGAACTGCTTCAGGAACTGAAGGACCAGGTTCCGCCGGAAGTCTTCACCACCGAATACCGTAACCCGGTGGCAGGCGATCCTGCCAAGCAGCGTGACAATCTGCGCGAGGCGGTGAAGTTGATGAAAGAGGCCGGTTACGAGCTGCGCGGCAACCGCATGGTCAATGCGGCAACCGGACAGCAGCTGGATATGGAATTCCTGATCGATTCCTCAGGTATGGAAAGAACGATCCTGCCCTATGTCCAGAACCTCAAGAAGATCGGCATCAATGCCACGATCCGCACGGTCGATGCGTCGCAATACACCAACCGCACCCGCAGCTTCGATTTCGACATCGCCGTCAAACTCTGGGCGACATCGGCCAATCCCGGCAACGAACAGGCGGATTTCTGGGGCTCGGCCGCCGCCGATCGGCAGGGATCCAACAACCTTGGCGGCATCAAGAACCCCGCCGTCGATGCTTTGGTCAGAAAGGTCATATTTGCGCCCAACCGGGATGAACAGGTGGCCGCGGCGCGGGCGCTCGACCGGGTGCTTCTGGCAAACAGCTACGTCATTCCGCAATTTTACCGCGGCGAGATGTTCCTCGCTTACTGGAATACACTCACGCGTCCTGAAAACCTGCCTGAATACGGCATCGGTTTTCCGGACGCATGGTGGTCCAGTCAGGCCGGAAACTGACGCTGGCCTTGCTTTCGCGCCGAAGGCTTGATTCACATAGGGCGAAACGAATCGCTTAAGGCGCAGGCAAGCGCTTTCAGGAAAGGACCGGGTTTGACAGAAACGAAAACCGCTGACGTGTCGGCCGGGAGCCGAGGCTGATGGGCGCCTATATCCTCAGACGTCTGGCGTTGATGATCCCGACCATCATCGGCATCATGGGCATTTCGTTTCTCGTCATCCAGTTCGCGCCGGGCGGGCCGGTGGAGCAGGTTGTCGCGCAGCTCACGGGGCAGGGCGACAGCGCCTCCGACCGGCTCTCGGGCGGCGGCGATCTCATGGGTCAATCCGGCGGCTTCGATGAAAGCGGCTCGAAATATCGCGGTGCGCAGGGGCTTGATCCGGAGTTGATCGCCAAGCTCGAGAAGCAGTTCGGTTTCGACAAGCCGCCGCTTACCCGTTTTCTCGAAATGATGTGGAATTACATCCGCTTCGACTTCGGGGACAGCTTCTTCCGCAATTCCTCGGTCATCGATCTCATCATCGACAAGCTGCCGGTGTCGATGTCGCTTGGTTTCTGGATCCTGATCATCTCCTACATCATCTCCATTCCCCTCGGAATCAAGAAAGCCGTTTCCGATGGCTCGACGTTCGATGTCTGGACCTCCGGCATCATCATCATCGGTTATGCGGTGCCGAGCTTCCTGTTCGGTATCCTGCTCATCGTGCTTTTCGCCGGCGGATCGTTCTTCGACTGGTTCCCGCTGCGCGGTCTGGTGTCGGATAATTTTGACCAGCTGAACTGGTGGCAGAAGATCATCGACTACTTCTGGCACCTGACGCTGCCATTGATCGCGCTGTCGCTCTCGGCTTTCGCAACGACGACGCTTCTGACGAAAAACTCCTTCATCGACGAGATCAAGAAGCAATATGTCGTCACCGCCCGCGCCAAGGGTCTCACCGAACGCAAGGTTCTCTATGGCCACGTCTTCCGTAACGCGATGCTGATCGTGATTGCCGGTTTTCCTGGCGCTTTCATTTCGGCCTTCTTCACCGGCTCGCTGCTGATCGAGAATATCTTCTCGCTCGATGGCCTTGGCCGCCTCGGTTATCTCTCGGTCGTCAACCGTGACTATCCGATCGTGTTCGGCACGCTCTTCATCTTCTCACTGATGGGCCTCGTTGTCGGCCTCATATCGGACCTCATCTATACATGGATCGATCCGCGCATCGATTTCGAGCGGAGGGACGTGTGATGACGCTCGCCCATACCGCCGCAGCCGAAACGATAGAAAAGCCGAAGCGCCCGTGGTTTTCGCCGACCACCAAACGCCGCTGGCAGAATTTCAAGGCGAACCGGCGCGGTTACTGGTCCTTCTGGCTGTTCCTGATCCTGTTTTTTCTGAGCCTGATCGCGGAATTCATCGCCAATGACAAACCCATTCTCGCTTCCTACAAGGGTGAGATTCTGGTGCCGGTCATGGTCGATTATCCCGAGGAGAAATTCGGCGGCTTCCTTGCCCAGACCGATTACAAATCCTCCTTCATCCAGGATGAGATCAACGCCAATGGCTGGATGATCTGGCCGCCGATCCGTTATTCCTACCAGACGGTCAATTCCAATATTCCGCATTCAGCGCCCACCGCGCCTTTCTGGCTGATGGATGAAAAAGATCGTTGCTCGGCCTACCCGCAGGGGAATGCCGATCCCGGCTGCACGCTTGGCAATCTCAACTGGCTCGGAACCGACAATCAGGCACGTGATGTCACGGCGCGAATGATTTATGGTTTCCGCATCTCCGTGCTGTTCGGCCTGACACTAACGATCGCGTCGGCCCTTGTCGGCGTCACCGCCGGCGCCATTCAGGGTTATTTCGGCGGCTGGACCGATTTGCTTTTGCAGCGTTTCATCGAAATCTGGTCGTCCATGCCGGTGCTCTATATCCTGCTCATCATCGCGGCCATTCTTCCACCCGGCTTCTTCGTGCTGCTCGGCATCATGCTGCTGTTCTCATGGGTCGGATTCGTCGGCATCGTGAGAGCGGAATTCCTGCGCGCCAGAAACTTTGAATATGTCCGTGCGGCCCGTGCACTTGGCGTTGGCAACTGGACGATCATGTTCCGGCATCTTCTGCCCAACGCCATGGTGGCGACGCTGACTTTCCTGCCGTTCATCCTTTCCGGCTCGATCACGACGCTCACCTCGCTCGATTTCCTCGGCTTCGGCATGCCGCCGGGATCGCCGTCGCTGGGCGAGATGATTGCGCAGGGCAAGAACAACCTTCAGGCCCCCTGGCTTGGCCTCACTGCGTTTTTCACCATGTCCATCATGCTCTCGCTGTTGATTTTCGTCGGTGAAGCGGTGCGCGACGCCTTCGATCCACGCAAGACGTTCCGGTGACGAAGTGTCGTGTTTTGAAAGGCTCTGTAGTAGGATTGCGAATATTGACACTACGGGTGAAGACAAATGAATAGAGTGGTCAGAGAGCACTATCCCGTTAGCAAACTGCCCCCGGAGCTCAGAGAAGGACTCGATGAAGGGGCCATGGTTCGAATCGTGGTTGAAGTCGAGGATACGCCTCGGTTGGATGCTGATGCGCTCTCCGGTTTCGCAGCATTGGCAGATGCGCCGCGTCGATCTTTGAGCGCCGAGGAAGCCGTCAACGCCATGGCGGAGTATCGAAAAAATAATACGCGGCGCGTCACGGCCGAACAGGCAGTTGCCCGTATTCGCGAGCTTCGCGATGAGTGGGATAATTGATGGAAGGCGTTGAAAAGGTCTACATCGATACCAACATTTTTATCATGGCAGTGGAGGGCGAAGAGGCAACGCGGGCGATGCTCCCAAGCCTTTTTCTGGTCGACAATTCCAACGCGCCTGCATTCGTAACGAGCGAACTTACGTTTTCCGAGCTTGTCGTAAAACCCTATAAAGAGCGAAACGATCAACTGATAGATCAATATCAGAACCTGATACTGACGAGCGATTGGCTCAAGGTCGTTCCCGTGGAGATGCCGATTTTGCACTATGCTGCGGTTTTACGAGCGCAATATCCTTCCATAAAACTGCCGGACGCCATCCACCTTTCCACCGCTATAGGATTGAGTTGCTCGCATTTTCTCACCAATGATTTTGGGATTCGCGGAGAATATAACCTCACCCACACCAGATACGGCGTCGTCAAGCACGCGAGACCATTGCAAATTATTCGGCCTGACGCCGAAACGCTAACGTTCCTTCTCGAAAGCCTCAGTGCATGACCCAACCGCTTCTCTCCGTCCGGGATCTCTCCGTGGCATTTCATCAGGGCGGCGCGACCAGCATCGCCGTCGATCACGTCTCCTTCGACCTCATGCCGGGCGAAGTCGTTGCCCTCGTTGGCGAATCCGGTTCCGGAAAATCGGTGACGGCGAATTCCATCCTCAAATTGCTGCCCTATCCGGCGGCGAGCCACCCGTCTGGAAAAATCCTGTTTGACGGCAAGGACATGCTGGCCCTGCCGGAACGCTCCCTGCGTGCGGTCCGCGGCAACGACGTCACCATGATCTTTCAGGAGCCGATGACCTCGCTCAATCCGCTCCACACCATCGAGCGGCAGATCGGCGAGATTCTGGAGCTGCACCAGGCAATCACCGGGGCTGAGGCGCGGGCGCGCACGCTGGAACTGTTGCTGCAGGTCGGCATCCGCGAACCGGAAAAGCGCCTGAAAGCCTATCCGCATGAATTGTCCGGCGGCCAGCGGCAGCGTGTGATGATCGCCATGGCGCTTGCCAACCGGCCGAAACTGCTGATCGCCGATGAGCCGACCACTGCGCTCGACGTGACAGTGCAGGCGCAGATCCTCGAGCTTCTGAGTGATCTGAAGACGAAGCACGGCATGTCCATGCTGTTCATCACCCACGACCTCGGTATTGTCCGAAAATTTGCCGACCGCGTCTGTGTCATGACCAAGGGCAAGATCGTCGAGACCGGCACCGTGGAGCAGGTGTTTACTGATCCTCAGCACGCCTATACGCGCCATCTTCTTGCAGCCGAACCCAAAGGCGAGCCGCCGCATTCCGATGCCAGCAAACCGGTGGTCATGCAGGGTGACGACATCAAGGTCTGGTTCCCGATCAAGGCCGGGTTGATGCGCCGGGTTGTCGACCATGTGAAGGCGGTCGATGGCATTGATATTACCCTGCGCGCCGGCCAAACGGTGGGCGTGGTGGGCGAATCCGGTTCGGGCAAGACGACGCTTGGTCTGGCTCTCTCCCGGCTGATCGCATCTGAGGGACGCATCAGCTTCATCGGCCAGTCGATAGATCATTATTCCTATGAGATGATGAAGCCACTCAGGAACCGGCTGCAGGTGGTGTTTCAGGATCCCTATGGTTCGCTTAGCCCGCGCATGTCGGTGGGCGAAATCGTCGCCGAGGGCCTGAAGGTGCACGAGCGGTCCCTGTCCGCCGATGAGCGCGATACACGTGTCGCCGTCGCGTTGGAAGAGGTCGGCCTCGATCCGGCCACCCGCTGGCGCTATCCGCACGAATTTTCCGGCGGCCAGCGCCAGCGCATCGCCATCGCCCGCGCCATGGTGCTTAAACCCCGTTTCGTCATGCTGGATGAGCCGACATCCGCGCTCGACATGAGCGTGCAGGCGCAGGTGGTCGATCTGCTGCGCGATCTCCAGGCAAAGCATGAACTCGCATACCTCTTCATCAGCCACGATCTGAAGGTGGTAAAGGCGCTCGCCAACGACCTGATCGTCATGCGTCACGGCAAGGTGGTGGAGAGCGGCCCGGCGGCGGAGATTTTCGCCAACCCGCAGCAGGACTATACCAGGGCGCTGCTGGCGGCCGCCTTCAATATTGAGGCTGTCGAAACCAAAGCGGTGAGCCAGTAGGCGCATCGCGCTTCTATTAAGGCAATGATTTTTCTGTTGCTTTGCGGAAAATGCCGACCCATGTTGCGGGGGCAATGTGACGCGGAAACGGATTGATTGTCATGGCAGCGGATGTGATTGTTCTGGGAGCGGGGATCATCGGGGTCTCCGTCGCTCTGCAACTGGCCCGAAGGGGCAAATCGGTGGTGCTGGTCGACCGGCGCGGGCCGGGCGAGGAAACCTCCTTTGGTAATGCAGGGCTGATCCAGAGAGAAGGCGTCGTGCCTTACGCCTTCCCGCAGGATATCGCCCTGCTGCTGCGTTATTCCCTGAACAACAGCATCGATGCTCGCTATCACCTCTCCGCACTGCCGAAGATCGCGCCTTTCCTCGGCCGCTACTGGTATAATTCCGCAGCCACACGCCACGGGGCGATTGCCCGCGCCTATGCGCCACTAATCGAGCATTCGGTTTCCGAACACAGCATTTTGATCGATGAAGCGAAGGCTGGCGATCTGATCGTGAAAAACGGCTGGATGGAGGCTTACAGGACTGCCGCAAGGCGGGATGCGGATTATGCCTTCGCCGAGCGGCTGGCGCGGGACCACGGCATTTCCCACACGAAACTCGATGCTGAAGAGCTTGCCTCCGCTGAACCGCATCTCAGCCGGGATTTCGTCGGCGGCCTGAAATGGAACGACCCCTGGTCCGTGCTCGATCCGCACGCGCTGACGCTCGCCTATCTCAAACTGTTTGAGAGCTACGGTGGAACCTTTGTCCGGGGTGATGCATCGACGCTCAGCCAGACGGTAAGCGGTTGGACGGTGCGTACCGAAACCGGCGCAGTTGAGGCGAAACATGCCGTCGTGGCGCTTGGTCCGTGGGCAGATACGGTGACAGAGAGGCTGGGCTATCGTTTCCCGCTCGGGGTGAAGCGTGGTTATCACATGCATTATGCGCCGCAGGAAGGGACAAAGCTCAACAACTGGCTGATCGATGCCGAGCGCGGCTATTTCCTGGCGCCGATGCGAAAAGGCATCCGCCTGACGACGGGTGCTGAATTTGCCGAACGCGATGCGCCGAAATCCCCGGTACAGATCGAGCGGGCCGAACGGGTGGCTCGCAGCGTCTTTCCCCTCGGCGGCAGGCTGGATGCGGAACCGTGGATGGGCGCGCGTCCCTGCACGCCGGATATGATGCCGATCATCGGCAAGGCGCCAAGGCACAGGACATTGTGGTTCGCTTTCGGGCATGCCCATCACGGCCTCACACTCGGACCGATCACCGGTCGTGTGCTGGCGGAAACCATGCTGGGCGAAACGCCTGTTATCGCCATCGACGCTTATCGCCCTGAAAGGTTCAATCCCTAATAGCTAAATCCGCTGGCCTTCCTGTGACAGGCCACGTAACATGGTCCCATGCAAAGGGGAAAAGGGGCAAGCGTCATCATGGTGGCGAGGTTTCTCATTTATCAGCAGCAGGATGATTTTCGTTAGCGAAGCGCTTCTGCGCGCGAAACAGAAGAGAAACGGCCTGCTGGTGCATGATGGATGATATTGAAAAAGCAAAGAAATTTTTCGCCGACAACCCCGACATCGAAATTCTCGAAGCCTTCGTCATAGACGCGAACGGTGTTCCGCGCGGCAAATGGATTCCGCGTGAGAGGGCAATCGACGTGCTCGAAAAGGGAATGGCCATTCCCCGCTCCGTTTATGCACTGGATATTTGGGGCCGGGATGTGCACGCCGCAGGCCTTGCCGAAGGTACGGGCGATCCGGACGGTTTTTGTTTCCCCGTTCCCGGCACGCTGTCGCGTGTGACATGGCTTGGCCGTCCAACGGCGCAGGTTCTGCTGGCGATGAGAAACCCGGATGGAACCGGCTTTTATGGCGATCCGCGCCATGTTCTGTCGCAGGTTCTCAGCGCCTATAAAAAGGCTGGCCTCACGCCGGTCGTGGCGACCGAACTTGAATTTTACCTGATCGATCCAGTCCGCTCTGCGCTTGATCCCGTGCGCCCGCCGCACAGCCGCGAGGGACGCTGGCACACGGGCCAGACCCAGGTTCTGTCGATTTCCGAATTGCAGGATTTCGAGGATGTCTTCCATGATATCGCCACAGCCTGCCGGGCGCAGGGTGTGCTTGCCGATACGACGCTGCGGGAAAACGGGCCGGGGCAATATGAGATCAACCTCAACCATGTGCCGGACGCCTTGCAGGCCGCCGATTTCGCCGTTTTCCTGAAACGCATCGTCAAGGGCGTGGCGCGGCGGCATGAGCTCGACGCCACCTTCATGGCCAAACCTTATGGCTTGCAGGCCGGCAACGGCATGCATGTGCATTTTTCCGTTCTCGATAGGGACGGCAGGAATATCTATGCCGGCGAAAACGGCCCTTCGGATGCACTGATGCATTCGGTCGGCGGCCTTCTGGAAAATATGGGGGAAAGCATGGCGATCTTCGCCCCCCATGCCAATTCCTACCGCCGCCTGACACCGAGCGAACATGCGCCGACCTACGCTTCCTGGGGCATCGACAACCGCTCGGCGGCGGTGCGCGTCATCGTTGCCAGCAAGGCCGCGACGCGTATCGAACACCGGGTCGCCGGCGCC
The DNA here is from genome assembly GCF_001263295.1 of Agrobacterium sp. SUL3. Classification (NCBI taxonomy): domain Bacteria; kingdom Pseudomonadati; phylum Pseudomonadota; class Alphaproteobacteria; order Hyphomicrobiales; family Rhizobiaceae; genus Agrobacterium; species Agrobacterium sp. SUL3. Next base: position 136,130 of record NZ_KQ414509.1, read on the forward strand.
GATACCAATCCCTATCTCGTTGTCGCAATGATCCTGAGTGCGGCACTTGCCGGCATGAAGGAAAAGCGCCAGCCCGGCGGAGCGATCGCGGGTGACAGCCATGCCATCAACCACGAACCGCTGCCCACCAATTGGGACTACGCCCTGCAGCGCTTCACACGATCGAGCTTTGCTTATGCGACGCTCGGCCAGAAGTACCGCACGCTGTTTTCCGCCTGCAAGCAGCAGGAGCTTTCCGAATTTTCCCTGCGTGTAACCGACGTCGAATATGACGCCTATATCAGGACGGTGTGAGATGGCTGAGGTAACGACTATTCCCAATCCAGGCCACACATCCTCATGGTATGCGGCCTCCGCCAATGTCAAATCCGTGCGACCGACGCTTGAAGGCGCGCTGGAAGCCGATGTCTGCATCATCGGCGGCGGTTTCACCGGCATTTCCGCAGCACTGGAACTCAGTGAACGCGGTTATGCCGTCATCGTTCTGGAAGGTGTGCGGGTTGGCTTCGGCGCCTCGGGCCGCAATGGCGGCCAGATCGTCAACGGCTATAGCCGTGATCTCGAAACCATCGCCGGTCGTTATGGACACGACAAGGCGGTGAAGCTCGGGGAAATGTCGCTGGAAGGCGGCGCGATCATCCGTAGCCGCATCGCCAAATATGCCATCGATTGCGATCTCGTCGATGGCGGCTTCTTTGCCGCCTTCACGCCGAAACAGATCCGCGAGATGGAGGCTCACAAGGCCCATTGGGAAAAGCACGGCCATGGTGGGCTGGAGATGGTCTCCAGGGCGGATGTCGGCATTTATGTAAAGTCCAACCGTTATGCCGGCGGCATGATCGACCGCCTGGGCGGGCACATCCACCCGCTCAATCTGGTGCAGGGCGAGGCGGCGGCAGCCGAAAGCCTTGGCGCGCGGATTTTTGAGAATTCGCGGGTCATTTCGGTAGAACAGGGTGCAAACCCCGTGGTGCGCACGGCGACGGGCAGCGTGAAGGCGAAATATGTACTCGTCTGCGGTAATGCCTATCTCGGCACATTGCTGCCGGAAATCGGCGAGCGGATGATGCCGGTCTCAAGTCAGGTCATGGCGACGGAGCCGCTCGATGCCGATCTGATCGAGGCGCTTTTGCCCGCCGATTATTGCGTCGAGGATGCCAATTATATTCTCGATTATTACCGCCGCACCTCGGATAACCGCCTGCTTTACGGCGGCGGCATCGGTTATGGCGGCAGCGACCCTGCCGACCTGACGGGCGTTATCCGCCCGAACATGCTGAAGACCTTTCCGCAACTGGAAAAGACCAGGATCGACTTCGCCTGGAGTGGCAATTTTGCGCTGACGCTGACGCGCATCCCGCATATGGGCAAGCTTTCGGACAATATCTATTTTTCGCATGGTGACAGCGGCCATGGTGTCACGACCACACATCTGCTCGGCAAGATACTGGGCGAGGCCGTTGCCGGCCACGCCGAACGTTTCGATGTCTGGAGTTCGCTGCCGAACTATCCGTTCCCCGGCGGCAAGACCTTCCGCGTGCCACTGACCATGCTTGGCGCCTGGTGGTACGGCATGCGGGACAGGCTCGGCTTTTAGAGCATTTCCAGCGAAAGCGTGAAGCGGTTTCGCATCCGGAAATGCAACACACAAGGAGTTAGAACGTCACCGTTTTAAGGCCGGAAAGCGCATTCTTCGCGATTTCGTCCGGTGTGGTGTCGATGCTGACGGTTACGACGCCCGGTTCGCCGGTCGGCACTTCCAGCGTGGCAAGCTGGGTTTGAAGCAGCGAGAGCGGCATGAAATGGCCCTTGCGTTCACCCATGCGCCGGCTGAGAAGCTCCAGGCTGCCATCCAGATAAACAAAAGCAAGCGGGCTGCCGGTGGCCGTGCGAAGCCGGTCGCGGTAGATTTTCTTGAGTGCCGAGCAGGAAACGACGACACCGTTGCCTTCGCTGCCCTTGCGCAGTTCCGCGCCGATCAGGTCAAGCCACGGCCAGCGGTCTTCGTCCGTCAGCGGAATGCCCTCGGACATTTTATCGACATTGGATTTCGGGTGAAGCTTGTCGCCTTCTATGAAGGCAATGCCCAGTTTTTCGGCCAGTTCCTCTGCGACCGTGGACTTGCCAGAGCCGCTCACTCCCATCACGACGATTGCCTGTGTCACCCGAACCTCTGATGTTACTGTTTCGACGGTCAGCCCCTAACATGTGCGGCTGACGTCGGGAACATAAAAATGCGAGGCTAGCCCGTGTCAGTGCCCGGTTTTGCGGGCTGCGGTCCTTTCCAGCGCGGAAAAGGCAGAGTGGATCAGGATTGCCAGTGCGGCGACGATCAAACCGCCCTGCAGGATGAAGGCGAGATTGTTGGATTGTAGCCCGGCGATGATCACTTCGCCAAGCGTGCGCGCGGCGACCGTGGAGCCGATGGTGGCGGTTGAAAGGCTGATGACTGCTGAAAGCCGGATGCCCGCGAGAATGGCCGGCAAGGCAAGCGGCAGTTCCACTTTGACAAGCCGCTGCCAGCCGGTCATTCCGCTGCCTCTGGCGGCATCCATCACCGTGGCGGGCAGGGTGGTAAGCCCCGTCAGCGTATTTTCGAACACCGGCAGCAACGCGTATAAAAACAGCGCAATAAGTGTCGGTTTCTCCCCAAAACCGATCATCGGCACTGCAAGCGCCAGTACCGCCACGGGGGGAAAGGTCTGGCCGATATTGACGATGCTGCGCGACAGCGGCAGGAAATCCGCCCCGAAAGGCCGGGTGACGAGAACTGCGAGCGCACCCGCCACCAATGTGGCCAGCCCCGTGGCGATCGCCACGGTGGTCAGATGCGAAAGGGTGAGGGAAAGCAGGTTGGCCTGGGTGTAGATCGCCGGTGCATTGGCCTGCACGAGAGGGCGAAATATCGGCGCGAAGATTTGCGGCGCGGCAAGAAAGACGATCAGCACCAGCACCAGAAATCCGATTGCAAGCAAAGAGGTTGCGTTTTTCATGAGGCTCCGGCAGCACGCTGGAGGAGAACGTCCCGCCGCACCCGGCCGGTGAGCTGGCCATCGTCTTTGACCACCGGCAAGACATCGCAGCCCGCCCATAACATCGCTGATAGGGCATCGCGCTGGCTTGTATGTTCGGTGAGCGGCTCGCCCTCGGCGCTTCCCGGCTCCACGATGTCGGCAATGGAGAGAACCGAAAGCAGTTTCAGCGCGCGTTCGTTTTCGCCGATCATCGTTCGCACGAAATCGGTTGCCGGTTTCAGCACCAGTTCCGCCGGCGGGCAGTCCTGCACGATGCGCCCCTTGTCCATCACGGCAATACGGTCCGCCAGATGAAAGGCCTCGTCCATATCATGCGTCACGAGGACGACGGTGACCCCGAGCTTTTTCTGAATATCGAGAAGATCGTTCTGTGCCTTGGCGCGGATCACCGGGTCGAGCGCGCCGAAGGGTTCGTCCATCAACAAAATGTTCGGCTCTGCGGCGAGCGCCCGCGCCACGCCGACACGCTGTTGTTGACCGCCGGAAAGTTCATGCGGAAAACGGTCCGCATAAAGCGTGGGATCAAGCTGGAAGAGGTGCATCAGCGCATCGATCTTCGCCTCGATACGTTTGCGGTCCCAGCCGACCAACTGCGGAACGGTGGCGATATTCTCCGCCACCGTTCTGTGTGGAAACAGGCCATGGCCCTGAATGGCATAGCCGATCTGTCGGCGCAGTTTGTAACCCGGCATAGTGCTGACATCCTCGCCGTCGATCCGGACCGTGCCGGAGGTCGGTTCCACCAGCCGGTTTATCATCCGCAGCAGCGTGGTTTTTCCCGATCCTGATGTGCCGACGATGACGGTGACGGTGCGCGGCGCTACCGTCAGCGACACCTGATCCACGACGGCTGCATCGCCATATCGTTTCGTGATGGTATCTATCTCGATCATGCCTGTTGCCTTCCGCCTGCGCTGAAGAGATTGCTGTCGATGAGGGCGTCGAGTGTGATCGCGGCGGCAAAACCGAGGAGAACGGTCGGCACGGTGCCGAGCAGCACGAGGTCCATGGCCGTCTGCCCGATGCCCTGAAATACGAAAACGCCAAATCCGCCCCCACCGATCAGCGCGGCGATCGTCGCCAGCCCGATATTCTGCACCAGCACGATGCGGATACCGGTTAAGATGACCGGCATGGCAAGCGGAAATTCCACCCGCAACAGCCTTTGCACCGGTGTCATGCCGAGCCCGCGTGCCGCTTCCCGGACCGCCTGCGAGACGCCGGAAAGGCCGACAACCGTGTTGGAAACGACCGGCAGCAGCGAATAGAGAAACAGCGCCACAAAAGCGGGCGCCATGCCGATGCCGGCAATACCGATCTTTGCCGCGCCCGGCACAGTGGCAGCGATCCATCCGAGTGGCGCGATCAGAAGACCGAAAAGGGCAATGGACGGGATGGTCTGGATGATATTGAGGCTGTTCAGCAGGCCGGCACGCAACCGTTCGACCTTGTAACAGAGTATTCCCAGCGGAATGCCCGCGACGGTTGCCGCGATCAGCGAGCCGATTGCAAGTTCCACATGCCGGAGGGCCTCGGTCCAGAATATATCTGCCCGGCCATCATATTCCTTGATGATGGAGAGATCATTCCAGAGGCCGCTGGTTAAGATCCCTGCAAGTGAGGCAATCGCCAGCAGCAACAGCAAAATTCGCAAGGCGGGTTTCGGCTGGAGACGGGCAATGCAGTCCGTCGCGAGCAACGCCAGCCCGGCAAACATCAGCCAGAAACCGCTGGCAGGTGAGACGCGGGCAAAACTGTTACCCTCCGGTATCAGGGCAGAGGCTGCCTGGCCGACGAAGATCGCCAGTGCCGCCAGCCCTCCCAGCGCCGCCGCCAGTTTTAGCCGCGCCGGGAAGCGAAAGAACGCGATGAAGGCGGCAATCAGGATAATGGCGACAAGGAAGGCTGCGGCCATAGGGGTAAGGGCTTCGAAGATCGTTCGCGCTTCACCCTGAACAATCCGATTGGCACGGAATATCATGAAGGGCGAGGCGAAAAGCGCGTAGAGCAGCAGGCACGAAATCAGCACACCCACCTTGTCAGGCCATTTCGTCAAGTTCCGCTCCCCCTGGGCGCTAAGCTGGGGCCGGATACTGAAAACCGCCCCCGCTTTTCGCCATCCCGCTTCATTGTCTCACAGGTGATTATTTGACGAAACCGTTCTTTGTCAGGAAGTCGAGCGCCACGGTCTTGGCCTGTTCGCCGCCCACCTGCACACGGGCATTCAGCTCCTGCAGCGTTGCCAGATCAAGTTTTTCGAAGACGGGTTTCAGCAGTTCCTCGATATTGGGGTTCTTTTTCAGAACCTCCTCGCGAATGACCGGCGCAGGCTGATAGACCGGCTGCACATGTTTGTCGTCTTCCATCACGACAAGCCCCGAAGGCGCGATACCGCCATCGGTGCCGTAAACCATAGCGGCATTGGCATTGTTCGTCTGGTTGGCGGCAGCTGCGATCGTGGCCGCCGTGTCGCCGCCAGACAGCGTGATCAGCTGCTCCGGTTTCAAGGTAAACCCGTAGGTCGTCTGAAACGCCGGCAAGGCAGCGGCAGAATTGACGAATTCGGAAGATGCGGCAAGAACCACCTCACCGCCGCCCGTAACATATTTGCCGAAGTCCGAAAGCGACTTCAGATTGTTCTTGTCGGCGACATCCTTGCGCAGCGCGATAGCCCAGGTGTTGTTTGCCGGTGATGGCGTCAGCCAGACGATCTTGTTGGCGTCGTAATCAAGCGTTTTCGCCTCTTCATAGCCCTTTGCGGCGTCTTTCCAGAGCGGATCATCGGCTTTGGAGAAAAAGAAGGCGGCATTGCCGGTATATTCCGGGTAGATATCGATTTCGCCCGCCGTAATCGCTTTCCTGACCACCGGGGTGGCGCCGAGCTGGATGCGGTCCGTCGTCTCGATGTTATTCTTGTTCAGCACGGCGAGGATGATGTTGCCGAGGACGCCACCCTCCGTGTCGATCTTCGACGACACAACCACCTGCGCCTGAGCGATGGAAACAGAAAGGGCAAGCGCAAGTCCGGCGCCGGTCAACGTCATCAAGCGGTTCATGAATGTTCCTCCGGTGGGTCAGCCTGCCGAACAGGCGAGAGATCGCCGCCGCAATTGCGGCGAAATATCAACGGCCGTGAGGAAAAATGGTTGCACGCCATTCGGATTTTTAGCGCTGGCGGTTCCGGCTGGGTGCTGTCAGGTCTTGTCGTTCGGCTTGCGGGCGTCCTTGCCCATGACGAGCGGCATGAGTACGGAAAGGAACAGAAGCCTGATGACATGGTGGGAGCCGACATAGGCGGTATCGGCATGCATCATCACCGCCATGGCCGCCATGGTTTCGAGACCGCCCGGCGCATAGGCGATCATCACCGCATTGAGCGGAACGCCGGTGACGCTGGAAATCATCCAGGCAATGCTGCCGGCGATCACCATCACGGCGATAGTGACGACGAAGCCGGCCAGAAAACCTTTGCGCACTTCCATCAGCGATACGTTGGAAAAACGCGTGCCGATGAGGCAGCCGATCAGTACATAGACTGGCAGGCTGAGCCAAGTGGGAACGCCGCCCTCTGTGAGGCCGGTAATATGGGTGCCGATCGAAACGGCCACGCCGCCAAGCAGCAGGGCTGCCGGAAATCTCCAGCGCAGGAAAAGCCAGCCGGTCAGAAGCGATGCGGCGATGGTCAGCGCCAGGGTCAGCAGACCCATTGGCGGGTTGGTCATCAGCGGTTCGGTGCTGACCAGATCGAAATATTCGACGATCAGCGGTACGGAAAGCGTCAGCGCCAGTACTCTGACACTTTGTACGATGCTGACGGTCGCAAGGTCGCTTTTCGTTTCCGCCCCAAGGCTGATGATATAGCTGAGGTGACCGGGGGAGGCGCCCAGCATCGCCGTCGTCCGGTCATATCCGAAACCGTAATGCAGGATCCAATAGGCGACATAGAGCATGATGACGACGGCGGCGAGCACGACGACGAAGCTCAGCGGCCATGTCTTTGCCGCATCGATGACCGAGGGCGTTACGCTCGTTCCCATCGAAATACCGACGACGACGAAACAGGCATTGCGGATGAAGGCGGGAATTCCGAGCTTTACGCCCGCCAGTCCGGTGATCGTTACGGCAAGTGCCGGCCCGGAAAGGAAGGGGGCGGGAACATGGAGCAGGCTGGCGAGCAGTGCGCCCATGCTGCCGACAAGGGCGGTAAGCGCAAATGTATGGAATTCAGGCTTGATGATCATTGCGACGCTGATTGGTTGCTTGAAAAAGCTCGTGACCAAATGCGCCGTTTCGTCTGGCGGCGTCAACCTGCATCGCCAAAAATATTGTATTTCATGAGTATTTTATAAAAGAAAAACCCGCGACCTTCGGGCACGGGCTTTGGCTTTCGCTGTTCTGATATTTGCGTGATCAGGCGGCGGGAAGGGGCATGGCCTTCGGCATTTCCGTGTCGATACCGAGCAGGAAGTTGATCTGCGGGCGCGCCTTGACGAGATCGTCAATCGAATATTCCGCGAGAACATCGAAGAAGGCATTGAGCGCCTTGCGCAGCGCCGAGTTCAGGCCACAGCTGTCCACAAGCGGACACTCAACGGCGCCGTCCTCGAAGCACTCTGCCATGGCAAAACTGTCTTCGGTCACTCGTACCACGTCGAAAAGGCTGATCTTTTCGGCAGGCTTGCCAAGCCGCACGCCGCCATTGCGGCCACGCACGGTTTCTACCAGGCCCGCCTTGTTGAGTGGCTGCAGGATTTTGAAAAGGAACAGCTCAGATACGCCGTAAGCCCTGGCGATCTCTGGAATGCGGCTCAGCTTGCCTTCATTCGCAGCGCAATACATCAACATGCGAACGGCATAGTTGGTCTGTTTGGTCAAACGCATGCTGGTCTCCTAACTCTCAATGTGGAGTTATATAGTCTCTTTTTCAGTTTAGAACAATTCCAGAAACTGAAAAAACTGGCGCCCATTCGATATTTCTCGAACAGCCTTGTTGACCGCCTCAATGATTCATGAACAAACAAGTCAAGAATCTGAATGTAATGGAGGCATTCGTAATGGCAAGCTTGAAATCGTATTTTTCCGCTGCCGTTTTTTCAGGGCTGACGATCGTTTCCGGCGCGCCCGCAGCTTTTGCGGAAGGCGAGGTGAATGTGTATTCCTATCGCCAGCCCGAGCTGATCCAGCCGCTGCTCGATGCCTTCACGAAAGAAACGGGCATAGAAGCCAACGTTCTTTTCCTCGACAAGGGGCTGGTGGAGCGCATTCAGGCCGAGGGCGTCAATTCGCCCGCCGATCTGCTGTTGACGGTTGATATCGCCCGTCTCGTTGAGGCGAAGGAAGGTGGCGTCACGCAGCCGGTTCTCAACGATCCCGTCATCGAAAAGGACATCCCCGCCAATCTCCGCGATCCGCAGGGCGAGTGGTTCGGCCTGACGACGCGCGGCCGGGTGGTTTATGCCTCCAGAGAGCGGGTGACCCAGAAGGACATCACCTATGAGGAGCTTGCCGAACCGAAATGGAAGGGCAAGATCTGCATTCGTGACGGCCAGCATTCCTACAATATTGCCCTTATCGCCTCGATGATCGCCCATCATGGCGTCGATTACACTCGCACATGGCTGACCGGCCTGAAGAATAATCTCGCCCGCAAGCCTGATGGAACCGACCGCAGCCAGGCGAAATCGATCTTTTCCGGCGAATGCGACATCGCGCTCGGCAATACCTATTATGTCGGTCTGATGCTGACCAATGATCGCGAGCCGGAAGAAAAGGAATGGGCGGGATCGGTGCGGGTGATCTTCCCCAACGCCGGCGATCGCGGCACGCATGTGAATATTTCCGGCATGGCCCTGACGAAATATGCACCCAACAAGGACAATGCGCTGAAGCTGATGGAATTCCTGGCGTCCCGCGAGGCACAGGAAATCTACGCCAAGCAGGTCTTCGAATATCCGGTGCTGCCGGGCGCCGAGCCATCCGATGTCGTCAAGGGTTTCGGCCCCATCAATCCGGACAAGCTGCCGCTGACGGATATTGCCGCTCATCGCAGGCAGGCATCCGAACTGGTGGACGAAGTGGGCTTCAACGACGGTCCGACCAACTGACGCCGTTTTCCGGAGACCGGCGGATCAGTTACCCGCCGGCTTATTGTCCAGTGAGGCGTTGTAATCGAGGATAGCCTTGCGCCTTTCCGGCGTTCCGGGATGGGTGGACACAATGCTGGTGCCGCCCTTGTCCCCCAGCTTTTCCTCAAGTAGCGCGAAGAAGCGCTCGATGGCGGTGGGGTCAAGCCCGGCCTGGCGCATCAGTTGGACGGAGCGCTGATCCGCCTGCCGCTCGGCATCGCGCGAATGCGAGAGCGCCAGAAGACCACCACCCTGGGTGAGAATATCTTCCATGGCCGAACCGACGTCGCCGGCAATCAGCATGACGAGACCGGCAACACCGGCGGCGCGGTAAAGCTGCCGCAGGCTGTGTTCATATTCCACATGGCCGATTTCATGCGCGAGAACCCCGGTGATCATCTGCCTGTCGTCGCCTGCGAGTTCCACCAACTCGTCCGTCAATACCAGCGTGCCGTCCGGAAGCGCGAAGGCATTGGGACCGATATAGCCCCCCTTGCGGAAATTCAGCTTGTAATCCTCGGGCGAACCTTCCGCATGGGCGGCGATCCGGGCAAATTCCGCGCGGATGGCGTCCTGTTGTTCCTGTGGTAGTTCGCTTGCGGAGAACACCGTCTGGTCGAAGGCCTGCATGGTGCTGGCCGACATGATTTGCGGAACGATCGGCGGGGTGACAGCGACCGCCAGTTCCACCAGCGCCGGCAGCGCCAGCTTGTAAGTGCCATAAGCCAGAAGTACGGCTGCGGCGGTGATGCCGATCAGTCGCAGGCGGAACTGTTCCAGCCAGTTTACGAAGCCGGCGCGCTTGGTAATGTGCTGGACAAGCAGACGGTCCACACCGTCATTGTCGCGTGTCTCGAACAGCGAACCGTCCGGAAAATGCAACTCCCGGGGAATGGCTCCAACGCGGTGGCTGATCTCGACCGTTTTTATCTCGGCCTGGGTTCTGACATGGTTGTCCTTCGCGTCGAGCACGAGAAGGACCGTGCCGCCAAGCTTCAGCCTGGCGGCGCTGGAAAGGCTGGAGCGAGCGGCGTGCCACTCGCCCGCAACGGTTTCTCCGGTATTAGAAACCAAACTCGAAACCTTCCATATCCATATATTCGGCGCTGACGGCGGCACCCGTTGCTTCCATCGAAGAAAGGACCTCGCCCACATCGCCATTGAAACGGATTGCCGTGCGTTCGACGGTATAACGCGCTTCGCGCACTGCCGCCCATGGCCGCATCAGGCCAAGCGTGAAGACGGTGACAACAAGGTTGGAGGTGACGATCCAGAGGTAACGCCCGCGATGCAGGTCGCTGCGCAGATCGTGCTTTCCGTCCAGCAGCATGGACGAAATAACAACGTTGCGAACGCCGGTGCGATAAACAACGCCCGCGAGGCCGTAAACCAAAAATGCGCCGAAAAGGCCGACATAGAGGGAAGCAAGCGCGGTAACCATGGCGGCCGTTTCGTCTTCGAGGACCGCACTATTGGCCGCAAAGGCGGCAACGCCGAAGAAACCGACCACGATGCTGCCAATCACCACCATGATCGCCGGAATGATCCAGACCCGATAAAGCGCGCTGATCTTGGGGTCGGCACTGAAGGGCCGGTCACCATAACGCAGGTTGCTGAAAATGTAGCGGTTTGCCCAGCGGCTGGACAGTGGCGCCAGAATGCCGAAGGAGAAAAGCGCGACGAGGCTGCCGAGCAGAATAGAGACGAAGGCGCCTCCCGCAGTGCCGACGAAATCGAAACGGACATTGCGATAGCTTGTCACCCGCGCATTAAAACGAATGCTGCGCGTGATCAGCCAGGGAAAGAAGATCATCAGCAGGAGCGCCGGCACGAAGACCAGAAACGGATGGATGAGGCCGACAAGCTGCGAGACGACGATGAAGGCAAATGCAATCAACCGACCCTTGAAGATTTGTCCGCCGGTGGCGTGATAACCGAAAGCGCGGCCGGCCAGCACGGTGTTGCCATTGAAATAACGCTTGCGGCGCACCTTTGCCCAGGCGGAATAGATGCCGATCGTGACGATCGTCAGCAGAATATTGACGATCCAGATACCAAAATATTCCTTGGCATTTCCACTGAACGAGCCGCGTTCGAGTGCGCGCTGATCCACGCTGACAGAGATTTCACTCATAATAGTCCCTCATGACATGCCCCTCTCCGGGCAGATTGAGTTTGCAGGCTTCCCCGTTATCCTCGATTGGCAGCGTCCCCACGCCGCAACGGCTCTCTTACGCGATAACAGCTTTAAGTGGAATTATTTTGACAAAAGAAACTTGATTTTTTTAGTAATCTTTTTAACCGAAAAAGCCCCGCTGTTTTCGCAGCGGGGCTTTTGTTTTGGTTGCCGGCTTTTCGGCTTACTTCATCGTCGGCATGACGAATTCGGCACCCGACTTGATGCCGGAGGGCCAGCGGGAGGTGATCGTCTTGGTTTTGGTCCAGAATTTGATCGAATCCGTGCCGTGCTGGTTGAGATCGCCGAAGCTCGAGGCCTTCCAGCCGCCGAAGGAGTGGTAGGCGAGCGGAACCGGGATCGGAACGTTGACGCCGATCATGCCGATGTTGATGCGGCTTGCGAAATCGCGTGCAGCATCGCCGTCACGCGTGTAGATCGCGACACCGTTACCGTACTCATGCTTCATTGGCAGTTCCAGCGCATCTTCGTAGTTCTTGGCGCGAACGACCGACAGAACCGGCCCGAAGATTTCCGTCTTGTAGATGTCCATGTCAGGCGTGACGTGGTCGAACAGGCAGCCGCCGACGAAATAGCCGTCCTCATAACCCTGCAGCTTGAAATCGCGGCCATCGACCAGCAGCTTTGCGCCCTGTTCAACACCGCTGTCGATCAGACCCTTGACGCGTGTCTGGGCTTCCTTGGTGACGAGCGGGCCCATATCGGCCTTGTCATCGGTATAGGGGCCGATTCTCAGGCTCTCGATCTGCGGGATGAGCTTTTCTACGAGACGGTTGGCCGTTTCTTCGCCAACCGGAACCGCAACGGAAACGGCCATGCAGCGCTCGCCGGCCGAACCGTAACCCGCACCCATCAGCGCATTCACCGCCTGATCGAGATCGGCGTCCGGCATGATGATCATGTGGTTCTTCGCGCCGCCGAAGCACTGCGCGCGCTTGCCGTTCATGGCGGCGGTGCCATAGACATAGCGGGCGATCGGCGTCGAGCCGACGAAGGAGACCGCGCCAATATCGGGATCGGTCAGGATGGCGTCGACAGCGCCCTTGTCACCGTTGACGACGTTGAGGATGCCGGCCGGAAGACCAGCCTCGATCATCAGTTCGGCAAGACGGATCGGCAGCGACGGGTCGCGCTCGGAAGGCTTGAGGATGAAGGCGTTGCCACAGGCGATCGCCGGGGCGAACATCCACATCGGGATCATGCCGGGGAAGTTGAACGGGGTGATGCCCGCGCCGATACCGACCGGCTGGCGGATCGAATACATGTCGATGGCCGGGCCAGCGCCCTCGGTAAACTCACCCTTCTGCAGATGGGGAATGCCGCAGACGAATTCGCAGACTTCGAGGCCGCGGATGATATCACCCTTGGAATCCTCGACGGTCTTGCCATGCTCGCTGGAAAGCAGCACCGCCAGCTCGTTGAGGTCGCGGTTCAGAAGTTCAACGAATTTGAAGAAAACGCGGGCGCGGCGCTGCGGGTTGGTGGCAGCCCATTTCGGCTGTGCCGCCTTGGCGCTTTCAACGGCAGCACGCAATTCAGCGTCGCTCGCAAGCGCAACGGTTGCCTGCACTTCGCCTGTGGCCGGGTTATAGACATTCGATGTGCGACCGCTGGTGCCGGGCACATGCTTGCCGTTAATGAAATGACCGATTTCCTTCATGGGTAGTCCTCCGCGATTTTTTGATGGGCGCAGCATTGCACTTGAATTTGTACAAATCAATGAACTCGGATAAGAAACCGTTGTGCGTAAATTAAAGTACGATAAGCATTTGAGGCGTTTCCTTATCCGGCACGGCGAGTTCGCCAGTCAAAAAAGAAAGGTAAAAGATGGCGAGCGATGAACCTGTCGTGAGGATGGCTGAAATAGAAATCGATCCGACCCATCTGGACGCCTATCGCAGATTGCTTGCAGAGGAGATCGAGGCTTCGGTCCGTCTTGAAAATGGTGTGCTTGCATTAAATGCGGTGGCGATCAAAGGCAGCCCGGAAAAGATTCGCATCCTCGAAATCTATGCGAACCAGGCGGCATACGAGGCGCATCTGCAGACGCCGCATTTCCTGAAATATAAAGAGGGTGTGGCGGGAATGGTGACATCGCTTACTTTGATCGAAGTTGAACCCGTAATGATGCGCAGCAAGCCATGAATTGGGATGACGTCCGCATATTCCTTGCCGTTGCCCGCTCCGGGCAGATTCTCGCCGCATCGAAACGGCTCGGACTCAATCACGCAACGCTTTCGCGGCGATTGACGCTGCTGGAGCAGGCACTGAAGACCCAGCTGTTTATCCGCCGGACGAACGGCTGCGAAATGACCGAGGAAGGTCAGCGGTTTTTGGGTGCCGCCGAGCGCATGGAAACCGAAATGCTGAATGCCCAGGCCAATCTCGGGCGTGTCGATACGGCAGTGGCGGGAACGGTGCGTATCGGTGCGCCGGACGGTCTTGGCGTCTCCTTTCTCGCGCCACGGCTGGGCCGGCTGACGGCCCGTTATCCTGATCTCAAAATCCAGCTCGTTCCCGTGCCGCGTTCCTTCTCTTTGTCGCAGCGCGAGGCCGATATCGCCATCACCATCGAGCGGCCGGAGCAGGGCAGGCTGATGTTCTCAAAGCTCACCGATTATTCGCTCGGGCTTTATGCCTCCGCCGACTATCTGGCTGAATATGGAACGCCTGATGATGTCGAAGCGCTCAAGCGCCATCGTCGGATCGGTTATGTGGAGGACCTGATCTTCTCGCCTTCCCTGAATTACACCGGTGAGATCATGCGCGACTGGGATGCCGCCTTTGAAATCTCCAGCGCCACCGGCCAGACGGAGGCGGTGCGGTCGGGGGCGGGTATCGGCATTCTGCACAATTACATCGCCGGGCAATATCCTGAACTGTTGCGGATCATGCCGCATATCAGCATAAGCCGGTCCTACTGGACCGCCTATCACGAGTCCGCCCGCCAACTGGTTCGCGTCCGTACCGTGGTCGATTTTCTTCAGGAACTCGTGGCTGAAGAGAGGCGAATATTCTTCTGACATATAAGTCTTCGATCTATTAGTAATATTATTTCTCAAGTCAGCCGCTCCGGGCTTGACAAGGGGTGGCTGGCTGAACGACCAATGCAGCCATTGGGAGAGATCGGAACTGACATGTCGACTATGATACGAAAGCTTTCGCCGACTGGCCTCGGCGTGGCCGTCATGCTGCTTGGAATGCTGCTTTTCGCGCTGAACGATGCCATGGGAAAATGGCTTGTATCGACCTATAGCCAGGGGCAGGTTATCCTGATCCGAAGTGCTGCGGCCCTTGTCATCCTGGTTCCCATCGTCTGGCGAGCTGGCCTTTCCGGCCTTGTGAAGGTCGAGCGGCCCGGATTGCAGGTGGCGCGTGTCTTTTTCTCCACCGCCGAGCTTTTCTGTTTCTATTTCGCGGTCGCGAGCCTGCCATTGGCAGACGTCATGACCTACTGGCTGGCGGCGCCCATTTATGTGGCGGCCCTGGCACCGTTTCTGCTCGGAGAAAAGGTCGGCTGGCGTCGGTGGACGGCCATCGCCATCGGTTTCGTCGGTGTTCTCATCGCCTTGAAACCCAGTTCGGCAAGCCTCACTTCCGCTGCGCTGTTTTCCATTCTCGGCAGTGCTGCCTTCGCCTTCATGATGTTGTCCGGACGCCAGCTGCGCAATACGCCGGATACCGTACTTGCCTTCTGGCAGATCATCGGTGCCGGTCTTGCGGGCATCGTTGCAGTGTTTCTAACACCATCCGGCTGGCTGCCGGTCCAGTCCAGCTTCGATCTGGCGTTCCTCAGCCTGCTCGGCGTAGTCGCCATGGCAGCGCATGTGCTGGTCAATCGGGCTCTGAAGCTTGCCGATGCTGCGACCGTCGCGCCGCTGCAATATACGCTGCTGCTCTGGGCGGTGATCTTCGGATGGGCATTCTTCGGTGATGTACCGCATATCAGCATCGTCATCGGCGCGGGCCTGATCGTTCTATCCGGCCTCTATATTTTCTTCCGCGAAAATACGCTCAAGCGACGCCGCGAAACCGCCGAAGGACTGGTCGAAGAACAGGTTTGATCTTTCCTGACCACTGTCGATACAATCACGGGACTTGACGAGGGCGTGATCTTCAGGGAGTAAGAGAAGGTCCTGCGATCATATGTCTCGCATGGACAGAGGAAACAAAGGTGCCGGGCCCCTCTGGCGAGAGTTTTACGGCGCTCTCGCGATGTCGGTACCGCCTGCAAAAATTGGCCGGCGGATTAAAAACTATGAAAAACCTGAATGTGCTTCGCGCGCGTGCTTTCTGCGTGCGGCCTGACGCTCGGCGTCGGTCCGTGAACGTCCTCGTTATCGGAGGCGACCGGACATGAGCCCCGCCCAGAAAACCACGCTTTCCTACTTCAAGTGGGCATTTATCGTCACCATCGTCGGTCTGATCCTCGGCGGTTATCTCGGTTGGGAAATGACCGGAACGGTGGGCGGCACGGCGACGATCTTCTTCATCTGCGTCGTTCTTGCGGTGCTGGAAATCTCGCTCTCCTTCGATAACGCCATCGTCAACGCCAATAAGCTGAAGGATATGACGCCGGTCTGGCAGCACCGCTTCCTGACCTGGGGTATCCTGATTGCCGTTTTCGGCATGCGTATCGTCTTCCCGCTGCTCATCGTCGTCGTTGCCGCCAATGTCGGCCCCTGGACGGCAATCGTCATGGCGGCGACGCAGCCGGAACGTTATTCGGAAATCATGCGTGACGCCCATCTGCCGATTGCGGCTTTTGGCGGCACCTTCCTGATGATGGTTGGTCTCAATTTCTTCTTCGACCATGAAAAGGACGTGCACTGGGTGCGCTGGATCGAGGAAAAGGCTGCGACCTATTCCTCCGTCAAGGGCATCGAGATCGCCTTCGTGCTGGTCGTCATGCTGGTCTTTTCCCGTATCATCGGTGCCAGTGACAACCCGGAACTCGGTCCGGTCGCAGCCAACACCTTCTTCCATTCGGCGATCTGGGGTCTTTTGACCTTCCTGCTGGTGGAAGTCGTCGGCGGTATTCTCGATCGCAGCCAGGAAATGCTGGAAGGCGCGGCCAAAGGCGGCTTCGGTGCGTTTCTTTACCTCGAAGTGCTGGATGCCAGCTTCTCCTTCGACGGCGTGATTGGTGCTTTCGCACTGACCCAGAACCTGTTCATCATCGCCATCGGCCTCGGCATCGGCGCCATGTATGTGCGCTCGATGACGATCATGCTGGTTGAGAAGGGAACGCTTGCCGAATACCGCTATCTGGAACACGGCGCTTTTTACGCGATCCTTATCCTGTCGGTCATCATGTATGTGCAGACCATGTTCCATATACCGGAGGTCATCACCGGCCTTGGCGGTGCGACCCTGATCGGTATTTCGCTCTGGTCGTCGATCCGGCATAACCGGCAGCAAGGCGCCAATGCCGCTGATACGGCCCGCGGTGCAGAAATCTGAGCCACGCGGAAATCTGATCCACAACGATCCCTGCCTTCCGCCCTTGCGGCGGAAGGCAGTTTTTAAGCACTAAATTCCTGTCTGCTTATTTTTATTGCTAATCTTCGTTTGCAGAAATCCGGCCATGGCGCCGCGATTGCACGATAAATCGTTGTTTTCTCTCATATTTGTGCGCCGCAATAAAATTGGCACGCTTCCTGCTTCTCTTGTTTTAAGTCCAGAGGGGACGTTGGAAGCCCGGAAAACGGGTCCGAAATGCCGCCGCGCTGTTCGACCTATCCGGTCTGCAACAGCGCGGCGGTTTTGTTTGTGCGCTATGGTTCTTGAGTTTTGCCGTTCATTGCCTGAAAAAGGCACGATAACGACTGGAAGGTTTATCGGCGTGCCTGCAGAACTTTCGCCCACGGAAGCCTTGGGGCTCTGGCATCGCGTCGCGATCGCGCAGGTCATTGCCGACGCGCCGGATTTGACCTTGCGCCAGAGCGCCATCCTGCTGCAGATTTATCTTGTGCCGCCGCCGCACACCGTTCGCGGTCTCGCTGCAATGCTGGGCGTGACCAAGCCGGTCATCACCCGCGCACTCGACAGTCTCGGGGCGCTGGGGCTGGTCGACAGGGTGAGGGATGAGCGGGACAGACGCAATGTTGTGATAAAACGCACTGTCACAGGTGCGCTCTATCTGGAAAAATTCGGCGATCTGATTATTGATCAGGCGCGTAAGATCTAACTCTGGACGTGAAACCCATGATGCTCGACCGTCGCCTGAATGTTTTCCGCTCTGACTTGGCCGATGAAAAACTGCAAGGTGTGGTGCAGGCCGACCGCTTCGTCAGTGGTTCGCCCGCGCAAGTCGCTGTTCCCGTCATTGGCCTGCGGCCGACGCCAGACCTTGCCTCCGGTATCGATACGGAGCTTTTGTTTGGCGAAACCATCCGTGTCTTCGATAGAACGAACGGCTGGGCATGGGTGCAGGCGGACGCCGATGGTTACGCCGGTTACGTGCCGGAAACCGCTATTGGCGATGTCGTTACCGTCACGCATCGCGTCGTTGCGCCGCGCACCTTTCTCTATCCTGCCGCTGAACTGCGCAAACCACCGGTCGCGGCCCTTTCCATGGGCAGCCTTATTCGCATCGTCGGCGAGGCCGAGACGCGCGGCACCCGATATCTGATGACTGAAAAAGGCGAGGGCATCATCGCCGCCCATTGCCGGGCAGTCGGTGATGCTGTTGAAGAGGATTATGTGGCGATAGCACTGCGCTTCATCGAGACGCCCTATCTCTGGGGCGGCCGCTCGGGCCTCGGCATAGATTGTTCCGGCCTCGTGCAGCTTTCCATGGCAATGACGGGTCGGCGGGTTCTGCGCGATACCGACATGCAGGTGAAGTCGCTTGGCGTGGAAATAGAGCGCGACGAATTGCGCCGCGGTGATCTGGTCTTCTGGAAGGGTCATGTCGGCCTCATGGAAAACGAGGAAACGCTGCTCCACGCCAATGGGCATACGATGAATGTCGCTTGTGAAAATCTCGATGCGGCCATCGAGCGCATCGGCTGGCTTTATGAAAAGCCGACGGCTTTCCGCCGTCTGGAGGGCTGAGAAAGCCGTTTTCACGAAATCGTGCCCGCCTCACCCTTTGTAGGAAGGTCGTCAACGGCCTACATCGGATGAAGGATGGTATGGGACCGGCATCGATGAAGACAAAAACGGCGACGAAATTGGCAGCGTTCCTGACGGCGGTTCTATTGAGCGCCTCGGCACAGGCGCAGACCGTTTACCAGAATGGCTTTGCCCCGGCACCCGATGCCTATGCGAACCTGCCGGGTGTCAAGGACCCGCGCACGCTGCAGCCCAAAGTCCGTTATACCTGCCACAGCGAACTCGGAACTACCGGATATTCCCGCGGCCCCTACCGCGATGTTTTCGGCAGCCGGGGACTTCCCGTTCAGGGTTATCGCTGCACGGATGAAAACGGTATTTCCAGCTTCGGGGGCAGAAATCCGGTCTCAAAGGACTGGTATCCCGGCATCAATCCCGTCGACCCGACCTTCTGAGGTAAAGGGCCAACCTTCTGAGGTAAAGGGATTGAGCGCCTTCACCCGAAAAGTGCGGTACGCTTTTCGAAAAATCGGCTGCACGAGCAAAACTAAGGCCCTCTGCCGCCGCCGCTCTGGACTTGTTGTCGCTTTTTCAGATAAGTCTTTGCCATGACAGGTTGAGACCTGCCGAGGTGCGGGGTGACGTCGGGTCTCGGCCGATGTTGGGGAATGCGAGCATGACGAAGACCGATATAGCGACCCGTGTCCACAATCACACCTGGAAGCTCGATCCGATCGTTCGCAGCCTGATCGACACGGATTTTTACAAGCTCTTGATGTTGCAGATGATCTGGAAGCTCTATCCGGAAGTCGACGCGACATTTTCCTTGATAAACCGTACCAAGACGGTGCGGCTGGCCGAAGAGATCGACGAGATGGAGCTGCGCGAGCAGCTTGATCACGCGCGCACCCTGCGTCTCTCCAAGAAAGAAAATATCTGGCTCGCGGGTAATTCCTTTTACGGTCGTTCACAGATTTTCGAGCCGGAGTTCCTCTCCTGGCTTTCGAGTTATCAATTGCCGGAATATGAGCTTTTCAAGCGTGACGGGCAGTATGAGCTGAACTTCCATGGCCGGTGGATGGACACGACGCTCTGGGAAATTCCGGCGCTGGCGATCATCAACGAGTTGCGCTCGCGCAGCGCCATGCGCTCGCTCGGTTATTTCACGCTTGATGTCCTTTATGCCAGGGCGAAGGCCAAGATGTGGGAAAAGGTCGAACGGCTGCGGGAACTGCCGGGCCTGCGCATTTCCGATTTCGGCACGCGCCGCCGCCACAGCTTTCTTTGGCAGCGCTGGTGCGTCGAGGCGCTGAAGGAAGGCATTGGACCGGCTTTCACCGGCACGAGCAATGTCCTGCTCGCCATGGATTCCGATCTCGAAGCCGTGGGTACCAATGCGCATGAATTGCCGATGGTGGTTGCAGCGCTTGCGCAGACGAATGAGGAACTGGCGGCCGCCCCCTATCAGGTTCTGAAGGACTGGAACCGGCTTTATGGCGGCAACCTGCTGATCGTGCTGCCTGATGCTTTCGGTACGGCTGCGTTTCTGCGCAATGCGCCGGAATGGGTGGCGGACTGGACGGGTTTCCGCCCAGACAGCGCGCCACCGATCGAGGGCGGCGAAAAGATCATCGAGTGGTGGCAGAAGATGGGCCGCGACCCACGCAAGAAGATGCTGATCTTTTCCGACGGTCTCGATGTCAACGCCATTATCGACACCTACAGACATTTCGAAGGTCGGGTACGGATGAGCTTCGGTTGGGGCACCAATCTGACCAATGACTTTGCCGGCTGCGCGCCAAAAACCATCGCCAGCCTCAAGCCGATCTCGATCGTCTGCAAGGTCAGCGACGCCAATGGCCGGCCGGCGGTCAAGCTCTCAGATAATCCGCAAAAGGCGACGGGCGAGCCGGCCGAAGTGGAACGTTACCTGAAGTTCTTCGGCGAGGAAGACCACAAGGAACAGAAGGTTCTTGTTTGATAGAGATCGGGCGCTCCAGTTGTCGAAGCGCCCGTGGAAGTGATTACTTCGCGAATTGATGTGCGATGTAATGGAAGATCGCCCGGATACCCTGCGCCTCGCCGCCGATCGACGAGTGATGCCTCTCGCTCAGCGACCAGCCGTAAATATCGAAATGCGCCCAGCGCTTGGTATTCGTCACGAAACGCTTGAGAAACAGGGCTGCGGTGATCGAGCCGGCCATGCCGCCTGACGGCGCGTTGGTGATGTCGGCTGCCCGCGAGCGGATATCCTTGTCATATCCCATATAGAGCGGCATCCGCCACAGCGGGTCGTCGATATCGATGCTGGCTTCCGAGATGTCATGGGCCAGATCTTCGTCATCGGTATAAAAAGGCGGCAGATCCGGGCCGAGAGCGACGCGGGCGGCACCCGTCAGCGTCGCCATGTCGATCATCAGGTCCGGCGCATCCTCATCGGCATAGGCCAGCGCATCCGCCAGCACGAGACGTCCCTCCGCATCGGTGTTGTCGATCTGTACCGTCAGTCCCTTACGGCTTTTATAGATATCGCCAGGGCGGAAGGCATTGGAGGAGATGGAGTTTTCGACGGCTGGTACAAGCACACGAAGATCGACAGGCAGCTTCGCATCCATGATCATCAGTGCAAGGCCGAGAACATTGGCCGCACCGCCCATATCCTTCTTCATCAATGCCATGGAGGCAGCGGGTTTGATATCAAGACCGCCGGTATCAAAGCAGACACCCTTGCCGACGAGGGTGAGACGTGGATTGCCCTTTTTACCCCAGTTCATCTCAAGGAGGCGCGGCGCGCTTTCGCTCGCGCGGCCAACGGCGTGGATCAGCGGGAAGTTTTCCTTCAACAGATCGTCGCCGGTGGTGACGCTGACCTTTGCCTTATAGTGAGCGGCAAGGGCACGGAAGGCGATTTCAAGCTCGTCCGGTCCCATGTCATTGGCCGGTATATTGATGAGATCGCGGGCAAGGAAAACGCCGGCCAGAATGCGTTTGATCTCGCCGTCTTCCGCATCTTGCGGAATGAGAAGCTTTGCCCCGTTGGTCTTGGTGGTTCTGTATTTGTCGAAGCGATAGCTGCCGAGGCCAAAGCCGAGCGCCAGGCGGTTGGCGGTCAGGGGCGCGGTTTCGATGTGCCACTCGCCTTCCGGCAGTTCACGGGCAAGTTTCCCGGTTATGAAGGGAATTTCGGATGGATTGCCGCCAAGCCCAAGAAGCGCGCCACCCAGCGAACCATCCGCGGAAGGCACGAGCAGGATGGCGCCTGCTTCCGCCTTGAACCCCGCTTTTTTCGCCCAGTCCAGAGCAACAGGATCGATGGCGCCCTGTTCGATATGGGCTGGGGTGACGGCAAAAACCGGCAGGGTGTTGCCGGCCTTTGAGCTGAAAGGGGTGGGGCGTTCGATGAACTGGTAGGGCGCCATTGTATGCTTCCGTTGGTGCATCGGCCCCGAAAATCGGGATGATTTTCGACAGGAACGATGCGCAGTTTCAAAGTGCCAGAGCGGCCTTTTGCGTCCTCTCGGACGCGGCGCTCCAGTGTCGTGAATCGGTGCGATTAACGCTCTGTTAGGGTTAACAGATTATTGCTTTAGTGAAAGTTGCGTCATGTGAGTCTGTCGTATGTCGGGCGCAAGGTCGATCATTTTTGGGCGGGGGCGCTGCCATGACTGCTTTTTCTTTGGCTAAAACAGGCCGGACCGGGTTGCTGCGCGGAACCTGTCTGGTAGCGCTGGTTCTGGCCGTGTCCGGATGCGCGAGCACCAACAAGCCGGATCGCATGTCCACCGGTTCCATTCCCGCCGCCACCCGTTCTTATGACACGATGAACATGGACCAGCTGCGGCAGGCGGAAGAGACCGCCGGCAAGGCCTATGAACGCAACCCCAAGGACAAGTCGGTCGGCATGAACTACGCCAGCGTTCTGATGATGACGGGCAAGAATACCCAGGCACTTGCCGTCATGCAGCAGATCGCCATCGCCAATCCGGCGGATCGCGATGTGCTTGCCGCTTATGGCAAGGCGCAGGCGGCTGCCGGCCAGCTGGAGCAGGCGCTTTCGACCATACAGAGGGCGCAGACCCCCGACCGACCCGACTGGCGGCTTTATTCCGCCGAAGGCGCCGTTCTCGACCAGCTGGGACGCTCGAACGAGGCGCGCTCGAGATACCGGCAGGCGCTCGACCTCAAGCCGAACGATCCAAGCGTGCTTTCAAACCTCGGCATGTCTTATGTCCTGTCGAGCGATCCCCGCACCGCCGAAACATATCTGCAATCCGCCATTTCGCAGCCCGGCGCTGATAGCCGCGTTCGCCAGAACCTCGCGCTTGTGGTGGGTCTTCAGGGACGTTTCGCCGAAGCCGAGCGCATCGCGGTTCAGGAATTGTCACCGCAGCAGGCGCAGGCAAATCTCACCTATCTGCGCGCGATGCTCTCGCAGCAGAATTCCTGGCAGCAGCTGGCGAAAAAAGACGCAAAGCCCGCAGGCTGATAACATTTTTTGGTTTGGCCGCCAGCATGAACAGGGTCACGATTTTGCCAGCGTAATCGGAATATACCGCCCGTACAAAATGCCGGCGGTTTTTCTTTATCAGAGCGTGTCCATGACCCGGATGATGGCCGGCCCGAGAATGACAGCGATGAGTACCGGCAGGAAAAATATGATCATCGGTACGGTCAGTTTCGGCGGCAACGCGGCGGCTTTCTTTTCGGCCTCGTTCATACGCTCGTCGCGGCCTTCCTGCGCTAGAACACGCAACGCTTGAGCCAGCGGCGTGCCATAGCGCTCCGCCTGGATAAGTGCCTGCACCACGCTTTTGACACCTTCCAGCTGTGTGCGCATACCGAAATTCTCAAGGGCGATTCGCCTGTCCTGAAGAAAGGAGAGCTCCGCCGTCGTCAGCATCATTTCCTCTGCCAGTTCGGGGGATTGCTCGCCCACTTCTTCCGCAACACGGCGCATTGCGGCTTCCATCGAGACACCGGATTCAATACAGATCAGCATCAAATCCAGCGCATCGGGCCACGCGCGTTTGATCGAACTCTGCCTTTTTTTCATGGCGTTGGAAACGTAGATATTTGGTGCGTAAAAGCCGATATAGCCGAAAAGCAGTACAGCCATCAACCTGACCACAAACGCCTTGTCCGCAAGGTTTCCCAGAACAAAGACCCAAGTAAAGGCCAATGCGAGAAAAGCGAACGGTAGGAGGAATCGTGCGGCAAGAAAGGTGTTGAGCGCATTTTGTGAACGAAAACCCGCCGCTCGCAGCTTGTTCATCGTATTTGCGTCCGCAAGTGCTTCCTTAAGATTGAATTTTTCGACGATGCGACGAGCAGATTTGTTATTGCTGCCGCGCAAGGAAGCTTTTCCGTCTCTGGAGGTTGTCGCGAGCCGTTCGCGTTCGCGGCTCCTGATAATATCGCGTTCAGTCGATACCGCTTTCATGCGCTTGGCGAAGTCCTTCTGTTCGAAGAACGGCATGATGAGTGTGTAGAGGGTCGCGAAAACCGCAAGAGTGACGAGAATGGCAATGATCGTTTGCGGATCCGTTAGGTTGGAAAGGAGGTTTCCTGTCATGGCCGCGCCCTCAAATATCGAAATTGATCATTTGGCGCATGATGAAAATGCCGATCAGCATCCAGACGCCGGATGCTCCGAGAACGAGATGCCCACGCAGGTCAGTGAAAAGCACGGACAGATAATCGGGCGATGTGAAGTGCACCAACATCATGACAATAAAAGGCAGCGCGCCGATGATGACCGCAGAGGCTTTCGCCTCCATTGATAGGGCATTCACCTTGGCGCGCATCTTCCTGCGGTCACGCAGGACTTTTGAAAGGTTGGACAGAGCCTCCGAAAGATTGCCACCCGCCTGCGCCTGAATGGTGATGACGGTGCCGAAGAAACTCACCTCGAAAAGCGGCATGGTCAACATCATGCGTTCGATCCCCTGCGGAATACTGATGCCGACCTGCTGTGCATCGACGATCCGCTGGAATTCGGTTTTCACGGGCTCCTGGCCATCCGATGCTATCAATCGCACAGCGTCGTTCAGCGGCAATCCGGATTTGATCGACCGGCACATGACGTCTAGGGCATTTGGGAATTCCTCGAGGAATTTTTTCTGGCGTCGCTTGAGAAGAAACGCCAATACCCATCGCGGCAACCCCAACCCTGCAACTAGTCCTATAAGCAGAGCTATAAGCGGGTACAGACCATAGAGAAAAGCTATAACACCGGAAAAAGCGGCTGCGCCTGCGCTCAGCAGGTGGAATTGCCGGATGGAAAGCCTCAGGCCCGCCTGAATCAGCTTGTCGCGCAAATTGACGTTCTTTGCTTTCTTTGCCTTTTCATTTTGTTTCTTTTCCATTTCCCGCAGGCTGTCCTGCATGGATTTGCGGCGTTTTCCGAGTTCCTGAACACGGTCGCGCGCAGCTTTGATATTAGCGTGATCCGTTTCAGCGGCTTTCACCCGCTTGAAGCGGCTGGTGGTCTTTTTTTCGACCTCTATCTGCTGGAAAAGGAAGGCGTAAGCCAGCGCTCCTGCCGAAATAGCGACAAGTACGGCCAGTAACAGGATTGTCGGGTCCATGGCAGTCGCTTTCCCTTAAGATGTCTTTTCCATTTCATCGAGCGCGGCCGCCAGACGTTTTTCTTCGCCATAATAGCGTGCGCGATCCCAGAAATGCGGTTTGCTGATGCCGGTCGATACATGCCTGCCGATCAGCTTGCCGCTCGCATCTTCGCCTTCGATTTCGTATCGCATCAAATCCTGGGTAACGATGACGTCGCCTTCCATGCCGATGACTTCGGTGATCTGCGTTATCCGGCGGGAGCCGTCGCGCAGGCGCGCCGCCTGAACGACGATATCGATCGATCCTGAAATGATTTCGCGCACCGTTTTGGCTGGCAGGGTAAAGCCGCCCATGGCAATCATGGATTCGATACGGCTGAGGCATTCGCGCGGCGTGTTGGCGTGCAGCGTCCCCATCGAGCCGTCGTGGCCGGTATTCATGGCCTGAAGCAGGTCGAAAACCTCCGGTCCGCGCACTTCGCCGACGATGATGCGTTCTGGGCGCATACGAAGGCAGTTCTTGACCAGATCGCGCATGGTGATCTCGCCTTCACCTTCGATGTTCGGCGGGCGGGTTTCCAGGCGCACCACATGCGGCTGCTGCAATTGCAGTTCGGCGGTGTCCTCACAGGTGATGACACGTTCGTCCCTGTCGATAAAGCTCGTCAGGCAATTGAGAAGCGTGGTCTTGCCCGAGCCGGTACCGCCGGAGATGACGACGTTGCAGCGAACGCGGCCGATGATCTTGAGCAAGGTCGCGCCTTCGGGCGTGATTGCGCCGAAGCGCACCAGCTGGTCAAGCGTCAGCTTGTCCTTCTTGAATTTTCGGATCGTCAGCGCCGGCCCGTCGATGGCGAGCGGTGGCGCAATGACGTTGACACGCGATCCATCCGGCAGGCGGGCGTCGCATATTGGGCTCGATTCATCTACACGCCGGCCGACCTGGCTGACGATACGCTGGCAGATGGACAGCAACTGGCCATTGTCACGAAAGCGGATGTCGGATTCAATGGTCTTGCCGCCGACTTCGATGAAGGTCTGGCCGGATCCGTTGACCATGATATCGGCAATATCGTCGCGGGCGAGAAGCGGCTCCAGCGGGCCGTAACCGAGAACGTCATTGCAAATGTCTTCGAGCAGTTCTTCCTGCTCGGCAATCGACATGGCGAAATTCTTGATCGTGATGATATCGTTGACGATATCGCGAATTTCCTCACGTGCGCTCTCCGCGTCGAGCTTGGCGAGCTGCGAAAGGTCGATTGTATCGATAAGCGCTGAGAAAACCTGGCTCTTGGTATTGTAATAATCTTCCGTGCGCGCACGTTTTTTCTGCGGCGACTGCGATGCCGCGTTGACCTGCCGTGTTGCGGGCGACTGGCCGGGTTCAAGCGTGTCGATCGTAAGAGGCCGAGGCTCGGCTGTCACCGCTGCCTGCATGGGTACAGCTGCGGCCAAATCCGGCTTTGTGCTTCTGGCTGGGCCTTCAGACCCGCGTTTTCCGAACATCGGCGTTTCCGTCTAAAGGCGCAGAGGTAAACCCTATTTGCGCTTGAGAATATTCTTGAGTTTGTCCAGGCCGCCGCGTCTGCTTTTGCGCAGCACGGTGCGTCCTGTAATCGTATGGGCGATCTGCGAAAAGGTTTCCGCGATCTGGGATTTTTCATCCATCTCGCTGATCATGCGCCCGCTATTGGCGGCATTGCCGAACAGCTGGGTATCGAATGGGATGATTGCGATGGGCTCGATTTCCAGTGGCTCGAGGAAATCTGCCGGGGCGATCTCCGGCCGTTTCGGCACGCCCACCTGATTGAGAATGAGGTGTGGCAACTTGTCATTGGGTCGCAGTTTTAACAGAGCGTCGAACAGGTTCTTCGTGTTGCGCAGATTTGCGAGGTCAGGAACGGCCGTAATCACCACTTCGTCGGCTTCCGCAAGGACTGCTCGCGTCCAGTCGCACCATTGGTGGGGAAGGTCGAGGACTGCGACAGGGGCGCTGCGCTGCAGAACCTCGAGAATCGGCAGAAAAGCCTGACGATCGAGATCATAGGTCCTGTCGAGAAGCGACGGTGCTGCCAGAAGCGACAGATGGTCGGAGCATTTCGTCAAAAGGCGGTCGAGAAACACCTCGTCCAGCCGTTCCGGTGAAAACACGGCTTCAGCCATGCCCTGGGCAGGATCCTGATCGAAATCGATATTGGCCGTGCCATAGGCGAGGTCCATGTCGGCCAAGATGGTTTCGGTGGAAAACAGCGTGGATATGCCGAAGGCGCAATTATGCGCGATTGTCGAGGAGCCCACCCCGCCTTTTGCGCCGATGAAGGCAATGTTACGGCCGAGCGGCTCCGCCTCCGGATCGACGAAGATCGTCGCGATCGAGGCTAGCAGATCGGCCATGCTGACCGGGGCGACAAGATATTCGGAAATGCCGTTACGGATGAGATCGCGATAAAGCGTTATGTCATTGTGTCGGCCGATGATGATGACGCGAGTGGTGGGGTCGCAAACCTCTGCCAGGGGGGCGAGATCATCCAGCAGCGAAGCGGGTGCGCTTGCCGTCTCCAGAATGATGAGATTGGGCGTGGGCGACGCGGAAAACATCGTGGCTGCCGCGTTGATGTCCCCCTTGGTCACCCGAAGGGTCACCTTGCTCATGCGCCTGTCGCCGGACAATGCGTCCATGACGCCCTGCATATTGTCGCTGACACAGAAGGCATGGACGGAAATGCGGGGCAGGGGCCGCAGGCGATCCATATCCCCGACGCGAACGGGCGCTTCGGCGTCTGTGCCGCCGTTTGATTTGATGTCGTATTCTACAGCGCTCATCGTCTATCCTGCCGTAACAAATGGTGGAACCGCATCAGTCCGTCGTCGCCGTCGTGCTCTTGCCGCGATAGGCGTCAATGACCACCGCGCGACGCTCGGCATCGATCGGACTCATGCCCCGCGGGCCGACCAGATCCATGGGATTGGCAACCTGCGCGGCGAGATTGCTCTGCGAAGCGCATCCAAAATTGTACCAGTTCTTGTTGGCGAAGGTATTGTCCGAAAGGTCTTCGGGCCACTGGCCGCATTGCCCGGTCATTGCGGTGACGGCAACGTAACTCAGGCGGATGGGTGCAGCATCGCCATTGGGGGATGCCGAATAACGTGTTTCCATGATTTTGCCCGAGGGTACACCGGCGCCGGAAAGCGTCGAGCGGATCTGCTTCGCCACTCTTGAGGCCGCTGCCGAATTGACCGATCCCGACGGCGTCTGAATATTGATGATACCGGTCGACATGGACGCATAATTCTGGGCGAAACCACGCACGTTATCCGCCACCGCGGTGGTCAACCGGCTGTCGCCCGCCGAAACCGGAATATCCAGCGAGTGCTCCGCTTCCGACAGGGTGATCGGATGGCGTGTGCGATAATCATCGGGAATGGCATTGGTCGTAAGCGGATCGCGCGCGCAGCCTTGCAGCAGGCCGGCGGCGAGCGCAACCATGGAGATGAGACCGGCCCGTCTGAGGAAGGAAGAGGAGGTTATTTCCGGCATGACGTTTCCTGCCCTGACCGGGCTTGCTCTGAAGAGGAGATTTCGCGCGCGTGTCGTCATTTGTAGATGAACCCCACTGATCCCTGATAGGGCGCTGCCTGGACCTGGTCTTTGCGGCCATAGACCTTGTTGACGCGGTTCATGAAATACATGGCGGCATCGTTTTCCGGGTTGAAGTTGTCATCCGGCCGGGCGATCTGGTTGCGCGCAACGGGCCGTACCAGATAGGGCGTCGCGATGATGACCAGTTCCGTTTCGTTGCGGATAAAGTCCTTGCTGCGGAAAAGCGTGCCGAAAATCGGGATTTTCGACATGCCCGGCAGTCCCGACATGGCCTGGCGGACATTGTCCTGAACAAGACCTGCGATCACGATCGATCCGCCGGACGGAAGTTCGACTGTTGTGGAGGTTTCGCGCTTGCGGACTGACATATAGGTCGAGCCGGGAATGTTCCGCCCATAGTTGCCCGTTACCACGTTGCCTTCATAGGTCGGCTCGGAGACATTGGTCTCGATTTTGAGACTTATTCTTCCCGGTGAAAGCACCACTGGTTTGAAATTCAAGGTGATACCGTAGTCGACTGTTTCCGTTTCGCGGGTGATGGTCGGAGTATTTGTATCTTTGTCGAGCGTAACTTCCTGGGTTCCGGCGATCCGGAAATCTCCCCCCACATAGAACTTGGCCTGTTCGCCGGAGATGGCGGTAAGACTAGGTTCTGCAAGAGTGCGAACGACGCCCGCCTGCTCCATGGCATTGAGATAGGAGGCAAAGTTCAGCGAGCCGGAACCGATCGAACCGCTGGCTATTTTAGACGCAGTGCTGATTGCATTCCCGAGGTTGGACGGATTTGAGAACTCAAAGCCGTTACTGCTTGTCGAACTGCCGATGGAGCCATTGAAGCCGAGTTGTTTCAGCACCTGCCGGCTGACTTCGGCGACAGTCACCTTCAGCGTTACCTGATCCTCGCCCTCGATCGTCAACATGTTGACGATTTGCGATACTTGGCGTCTTTCCGCAAAAATCGCTGCATCCCCGCCATTGTCGCCGCCGGTGAGCGAGATGTTGCGGGTGGTGGCTTCCCCACCCTTAAGAAACGCGTCGGCGAGCTGCACGGCACGCGCAGAATCCTGCGGCGTGCGCACAGAGCCGGTGAGAACGATGTTGTCCGAAACGATTTCCACCTTGATATCCGACTCGGGAATAAAACGGCGGATATTTGCCTCGAGGCCGGAGATGTCGCGCTCTACTTCAAGATCGAGGCTGACGATCTCGCGACCGCCCTCACCGAAAATGAAAATATTGGTTTGCCCCACCGTTTTTCCGAAGAGGTAAATTCGTCTGGAGGTGCGGGTGACGGCATCGGCAAGGCTGGGGTCCGCAACGAGAATGTCGTGCGCATCCTCAGGCAGATCAATCACCAATGCCTTGTTGAGGCCGAGCTTCAGACGTTTGCGGATGCCAGATCCGCTCTCGGTGATCCGAACGATACTCGCACTTTGTGCCACGGCTTCGCCAAGGCGCATAAATTCAGGCGAATGCGGGCCTGGAATACCTGAAAATGCCACGCAGAATGCAAGTCCGCCCAGCATCGATGAACGCAGGTGTTTTTTAACACGCTTTGCCATGAACCCCCCGGTCATTGTGATGCTCCTTGACTGCCTTTGACGATCGACCCGGATTTGATCACCTGGATTTCCGGTTGACCGGAGCCGCCGTTCAGAAGGTAACCCGCTGAAAGCGTATCGTTTTCCTGCGCGTCGGCGATCGAGCGCAACGCAAGGGTGAGGCGATCCGCCATCTGCTGCGCCACCGTTATGATTTTTGCCTGTTCTGGGGTCAGCTCCAGAGTTGCAGTCGCACCGACGACGGCGGAGATACCGTCTTCGCCTTCCTTGATCTGTTGGTCGATTGCTAGAACCCGGACATTGTTCAAAACGTTCTCGGTCAGGAAATTGCCGTTATCGCCCTTGCGAACCATGATGACATCGACCCGGTCATTCGGCAGCACGAAACCGCCGGCGCCGGTGGAGACGGAAATTTCCGTGGCGACGGCGCGTTTGCCTGCCGGCAGAAGTGAAGACATGATGCGGGTGCTGGAATCGACGACCTTTTCCGGTCGCACCGGTTCGCCTTCGAACAGGGGCAACCGCACGACGGCACCGGTGAGTTCGGTGATCGCGTTCGGATTTTTCGTTTCGGTTATGAAGTTATCGACGACATTGCCCTGCGGCCACGGTGTCCAGCGCATCGAACTATCGTTCAGGCGGCTACCGACGGGCAAATTGACCGAGGAAACGAGAACATTGACCGTCGGCTCCTTCTGGATGATCGTTTCCGCTTTTTCGATGACCTGCTTTGCGCCGGAAATCTGCATGGCGACGAGACCGGCAAGACCGGCAGCGACCAAGGCAACGGATAAAATGACGATACGCGACGGTTTCATGCTCGATCCTTGAGGGAATCAGGTTGTTCTCCCCTCAGGATGGCGTGTGATTGGTATAATTATAGTTAATATTGTGCTTGGATTTGTGGTTAACGGGTCTTTAATCCGTCAGCGCTGTAACTTGTTCAGGAAAGACTGGCGATAGCGGCTTTTACAAGTGGTGCTTCGCCATAGGTTAACAGTCCCGCAGCAGCGATGCCGATTCCGTAGGGGATTTTCTTTGCCACCATCAGGGAATCTGGGATGGGAATGCCGACGGCCATAATCTCCTGCGAGCGCGAGCGCAAAAGCAGGATCCCTAAGGTCAAGATACCCCCGAGAAAGGTTACTGCGAGCAGAAATTCTACGAGGGAAATGTTGAAGCCGTACCATACGGAAGCGGCGGTTAGCAGCTTGGCATCTCCTCCACCCATGACGTTGGTGGCGAAAAGTGCAAAACAGGCAAAAAATACCATGCCGGCCGCCGCGAGGCTCATAGCAAAAGTATGCCAGTCCATGCCGCAAAATGGGGCTACGGTCAAAAAGGACAATAGCAGGAAGAGTGTTATCCTGTTTGGTATCGTCATACTGAAAAGATCATTCAGAGCAGCAAAAGCGAGGCAAAAAGGCAATATCAGGAAAATTGCAGCGACTACCACGACTGTCTCCTCCTGCTGCTTTTCAGAGCAGCTATTTTATAGAAGGTATCGATAAAAAGACACGCCGCCTCAAGGGCGGCGTGTGCATTTTCATTCGGTAAAGCTTAACCGTTCGTTGTGGCAGGCTTATTGGCGTTGATTCTATCAGCAAGGGCGGTGAAGAAAGCATTGAGCTTCGTGCCAACGGCCGACGCACCACCGATGATAGCAACGGAAATAAGCGCGGCGATCAGGCCGTATTCAATTGCCGTGGCGCCGGATTCGTCCTTGAGAAAACGAGCGAAAATCTTGGTCATGAGTATCTCCTAACTCTTGTTTGGTTCAGCACGCCGACAACTGTTTTCCGTTGTTCGGTTGGGCTCAAACTACAGCCGAGCGATTTCCAACCACTTAAAAAAAATCCTTAATCCAAAGTAAATGGCATGATGAGTTTCTCTTGGTAAACAAAGACAAAAAGTATTGTGCATATTTTTATATTTGCTGATAAACAAATATATTCCGCCGCAAGGGATTTCCCATTTTTGGAAACCTGCTCCCTCAATGGGACATATATGTTCAATTTTGATGCGGGCCGGCGAAGGCGGAAAATGACTTCAGCCGCGCATGGTTACCGCCCGCGCCATGCATTTTCGCCATTTAACGCTTCATTCACTAAAACCGCGCATTCTGCGACGCAGTAAAGTGCGGGTAATGAACAAGGGCAAAACGCGTGTCATCCGGAAAACTGGCGAAAATTGTGGTCGGCTTGTCCGTCATTATGGGAGGCTCGTCGCAATCTGTTTTCGCCCAGGAAGACATATTGCGCGTTTCGATGAACCACGCCCGTGTTCTCCGTCTCGATCGTCCTGTCAGCAAGGTTATTGTTGGTAATTCGAAAGTTGCCGATGCCACGGTCGCCGATGCCACGACCATTGTGCTGACCGGCCGCAGTTTCGGAACGACAAATCTCGTGCTTCTTGATTCCGATGGAAATCCGATCGTCGACGAGCGCATTCTCGTCTCCATCGATGAAGGCAATACGGTTCGCGTTTTCCGCCAGACGGAACGAACCGTGCTTTCCTGTACGCCGAATTGCGAACAACATTCGCAAAACAGCGGCGACAAGGATTCTCAGCCGTAAGCTCGGCAAAGCCAAATGAGCATTCACATATAATGATTTTGCATGAGGAAACGGCAGGTTTTTTTGTCGACGTGACAAATGCTGCGTTCCCGCAGGCGGCAATCATTTTTTTGGGAAAACGGTAGCCAGGAGTTTCATCAGATCGAAAAAAAACAACATGCTCTCCTGCGTTTCGCGGGAGGCCTGCATGTTGCTGTTTTTTCGTCTAAGTCATTGATCTGGCTAAGATCAAAAATGGAATGGTGCCCAGAAGAGGACTCGAACCTCCACACCCTTTCGAGTACCAGCACCTGAAGCTGGCGCGTCTACCAATTCCGCCATCTGGGCGACGGAGAGCGATGTACGAGGGCAGCCGCCCGGTGTCAACAGACTTTTTGAACTTTTATGACGATCATTGATTTTAAAGGGAAAAAACTTGGTTGGAGGCTGTTGAAACATGTCGCCGGGTCAGGTGTCGAGCCCGTCATGCTTCGTTCTGTCCACATGGCCGAGGTCGCGGTCCGGATCGATGATATCGCGGATTCTCTGTTTGAGCTCTTTTGGGCCGGGAAAACCGCCATCGCGTTTGCGTTCCCATATGATGGTGCCGTCTACGGTGATCTCGAACAGACCGCCGGTTGAGGGGATGAGGCTGACTTCGCCGACATCAGAAGCGAAGGTTTGCAATATCTCCTGTGCCATCCAGCCCGCGCGCAGCAGCCAGTTGCATTGCGTGCAATAGCGAATGGTTATGCGCGGCTTGGTGTCGGTCATGATCAGGTCTCCTTCAAAGTCCGGTCACGATAATGTTAACTATAACACTCATGTTTTTACCCGGCGCGTTCTTGTTCTTATCACGGAGCTTTGCGAACAGATAAGCCATCGAAGGCTGAAACGTGGAGATCCTATGGCCCAGTTCGACAATAACCGTCAGCGTCTTTTCGTTCCTGCTGTCGCTCCGCTTTATAATGCGACACATGATCTGGTGGAGACCATTCTGCGCGTTGCGGCGGGTGTTCTTCTTGTCACCCATGGTTTTGGCAAGATCGCCAACCCTTTCGGTGCGGTCGGCATGGTGGAAAGCCTTGGCTTTTATCCCGGCGTGTTCTGGTCGCCGCTTCTGGCCGCCACAGAGTTTTTCGGCGGTATTCTGGTGGCGATCGGTCTCTTCACGCGGCCTGCCTCCTTCGCGGCGATGATCGTCCTTTTGGTGACGGTCTATTTTCACGGCATCGTAAAGGCGGAAGGTCTGGGTGGCGCAGAAAAATCGATTCTCTGGGCGGCCATCTTCCTGTTTTTCGCCGTTCGTGGCGGCAACCGGCATTCCGTCGACGCAAAGATGTCCCGGGAATTTTAAGGATTACCGGCGGGGCTGGCCTGGCATCGCCCCGCCGTCGTTTTATGCCTCTTGAAAATCCGTTTTTCTCGTGGTGAAGCTTGGATTTGATCGGCAACTGCGCTGATTGGGTTTTCCGCGATCATCGAGAGGCCGCATGCGCGTTGTAATTATCGAAAACATGGCGGGCACGCCGCACGGACAACTCGGCGTCGCACTGGACGAGGCAGGTGTGGAAACGCACATTATCCGCGCCTATGCGGGCGAGCCTCTTCCCGTCAGTGCGGGTGAGCATGATGCGCTCATCGTTCTGGGTGGTGAGCAGAATGCCCTCGATGACGCACTTTATCCCTATCTTCCAGACCTTGCGCATTTGATGAAAGCCTTTGGTGATGCCGATAAGGCCGTGATGGGCGTGTGCCTTGGCAGCCAGCTGCTGGCGCGCGCCTATGGGGGAGAGAATATTCTCTCCGGCCCGCCTGAATTCGGTTGGGAAGATGTATCGCTGACGGAGGACGGCGTATCCGATCCACTATTGGCCGGGCTGGATGACATATTCCCGATTTTTCAATGGCACCGCGATACGTTTACGCTTCCGCCGGGCGCGATACGGCTGGCAACCAATGAAGCAACGCGAAATCAGGCCTTCCGTCTAGGTCGGGCGGTTTATGGCACCCAGTTCCATTTCGAAGCATCCACCGCCGTCGTGGACAGCTGGTGCGAGGCCTTCCCGGCGTCGGTCGAAAAAATGGCGCCCGGCTGGCTGGAAAAATACAACGACCACCGCGGCGCGCGCGCAGCTATGGCTGATGCCGCCGGTCTGGAAATTGCACGTGCCTGGGTGCGACTCATTTAAGCGGATTATTTTCGTTGTTAACGTGACCAGGCGATCAAGTTGTGGTCGTTTCGCCATCATCAGCAAGGAGACGTGAAGAACATGTATAAATTTGAGATTTATCAGGATAAGGCTGGCGAATATCGTTTTCGCTTCAAGGCATCCAACGGTGAAACGATGTTTTCGTCGGAAGGATACAAGGCCAAGGCCTCGGCGGTCCATGCGATCGAGTCGATCAAGAAAAACTCTCCCGGTGCCGATACCGTTGATCTGACCACCATGACGGCCTGATCCTCGCCGCCCTGTGAGAACTCGAAGTATTTTGTCTGCCAGAAATGACAGGCGCATTGGCAGGTGCCGGCGTAAAGATAAGATTCAGTCTTTTTTGATAATCTTCCGTTAGCAATTGTATTTCGAGGTCTCCGGGCGGCGTCAGAGCGCCCCCGATTTGTTTTGCGTACGGGTTCTCATGCGATCATCGGCTGTGCCAGCACTTTTCTTCGGTTGCCTTTTGTTAGGTGGCTGCACCAGTTCCGGGCCGGAAAGCCTGGTGGCTGGCTTGCCCTCGAAGGAGACGACGAGTTCGGTCACGCCATCGGCACCCGTGCCGCAGGCAAGTGTCGGCACGCAGGCCATCGCCGCCCAGCCACGGCAGGAAGTGCTGGCATGGGGTGGGCCGGTGCCTGAAGAGCCAAAAGCCTTTTCCGCTGTCACTCCAAAAGCATCCCTGCTTCAGAATGCGCCTGAAATCGGTTTACCCGCGCCTTCGCAGGCGGGAATGGTGCGGCCGGCGGAGCGCCCGATGGTTCGCGAAATGGAGCGTCCGGTGCAATTGGCGATGGCGGCCGCCCCGGCAGCGGGCGCCGGCGCACAAATCCGCTCGCGTATTTTCCGCTCCAGTTTCAGCGATGCCAAGCCAATCAATTTCGGCCGCGTTCAGCCGCGCCATTTTCAGGTTCACGGCGTGGATGTATCCCGCTGGCAGGCAAATATAAATTGGCCACAGCTGCGCACCCGCGGCGCCAATTTCGCCTTCATCAAGGCGACGGATGGCGGCGATCACCTTGATCCGATGTTCCGCACCAACTGGCAGCGCGCGAAGGAAGCGGGTATCCGCCGCGGCGCCTATCACTTCTTTTATTGGTGCCGCAACGCCGGCGAGCAGGCGGACTGGTTCATTCGCAACGTCCCGCGCGATCCCGATGCGCTGCCGCCGGTGATCGACGTGGAATATAATGGCGAATCCAGCTGCAAGATGCGTCTTTCCCGCGAGCGCGTTCTGGAAAAGATGCGCGTCTTCATGAACAAGCTCGAGCGCCACTACGGACAGCGTCCGATTATTTATACCGCACCTGATTTTTACAAGGACAATCTCACCGGCGAATTCCAGGATTATCCCTTCTGGCTGCGCGCGGTCGCCCAGCATCCGTCCGTGGTCTATCCCGGTCGCAAGTGGCTGTTCTGGCAATATTCCGGCTCCGGCCTCTCGCACGGTGTCGACGGCCGTATCGATCTCAATGTCTTTAATGGCAGCGAGGACGCATGGCATCGCTGGATCGACCGCCGTTCAAGCTGATCCGGGCGGGTGTCAGCGCGCGAATTTTCTGGCCCCGGCAACGCAAAGCACCACGACAAGCGTAACTCCGATCATGGCAGGGCTCACCTCTTCATGTAGCAGGGTTGCTGCAAGCACCAGCCCGAAGAATGGCTGCAGCAATTGCAATTGGCCTACAGCGGCAATGCCGCCGAGCGCCAGCCCGCGATACCAGAAGATGAAGCCGATCAACATGCTGAACAGAGACACATAGGCAAGGCCGCCCCAGGCCTGCGGATCGATGCCGGCAAGCGTTTCCGGTCCGGTGAAAAAGGCAAGCGGCAACATCACTGGCAGCGAAAGAACGAGGGCCCAGGAGATAACCTGCCAGCCGCCCAGCTTACGCGACAGTGCGGCACCCTCCGCATAACCCAGCCCACAGACGATGATCGCGCCCAGCATCAGGAGATCGCCGTCAAGCGAAGCCCCCACTCCGGCTGAAAGTGAATTCGACAGTGAAAAACCTGCAACGAGAGCACTGCCCAGGCAGGAAAACAGCCAGAAGGCGGGGCGGGGACGTTCGCCACCCCGCAACACGGCGAAGACCGCGGTTGCGAGCGGCAAGAGCCCGACGAACACGATGGAATGCGCCGATGTCACGTGACGCAGTGCCAGCGCCGTCAAAAGTGGAAAGCCCACCACCACGCCCAACGAGACGATGAAAAGCGATGTCATATCGTTCCGTGCCGGGCGTTTTTGCTGGAACAGCAACAGCAGGCCGAGCGCCAGAATGCCGGCAATGCTGGCCCGGGCAACGGTCAGGAACACCGGATCGAAATCCGTCACCGCAATGCGCGTCGCGGGCAGCGAACCGCTGAATATCACTACGCCGATAAGGCCGTTCAGCCAGCCGCTTGTCGTCTTGTCCATTGTCATCTCCTGCATTTTGCTTTCTTGATCCGGAACGGCTGGCAGGAACAGCAACAGTCATATACAATTTCAATAAACTGTTATGGTTGATGGCCCAGTACGGATGGAGAGCGATTTGAACGAGCAGGTTGTTCCCGTCACGCGCATGGCGCCCCGAACAGGCATGCAGCCCGGAACACGCATAGAGAGAGTAATGGCGAGCATCCGCCAGCGCATCGTCTCGCGCAGCCTTGTGCCGGGCGCGCGTTTGCCTTCGGTGCGGGCGCTGGCAAAGACGATGCAGGTTTCCACCTCCACCGTTGTTGAAGCCTATGACCGTCTGGTGGCGGATGGCACGATAGTTTCGCGTCCGGGCTCCGGGTTTTTTGTAGCGGGCCCGCTTGCGCCGTTATCTCTGGCGGATATTGAGCCGCGGCTGGACAGGGCGGTGGATCCCTTGTGGGTGTCGCGGCAGGCGCTGGATGAGGCCTCGGTCCTTGCCAAGCCCGGTTGCGGCTGGCTTCCCGCATCGTGGATGCCGGAAGAAGCGTTGCGGCGGGCAATGCGGGGGCTTGCCCGTGCGGATGCTGCCCTGCTGACGGATTATGCGAGCCCCATGGGGTTGCTGCAACTTCGCCAGCTTCTGTCGCGCAGGCTTGCCGAACATGGGGTACAGGCGGGTGCCAGCCAGATTATGCTCACTGATTCCGGCACGCAGGCAATCGACCTTCTCTGCCGCTTCCTGCTGCAGCCGGGGGATGCGGTGATTGTCGACGACCCCTGTTATTTCAATTTCCATGCCCTGCTTCGCGCACACCGCGTCAAGGTCATCGGCGTGCCTTACACTCCAACCGGGCCGGACCTGCCGATGTTCGAGCAGGCGCTGAAAGAACACCAGCCGCGTCTTTATATTACCAATTCCGCGATCCATAATCCGACAGGCGCCAGACTTTCCGCCGTTACCGCCCATCGGCTGCTGATGCTGGCCGAACAGGCGGGACTGACCATCATCGAAGATGATATTTTTGCCGATTTCGAAACACAGGCGGCACCACGGCTGGCTGCTTTCGATGGTCTTGACCGTGTTGTCCAGATCGGCAGCTTTTCAAAAACCCTGTCTGCTTCGGTGCGGTGCGGTTTCATTGCAGCACCTGTGGCATGGGTGGAAGCGCTGACTGACCTCAAGATTGCTACAGCTTTCGGCGGCGCGCATTTTTCAGCGGCGCTGGTGCTGTCGCTTTTGACGGATGGCAGTTACCGCAAACATGTCGAGGCGCTTCGACTGCGCCTTGCGGCGGTGATGCCGGAGGCGGCGGCACGTCTGAAGTCGATTGGATGCGTGCCCTGGATCGAGCCGCAGGCGGGCATGTTTTTATGGTGCCGCCTGCCGAACGGGGTGGATGCGAGCGATGTGGCGCGCCGCGCGCTTGCGCAGCAGGTGGTGTTGGCACCCGGCAATGTCTTCAGCTCCTCGCAGAACGCATCCAGTTTCATGCGTTTCAACGTATCGCAAATGGGCAGCCCGCAGACCATGACGGTGCTGGCGGATGCACTCCGGGAGGCGGCTGGTAGCCGCCCGTTCTGAAGGCGCAGGGATGAATCGGAACAAAATCGCGTGAACACCGTTTTCTCCGCAGAGTGAAGAGGAGAAATACCATGACATTCGATCCCAACAACCCGCGCCCGGACCGCGATCTTCGTCCGGAACTGAATATCAGCAATGAGCCTCCTGCCCGGACCTCGTCGTCCTGGGTACCGTGGCTGGCGATCATCGTCGTCGTGCTGGTGGGCGTTTTCGCCTGGTCGCAGATGAGCGGCCCGACCACCGATCCGGCCACGACATCGTCCACCACGCCGCCCGCGGTCACGGATCAGGCACCGGCACCCATGGCGCCGACTGCACCGGCAACACCGCCGGCAAACAACACGGCCCCGGCAAGCCCGAATACGGGTGGCACTCAGACCCAGCCGTAATGGGCTGACTGAAATGGTAAA
Organism: Agrobacterium sp. SUL3; assembly: GCF_001263295.1. NCBI lineage: Bacteria > Pseudomonadati > Pseudomonadota > Alphaproteobacteria > Hyphomicrobiales > Rhizobiaceae > Agrobacterium > Agrobacterium sp. SUL3. The sequence goes on from NZ_KQ414509.1 coordinate 175,442, forward strand.
ACCGTCTGCCTTCGGGCAGGCGGTTTTTTCATGGATGCAATCAGCGTCTTTTCGCCTTTAGAGCTGTTCCATCGCCGAGGGGTTATTGGACACTTTGGACCAGCGGGCGATCGATTCTTTCGCCAGCGCTGCAAGCGTTATGCTTCCAAAGCGGGACAGGAGGATGTTCTCAGCCTCTTTCATGGCATCAAAAAGGGCCTCATTGACCGCCTGTTCGATAACGCAGTTGGGATTGTCGCCCGCCAGACCAATGGAAAACAGCTCCGGTGCGCCGAGCGCCCGGTAAATATCAAGCAGCGTGATCTCGCTGAGCGGTCGCGCCAGCACCCAACCGCCGCCATGGCCCTTTTCCGATGAGACATAACCATGCTCCCGCAGGCCCGCCATGGTTCTGCGCACCACGACAGGATTGGTCTGCAGCATGGCCGCGATGCTTTCGGAGGTCGCCGCTCTCTCGTGTTTTTCCATATGGATCAGAATATGCAGCACCCTTGAAAGGCGCGTATCGTGTCTCATTGCGCAAGCCCATTTGTTTTTTGCAACGCTATCAGTTCCGAACTGACGTAACAATATAAGTTGCATGACCCTTGACTCGAAAAATCACGTAACAATATAAGTATCGTGAAAATGAACGGGCGCTTCCTGCCCGGTCTTGAACGATAGGTGCATCATGAAATTCGACGTCATCATCATCGGCGGCAGCTATGCCGGTCTTTCCGCCGCCCTGCAGCTGGGCCGCGCCAGAAAGAACGTTCTTGTTGTGGATGCCGGTAAAAGAAGGAACCGTTTTACCAGCCATTCCCATGGTTTTCTTGGTCAGGATGGCATGGCGCCGGGCGAGATCGTCGCCGAAGCGCGCCGCCAGATCGAGCGCTATCAGACAATAGAATGGGCGGAAGGCAGGGTGACCGATGCCGAGGGGTCTTTTGGCGATTTCGCCGTCGAGATCGATGGTCATCGCCGCGAAAGTGCCGCCCGGCTCATCCTTGCCATGGGCGTTACCGATGAGCTGCCCGACATAACCGGGCTGAAAGAGCGCTGGGGCTCTTCGGTCTTTCATTGCCCCTATTGCCATGGTTACGAACTCGATCAGGGAAAAATCGGCGTTATTGCGGCTTCACCCATGGCTATTCATCACGCCCTGATGCTGCCGGACTGGGGTGAGACGACTTTCTTTACCAATGGCATATTCGTGCCGGATATGGATCAGGATGCGCTTCTGTCCGCCCGTGGTGTCCGTGTGGAAAAAGACCGTATCGCGGAAATTGCCGGACATGCGGATGTCGTTCTGTCCGACGGCCGCAGCATTGCGCTCGCTGGCCTTTTCACCCAGCCGAAACTGCGGATCACCTCGGACTGGATCGGAAAACTCGGCTGCTCCGTGGAGGAGGGGCCCATGGGATCGAGCATCGTGATTGATGCCATGAAACAGACCACCGCCCGTGGCGTCTTTGCCTGCGGTGATGTCGCAAGGCCGGCAGGCACGGTCGCCCTTGCGGTGGGCGACGGTGCCATGGCAGGTGCTGCGGCTCACCGGTCGATCCTGTTTCCGGAATGATCAGTTGGAGGTGAGGCTCAGCCAGCGCCCGGGCGGCATGCCAAAGGCGTTCTTGAAATGCCGGGTAAAATGCGCCTGATCGGCAAACCCGCAGGCAAATGCCGTTTCAGCAAGGCTGGCGCCGGCCCGCATCATCTCCTTGCATTTTTGCAGCCGCCGCATGATGAGATAACGATGCGGGCTGGTTCCAAGCAGGCCGCGGAAATGCCGGAAGAGCGTAAAGCGGTCGAGCCCGCTTATTCGCTCCAGTTCCTCTGAACCAACAGTGTCGGCACTGTTCTCCAGCAGATAGTCCCGACACCGCAGAACGGCGCCCCGGTCAATCCGTTTGATGGTTGTAGCGCTACCGTTCGAATGTTTGGAAAGCAGATCAGCCAGTCTCGATTGCCAGTCGGTCAGGAGCAGATTGTCCGGTTTGCTTTCGAGATTGGCGAGCGCTTCGATCAGGCATTGCCGGAACGCGGGGTCTTCGATGACGGGATTCTTTGCAAAGGGCAGCGTTTGATATCCCGCCTGCGCGATTTTTTCAGGCGGGAGATAAAGCATACGGTAGCGCAGGCCCTCATCCGTGCCTGCGCCGCCGTCGTGCACTTCGTCGGGATGCAGCACGATGACATTTCCCGGCATGCTGAAATGCGAGGTGCCGCGATAGGAAAAGGTCTGGACGCCGGAAAGCGTGACGCCGAGCGCATAGGTATCGTGGCGATGCGGCGCATAGGCGTTGCCATGAAAGCGCGCTTCGATACGTTCTATGCCCTCGCTTGCGGGCGCCTGGACTATACCCTCGAATTTGCACGAACGTTCAAGATCGATGACGTGCGGAGGGTCTAGGGTTGCTTCTCTTTCGTAACCACAGCCAGATTGAGTTTGCATGTTTGATACCAAGATCGCCGTCATCCTTCGTGATGACCTTGCCGTATGGCAAAAACTGAATGTTACCGCATTTCTCATGTCGGGCATTGTCGCCCAGACCGGAGAGATCATTGGGGAACCATACCGCGATGGCGCAGGCAACGTCTATAACCCCCTGTCCATCCAGCCGGTGGTGGTCATGGCCACGGATCAGGAGGCGCTGCGCAAAATTCATCAACGGTCCCTCGAACGCGACATCACGACATCGCTCTATATCGAGGAGATGTTCGCGACCGGGCACGATGTTGCCAACCGCCAGGTATTTTCGGAGTTTTCTCCCGACAATGTCAGGGTGGTCGGCATGGCGCTGAGGGCGGACAAGAAGATCGTCGACAAGATCACCAAGGGCGCAAAGCTGCACGCTTGAAGATATTCCTTCAAACGCAAAAGGGAGGCTGTAAGCCTCCCTCCAATAGCGATGCAGTATGAGCGCTGCTTATTCGTCGTTCATCTTCAGAGCGGCGATGAAGGCTTCCTGCGGAATTTCCACCTTGCCGAACTGGCGCATGCGCTTCTTGCCTTCCTTCTGCTTGTCCAGAAGCTTGCGCTTACGCGTCGCGTCGCCGCCATAACACTTCGCCGTCACGTCCTTGCGCAGCGCGCGCACGGTCTCACGGGCGATGACCTTGCCGCCGATGGCCGCCTGGATCGGGATCTGGAACATGTGCGGCGGAATGAGTTCCTTCAGCTTTTCGCACATGCCGCGTCCGCGCCGGTCGGCCGCCGAGCGGTGCACCAGCATGGAAAGCGCATCGACAGGATCGCCATTGACGAGGATCGACATCTTGACGAGATCGCCTTCGCGATAGTCGATGATGTTGTAATCGAACGAGGCGTAACCCTTGGAGATGGATTTCAGCCGGTCGTAGAAATCGAACACCACTTCGTTGAGCGGCAGTTCATAGGTGATCATCGCGCGGTTGCCGACATAGGTCAGCTCCGTCTGCAGGCCGCGCCGGTCCTGACACAGTTTCAGGATGCCACCGAGATATTCGTCGGGCGTCAGGATCGTCGCCTTGATCCACGGTTCGCGGATTTCCTTGATCTTCACCACGTCAGGCATGTCGGCCGGGTTGTGAAGTTCTTTCTCGGTACCGTCAGTCAGCGTCATTTCATAGACGACCGAAGGTGCTGTGGCGACGAGATCGAGATTGAACTCGCGCTCAAGGCGTTCCTGAATGATTTCCAGATGGAGCAGGCCAAGGAAGCCGCAACGGAAACCAAAGCCGAGAGCAGCTGACGATTCCATTTCGAAAGAGAAGGAAGCGTCGTTGAGGCGAAGCTTGCCCACTGCCGCGCGCAAATCTTCGAAGTCGGCCGCGTCGACCGGGAAGAGGCCGCAGAACACCACGGGCTGTGCCGGCTTGAAGCCGGGCAGGGCCTGCGCGGTCGGGCGCTTGTCGTCAGTGATCGTATCACCAACACGCGTATCGGCGACTTCCTTGATCGAGGCGGTGATGAAACCGATCTCGCCGGGGCCGAGGCTGTCGACATTGACCATCTTCGGGGTCAGCACGCCAACGCGCTCGACGCCGTATTTGGCGCCCGAGCCCATCATGCGGATCTGCTGGCCCTTGCTCAGCACGCCGTCGATGACGCGTACCAGAACCATGACGCCGAGATAGGTGTCGTACCAGCTGTCGACCAGCAGTGCCTTCAACGGGCCGTTTTCGCCAACTTCGCTCGTCGGCGGCGGCAGGCGGTTGACGATGGCTTCCAGAACATCGGGAATGCCAAGTCCGGTCTTGGCCGAAATCATCACGGCGTCGGAAGCATCGATGCCGATCACTTCCTCGATCTGCTCCTTGATGCGGTCGGGTTCGGCCGCCGGCAGGTCGATCTTGTTGAGCACCGTTACCAGTTCGTGATCGTTGTCGATCGCCTGATAGACGTTGGCGAGCGTCTGGGCTTCCACGCCCTGCGAGGCGTCCACGACCAGCAACGAACCTTCGCAGGCCGAAAGCGAACGGGAAACCTCATAGGCGAAGTCGACGTGGCCGGGGGTGTCGATGAGGTTCAGCACATAGGTCTCGCCGTTATTCGCCTTATAGTGCAGGCGCACGGTCTGAGCCTTGATGGTGATGCCGCGCTCGCGCTCGATATCCATCGAATCGAGAACCTGTTCCGACATGTCGCGTTCGGCAAGGCCGCCCGTCGACTGGATCAACCGGTCGGCCAGCGTCGATTTGCCGTGATCGATGTGGGCAACGATCGAGAAGTTGCGGATATGGTCCAGGGGCGTGCGGGTCGAATTTGTGCTCATGCCCCGCGCTATAGCAGGGGCTTCTCATGCCGCAAAGCGGGAATTTGGTTAAAAGCCCTTTAAAATGGGCTTTTCAGCTCGCAAATTGCTCCGGCCAGTCGCGGCGGGTGGCCACCTGCCCCTCGGTCCTGAGCCTTGCGACGGTGGCGAGATCGATATCGGCGATCAGCAGCGTGCTTTGCGTCACCAAATCGCTTTCGCTTTCCGCAATGATGCCGGATGCCGGCATGTCGTAGTCGGAGGGCACGTAAAGCGCCGCACGGCCGCGATTTTCATCGACGGCGGGCGACCATGGGGCCTCACCTGCGGTGGGGGAGGAGAGTACGGCATATTGGTTTTCCAGCGCCCGCGCCTGCGCGCCGATGCGCACCCGGTACGCGCCGGCCAGCGTGTCGGTGCAGCTGGGAGCGAGGACCAGTTCCGCGCCAAGCTCCGCCAGCCTGCGGCCGAGCATGGGAAACTCGTTATCGTAACAGATGAGGATGCCGAGCTTGCCGATTGGCGTCTCGAAGGCTTTCAGGCCCTCCGTACCGGCATGGATGTTCCATTGCTCCCGTTCGAAACGGGTCATGATCTGCTTGTCCTGATAACCGATCAACCCGTCCGGTCCAAACAGCCATGCCCGGTTACGGAACTTGCCGTCCGGGTCCTTCACCGGCGCGCTGCCTGGCTGGAAGAGGATCTGATGTTGTCGTGCCAGCTCTTCGCAAAGTTCCACCCAGGAAGGAATAAGCGGCTGTATCTCTTCGATGGAACGGTGCAAATCCGACCGTGCCTCGGGCGGCAATTGCCCTGTCAGCGCCATCGCCGAATATTCCGGCAGAAGCAGCAGTTCCGCACCCGTTTCTTTCGCCTCGCGCACGATGGCGGCAAGATGCGCCGCATAGGCTTCCCATGTCTCGATCAGTTCGATGGCATATTGGCTGGCGGCGAGGCGGGTCATCGGTTTCCATCTCCTGCGGCGATGTTCTTCATCCAGAAGGATAGCGGTTTCGGGCTCTCGGCGCTCTCGTCGATATCCTGCCAGATAAAGCTGGTGCGCAGCTCGGGGTGGTGGCGATAGCCGCGCTTTTCCCAGAAGGCATTCAGCGGCACGTAATCCACCGGGCGGCGCGGGTGATCGGCGGGCCGCTCGACAGCGCAGAAGGTGCACCAGTCAAAGCCCAGATGTTTGGCATGGGCCTCCCGTTCCTCGAAGAACCGCACGCCGATGCCGTGACCGCGATAATCCGGAAGCAGCACGCTTTCGCCAAAATAAAACAGCTGTGACGGGTCGTAACCGGCCGCCAGGAAAGGCGATTTCACCTCGTCGGTTTCCGCCGCCATGGGCATGCCCGTGGACATGCCGACAACCTGCCCGCCGTCTAGTGCCAGCACGAAAACAGCGCCCTTCGTATCGGCATAGGTGGCCAGATATTTGCGCTCATACTCCACCGAACCATCATAGAGATAGGGGAAAACGCGGAACACCGTGATCCGCAGCCGGGCGAGATCATCAAAATAGGGTGAAGCATCGATGCCGGAAAGAGACTTGATTTCGACGGTCATGGGCATTTTCACTTTCGGTTCCGCTGGTTATACCGTCATGGAAAACCCGCGCAAGCTTTGAACGGAGACGATGATGACCGCTACTGAAACCATCCGCGCCTATTACGATGCCTTCAACCGACAGGACATGGATGCCTTTCTGGCGCTTCTTCATGACGAGGTGGTGCATGACATCAATCAGGGCGAGCGCCAGACCGGCAAGGCCGCTTTTGCTTCCTTCATGGATCACATGAACCGCTGCTATAAGGAAAACCTCACCGACATGGTGATCATGGCGAGCGCAGACGGCAAACGCGCCTCTGCCGAATTCACCGTGAACGGCGAATATCTTGTGACCGATGAGGGCTTGCCGCAAGCCGAAGGCCAGAAATACGTCCTGCCCGCCGGTGCCTTCTTCGACTTGAAGGGTGGAAAAGTTAGCCGAGTAACAAACTACTATAATCTGAACGACTGGATTGCCCAGGTCGGCGCCTGAGGCCTTGGCCTTTCCCGCTACAATGACCACCCGACAGTAATCGTTTTTCCACTATCGTGGATATTGACTCCATCATATGGGAATTCTAATCTCATATGATGGAAAACAAAGATCATATTCTCGAAAGTTCGATCGGTGAGCGGATCAGGGCGTTGCGGGCTGAAAACGGCCTGACGCTGGACCAGCTTGCCGCCGAATCCGGCGTCAGCCGTGCCATGATTTCCCGCATCGAACGTGGTGAGGCGAGCCCGACCGCGTCGCTGCTCGCCCGCATCTGCGCCGCACTCGGCCTGTCGCTTTCCGGCTTCTTCGCGGAAAATGAACAGGCGATGTCCCCGCTGGTGAAGAAGCGGGACCAGCAGCTCTGGAAAGATCCCGAAACCGGTTATGTCCGCCGCGCCATCTCCCCGCCGCGTGTCGGTTCCGATGTCGATATTGTCGAGGTCGAGTTTCCACCCGGTGCGCGTGTCGGTTTTCCGCCGCATGCGGCAAGCCGCGGCATGACGCAATATGTCTGGCTTTTCGAAGGGGTTATGGAGATGACGAGTGGCGGCGCGGTGCATCTGATGGAGGCTGGAGATTGCCTTTTCATGCCGGTCGGTGAGGGCCATGTTTTTCACAATCCTTCCGAAAAACCCGCCCGTTACGCCGTCGTGCTAGACCAAAGACAGCGCTGATCTTTCCAGAGGAGTTTTTTATGGACACCATCCGCGTGCTGAACGGGCAAGAGACGCTCGACGTGCTTCCGGAGCTCTGCGAAGTTCTCTCCGCCTGCGTCAACGGCGGCGCATCCGTCGGTTTCATGTTGCCTTTCTCTCCGCAGGATGCAGAGCCCTTCTGGCGAGCCGTGGCGGAAGCGGCGGGCGAGGGCGGTACGATCCATGTGGTGGCGGAAATGGATGGCAAGGTGGTGGGCACCGTGCAGGTGGGCCTCGCTTCCAAACCCAACCAGCCACATCGCGGTGATCTGATGAAGCTTCTCGTGCATCCCTCGGCCCGCGGTCTCGGGCTTGCCCGCAAGCTCATGCAGAAGGTGGAAGAGGAGGCGGCAAAACGTGGCCGTACCCTTTTGGTGCTGGATACGGCCACGGGCAGCGATGCAGAGGCGATCTATCCCCGACTTGGCTGGGAGCAGGTCGGGGTCATTCCCGATTACGCCCTGTTTCCCGATGGGCGCTATTGCGGCACGACGCTATTTTACAAGCGGATCGGCTAGCACATTTCCGCCGCTTATTGTCCCGGCTTCAGCGTGCGGTTGAAGGCGGCAACAATCATCTTTTCCAGTTCGGCATGAATATCCGCACGGTCGCGTGGCCCGGCCGGTTCGCAGATCGGATCGCGCTCGCCAACGGATTTGAGAAATGCATCGGCATCCGGTTTGCATAGGGGCAGGAAGCTGAAATGGTTGGCCTCATCGACCTGCTGATAGGTCGCGCCGGGCACCTCGGCTGCTAGTTTGTCCGCCAGCACGGCCGGCGGAATTTTCCCCTTGCTGCCGAGATTGATGAAGGTCAGCGGAATACCGATTGTTTTCAGGCTGTCCGGCTGGAAGGCGAGTGCGAGGCCAGGATCGACCAGCACGGCGGAACGAATGCGTGGATCGCGGTTCTGCTGCTCGAAACGGGCCTTGTCGAGGGTTCTGAGATCGAGCTTCGGCACGCTCACCGGCTCGCCATCGAGGTAACCCCGGCCGCCGGCGAACCATTGGCAATCCATCATCGTGGCATAGTCTTCGCAATAACGCGCATAGGCATTGAGATCGGCGCGTGCGCCCGAAATCTCCATTGCCGCACTGCCGCCGAGCGAAAAGCCGAGGACGCCGATCCTCTGCGCATCGATCGCGCCCGACCATTTGCCCTGCGTCGTCAGTGCTGTGAGGATCGTAGAGAGATCACCCGTCCGCTCCCAGATTTTCGGCGTATCGGCAGGTGTGGAATCGCCGCTGGTAGTGCCGGGATGGTTGGCGCCGGCGACGATGAAACCTTCGCTCGCAAGCTTTGCGGCGATCCAGGCCATGCCGCTCACTCTCGAGCCCGAGCCGTGTGACAGAAGCACCAGCGGCAGGCGACCCGACTGCACTGCGCTGTCTTTGAAAACGGGCGTGCCTTGAAAAATCCGGTCCTCACCGGAAAGCGTCTGCGTGCCGTTGCCCTCCGAAGGATACCAGACGGTAACGGCTAGGTCCTTGCCACGTTCGGGAGAATGGATGGCGATTTCGCTGACGCCCACAGCTTCATTTGCAAAAGCCGGCTGGGTAATGAGAGCGGAAAACAGCATGGTTGTGATGGTGATGATGGGGCGCATGAAAAACCTCTTGCGGTCGGAAAGAACGAGACCCAATCTGCATTGTCACCTGTTTTCCGCGTCCTTGATCGCGTTTGAGGTCGTACCGAAACGCGATCTGGTCCATGAAAAGACAACAGGTCATCGATCCGGGATATTTATTCGTGCTTTTCATTCCCCTGCCATTCGTCGTGGCGCTTCTGCTGGTCGTCATGTTCATCGTCTTTTTTCGAAGCGGAGACGATGTGCGGACGAACCGCGCCTTTCTGGCGCTGATTGCGCTTTGCGCGGTGCAATCGGTTCTTGTTGGCCTGCGCTGGGGCTATGGCGTGAATGCGGTGCGTTATGTCCTGCCGGTCCTCGCCGCCTGCCTGCCGCCACTTGTCCATATCGCCTTTCGCGGCTTGATGAGGGTCGGGGCAGATAGCAGGAGAGCGATGCTGGCAAGTCTCGTGCTCTCGCCTCTGTTGATTATTGTTCTGGAATTCGCCTTGCCGGTGGCGATTGATCTTGCCTTGATCCTCATCTTTGTCGGCCATGCCGCCGCACTGCTTCTTCTGGGAAGAAAAGGGCCGGATGGGCTGGACGAGGCGCAATTCGCCAGCGTCACCTCGGCGCACAGGGCGCTGATCATCGCCGCTGTGGCGTTATGTGTTTCGGCGCTGTTCGATCTTCTCGTGTTCCTCGATTTTGAGTGGGCGCATGGGGAAAATGTCGCCGCACTTGTTAGCAATGCCAATCTTTTCGGTCTGTTGCTGATCGGTCTGATGGCCGCGCTGGCTGGAAAAAGCAAAGCGTCGCAAACGGCTGCAGAGCCGGCTGAGGAATTGCCGCCTCCCTCAGAGCCATCGGAACAGGACCGCGACATTGTCGCAAGCCTCGACCAACTGATGACAACACAGGCGCTTTACCGTGACGAGAACCTCAACCTGACGCGGCTGGCCAGACGCCTCGGCCTGCCAAGCCGGCAGATATCAGGTGCGATCAATCGTTCCCTCGGCATCAATGTCTCGCAATATGTCAACCAGCTCCGTATCCGCGAGGCCTGCCGGCTGCTGGAAGAGACGGAGCAATCGGTGACGGCGATCATGTTTTCCTCGGGTTTCCAGACCAAGTCCAATTTCAACCGGGAATTTCGCCGTGTCACCGGCATGAGCCCGGTGGACTGGCGTGAACGACAGGTGTGGAAGCTGGTTTCGCCAAACAAAACGGCCACCCGGCAGATGCCGGATGACCGTCTGAAGATGGTCGGAAAATGATAAGGGATCAGAGCGTGCCGTTGCGCTGCTGGATCATCATGTAGGTGTCATAGGTATATTCGGCGATCTGGGCCCAGAGATAGGCGTCTTTCTTGAATGCCTGCTGGCTCTCGTAGATCTTCTTGAAATTCTCGTTCTTGGCCGAAATCTCCGCATAGGTTTCCTGCGCCGCCTTGTGGCAGACATCGAGGATTTCCTGGCTGAACGGTCGCAGGATGGCGCCCTGCGCCACAAGTTCCTTCAAAGCCTTCGGATTGTGCGCGTCGTAACGCTCCAGCATGCTGGCGCTGCCGGCGGCGCAGGCGTCTTTCAGGATGCGCTTGTAGTTTTCCGGCAGCTCGTTGAATTTCTGCAGGTTTACGAAAGCATGAACGGCCGGGCCGCCTTCCCACCATGCAGGATAGTAATAGTATTTTGCGACCTTGTAGAAGCCGAGCTTCTGGTCGTCGTAGGGGCCGACAAATTCGGTCGCGTCGATCGTGCCCTTTTCCAGCGCGGCATAGACATCACCGCCGGCGATCTGCTGCGGGGTAACGCCAACCTTCTGCATGACCTGGCCGGTCAAGCCAGCAATGCGCATCTTCAGACCCTTCAGGTCATCGATGGTGTTGATTTCCTTGCGGAACCAACCGCCCATCTGAGCGCCGGTATTGCCGAGCAGGATCGAGTAGATATTGTGCTGGGCAAGGAATTCGTTGAGCAGCTCATTGCCGCCGGCCTGGTTGAACCAGGCATTCGTCTGGCGCGCGTTGAGACCGAAGGGAACCGAGGTTCCGAGTGCGAAGGTCGGGTCCTTGCCGACGTAATAATAGGCGCAAGTATGCGCCATTTCGACGGTTCCGGCCGTCACCGCATCCGCCGCCTGCAGCGCCGGCACGATTTCGCCGCCGGCGAAATGCTGGATGACGAAGTTGCCGCCGGAAGCTTCCTTGACGTGATCGGCGACCATCTGGCCAGCGCCGAAAAGAATGTCGAGGCCCTTGGTGAAGGATGACGTCATGCGCCAGGTGATTTTGGGGTTTTCCTGCGCAATGGCCGGAGCGGCCAGCGCGGTTGCGGTAACACCGGCGCCGAGAGCGCCCGCCTTGCGGATAAATGATCTGCGATCCATGTCGATAAGCCCTGATACGTCTGCATATTACGGGCGAACCGCACGGTACGCCTCCCAAGGGCTACTAAACATTTATCCTTGCAGCCATCAAGAGGGAATGTTCCAAACTTGCGCGCTCTTCTGCAATGCCTGTCGATTGCTGATTTCGCACGTGATCGCGTTCTGCTTGTGGCCTCCGCCCCGCCGTGGTCAGGGTTGCGTGGGTTTTAATGCCGGATCGTCTATTGCAGGATTATAAAACAGCGACAGCGTCAGGCTTCTCGCGATGCGTTCGGCCGTTTCCATAAACCAGTCGTGGGCCTCCCTGCTCGGCGCGATATCATCAAGCGTCGCCGAAAATAATGTGAGCCATTGTGGGAAAAGTTCGGCCGTCATGCCTTTGACACCCAGATGCGCCTGCACCGGCTTGCCGCCGTAACCGCCATTCTTGAAGGCGACGGCTGCCCAGAACTGTTTCATTTTGGCCATATGTTCCGGCCAGCGCCCGGTAAGACGTGCATCAAAGACAGGTCCGAGCGTCGGATGTTTTAGAACGCGGCCATAAAATGTCTCCACCAGCAGATCGATGAAGCCGGAATCAACGCCGATCTCTGCCATGGCTCTTTCCGCCCGGTCTTGAATCTCCGCGCTATGGGCGGCCTTTGCCGCGATGGGATCCTGCATCGTGCTTCCTTTTCCGTGAATTTACGCCGCTTGGCCGCGCTGGGCAATGCGACGCTTTGACGTATTAGAATTATTCTAAAGAGCTTGATTGTGAAGGTGTGTCGCTGTATTTAGAATTATTCTAAAAAGGTTTCAGCCATGTTCCGTAGTCTTTTTTCCCTTTCCAAACGCCCCTTCTCTTCGCTTGGCGAACAGGAAATCCTGGCGCTCGCCATCTCGTCGGAAGAGGATGATTCCCGTATTTATCGCTCCTACGCCGATCATCTGCGCGGACAATATCCGCAATCGGCAAAGGTTTTTGATGATATGGCCGAAGTCGAGCAGCAGCATCGAAATGTGCTGATCGATATGCATCGCCGCCGTTTTGGAGAAACCATCCCGCTGATCCGCCGCGAACACGTGCGCGGCTTTTACGAGCGCACGCCGGACTGGCTGGTGAAAAACCTGTCGCTAGAGAAAATTCGCGCCCAGGCCGAATTGATGGAAGCGCAGGCGATCCGGTTCTACGATGAAGCGGTCAAGCGCACCACCGATGCCTCGACGCGCCAACTGCTCGGTGATCTGGCTGAGGCGGAGCGGGGCCACGAAGACGTGGCGCATATGCTGGAAGAGAAACATCTCGATGCAGATGGCAAGACCGAAGAGGCTGAAACCGCAAAACGCCAATTTCTGCTGACCTACGTGCAGCCGGGCCTTGCTGGCCTGATGGATGGCTCTGTCTCGACGCTCGCGCCGATCTTCGCGGCCGCCTTCGCCACGCAGGATACCTGGCAGACCTTCTTGATCGGTCTCTCGGCTTCCGTCGGCGCGGGTATTTCCATGGGCTTCACCGAGGCCGCCCATGATGATGGCAAGCTTTCGGGCCGCGGCTCGCCGGTAAAGCGGGGTTTCGCTTCTGGCATCATGACGGCCGTCGGTGGCCTCGGTCACGCGCTTCCCTATCTCATTCCGCATTTCTGGACGGCCACGGCCATTGCTGCCGTCGTCGTTTTCGTGGAGCTCTGGGCCATTGCCTTCATTCAGAACCGCTTCATGGAAACGCCGTTCCTGCGGGCGGTGTTTCAGGTTGTGCTTGGCGGTTCGCTGGTTCTGGCAGCCGGCATCATCATCGGCAACGGGTGAAAAAGAAAGAGCCCGCGGCGGCGGGCTCTTAATCTGTCAGAATGGTAGTTTGAGCGTCAGCGCAACGCGCCAACCAGAACGTCACGACCATCTTCGATGGAAACCCAGCGGCCCGTATTGAAAGACGCCTGCCGTTTCAGATAGGTGTAGTTGGTGTCTGTCCAGAGCTTCACGTCGTCGGTGAGGTTGTCGAGAATATAATCGCCATCGGTGGTGCGAAGCGTCAACACGGCATGGCCCTCGCCGTCCGGTTTGCGCACGACGGTGATCAGCAGGTCGGCCACGGAAAAACCGCGCTCGATGAGCTTCTTGCGCTTCAGCAGCACAAAATCTTCGCAATCGCCGGCCGTCGTCGGATATTCCCAGACCTCGTCCTTGCCGTAGATTTCCTGATCGGTCATCGCCACGATGGTGGTGTTGACAGAGGTGTTGATCTCACGAATGACGCCCCAGCCATATTCGGTGACGCGCGGCGGCGGCGTCATCTTGTTACGAATGTTGCATTCATCCGAATATTTCTGACAGAACTCATAATGGCCGATCGGCTGGGAGGTAATCCCGCCCGTCACCATGGAAGGGCTTCCCTTGATTTCCGCCATGGCGGAAGCAGCAGTCATTAGCCCGGCGGCAACTGCAAACAGCAGCGCACGCGCCAGCGGTGCGTTCATCATGAAACCCGTCCCTTAATTCTTAATGAAAAGTTAAGAGGGATGGGGGGTAGGAGTCAATCATTAGCAATCGGTGGCGCGCAAGACTCGTTGAATATGGTTAAGAGCGTTGCGCAAATGCCTATATTGCAAGGGCTTTGACGGCCGCGAGCATCCTGTCGATATCCTGTGGCCGGGAAAGCCGGTGGTCGCCGTCGCGGATCAGCGTCAGCACCACGTCGTCGGCGGGAAGGTGCTCGAGGAGCTTCAGCGCGTGCTGATAGGGAACGTCAGGATCGCGCATGCCCTGCAGGATGTGAACGGGGCAGCCGGTGGTGATGATGCCTGTGAGCACGCGGTTCTGCCTGCCGTCCTCCATCAGTGCCCGGGTGAAGATGTTGGGTTCGGGGCTATATTCCGAATGTTCCTCGAAATAGCCTCTTTCCACCAGCGACGTCTTTTCCGCTTCCGTCAGGCTGGGCTCTATCAACTCCGCAGTAAAATCGGGAGCGGGGGCAATAAGAACCAGACCGGCGACGGAAGGCGCACCGCCTGCCTCGCGCAGCTCCTCGACCATGCGCAACGCAATCCACCCGCCCATCGACGAGCCGACGAGGATGACGCGCGACGGTGCCTTGGCGTGCACCACGGTGAGCGCTTCTTCCAGCCACCGCGAAATCGTGCCTTTGTTGAAATCGCCGCCGGAAGCTCCGTGGCCGGAATAATCGAGCCGCAGGCAGGCAAGACCATTTTCTGCTGCGAAGCGATCGAGCTCCACCGCCTTGGTTCCCGTCATGTCGGAACGATAGCCGCCGAGCCAGACAAGCAAGGGTGCGTCCGGCTGTGATGTTGCGCGGCGATGGAGAAAAGCGATGTTGCGGGTGTCGTCACCTGCTCCTATGTGCAGGAATTCAGCGGCTTGTTCGGTCATGTATATGCAATTCTCCTGATTTTCGTGCAATATCGGCGGCGTATTTGCAAAAACCGTGGCAAGAGGTGATCTTTTCGGGCAGATATGCTATTGACTTCGCCACGGCAATAACGACATTTCCGCCGCTTGTACCAAACAAGCTGTTTTTTGCTGACGTGATCCAGAAACAGATCAGGAGAATACGACCATTCGCAGACCTTTCAAAGCCGATGCCCCCGTCAAGGAGGGCCCGCGCTCCAACCGGGAAATTCGGGTTCCCAGAGTTCAGCTTATTGATGAAGAGGGCCAGAACCTCGGTAGCATGCCGACGGATCAGGCTTTGAAAATGGCGGAAGAGGCCGGTCTCGATCTTGTCGAGATTTCGCCGAACGCAGAGCCGCCGGTATGCAAGATCCTCGATCTCGGCAAGCTTAAATACTCGACCCAGAAGAAAGCCGCTGAGGCGCGCAAGAAACAGAAGATCGTCGAGGTCAAGGAAATCAAGATGCGCCCCAACATCGACACGCATGACTATGACGTGAAGATGAAGGCGATGAACCGCTTCTTTGACGAAGGTGACAAGGTGAAAGTGACGCTGAAGTTCCGTGGCCGTGAAATGGCCCACCAGGAACTTGGCATGAAACTTCTCCTTCAGGTGAAGGAAGATACCCAGGCGATTGCCAAGGTTGAAGCCGAGCCGAAGCTGGAAGGCCGTCAGATGATGATGGTTCTCGCCCCGAAATAATTTTGCGCCAGTCTTGAGGGCTGCGTAAATCACCGCCGCAAGGGGAAATTTTCATTCCCCGTTGCGCTTTTAGCCGACTGCGGTTATAAGCGCGCGTCCGAACGGTCCGGCAGGGCATGCCGAGGCCGTTCCTGAATAGCTTGAAATAGGCCTCGTCTGCCTGTTTCGATACAAAAACACGGAGTAGCAAAATGCCCAAGATGAAGACGAAGTCCGCTGCAAAAAAGCGGTTCAAGATCACCGCTACCGGTAAGGTTGTTGCAGCCGCCGCCGGTAAGCGCCACGGCATGATCAAGCGTACCAACAAGTTCATTCGCGACGCGCGTGGAACCATGGTTCTCGCCGAAGCTGACGGCAAGAAAGTCGTCAAGAACTACCTGCCGAACGGTCTCTGAGACTTTTCCGCACTTTTGGACACTTTAAGGAGATCATGACATGGCACGCGTAAAACGTGGCGTAACTTCCCGCGCCAAGCACACCAAGACACTCAAGGCAGCCAAGGGCTTCTACGGCCGCCGCAAGAACACCATCCGCGCAGCAAAGGCTGCCGTGGATCGTTCCAAGCAGTACGCTTACCGCGACCGCAAGGTCAACAAGCGCAACTTCCGCGCTCTGTGGATCCAGCGTATCAACGCTGCTGTTCGCGAATTCGGCCTGACCTATGGCCGCTTCATCGACGGCCTGAACAAGGCTGGCATCGAAGTCGACCGCAAGGTTCTGTCTGACATGGCTATCCATGAGCCGGCAGCATTCGGCGCGCTCGTTGAAGCAGCGAAGAAGGCTCTTGAGTACCTCAAGGATGCTGGTACGACCAACGAGTTTGAAACCGCTGTAAAGTAATTACGGCGCGGACAATCTGTTGTTCATTTGAAACCCGCGCCGGTCCTCCGGCGCGGGTTTTCCGTTTTTGAAGTTCATGGCAATTCCGGCAAAAGCGTCAGGCGCTTCGTCCCGGATTTGTCGGAGACAAAAGGGTGGGGCATCGGCCGGCATTTGACCGGGCAAGCTCCAGGGGGCAAAAAATGCTGGTTGCCGCAAGCGAAGTGGAAAAGGCAAAGGGCTTTCACGTCCATCTCGAGGATGGTGATATCGCAGCCTTGATGCGGGCATTGCTTCAGAGCGAGCGCCGTGTGCAGAAACTCGAGCTTTCCGCCGCTACCGTCTGGATCAAACGTCAGGGCACGGAAACGCCGTCCTGGTGGATAAAGCTGCAGACTTTTCTTGCAAAACTGCTTCCCTACACCTTCATGCGGCCTTCGCCGCCGCTTGACGGTGCCGGGCTGATGCGTCGCGAACTCGAAACGCTTGAGGTCTTCAAGGCCCGCGGTTTTCCCGTTCCGCCGATCATTTATTCCTCGCTCACGGCCGTTGTTCTGGGCGATGTCGGGCCTACCATCATGGAGCGCATGGACGCGATAAAGGTCGCAAGACCGTCGGAACATGATGCCTTGCTGGTTAAATCGGCAGAAGCGCTTGGCGAACTGCACGCGGCGGGTCTCTGCCATGGTCGTCCGCATGTGCGCGACTTCTTTCTCCAGGACGGCCGTGTCGGCTTCATGGATTTCGAGGAGCGCCCTCAGGAGGTCATGCCGCTGGAAACGGCGCAGGCCCGCGATATATGGCTGCTGTTTTTACAGGTCGCAACGCGCGCCTGCGATACGTCGAAAACCTGTGATGCCGCCTTTTCCCGCTGGCGTGAAAACGCCCCGCCCCAGGCGCTGGAAGAATTGTGCCGCCTGACCGGCATTCTGGGGCGATTTTTACCGCTTGCCCGGTTGATCGGGCGCGTGCGGATGGGTAGTGATCTGCGACGCTTTATCATGGCGACCGACTATCTGATGAATGCTGTGAACCCCGAAGCCGCTCTCAAAAAAACCGGCAAGGCAGGAAAAGATGACAGAACTTGATACCTTGAAATCGCAACTGATGTCGGAGATCGCCACCGCTGCCGATGAGCCGGCCATCGAAGCCGTACGCGTTTCCGCGCTGGGCAAGAAGGGCTCGGTTTCGGAGCTTCTGAAGACGCTTGGCAGCATGACGCCGGAAGAGCGCCAGACCCGGGGCGCTGCCATCAATCAGCTCAAGACGGAGATCACCGACCTCATCGGCGAGCGCAAGAACGCGCTGAAGGATGCCGCCATCGCCGCCCGCCTGAAGGCGGAAACGGTGGATGTCAGCCTGCCGGTTCGCCAGTCCCCCACCGAGCGTGGCCGCATTCATCCCATCAGCCAGATCGTCGATGAAATCACCGCCATCTTCGCGGATATGGGGTTCTCGATCGCCGAAGGTCCTGACATCGAGACCGACTATTACAATTTCACGGCGTTGAATTTCCCCGAAGGCCATCCGGCCCGCGAGATGCACGACACCTTTTTCTTCCAGCCGGATGAAAACGGCGAGCGCAAGGTGCTGCGCACCCATACCTCGCCGGTGCAGATACGCACCATGGAAAGCCAGAAACCGCCGATCCGCATCGTCATTCCCGGCAAGACCTACCGTCAGGATTCCGACGCCACTCACTCGCCAATGTTCCATCAGGTCGAAGGCCTTGTCATCGACAAGAAGGCGCATGTGGGCAATCTGCGCTGGGTACTGGAAGAGTTCTGCAAGACCTTCTTCGAGGTCGACAGCGTGGTGATGCGTTTCCGCCCGTCCTTCTTCCCCTTCACGGAGCCGAGCTTCGAGGTGGATATCCAGTGCGACCGTTCCGGCCCCATCGTCAAGTTCGGCGAGGGCAAGGACTGGATGGAAATCCTCGGCTGCGGCATGGTGCACCCCAATGTGCTGCGCGCCGGCGGGCTGGATCCGGATGAATATCAGGGTTTTGCCTGGGGCATGGGCCTCGATCGCATCGCCATGCTGAAATACGGCATGCCGGACCTGCGCGATTTCTTCAACGCCGATGTCCGCTGGATGAACCATTACGGCTTCCGCCCGCTCGACATGCCGACGCTGTTCGGCGGTTTGAGCGTTTAATCCGGTTAGCCAAGGAGCAAAGACATGAAATTCACTCTTTCCTGGCTGAAAGAGCATCTGGATACCGATGCGACGCTGGACGAGATTTGCGAGCGGCTGACGGCGATTGGCCTCGAGGTCGAGGACGTTGACGACAAGGCGGCCTACAAGCCTTTCGTCATCGCCAAGGTGCTCTCCGCCGAGAAGCACCCGGAAGCTGACCGCCTGAAGGTTCTCTCCGTCGATGCCGGCGACGGCAAGCCGGTGCAGATCGTCTGCGGCGCCCCGAATGCACGCGCCGGCCTCGTTGGTGCGCTCGCGCGGCCCGGCATGTATGTTCCGGGCATCGACGTCACCCTTGCCGTCGGCAAGATACGCGGCGTCGAAAGCCACGGCATGATGTGCTCCGAAAAGGAGCTGAATATTTCCGACGATCACGACGGCATCATCGACCTGCCGCAGGATGCACCTGTTGGTACCTCCTTTGCCACCTATGCCGGGCTCGACGATCCGGTCATCGAAATCAACCTGACGCCCAACCGTCCGGATTGCACCTCGATCTACGGCATTGCCCGCGATCTCGCCGCTTCCGGTCTTGGCAAGCTGAAGACGAACGCAACGCCGTCCTTCAAGGTGGAAGGCACAACGCCGGTCGATGTGAAGCTTGAGCTGGATGATGCAGCACTCTGCCCCGGCTTTTCGCTGCGGATCGTGCGTGGCGTGAAGAACGGTCCAAGCCCGAAATGGATGCAGCAGCGCCTGATGGCGATCGGCCTGCGTCCCATCAATGCGCTGGTCGACATCACCAACTACATGACGTTTGATCAGGGCCGGCCGATGCACGTCTTCGACGCCGCCAAGGTCAAGGGCGATCTGACGGTTCGTCGCGCGAAAGAGGGTGAGACCATCCTAGCGCTCGATCAGCGGGAATATAAGCTCGGCCCGAACAATGTCGTCATCTCCGACGAGAAAGGTCTCGAATCCATCGGCGGCGTCATGGGCGGCGAACATTCCGGCTGCGATGACAACACCGTCGACGTGCTGATCGAATCCGCTCTCTGGGATCCGATCAACATTGCCAAGACCGGCCGCTCGCTCGGCATCATCACCGATGCGCGTTATCGTTTCGAGCGTGGCGTCGATCCGGACTATATGGTTCCGGGTCTGGAGCGCACCACCGAACTGGTTCTCGAACTGTGCGGCGGTGTCGCTGGCGAAGCCCGGGTTGTCGGTTACAAGGGCCATCAGCCCAAGGTCGTGGATTTCCCGCTGGCGGAAGTGAAGCGCCTGACAGGTCTGGAAGTCTCGGCGGAAGAGAGCCTAACCATTCTCAAAGGCCTCGGTTTTGGCGTCGAGGGAACGGGCGAGCGCGTCTCCGTCACCGTACCGTCCTGGCGTCCGGATGTTGATGGCAAGGCCGATCTGGTGGAAGAGGTCATGCGCATCCATGGCGTCGACAACATCAAGCCGGAACCGCTTGAAAGCTTCGGCGCCGTCAACGGCCGTATCCTGACCACGCTGCAGGTCCGCACCCGCACCGCGCGTCGTGCCTTGGCAAGTCGTGGCATGCTGGAGGCCGTCACATGGTCCTTCATCCCGGAAGCGCAGGCAAAGCTGTTCGGCGGTGGTTCACCCGC
Organism: Agrobacterium sp. SUL3; assembly: GCF_001263295.1. Lineage (NCBI taxonomy): Bacteria > Pseudomonadati > Pseudomonadota > Alphaproteobacteria > Hyphomicrobiales > Rhizobiaceae > Agrobacterium > Agrobacterium sp. SUL3. Next base: position 195,530 of record NZ_KQ414509.1, read on the forward strand.
GCTGAAACTCGCCAACCCCATCGCGGCCGATATGTCGGACATGCGGCCCTCGCTGCTGCCCGGCCTCCTGACCGCCGCGCAGCGCAATGCCGATAAAGGCTATGGTGATGTTGCAATCTTCGAGGTCTCCGGCACCTATGAGGGCGATACGCCTGAGAAGCAGCGCCGCGTTGCCGGCGGCGTTCGCCGTGGCACGGCCTCGCTCGCAGGCAGCGGCCGCATGTGGTCCAATGCCGCCAAGGGCGGTGGCAAGCCTGTCGATGTATACGACGCGAAGGCCGATGCGCTCTCGGTGCTGGAAGCCTGCGGCTTGCCCATGGCCAATGTGCAGATCGAAGCCGGCGCGCCATCCTGGTATCACCCCGGTCGTTCCGGCACCATCAAGATGGGTCCGAAGGTCGTGCTCGGTTACTTCGGCGAATTCCATCCAAAGACGCTGTCCGAACTGGATGTCTCCGGCGCCTATAGCGGCTTCGAGGTCTATCTCGACGCCATGCAGGAGCCGAAAAAGAAGGCGACCCGCACCAAGCCGGCGCTCGAGCTTTCGCCCTTCCAGGCCGTCAAGCGCGACTTCGCCTTCGTGGTCGACAAGTCGGTAGAGGCGGGCGCCATCATCAAGGCCGCAACGAGCGCTGACCGCAAGCTGATCACCGGCGTCAATGTCTTCGATATCTTCGAAGGCGCATCGCTCGGCGAAAACCGCAAGTCTGTCGCCATCGAAGTGCAGATCCAGCCGGTCGACAAGACGCTGACGGATGAGGATTTCGAGGCCCTGACGGCCAAGATCGTCGGCAATGTCGAGAAATCCACGGGCGGCGTTCTGCGCGCCTGAGGGTGGATGAAGGTCTGATTGAAAAAAGCCGCGGCAACTGCCGCGGCTTTTTGGTTTTTAACGGTTGGCCATCTGTGACATGCGTTCGGGATAACGTGCGCCCGCAACTTTTGCGGGGGAAAGCAGAGCGCCGAGGCTGGCGGCTTCGTCCGCTGTCAGCGATACCTCCGCAGCGGCCGCGTTCTTTTCCAGATTGGCGATTTTTGTCGTGCCGGGGATCGGGACGATGAAGTCGCCCTGCGCCAGAACCCAGGCGAGCGCCAGTTGTCCGGCCGTGACGCCCTTTTCAACCGCCATGTCTTCCAGAAGCTGGATGAGCGCCAGATTGGCGTCGAAGTTCTCGCTTTGGAAGCGCGGCAGGCCGCGGCGGAAATCATCGGCGGCAAGGCCGTCGAGTGATTTCAGCGCGCCGGTCAGGGCGCCGCGACCGAGCGGGCTGAAAGGCACGAAACCGATACCAAGTTCACGGCAGGTTTCCAGCACGCCGTTTTCCTCCACATCGCGGGTCCACAGCGAATATTCGCTCTGTATGGCCGCAATCGGATGAACGGCGTGTGCCTTGCGAAGGGTTTCGGCGCTCGCTTCCGACAGACCGAGATGTTTCACCTTGCCCTGTCGGACCAGCTCCGCCATAGCCCCCACCGTATCTTCGATCGGGACAGCAGGATCGACGCGATGTTGGTAGAACAAGTCGATAACATCGACGCCAAGGCGTTTGAGGGAGGCTTCTGCGACGGCGCGCACATTTTCCGGCCGGCTGTCGGTGCCCACCATCATCTGGCCTGCGGGTTTGCTGGGGTCGATCCTGAATCCGAACTTGGTGGCGATGACCACCTTGTCGCGATAGGGCTTCAAACCCTTGCCGACGAGAATCTCGTTATTGTAAGGCCCATAAACCTCTGCCGTATCAAAAAAGGTGACGCCGAGTTCGACGGCACGGTGCAGCGTCGCTATTGCGCTGCTTTCATCGCCGGTCGGGCTATAGGCATGGGTCATTCCCATGCAGCCGAGGCCAAGCGCCGAAACGGAAAGGTTGTTTCCGAGGGTTCTTTTTTTCATCTGTTCGTCCTTCCATAAGGAACCGCCCGTCATCAGGGCGTGATCAGAAAATAGCGTCTCATGGCGATAAAAATAATCGCTGCAAATCCGCTTGGGTTGTTCTATCATTTAGAACAATGAACCGTGTGCAACTCTCCCAGCTGGCCGTTCTCGCCGCCGTTGCCGAAGGCCGCAGCTTCCGCAAGGCCGCGGCTGAACTCGCCATTGCGCCCTCCGCCGTCAGCCATGCCGTCTCGTCGCTGGAGGCAAGTCTTGGACTGCGCCTGCTCCATCGTACCACCCGCAGCGTTTCGCCGACAGAGGAGGGCAGGCGGCTTCTCGAAACACTGGGTCCGGCGCTTGCCGATATCGATGCGGTCATCGAGACACTTGCCGAGCATGGCGGCAGACCGGCCGGGCCCCTGCGCATCACCTTGCCGCGGCTGGCCGCCGAGGATCTCATCGTGCCGCGGCTGGGTGAATTCCTGCGACTCTATCCCGATATCTCACTCGAAATCTCAACGGACGATCGTTTCGAAGATATTGTCGCGAAGGGTTTCGATGCCGGTCTGCGGCTCGGGGAGCACCTGGATGCGGATATGATTGCGGTGAAAGCCAGCGGTGCGTGGCGCGGCGCGATTGTTGGTTCTCCGTCCTATTTTGCGGAAAATCCACCGCCACGCGATCCCAGGAATCTCATTCGGCATCGCTGCATCCGCCGGCGCTTCGCCAGTGGCCTTATCTATCGTTGGGAACTGGAGAAGAATGGCAAGCCGCTGGTGGTCGATGTTCAGGGACCTTTGATCCTGTCGGACCAGAGCCTCATTCGCCGGGCAGCAATTGATGGAGCAGGGCTTGCCTTCGTTTTCGAGCAGCGCGTCGAGGACGATATCAGGCAGGGCAGGCTCATCCGCGTGCTGGAGGACTGGTGTGCGCCCTTTGACGGCTTCTATATCTATTATCCCTCGCGCCGGCAGATGCGCCCGGCGCTGAGGGCTTTCGTGGATTTCTTCCGCTTTCGGGTCTGATCAGAACTTGATGCGATAACGAATATGGCCGTCGCTTTTCACGTAGCTGTCGTAAAGTTTCTGGGCGCGCTGATTGTCTTCGCCAGTGTGCCAGTAAAGCCGTGACCAGCCCTTTTCCTTGCAGATCGCGATAAGATCGTCCATCAGCGCCCGGCCCGTCCCCTTGCCGCGGATTTCGCCATCGACGAACAAATCCTCCAGATAGCAATCGGGCGTCTTCACCCAGGTGGAATCATGGAAGTGATGGATGGCGAAACCGGCCATGCGGTCACCAAGCATGGCCACACGCATGGAAACCCGCGATGTGGGATCAAGAATGCGTGCCCAGGTATGGTCAGTCACGTCACCGGCAAGTTCGACCTCATAAAAAGCGAGGTAATCGTTCCAGAGGCGCAGCCATTCCGCCCGGTCAGCCGGCTGCGCATCACGAATTGCAAGCTCCATCTTATGCGCCCGCCTTGTCGAGAAGGGTCATCATTTCATCGGTCAGCTTCAGGTCGACGGCGCGTTTGAAGCTTTCAAGCTGCGACAGGCTGGTGGCGCTGGCAATCGGCGCTGTTATCGCCTTTTTCCGCAACAGCCACGCCAGCGCGATATCGGCGAGCTTGGCCCCGGTCTGCACCGCCACCGCATCCATCGCCCCCAGAACGGCAAGGCCGCGCGTGTTGACGTATTCGCCGACGCGATAGCTGCGGGCAACGCCTTCCGTATCGGCCTTGGCACGGTATTTCCCGGTCAGGAAACCGGCTGCGAGGCTGTAATAGTTGATGACGCCGATCTCTTCTTGCACACAAAGATCAGCAAGTGGACCTTCGAAATCCGCGCGGTTGTAGAGATTATATTCCGGCTGCAGCACGTCGTAACGGGGAAGATTGTTTTTCGCCGCCGTATCCAGCGCCTCCTGAAGCTGGCTGGCGGAATAGTTGGAGCAGCCAATGGCGCGGATTTTTCCCTGTTCCTTGAGCTTCGCAAAGGCGGCAAGTGTCTCTTCCAGCGGCACGTCGGCATCCGGCTTGTGGGCGAGATAGAGGTCAATATAGTCGGTTTGCAGCCGCTTCAGTGAGGCATCGACGGCTTCTGCGATCCACTTGGCGCTGAGGCCGCTCTTCTGGCCGCGATTGTCAAAACCGACCTTGGTGACGATCACCGCATCCTCGCGCTTCACGCTCGATTGCTTCAGCCATTTGCCGATAATGGCTTCGGATTCGCCGCCCTCATGCCCGTCCACCCAGGCGGAATAGACATCCGCCGTGTCGATGGCGTTGAACCCGGCGTCGAAAAAAGCGTCGAGCAGGGCAAAGGAAGTCTTCTCATCCGCTGTCCAGCCGAACACGTTGCCGCCGAAGACGATCGGGGCGATGGAGAGGCCGGTGCGGCCGAGGTTTCGTTTTTCCACGGGGAATGCTCCTGTTGCTGACTTGGTGACAAGGTTAGCAACTGCTCATCCGCATAACCATTCAATTCCTTTGATGGCACTCATCAGGCAATGGACGGAAGCTGGCGAGATCAGCTCCGATAACCGCGATAGTGGCTGGGCGGAAGGTGATTATGCTGTTGCCACACACGCCGCAAATGCCGGGCAGAGGCAAATCCCGCCCGTTCGGCGATGGCCTCCATGTCGAGGCGGCTATTGGCGAGAATGTCTCGGGCCAAATTGACCCGCATCAGATTGACGTAATCGATAACGCTGATGCCGGTATGTTCACGAAACAGGCGCGACAGGTGCCTTTCGCTGAGGGCTGCAATATCGGCCAGGCCTTCCAGCGACCAGTCTCGGGCCGGCTCCGCCATCACCTTGTCCTGCACGCGGTGAATGGCGGGGTGCATGTGGTTACGGCCTGTCAGCCAGGGCGAAATTTGCGGATCGCTGCCGTTGCGCCTGAGATAGATAACCATGGTTTTTGCAATGCGCGCCGCGACCGCCGGGGATGTTAGCCGGGAAACCACATGCAGCATCAGGTCTATGCCGGTGGAGATGCCAGCGCTTGAGAAGCGGTTTCCGTCCTCGACGAACAGTCGGTTTTCGGCCACATGGGACAATGGCGCGCTGCGTCGCAGCGCTTCGATGCAATCGGCGTGTGTCGTGCAGCTTCGTCCGTCGAAAAGTCCCGCCTCTCCCGCCAGCAATGCACCGGAGCAGATGGAAATGATGGTGGTATCGATACGCGCGACACGGCCCAGCCATGCCGTCAATGCCTGCCGCTCCCGCCGCGTTTCCGGTTCGCTCTCGGAATGCGACGTGCTGCCGGAGATCAGCAGGAACGCATTTTCTGGAAGCGCCGCCGGCAGGGCCTCCAAACCGCAAAGGTCAAGGCCGATCGAGGATTGTTGCCTGTCCCTTGCCGCAATGTAGTGGCAGTCGAAAAAAATGTCGCTTTGCTCGCCATTGGCATAACGGATTACCTGCAGGGGACCGGCAATATCGAGCAAAAGCGCGTGCGGCGGCACAAGCGTATAAAAGGGAATAATGCGCGTGCCGCCTTTGTCCATCAGGCTGCTTCTTTCAAGGTTGTAAGCGCGTCATTCACCGTAGCGATGCGTGCGAAGCGGCCGGCCAGCACCAGCTCGGTGCGTTTGCGGATATCGTCGGCGCTGAATACCGTGCCGGACGCATGTGTCATGGGAAAGGTCAATGTCGCCTCGGTGACGTATTCGACGTTGTAGCCGAGATCGGAAGCGTGCCGCGTCGTCGTTTCGCAGCATTGTTCAGTGCGGATGCCTGAGACGATCAGCCGATTGATGCCTTTCTGCGTCAGCCAGATTTCAAGGCCGGTGCCAGCGAAAGCCGAATGGCGGTTCTTGTGAAAGGTCACGTCGGGTGCGATCTCCACACCCTCAAGCGTGCGGACGTAGCCGCTGTCTTTCGAGAAGGCCCTGTCGCCATCGACATGGAAGATTTGCACAACGGGAATTCCCGCGGCCTTGGCGCCGTCAATCAATCCCTGCTGTTTCTCCAGATAGGTAGCAAGTCCGCTTTCCTCGAAATAAGGAGTGTGCCGAAACGATTCCTGAACGTCGATAACGAGCAGTGCGGTGTGAGAAGAGGACATTTCATGTTTCTCCATTGGGTTTATTCATAGCATAATTCCCCCTTATGCATCCCGATAAAAGCAACCAGACCGACAAAGGCAGGACACATCCGGCCATACTTTATGGTGATCGGACTTTGCCGGCTTGCCACACGGTGCCGGGGTGGTAAGTTTCCGAAGAAATGGCAGAGTGGGGAGAACGGGAATGCTGCGCTTCGGAATAATCTCAACGGCGAAAATCGCTCAGGATCACGTCATTCCGGCAATACAGGATGCGCAAGACTGTGTGGTGAGCGCTATCGCCAGCCGCGATCGCGCCAAAGCGCGCGCGGTTGCCGAGCGTTTTTCCGTGCCGCATGCCTTCGGTTCCTATGAGGAGATGCTGGCATCGGATGTGATCGATGCGGTCTATATTCCGCTTCCAACCGCGCAGCATGTGGAATGGACAATCAAGGCGGCCGATGCTGGCAAGCATGTGCTGTGCGAAAAGCCGATTGCGCTGAAGGCGCGGGAGATTGATACGCTTATCGCCGCGCGCGACCGCAACGGCGTTGTTGTGTCCGAGGCTTTCATGGTCACCTATGCGCCGGTCTGGGCCAAGGTGAAGGAGTTGCTGGCATCCGGCGCCATCGGCACGCTGAAACATGTTCAGGGCGCTTTCAGCTATTTCAATCGCGATCCCGGCAACATGCGCAATATTCCCGAACTGGGCGGCGGAGCCCTGCCGGATATCGGTGTCTACCCAACCATCGTGACCCGTTTTGCCACCGGCGCGGAGCCGAAGCGCGTGCAGGCCACGGTTGAGCGCGACAAGGAATTCGGCACGGATATCTATTCCAGCGTCAGAGCTGATTTCGGCGATTTCGAACTGAGCTTTTATCTGTCGACCCAGCTTGCCGCCCGTCAGCTCATGGTCTTTCACGGCACGGATGGTTACATCGAGGTCAAATCTCCTTTCAACGCCAATCGCTGGGGCGCGGAAGAGATCGAGCTGACCAATCAGGCCCACAACCAGTCGCAAATCTTTCGGTTTCAGGATAGCCGTCAATACAAGCTGGAGGCGGAGGCCTTTGCCCGCGCAGTGAAGGGTGAGGGCGAAGTCGTTACGCTGGAAAGCTCGAGGAAGAACCAGCTTTTTATCGACGCCATATATCGGGCGGCTGAAAAGGACGGTTGGGAACCGGTTTAATCCCGGTCCTACTGCTGTTTTTGCAGCCGTCGGTAGCCATAAAGCGCCAACAGCAATGCCGCGAATGCTGAAAAGGCGAGCGGGATAAGCGGCTGGACCAGCGGGTTGCGCCACTGCAGCAACATAAACAGCCCCACACCGACGACGCGGGCGGTGAGCGTCACAGCATTCACGAGAAAAACGCTCAACGTGGCCGGTGCACCGCCGTTGGCGTGGTTCAACCGCCAGCTCGTTGCAACGCCTGCCGCCGCACCGGGCAATCGGGCGGAAAGCGGATCGACACCGAGATAGAAAATGAGCAGGCAGGTGACGGTAAGGTCAGCGGCCAATCCGCAAATCTCGGTCAATGCGAAGTGCGGAAATCTCAAGGCCGTGAGCTTTTAAAGCGTCGGCTGCGTGGAGCGCGGGCGTTGCAGCACGAGAAGGCCGATGACGACACCGACGACGCCGAAATTATACCCGGCGAGCGCCAGAAGCAGCGACATCAACGGTACGGCCGTAGAAGAAAGCGCCATTGCTATACCATAAGCGCCGATAATCATCATGCAGATGAAAATGATGCTGAAGACAGAACGCAACGCAACTGCGGTTACGCCAAGCACTGTGGCGGTAAGAAAAATCATGGATGCCGCCTCCTCTTTGGTTGCCGGGCCCGGGACAAGACGTAGCGTCTTCTTCCCTAACGAACCCTTGTTTTCTCCTCCGTTCCCTGTTTTCCTAACTCGTTAGTTGAGGATATGGTTTCATCGCCGTTAAAATCGGGCTGGCGAGCACCGGCATTTCCGAATCGACGGGTTTTGGTTACAAACGGTCATGAGCGATATCTTCTCCCACGCCGCATTGAGCAATCTTGCCGAGTTCTCGGTGTCCGAACTGTCAGGTTCCATCAAGCGCACGGTGGAGACGGCTTTCGAGCAGGTGCGGGTGCGCGGCGAAATTTCCGGCTATCGCGGCCCACATTCTTCCGGCCACGCTTATTTCTCGCTGAAGGACGATCGCGCCCGCATCGATGCGGTGATCTGGAAAGGTACGTTCTCGCGGCTGAAGTTCCGCCCGGAAGAGGGCATGGAAGTGATTGCGACGGGCAAGGTCACCACCTTTCCCGGCTCCTCGAAATACCAGATCGTCATCGAAAGCCTCGAGCCGGCCGGTGCCGGCGCGCTGATGGCACTTCTGGAAGACCGCCGCCGGCGTCTGGCGGCGGAAGGGCTGTTCGATGTGGCCCGCAAACGCCGCCTGCCGTTCATGCCACATGTCATCGGTGTCGTTACCTCACCCACGGGTGCCGTCATTCGCGATATTCTTCACCGCATTTCGGATCGCTTTCCGGTCCATGTCGTCGTCTGGCCGGTCAAGGTGCAGGGCGAAGGCTCGGGCGAGGAAGTGGCGAACGCCATTCGCGGCTTCAATGCGCTTAAGCCCGGCGGCGAGATCGCCCGCCCGGATGTGCTGATCGTCGCCCGTGGCGGCGGCAGTCTGGAGGACCTCTGGAGCTTCAACGATGAAATCGTCGTGCGCGCTGCGGCTGAAAGTGAAATTCCGCTGATTTCCGCCGTCGGACACGAGACCGATACGACATTGATCGACTATGCCGCCGATGTGCGTGCGCCGACACCGACGGGGGCCGCCGAAATGGCGGTGCCGGTGCGTGCGGAACTGGAAGCGCAGCTTTCCGGCCTTGCCGCGCGTCTTTCCGGCTCGGTATCGCGGCAGATGGACAATCGCCGCCAGGGCGTGCGGGCGCTGGTGCGGGCGCTGCCGTCGCTCGACCAGCTTCTGGCCCTGCCGCGCCGCCGTTTCGACGAGGCCGCAGGCGGTCTCGGTCGTGGGCTTGAAATGACCACGCTGAATAAGCGTCGCGCCTTTGAGCGCTCCGCTTCGGGGCTTCGGCCGGAAACTCTTCTGAACGGTCTCAAACATCACACGCAGCGGATCACCGAGCGCATGCACCGGGCCGAGACTTTGGTGGAACGTCGGCTCTTGCAGGGCAAAGGCCGCGTTGATGCCTTCGATTCCGCGCTGCGTTCGCTGCCCGCCCGCCTGCTTGGCCAGCTGGAGCGGCAGAAGGAACGCGTCGTCACCGCCGCGCGCCGGGCCGATACCGCGGTCCTGCATCGGATGGCGCAGAACCGCTCGGGCCTTGCCGCCCACAATCGTATCCTGCAATCGCTCTCTTATAAGAACGTGCTGAACCGCGGTTATGCCGTGATCCGTGATGAAGAGAACCGGCCGCTGACCCGTGCCGCCGCCATTGCCTCCGGCGCTGTCGTGTCGATGGAATTTGCCGACGGTCGTGTCTCCGCCATCACGACGGGAGAGGGGACGCCGTCTCCGGATGCCGCCGCCGCACAGAAAAAGAAGCCGGCAAAACCGGCTTCATCAGGCCCGGGCAATCAGGGCAGTCTGTTTTGATCAGATCGACGCCGCATCCGAAACACGGCGGCTGACGGTGAAGGTCTTTTCGATGTCGGGATGCAGTTCCATGCCAAGGCCGGCGCCCGGCGGCACGGTGATCATGCCGTTTTTCACTTCCGGCAAGGCGGTGACGAGATCGCGATACCAGGTCTTGTAGAAGGCGCGCACGCTTTCCTGCACCAGCGCATTCGGCGCGTTGAGCGACAGGTGCGTGGAAGCGCAGAGGACCACCGGGCCGGTGCAATCATGCGGGGCGACCGGAAGATGCCAGGCTTCCGCCATCGAAGCGATCTTGCGCGCCTCCGAAAGTCCGCCGCACCAGCTGATATCAAGCATCACCACGCCGGCCGCACCCGTCTCCAGAAGATCGCGGAAAGCCCAGCGGGAACCCAGCGTTTCCGATGCGGAGATGGGTGCTGGCGAAACGGCGGCATACCGCGTCAGGCTGGAAAGGCTGTCCATCTTGATCGGGTCTTCGTGCCAGAAGGTCTGGTAGGGCGTCAGCGCCTTGGCGATCTGCATGGCGGGCAGAAGCTGCCACATGGAGTGAAACTCCACCATGATATCCATCTTGTCGCCAACCGCCTTGCGGATTTTCTCGAACGGCTCGAGCGCGCTTTTCAGGTCGGGCATCGAGATATATTGCCCGCGCGTCTTTTCCGCCGCCGCATCGAAGGGCCAGATCTTCATGGCCGTGATGCCGTCTTCCAAAAGCGAATGGGCAAGCTCGTCCGCCCGGTGCAGGAAGCCGTTCAGATCGTCATAATCCTTGCCGCCGGAGAGGCCATAATTGGCAGTCTGCTGGCCGGTCGCCTTCTTGATATATTCAGTGCCCGCGCAGGTATTGTAGGTGCGGATTTCCTTGCGGCTGAAACCGCCGAGCAATTGGGCAATCGGCTGGTTCGTGGCCTTGCCGAAAATATCCCACAGCGCGATATCGAAGGCCGAATTGCCGCGCACTTCCGCGCCCGACGAGCGGAAACCCAGATAACCGACGAGATCCTGTGCCAGAAGGTCGATCTGCAGCGGATCGCGGCCGATCACCCGTGGCGCGATATATTCATGCACATAGGTTTCCACCGTCTCGGCGCCATAGAAGGTTTCACCAAGCCCGGTAATGCCCTCATCCGTATGGACCAGAACCCAAAGCAGGTTTGCCCGTTCCGCCACGCGGACGGTCTCAAGTTTCGTGATTTTCATGAAGTGTCTCCTCCAGAGGCAGGTGGTGTTCCGTCTGGAACTGCGTTGAAAAAAATCAGGCGATGCCGGCGGCCAGAAGCGCGTGCACGCTTTCATCGAAATGCCGCGCCATCAGCGTTGAAGCCGTTTGTGGGTCGCCCGCAGCAATGGCCTGTCCGATGGCGACATGAAGCTCACCTGCGGCATGGCGCTGCGCATCGGATGTGCGGCTTTTCCAGCCTATCGGCCATGTCTGGCGCGTCACATTCTGAAAGGCGCCGAGAATGAGCTCGAAAACCGGGTTCTTGGAGGCTCTGGCAACGGCAAGGTGAAAGGCAAGGTCGTGTTCCATGACCTTGTCATTGTCGCCGAAATCCCGCTCCATATTGTTGGCATGGTCGAGAATGGTAAGCGCTTCCGCGTCCGTGCGCCTCAGCGCCGCCAGCGTCACGGTTCTGACCTCGATGGTGCGGCGTACGTCGTAAATCTGCTGGATATTGATCTGTTCGGTATGAATGCCATGTTCGAACATCAGCGACATCGCACCGTGATCCAGCGTCGCCACCGTGGCGCGCTTGCCGGCGCTGACATCGATCAGCCGCATGGCCGAAAGGGACCGGAAAGCCTCGCGAACAACCGTGCGTGAGACGCCTAGCTGCTGGGAGAGCGAAAGTTCGCTCGGCAGTTTCGCGCCGGGGGCCAGTTCGTTTTCGCGGATATGGCGGGTGATCGCGCCGATCGTGCTGCTGACGAGACCGGTTTCATGGGAGATGGCGTTATACATTTTTCCTCCAACCTGTAGTACAGGTTTATGGAAAATTGCTTACAGGAATTTTTACGCCGAAACAAGCGTTCATCGCTGGTTGACTTGATGTTTGTCTGATCCGGGAAGCTACTGCTCGAAATCCCGCAAAAACCTCTTCAGCAGCCCGTTCAGCGCCGCACGCTCCTCTTCGCTGAGATGAGCGACCAGACGATGCTGGTTTTCGACATGCGCGCCAACTGCATCCTCGACAATGGCGAGTCCACGCTCCGTCAGCGATATCAACACGCTACGCCGGTCCTGCGGGTTGTGAATGCGCTCCACCAGCCCGACCTTTTCCAGCTGGTCGATCCGGTTGGTCATGGTGCCCGAACTCACCATGGTCATGGCCAGCAGATCGCCGGGGGAAAGCCGGTAGGGCGGGCCGGCACGCCGCAATGTCGCCAGCACATCGAAAGCGGAGGAGGAGAGTCCGTGTTTCAAAAGCACGGCCTCAACCTCCCGGCTGAGATGCGTACTGAGCCGGTGCAGGCGCCCAAGCAGGCCCATCGGGCCGACATCGAGATCGGGCCGCTCCTTGCGCCATTGCGCCAGAATATGATCGACGTGGTCCAGCGGTTCTTTGCTCATCACCAAGGCATAACAATTGATATCTTGACGTCAAGATAAAATCGACTAAAGTGAATTTATCTTGATGTAGAGATTCTTGAAATGAAGAAAAATCCGACCTATGCCGCTGACGTGCTGGTGACAGCACTTGCCCCCGCCATCTGGGGAACCACTTATTTCGTCACCACGGAATTCTTGCCGCAGGGCTACCCTCTTCATGTCGCCATGCTGCGCGCTTTGCCGGCGGGCATCCTGCTGCTGCTGCTCGTCCGGAAGTTGCCGGAAGGCATTTGGTGGCCACGCAGCTTCATTCTTGGCGCGCTGAATTTCTCATTTTTCTGGGCGATGCTTTTTGTGTCGGCTTATCGGCTGCCGGGCGGCGTGGCGGCAACGGTGGGCGGGGTGCAACCCCTCATCGTCATTGGCCTTTCCCGGCTGTTTCTGGCAGTGCCCGTCAGGCCTCTTGCCATCGCCGCCGGTTTGTTAGGTATCGCAGGCGTCGCACTTCTTGTGCTGACGCCCGGAGCGGCGCTGGATGGTATCGGCGTTGCCGCAGGTCTTGCCGGTGCCGTCTCCATGGCTTTCGGAACGGTGCTGACCCGCAAATGGCGACCACCGGTCTCCAATCTCACCTTCACCGCCTGGCAATTGACCGCGGGCGGCATTATGCTCCTGCCGGTTGCCTTTGTTCTGGAGCCGGCCCTGCCAGCGCCGACCGCCGCCAATATTCTCGGCATGGCCTATCTCGGCCTCATCGGCGCGGCGCTGACCTATCTTTTGTGGTTTCGCGGGCTTGCCCGCATCGAGCCCTCGGCTGCGGCATCGCTCGGTTTTCTAAGCCCTGTCGTCGCAACTCTTCTGGGCTGGCTGGCGCTCGGCCAAAGCCTCACGCCAATACAGATTGCCGGGTTTGTCGCGGTGCTTTTCAGCATCTGGCTCAGTCAGCGCAGTCAGTTGCCGAAGTAAGCGTCCTCAGGCCCATTCGCCCTTGCGCATGACCGGAACCGTGGAGCCATCCGGCTTCACGCCATCAATATCCACCTTGTCGGAACCGATCATCCAGTCGATATGGATGAGGCTGGAATTGCCACCCTGAGCCTTGATCTGCTCCTGCGACAGCGAAGCACCGTCAAGGAAACATTTCGAATAACATTGGCCAAGCGCGATGTGGCACGAGGCGTTTTCGTCAAACAGCGTGTTGTAGAACAGGATACCGCTTGCGGATATCGGTGAGGAATGCGGCACCAGCGCCACTTCGCCGAGACGCCGTGCGCCCTCGTCGGTATCGAGCACCTTGTTCAGCACCGCTTCGCCCTTCGAAGCCTTGGCCTCCACGATGCGGCCGGCCTCGAACTTCACCTGAATATTGTCGATCAGCGTTCCCTGATGCGACAGGGGCTTGGTGCTGGACACGTAACCATCCACGCGCAGCGCATGCGGCGTGGTGAATACTTCTTCCGTCGGAATATTCGGGTTGCAGGTCACGCCGTTCTTGGCGGTGGAAGCGCCGCCATGCCATTCATGGCCGTCTGCCAGCCCGATCGTCACGTCCGTGCCGGGGCCGGTGAAATGCAGCGATGCGAAGCGCTCGCCGTTCAGCCACGCGGAGCGCTTGGCAAGATTGGCATTGTGCTGCGCCCATGCCGCCACCGGATCGGCAAGATCAACCCGCGAGGCGGCGAAGATGGCGTCTGCGAGCTTTCGGACGGCTTCGTCCTCGGCGAGATCCGGGAAGACCTGCTTTGCCCAGGATGGGTTCGGATAGGAAATGATGTTCCAGTTGATGTCGAAATTGGAAATCTTCTCCAGCGCCGGCTTGTAGGCGGTAGAGTTGGCCTTGTTGGCCCGCGCCACCTTGGCAGGGTCCTGCTCTGCCAGCAGCATGGGGTTGTCGCCGGCAATCGCCAACCGCGCCGCGCCGTTGGCATAGGCTTTTGCCATGCCTTCATAGAGCCAGCCGGAAGCCCGGTCGAAATTCGCGTCGCTGGCGTGGCGATAGCGGGAAAGCGTGGTCTCCTCATCGGAATAGAAGGTGGTGACCAGCCCGCCGCCGGCCATATAGGCGTGTTTGGTCAAAAGCCGCACCAGCGGCAGCGCCGCCAGCGGCGAAGTGATCACCAGATCCTGATCTTTCTGCAATTGCAGGCCGACTTTTACGGCGACTTCGGCCAGTTTTTCGAGTTTGACGGGATCGATGGGAGAAACGGTCATGATCTGCCTTCGTATATTTCAATCGGAGGCGTCGACCATAGCCCATTCCTTTCGAAAGCCAAATGCTTTCAAAAGCGTTGGGAGAAGCGTCAGTCCGCCACCAGCGGAGCGATGATGGCCTTCAGTGCCGCCTGCGCATCTTGGGGCGAAAGTCTCACCTGCAACCCTCTTTGCCCGCCATTCATGTAAACATGCGCATGCGCCATGGCTTCAGCCTCCATGGCTGTCGGCACCTGTTTCTTCTGCCCGAAAGGACTGATGCCGCCGACATGGTAACCCGTGGCCCGCTCCGCATCGGCAGGCTTCATCATGCTGGCGGATTTACCTCCGAATGCGGCAGCGAGTTTCTTCATGCTCACCTCACGGTCGGAAGGGACGATGACGCAGACCGGTTTGCCGTCAAGTTCCGCCATCAGCGTTTTCAGCACCAGATGTGGCGCCTCGCCGATCGCTTCCGCCGCCTGCAGGCCGATGCGGTCGGCATTCGGGTCGTAGTCATAGGTGACGGTGGTGAAGGCAATACCGGCCTTGCTCAGCATCTGGGTGGCGCGGGTCGTTTTGGACATGGCGGCTGCGTTCAGGCAAGGAGGGTCTGATAGATTTCCGGTTTGAAACCGACGGTTATCTTGCCTTTGGCCTCGAGTACCGGACGCTTGATCATCGAGGGTTGATCCAGCATCAATCCGATGGCCTTCTCACGGCCAAGATCGGCCTTTTGGTCATCATCCAGTTTCTTGAAGGTCGTGCCGGCGCGGTTAAGAACCGTTTCCCAGCCGGCGGCATCGCACCATGTCTCCAGATGGGCGCGGTCAATGCCCACCGCCTTGTAGTCATGAAAAGAATAGTCGATGCCGTTGGTTTCCAGCCAGCTTCTGGCCTTCTTCATCGTGTCGCAGTTCTTGATGCCGTAAATGGTGATCGTCATGCTGCCAGCCTCTTTGTCTTCAGCCTTCCGGCATAACAAAATATCCGGCTTATTCAACCCGCTGCCCGAGGTGCCCTGCAGGCTTTTCGGAGCGTGATGTCTGAGCCATGCGAAATCGCCATAGCTGATATCCAAACGAGCGCGAGCAAAGCTGCATGGCTTCCTTGCTACATCATGAGTTGTAGAAGGGGCCGAAAATACCCATTATCTGGGCATCAAAGATGGAGAGAAAAATGCGTCAGGTTGCAAAGACATCGCGTAACTTCTTCGGTGAAACTTTCGCCGTTCTCGGTGCAGCGCTCTCGGTTTCGGCCGCTGTTCGCGCACATCGCAAGCCCGCCCGTGCCGATCTCGAAGCCCTCGGCATCGACGGTAAGGCTTTCGACAAGGTACAGCTCTAAGCTGGTTATCATTCGTAGCGAGGCGGCATCGCCTCGCTTGCGCTCGGGTCGAAATCCATATCGGTTTTTACGGACGAGCTGGACGCGCGGGTATGGCTCGAGAAGCGTTCCGTATTCACGCAGGAAGGTCCCACATAGTTCTCGAACGGCAGTTGTGGGATAAATTGTCAGCGCTGGATTACTGCGTTGCTTCGAGCGCAGGTCATCGCATCGCTGCACTCTGTTTCGGCCGCTTCGACGGGCCGATCACTTTTTCCGACAAATATAACTGGCTCTCAGGCCGCTCATAACGATCCGCTTTCGCTGAAAGCGCAAAGCGTGCCAGAGATTCGTGCCGTGTTTCGCCATTATGGCTGAAGACAAGCTCGAAATTGCCCGCCAGCCAGCTATAGGGTTTACCAGCGGGCATAGGCTCGATCTTCCCACAGCCATAGATCATGGTGAGATGCGGCGTAAAAGACGATGCCGTAATAAAGGGAAGGTTTGCCCGCCAAAGGGTACGTTGCAATATCTTCACCAGAGCCTTTATCTCCGGCATTTCGCGGCTGCTTCTCATAACCAGACTATTGCGATTGCCGAAAAGCGACGTTTCTTCGAAAGTGATAGGAACAGGCCGCGCCTCAATTTCCCCCAGCGCCGCCTTTAGCCTGTTTATCAGCCCGCGAGGCGCAGTCTCGAAACATCCGATACAGAGCAGGGTTATGTGCAGAAGCTCCGCTGGATAGGCCGCTCGTTTTGTCCGTCCTTCCGCATGGCGCGCTGCATCGGCAAAGATCCTATCGGCCAGGGCTGCCGGTGGTTTCAACAACAAGAGAAGCTTGCTGCGAAATCGCGGATTGAGGCGCTGTATTTTCTGCGGCTCCAGCCCTTCGAAGAAAAGCTGCTGTAAACCTCCCTTATCCGTCAACTCGAAACCCATGACGACGCTCCACAGCCTTTGCCAAGGCTGCGATATTATCATCGCCAGAAGAAATTAAAAGAACAAAAGTAGAACATATTGGCCGTTTCAAGCCTACCAGATGCCGGGGATTAGCCGGTATCGCCTTTCGCGGACATAGTCAGCATAGCCAGGCAATTCCGCCTGCAACAAACGATCTTCCAGACCCGTACGCATGATCAGCAGGGCGATGGCCAGGGTGGCGGGCAGCAGGGCCATCCAAGACGCCAAAGCAAGCGGTACGCCGGCGAACATGGCGATTGCCGCCGTATAACCGGGGTGGCGCACGATGCCATAAGGCCCCGACGTAATCACGTGTTGTCCGCGCTCGGTCTGAATGCGGATGCCCGGCTCGAAGAACGGATTGACAGCCTGAGCCCAGGCCGCGACGGCGATGCCGCCAATGAGCAGGACATAACCGACCGGGATGACCCAGAGCGGCACAGCAGACCACTCCATCCGGCCGGCATCTAATGTCGCAACCGGAATTTCAGCGGCAAAAGCCAGAAGTATCGCGGTGACGAGGATCAGATCCCATCTTTTTGTGCCGGGCTGAAACCGGCTGCGGGCGCGAAAAATGATCGGGTTCACACACGCGAGTACCAGCGCGGAAAAGCTGAAGGCTACCACGAGCACTGCGATGAATATCCAGCCGGGAGGCCAATCTATGCGGCCGGCTGGTAGAAAGACCAGTGCGATCAGGCCGAGGGGCAAGCCGAATGCGTAGAGGATCGCGACGGTACGCGACATGGGTGGCGGATCAGTATCGGAGACCATTGATGTGCTCCTCTTAATAGTTCCCGCAGGCGGAACTAGGCCCGTCCCCAGTCGGGCTGCATTTGCCAGCCCAAGGTGTTGCCGGACGGGTCATGCCCTGCGAGAGACAGTCGAAATCCTGGCAAAAACCGGCAAAAAGTCAAATAATGAGGTGATCTGGTCGAGGTGGACTCATGAGTTGACATTCTACCTACTAGTAAGTAGGTAGAATGTATGAAAAATCCACAGACCAGAGCCGATGATATTCTTCGCTGCGCGCGCACCCTCATTATAAGGGGCGGCTATAACAGTTTCAGCTACGCTGATATTTCCAATGTAGTCGGCATTCGCAATGCCAGCATTCACCACCATTTTCCCAGCAAGTCAGATCTGGTCCGCAAACTGGTCGAGCAGTACAGGCAGGAAGCTGAAGCCGGGATCGCCGAGCTGGAGCGAAACATCTCTGATCCGCTCGAACAGCTTCGCGCTTACCTCGATTATTGGGCGGGCTGCATCGCTGACGCGACCCATCCCTTCTGCGTCTGCGCCCTGCTCGCCACTGAAATACCGGTCCTTCCCGAATCTGTCGTTCTCGAAGTGCGTGCGCATTTTCAAAGCCTCTCGGATTGGCTCACCGCCGTGCTGGAGCGCGGCGCTGCCAAAGGTCGCCTTGTGCTGACCGGAACAGCGCGAGCCAATGCCGAAATGTTCATGGCCACCGTGCACGGCGCAATGCTCTCAGCCCGCGCCCATGGTGATGCCGCAACCTTTGGCGCAATAACCCGCCCCATGCTGGAGCGCATCACCGCTTGAAAACGAAGCGTCGCCAGGGAGGTGAATGCATGACCGGAGCGATATTCGACCCGGTAAACAAACAGCATTACGCTTCAAGATCAGTCGTCAACAACCTGCTTCCCCGGGCCGCCACCGCTCTTCTGGAAGAGAAAGGCAATCTCTCATGTTCGGAATTTCTCCGCTTGGCTGGGTCCACGCACTCGGCAGCCTGCCCGCCATTCCCGTGGCCATTTACATGTTTGCCCGTTACGGTCGAATCGTTCCCCGCTCCACGCCGGGTGCAATCTATTTTGTGTCCATGTTGATTGGCGCTGCCACAGCCTTCCTCGTGGCGCATCAGCCGGTCAGCTACGCCATTGGCGCACTCACCATCCTGTTCCTGCTCGCAGGTTACGGAATCGAGCGCATTCTCGGCTCAACGCGCATCGCCAGATATGTTGAAACCATCTGTCTCAGTGTCAGCGCGTTTCTGTTGATGGTGCCGACGGCGACCGAAACCCTGCGCCGTGTTCCGGATGGTCATCCCTTTGTGACCGATTTGAAATCGCCGCTGCTTCTCGGCGTTCAGGCAGGGTTGCTGGCGATCCTCGTTGTCGGCCTGACCGCCCAGATCATCTACCTCGCAAGACAAAACAGAAACGCCGCGAACTAGTCGCGGCGTCATCGTTCAAGCATTGTCGATTGTAGTCGTTATTCCCACTCGATCGTGCCGGGCGGCTTGCTCGTCACGTCATAGACGACACGGTTGATGCCGCGCACTTCGTTGATGATGCGGGTTGCTGCGCGGCCGAGGAAATTCATGTCGTACGGATAGAAATCCGCCGTCATGCCATCCACCGACGTTACCGCGCGCAGCGCGCAGACGAAGTCATAGGTGCGGTAGTCGCCCATGACGCCGACGGTCTGCACCGGCAGCAGCACGGCAAAGGCCTGCCAGATTGTGTCATAGAGACCGGCCTTGCGGATTTCGTCGAGATAGATCGCATCCGCCTTGCGCAGAATATCGAGCTTCTCGCGGGTGATCGCGCCGGGGCAGCGGATCGCCAGACCCGGACCGGGGAAGGGGTGGCGACCGATGAAGCTTTCCGGCAGGCCGAGTTCGCGGCCAAGCGCGCGGACCTCGTCCTTGAAAAGCTCACGCAGCGGCTCGACGAGCTGCATGTTCATGCGCTCGGGAAGACCGCCGACATTGTGGTGGCTCTTGATGGTGACGGAAGGGCCACCCGAGAAGGAAACACTTTCGATGACGTCAGGATAAAGCGTGCCCTGTGCCAGGAACTTCGGTGCGCCCTTGCCATCGGCGGCGATCTTGGCCGCTTCGGCTTCGAAGACCTCGATGAACAGACGGCCGATGGTCTTGCGCTTTGCTTCCGGATCGGAAACGCCAGAGAGTTCGCCGAGGAACAGGTCGGCGGCGTCAACGTGGACGAGCGGAATATTGTAGTGGTCGCGGAACATGCCGACCACCTGTTCGCTTTCGCCAAGCCGCATCAGGCCATGATCGACGTAAACGCAGGTCAGCTGGTCACCGATTGCCTCGTGAATGAGGATAGCCGCAACCGAGGAATCGACGCCGCCGGAGAGTGCGCAGAGCACGCGGCCGGTGCCGACCTGATCGCGGATCTTGCGGATCATTTCGGCGCGATAGGCCGCCATCGTCCAGTCGGATTTCAGCCCGACGATCTTGTGCACGAAGTTGGACAGGAGCTTGCCGCCATCAGGCGTGTGCACCACTTCCGGGTGGAACATGGTGGTGTAATAGTGACGCGTCTCGTCGGCCGCGATGGCGAAGGGCGCGTTTTCGGAGGTCGCGATGACCTCGAAACCTTCCGGCAGCTTCGTCACGCGGTCGCCATGGCTCATCCAGACCGGGTAGCTCTTGCCCTGTTCCCAGAAGCCGTCGAACAGCGGGCTCGCCTTCTTGATGTCGATATCGGCACGGCCGAATTCCGCCGCATGGCCACCTTCGACCACGCCGCCGAGCTGGGTGCAGAGCGTCTGCTGGCCGTAGCAGATGCCGAGGATCGGAACCTTGCTGTCGAACACCGCCTGCGGTGCGCGCGGGCTACCTTCCGCCGTGACAGATGCGGGGCCGCCGGAGAAGATAACGCCCTTCGGCTGAAGCTTCTCAAACGCCTCTGCGGCATTCTGGAACGGATGGATTTCGCAATAGACCCCGGCTTCGCGGATGCGGCGCGCAATCAGCTGCGTCACCTGGCTGCCGAAATCGATGATGAGAATGCTGTCGGGATGGGCTATCTGGGTCATGGCGAGCCTTTAAAGAAAATGGCGGCTTTAGGCAACCCGGAAGCGGGCGTCAAACCGCGGAAATTTGCGAAAATCGCAAGGTTTCAAAGGGTGATTGAGCCATCTTCTATGGCATGGCAAAGCCGGTCGACGGCATCTGCCAGCTTTTCGTCGATGATGTGCAGATATTCCGTCCAGTCGTCCACATGGTTCACATCCGCCTTGCCGTCGGAAATACCGCGCAGACTGACGAGCGGTACGCCAAAACGCTGGCAGGCTCTTAAAACCGCAAAGGTTTCCATTTCCACCATATCGGCGTCGATCAGTCCGTAAGCCTCGCCCGAAACGACATTGGCGCCGGTGGAAAGCCGCGCCTCGGCAATTTCGGGTATCCGTAAAGGCAAGGCCACTTCGGCGGGCAGATCAAGCAGTGGCGTGCAGCCCTTTTCGAAACCGAAGGCGGAGGCGTCCATGTCGCGATAGGAAACCGAAATCGCCTGATAGATGCCGGTTTGCTCCAATGTTCGCGAACCGGCGGAACCGAGCGAAACGACGAGATCAGGCAGATGGTCCGCCGCATCGAGACCGGCAAGAACGGCCGTGACCGCAATCGCCGCCTCGACCGGGCCGATGCCGGTCATCAATGGCGCGATGCGTGCCTGGAGATGGGGACCGTATTCGGGGGAGGCCGCCATGACGAAAAGAATGGATTTATCCGCAACATGCAAAAGCCGGTAGCTCATCCGGTAATATCCTCGCGACCTTTCACCACCATCATCGTTCCTGTCATGGAGGCTATCAGCTTTGTCGGCCCGTCCGAAAGCGCATAGGCGCGGCCATCGGCGACGATCAGGTTGTTGCCTGGCTTGATGATCTCGCCGCGAAACAGGAACCGCTCGCCGCGCCCGGGCGACATGAGGTTGACCTTGAATTCGATGGTCAGCAGGGAGGCTTCCGGTTCGATGATCGTATAAGCCGCATAGGTGCAGGCCGTGTCCAGACCGGCGGCGATGACGCCCGCATGCAATATGCCATGCTGCTGCGTCAGCTTTTCATGAAAGGGCAGTTCGATCTCCACCAGCCGGTGTTCGATACGGCTGATCTCAGCATCGATGGCCTGCACAACACCCTGTCGCGCAAAGCTTCTTTCTATCCGCTGACGAAAATCGCCGGGATCCGTGATCTCCATGGCCTACCTGCCTGCTTTAAGTCCCATCGCAAACTGACATGGCGCGTGGCGGCAGGCAAGGCAAGGCCCGGGCAGGCAGAAATTAGTTCAGAATGCCGATACTCGCATTCAGCACCGTGGCAAAGGCAACCCACAACGCATAGGGCACGAAAAGCCACATGGATACGCGGTCACGGCGATAGGTTAGTGCTATGAAAGCCAAAATGCACACCAGCATCGGAATGATGATGATCAGGGCGCCCACGGGGCTCTGCATGCCGAAAAAGATCGGAGACCACAGGAAATTCAGCACCATCTGGGTGAACCAGAGGCGCATGCGCGTTCCCATTCGCTTCCTGATCCATGTGCGTGCACCGGCGATACCGATCAACACGTAAAGCGTGGTCCAGACCGGCCCGAAGATCCAGTTGGGTGGATTGAAGAATGGTTTCTGCAGCGATTGATACCATTCGCCGGGCACATTGTTGACGCCGATCAGCGCCCCAATGGCAACAACTGCAACCACGAAAACAACGTACACGGTAAGGTTTTTCATGACGCCTCAACTGCGCCTGCCGGGCTTTTGTTCCCGTGCCTTTTCAGTATTTTAGCGGGTGATACGCACAATATGCTGGTCCCATGCCACGTCGCTGCGCAGCGCCTCGAAAAATCCGTCATAGGAAGAAACCGCAATGCCCCGGGCGGCGGGTGCAACGCCCGCTGCTTCGCGCACGCTCACCTCTGAAACCACCCTCCCGGTTTTTGCATCGAGCGTCACGGCGGCGTTGCCATTGGGTGAGGTCAGGCCCACCAGCCCCTCGCGCCGGTTGACGGCGATGGCTCCGACATAGTTGGCAAGACGCATTGTCGTTTCCTCCGGCAGATCGACGAAAGCCACATCCTCACCCTTGGCGAAGTGGCCGACCAATGGCGGCAGATCGTTGCGCGGTCCCTCATATTGGCAGGCGAACCAGATGCGGCCGTCATCGCCAAGGTCGACGTGGCGGGTGGAAAGCTGGCGCAGCCGGTCCGGCATCGTATGTTTCTGGATCAACTGACCAGTAGCGGCGTCCAGAAGCACGAGAGACGGTTCCATGCTGTCGATATTGAGTTTGGTGCGGCCGAAATCCGGGTGGGTTTCGATGCCGCCATTGGCGATCACGATCAGCCGCCCGTCATCGCTCACCGTCATGTCATGCGTACCGACGCCATGTGCGTCATATTCACCGATGCGGGTAAATCCGTTTTTGGCGTCGTACAACCCGATAACACCGCGATTGCCGTCGAAGTCGTTTTCGCTGGCATAGAGGATCGCCCCATCGGGCGAGAATTGGCCGTGGCCATAGAAATGGCGGTTCTCCGGCGTGTGCATCACGATCGGCTCGCGGTGTCGCGCGGGATCGAAGGCCATGAAGAAGGTGCCGGGCCGGCGCGCGAAGGCTACGGTCGTACCCGTCGCGCGGCTCGTCGCCATTCCGTGGGCGCGGGCGGGAAGCACAACGCGGTCGATGATCTCGCCGCGTTCGCTCACCGTCGCAATGCCGTAGGAACCGTCACGGGCGCGGAAGGCAGAAGCAAAGACCGCGTCTGCCCGTTCCAGCGCATAAAGTGAACGGGGAGCCAGCGCGGCGAGGAAGGGAACTCCCGCCGCTTTGATGAAGCTGCGCCGATCTATCAGCATCCGTTTGGTGCCTGATATCATCGGCTCAGTCTCCATCGGCGAAGGAAAAGCCGGAACTGAGGCCGATCGCGCCGCCATATTGATCGTTCAAGCGGTAGATCAGGTCTTTGCCATTGAGCAGCAGATAATCCACCTTGGCGCGCTGATCGTCCTGATCCAGCGCCTTTTGCACATCCGTATCGATTGTCCCGGCAACCCGGATCATCGATTTGGCGATGAAGTCGATGGAGTTGACGATGGAGCGTTGATCGGGCGGCACGAGTTCAACCATATCGGCCGTATGCAACAGGGTCTGAACGGCCTTGATATTGGCGGAGATGCTCTTCCAGGTCAGGCCCGAGCGCCAGTAAATGGCGGTGCGGGGAAACTTCGCCTTGTCCGGTCCCTTGTAGAAGGTTTCGATCCGCTGGTCGCGGATTGCCTCGGAGCCGTGTACGAGAATGCCGAGCAGGGCAACCAGCGCCTCGCGCTCGTCGCGAAAGACGGGATTGTCCGCTCCAGGCTGTGTCCAGTTTTTCTGCGCGCCGTCAGGGGCGTTCCAGCTATCGGAAAGCTCAGCTGCCACATTGGCGATATTACCGGCGATGGCCGCGCCGAAGCGGCAGCGGAAATCGCCCTTTTTGTCGAGAAGTTCTTCCGCGCCAGTGCCGTAAAGTACGAATTCCAGCGCGCCAAGCCCCTGTGCCGCGACGCTCTTGCCCTTCAGGCCGTCGGCGCTGGTGACGCTTTCATCTTTTTCCGACAGGTAACGCTGCACCTGTTTCAGCCCCAGCCCCTTCTTGTCGGGGTAATAAAGAACGCGCTCGAAACGGTTCTGCTCGATGACAGGACCGACCCGCACGATCTCGATGGTCGACCAACTCGCCACCGTATCGACAAAGGCTGCTTTGGCTGCCTCATCGGTCGTTTGGGAGGGCGAGGCGCAGAAAGCCTTCATGCTGCCTTCCAACCTGTCTGCCGATTGCCGGAAGTGGTCGTAACCGGGGCGAATGAAGCCGTTCACCGCCTTCTCCATGACACCTCGCACCTGTGCGGGGTCAAGCGGCGGTGGCGGCATCAGTTCCACATCCTGTGCCATCGTCGGCTGATTGGTCAAAAGCAGCAGCACGGAAACGAGGCCGGATATTTTTCGCATGGCATTTTTCATCAAAGGGACTCCAGAAAAGCCAGCAAAGCCTGCCGGTCGGATTTTTGCAAGGCGGCAAAGGCGTCGCGCGCTTTTTGCCCTTCACCACCGTGCCACAATATCGCTTCCGTCAGGCTGCGCGCGCGCCCGTCATGCAGGTAAAAACCGTTCCCATTGACGTTCTGCGTCAGGCCGATGCCCCAGAGCGGCTGGGTGCGCCACTGTCTGCCGTTTGCTTCACCCACCTGCTGGCCGTCGGCAAGCTCCTCTCCCATGTCATGCAAGAGGAAGTCCGAGTAGGGCCAGACCAACTGGAACGAATGCATCGGGTCGGTGGCATTCCGGCGGGTGACGAATTTCGGCGTATGGCAGGCCGTGCAGCCGGATGCGTAAAACAGCTGCTTGCCCTTAAGAACGGTCGGATCACCGGCATTTCGTCGCTGCGGCACGGCGAGGTTTTCGGTGTAGAAGGTCACGAGATCGAGAACCGGGTCCGGGGCTTCCACTGGCCCCAGCCGAGGCTGCACGCCGGTCGGCATGGCCAGACAGTCTTTCTGGGCATCGGTGCAATCGCCATAGGGGTTCGGCGCGTCCGGTGTGGAGATGCCGATATCATGGGAGAAGGCGCTGGCGCTCTGATCGCGCACACTTGCGTTCTGGGCTTTCCAGCCAAACCGCCCGAGCTTCACCGCGCCGGTGCGATGATCCTTGACCCATGCCGGACGCCCGGCAATGCCGTCGCCATTTTTATCATCGGGATCGGCTTTGGCCAGAATATCGGCGTCGCTGATGGCCTCGATCAGGCCAAGCCCGAGGGTGGGCATCGCGATCCGCGCCGACAGCGTCGTATCGGCGCCAACCGGGCCATAGTTGAGGTCGGCCACGGCATAGGCGGGCTTGCGTAGCATCACCACCTCGCCATCCGAAAGGCGCACCGGGATTTCAGTGTAGGAGATGACCGGCCTGCCCTCGGCAGCAAGACCGGGAATGGCAAGGTTCTGTAACTGCCTGCCATAGGTCTCGTCGGGAAAATTCAGCACCTCATGGCGCGCAATCGACGCCCGTTCTCCATCGTTGCGAGCCGGCCGCGCCAGCCGCAGAAACAGGGAGACGGCGTCTTCTCCGGCAAGAGGCGGGCGGCCCCTGCCGTCCTTCACATGGCAGGTCTGGCAGGATCGGGCATTATAAAGCGGCCCCAAACCATCCGATGCCTGTGTGGAGGAGGGGGAGGAGACCCAGAGCTTCTGGAACAGCGCGTTGCCGAGCTTGAAATCCTGCTTCCGCTCGAAGGGCATGGTGGCGGAAGGATGCGAAAATGCGCCGCTGTCGGGTTTGTTGGTGCTGGTTGTCGCGCCACCGGACATCGCCTCGAAGGGCTCCGGTTTCGTAAAATCCGTCGTCGGCGCGGTCACGGCCTGAACACGGCTGCGGTCTTTCTCCGTCAGATCATCACGCAACGGCGCGGCAAGCGTTGCCGATGCCAGAAGACAGGCTGCCCCGGCGAAGAAAAACGGCTTGCGGATCGGCAGCAGTGACAATTCCATGGAAATCAGGAGCACATGGGAGAAACGGGCCGCAGTGCATTGCGGCCCGTCCTGCCGCTTATTTGAAGACGGCGTTCGGGTTATCGAGGCTGTCGGAGCCTTCGAGATCGATCTTGCCGAGATCGAGTGCGGCGATGACGCGTTCAACGGTCTTCGTCTGGTCGATGAGACCGTCGATGGCCGCCTGAACCACGGCGTTGCCTTCCTTGTTGCCTTCGCCGATCATCTGGTCATAGGCCTCGACGGTCTGGGCGCGCTTTTCCATCGCGTGCATGGCGTCGAGCGTCTTGTTCAGCTTCGCCGTCATTTCGTCGTTCAGCGCCTTGTCCTTGGCGCCGACCAGTTCGGCCAGCGACGCGCCGGTCATCTTCGTGCCGTCCACCCGAGTATAGTCGCCGGTATAGGCCGAAGCGATGCCGACGGCGTCGTTCAGATGCGAATTATAGGTATTGTCGGAGAAGCAATCATGCTCCTCTTCCGGGTCGTGCAGCAGAAGGCCGAGCTTCATGCGCTCGCCGGCCAGCTCACCATAAGAAAGCGAACCCATGCCGGTGAGAATGGCGGTGAGGCCGGCTTTCGGATCGGCTTTCACCGTCTTCGCGGCTTCGCCTTCCGGCGCCCAGGCGTCCACCATCTCCTGGAGATCCTTGATCAGCAGGGTGGAGGCGGATTTCAGATAGTCGGCGCGACGGTCGCAATTGCCGTTTGTGCATTTTGCCTTGTCGTAGTCGGTATAGGGACGGTTGCCCGCGCCCGGTCCGGTGCCGTTCAAGTCCTGGCCCCAGAGCAGGAATTCGATGGCGTGGTAACCGGTGGTCACATTGGCTTCGACATCACCCGCCTCGTGCAGGCTTTCGATCAGTTCAGGCGTGATCTTGGAGGCGTCGACCTCTTCACCACTGATCTTGATCTTCGGATTGGCGATGAGGTTGGCGACGTAAAGCTCGTTCTCGTCGCTTTCCGTGCCATAGGAACCGTCGACATAGTCGATCAGGCCTTCATCCAGCGGCCAGGCATTCACCTTGCCTTCCCAATCGTCAACGATCGGGTTGCCGAAACGGTAGACTTCCGACTGCTGGTAGGGAACACGCGCCTTGATCCAGGCTTCGCGGGCGGCCTTCAATGTCTCTTCGCTTGGCGTTGCGATCAGCGCATCGATCGCCTTGTCCAGCGCCTTCGCCGTGGTCAGCGAATCCTCGTATTTCGCATGCGCGACATCGGCGTAATGCTTGACGACGGCAGCCGCATCAGTGGCGGCCTGTGCGGGAAGCGCGGTGAAAGCCGCCGATGCGGCAAGAAGCGCGAAAGAGGCGCTGAGAATGGTTTTGCGGATCATGATCCCTCTCCTTGGGCAGGCATGAAAAGACTTCACGCTGCGGCCAGCGAGTTCTGACCCAATCACAAACTTGTGTCAAACATTCTAGTTTAGAATGCTTTGAAACAAGCTCGGTCGGTATTTCGCAAGTAAAATCGCTGCGTGCAAATCGGCTTTTATGCTTTGCGTTTCATCAAGCAGAAGAAGAAACCGTCCGTATCTGTGGTTGCAGGTGTCAGCGTCACTGTCTTTCCGTCCGAGGAATGCGGTTTGTTCGCATTTGCACCGAAAGTCGTCTGCCAGCGCTCCAGAGCGGAACCGATGACAAATTCAGGATTTTCCTCGCAGAAACGCCGGACCTGCTGCTCGTTCTCCTCAGGCAGAACGGAGCAGGTGACATAAAGCAACTCGCCGCCCGGGCGCACGAAACCCTTCGCCTGCGAAAGTGCCTCGCCCTGCTGCTGCACGCGTTCTTCCAGATTGCGTGCTGTCAGCCGCCATTTGGTGTCGGGGCGGCGGCGCCATGTTCCGGTGCCGGTGCACGGCGCATCCACCAGAACGCGGTCGAATTTTCCCTGGAAGGGCACAAGCCCGGCGGTACGGTCATGAACCTGCACGTTGCGGGTGCCGGCTCGTTTCAGCCGCTCGATGATCGGTGCGAGCCGCTTGCGGTCGGCATCGAAGGCGTGAACCTGGCCTTTATTGTTCATGCTGGCAGCCATGGCCAGCGTCTTGCCGCCGCCTCCGGCGCAATAATCGAGGATTTGTTCGCCTTCATGCGCGCCGGCGAGATCGGCAACAATCTGCGAGCCTTCGTCCTGCACTTCGAACCAGCCCTTCTGGAAGGACAGTTCGGCGGTGACGTTCGGCAGGCGAGAGGGACCTTCACCGGCGGGGATGCGAACACCCTGACGGGCGATACGGGTGCCTTCCGCGCCGCTTTCCTCGAGCGCCTTCAAAACTTTTTCGCGGGTTGCCTTCAGCGTGTTGGCGCGCAGGTCAAGGGTCGGCCTCTCATTCAGCGCCTGCGCTTCAGTGAGCCAGTTTTCGCCAAATGCCGTTTCGAAGGAAGATTGCACCCATTCGGGAATATCACCCTGAATATGGGCCGGTGCATCACCGAGAGAGCGGGAAAGAAAGGCCTGCTGCCTTTGTTCGTCTGGCGCGGCGGGGGCGAACTTGTCGCCATCGAATTCCGCCGCCAGTTCCGAAAAGCTTTTGCCCCATTGGCGCAGCAGCACGGCATAGCCCAGCGAGGCGGCGCTGTCGTCATCCATCAGCCAGGCGTGTGACAGCTTCATGCGCAAGGCGTCATAGACGATGTTGCCGATCGCAGCCCGGTCACCGGAGCCTGCGAAACGATGGGCAAGCCCCCAGTCCTTCAATGCATCGGCGACAGGACGTTTGCGCCCTTCAATATCCGCCAATACTTCGATTGCTCCGGCCAAACGCCCGCCCAAACGCATTGTCTACCTCATTTTGCTGATAAGCCCGGTTGGTAGACGCGAATGGCGGCGAGGGCAAGGCTCAATCGGCCTTGACGATCTCGTAGCAGACCTTGGCGGTGCCGGAACTGATCATGCCGATGTTTTTGGCAGCAGCCTTGGAAAGATCGAGAACGCGACCCTTGATGAACGGACCGCGGTCATTGATGCGCACCACCACGGCTTTGCCGTTGCGCGCGTTGGTTACCTTGACCTTGGTGCCGAACCGCAGCGAGCGGTGAGCGGCGGTCAGGTTGGCGGCGTTCATACGCTCGCCCGAAGCAGTCTTGGAGGTCAACGCATACCACGATGCGCCTCCACAACCATTTGCCGCATTCGCCTGAAGAGGCGCGATGATGGAACAGGCGGCTATAGTTGCAGCGGTGAAAGTTATACGACGGATATTCAACAAACTGTGCTTCCCTGAAAATCGGCCCCGCGCCGATTGATTGTGCCCTTGCTAAACGGCCATTTGCTGGCCTGAACGCCTTTTGATGCGAGATTGTAGGGCGAGGGAAAAATGGCGAAAAAAAGCTAAGCTCAAATCACGAAGTGTTACAGACTGTAATATTCGTGATCATTAGCCGGAAAGGTGTCCGAATAACGGGCGGGCACGAAAATGGAAAAAATAACGCAGAATCAATGCGCAATCGAAATGCTGTTGCAAGTCACGGCTTCGTGAATCCACTTCACGAAATGTGAGTGAAATATTTTTCTAATTGCTATGATTTTAGTGAATTTTGTTTGGTTAATAAAGTCTTAATTGACCAAAATGCGACGAAAACCATCCGAAAAAGTGGGTTTGGAAGGATTTTTCATCGTTTTTAAAGGCCCGGTTTTCAGCCCCGCCAGAGGCCGGATTCCCACAACTGCGTCAGCGAGATTTTGTACTCCGGAAAGTCGAAATTGAAGCCGAGGCTGCGTATTTTAGCGTTGGAAACACGCTTGTTCTCGCCGTAGAAGGAGCGCGCCATAGGGGTCAGATCGGCGGTTTCGAATGCCTGTTCGGGCGGCGGCTCCACACCCATCAACGTGGCGGCGAAGCTCACCACATCCTGCGGCGGGCAGGGTTCGTTATCGGTGACGTTGAAGATGCCGCGTTCATTCTTGCTCGCCAGAAAGGCAAGTGCCGCACCAATATCCTCGACCCGGATGCGATTGAACACCTGATCTTTCTTTACCAGTCTGCGCGCCGTTCCCTTCTCGAAATTCATGAAGGTATTGCGTCCGGGGCCATAAATTCCGGACAGACGAAGGGTGACAAGCGGCACATTTGTTTTTTCGGCA
Organism: Agrobacterium sp. SUL3; assembly: GCF_001263295.1. Taxonomy (NCBI): domain Bacteria; kingdom Pseudomonadati; phylum Pseudomonadota; class Alphaproteobacteria; order Hyphomicrobiales; family Rhizobiaceae; genus Agrobacterium; species Agrobacterium sp. SUL3. The sequence goes on from NZ_KQ414509.1 coordinate 225,489, forward strand.
GCTGCCGTCCAGGCGGTTTCAGCGGCCACCCGCTCCACGGAACGGGCGGAGACTGGGCGGGAGGGGCTCTCCTCATCCACCCATGCGCCGTCATGGTCGCCATAAACGCCGACGGTGGAGAGATAAGCCATCCATTGCAGCTTCGGCAGGAACCGTTTCAGATCGCTGCCCAACAGCGCCAGCAGCGGATCGCCTTGCCCGCCAGGCGCAATGGACTGGACGAGATGTGTGATATTGCCCATCGCGGCGATGAGATCGTCATTAAGATGAACGCCGTCAAAAAGGAATGGCGTCATGCCTGTGGCTTCGAGGTTCGGGAACTTATTCTCACTGCGCGTTGTACCGGAAATAGTATCAGCCGCGGATTTCAGTGCGTTTGCGATGGCTTTTCCCGAATATCCCGCGCCGAAAATCATCACATGCATGCGTCACGCCTTTGCCAGTTGCCATTCCATTGCCGCCTCCGGATCAGATTCCGGCGCACGGGTGGCAGAGTAAGTACGGAATTCCTCCCTGTCCATAAGATGCGACAAAGCCCATGCGGCCATACCACGCACCTCCGGCGAAGGGTCGGTTTCGGCGAGAGACTTGCATTGCTCAACGAATTGCCGGTCGGCGGAGTTTCCCGCTGCGATCAGCACATTGCGGATAAACCGGTTGCGACCGATGCGCTTGACCGGAGAGCCGCTGAAAAAGCTGCGGAAGGCGGCATCGTCGAGCGTCAGCAAGAAGGAAATGGAAGGTTCCTTCAGATCTTCGCGGGCCTGCAATTTCATCTCGGAGGCGCTCGCTGCGAACTTGTTCCACGGACAGGCGGCAAGGCAATCGTCGCAGCCATAGATGCGGTTGCCAATCATCGGCCGGAATTCGTGCGGGATCGGCCCCTTGTGTTCGATGGTGAGGTAGGAGATGCAGCGGCGCGCATCGAGCTGATAGGGAGCGGGGAAGGCGGCTGTCGGACAGGCATCGAGACAGGCGCGGCAGGAGCCGCAATGATCCTTCTCGGCCTCATCAAGACAGAGCTCGGCGGTGGTGAACATGCTGCCAAGAAACAGCCATGAGCCGTGGGTGCGGCTGACCAGATTGGTATGTTTGCCCTGCCAGCCAAGCCCGGCGGCGGCGGCAAGCGGTTTTTCCATCACCGGCGCGGTATCGACAAAGACCTTCACATCCTCACCGGCGCGTGCGGCAAAGCGGGTGGCAATCTCTTTCAACCGGCCCTTGATGATGTCGTGATAATCGCGATTGCGGGCATAGACCGAAATGGCCGCCTTGTCCGGTTTGGAAAGCAGGCCGCGCGGGTCTTCCTCCGGGCCATAATTGAGGCCGAACATGACGATGGAGCGCACATCGCCCCACAGCGTTTTCGGCTCAGCCCGGCGAGCCTCCGTTTCTTCCATCCACGCCATCGTGCCGTGGTAACCCTTCTCGAGAAACAGCCTCAGCCGTTCCGGCGCCAGCGGAATGCTGTCCGGTGTGGTGATGCGGCAGAGATCAAAGCCAAGCGAAAGCGCTTCCTGACGAACGAAATCCGTCAGCTTGCGCGCGCGTATCCGCTGCTTGTCGCTGGCAACGTCGATGGCCGTTTCTCCCGAGTTTTAATCTGCGACATATATATGCTCAACGCGGGCCGCAGCAAATAACCGGGAAGGCGAGGCTTTAAAAATCCAGGTCGGCGTAGTGGGAGGAAGGGGCAAGGCGCGGAATGCGCTCGCTCAGGAACGGCCGGAAAGAGGGACGGGATTTCAGCCGCTGATACCATTCCTTGGCAATCGGCGCCTCGAGCCAGTTGATCTCACCAAGATAATCCAGCACCGAAACGCCAGCTGCGGCGGCAAGGTCGGCATAGCTCAACCGGTCGCCGGCAAGCCATGTTCGCGAACCGGCCAGCCACTCCAGATATTTGATGTGCTGGCGGATATTGTTGCGGGCAGTGCGCAACAGCTTGGAATCCGGCGGACCGCCACCCTGCGCTGTCGTCATCTGCAATTTATAAACCCGCTCCCGCACCAGCGGCCGGGTCACGTCATTTTCCATCTTCTGCAGAAACCACTCGGTCAGGCGGCGGATTTCCGCCCGCTGAAACGGGTCTTCTGCCAGAAGTCGCCTGTCGCGCTTCAAAACCCCATGCGTTTCGTCAAGAAACTCGGCCAGCACGTAAGGCCCGCTCAGCGAGCGCATATTGTCATCCAGATAGACCGGCAGGGTGCCGGCCGGATTGAGCGCCAGAAACTCCCGTCGTCTTTCCCACGGCTGCTCTTCCACGAGATCGGTCTGGAACCCGTATTCTGCGAGGATCAGACGAACGAACCGGGATGCGGTCGACATCGGAGAATGAAAGAGAGTTGGCATCGGTACTCAATTTTTACGATTGGTTGTCATGATCGGCATTTGCCGGAAAACTTTTTCAGTTTCGCTTCATCAAGACGCTATAAGAGCTTGGCTACTTTAAAACAAGTTTAACGCAATTGCTTTCCATTGCCGCTTTCCCCTGAAAAAAAGGATACCTCATGGGTGACCAATCGATCATCAGCGCGCTTCTGCTGGGCATTATCGAGGGTCTGACGGAGTTTATTCCCGTTTCCTCAACGGCGCATGTGCTGCTGGCCGGGCATTTCCTCGGCTTCAAATCACCCGGCAATACCTTTGCCGTCCTCATTCAGCTCGGTGCGATCCTCGCAATCCTTCTTGTTTATTTTCAAAAACTTGTGTCGATCGCACTCGCTTTGCCGACCAGCGCGAAGGCGCGCCGCTTCGTGCTGGCCGTCGCGCTTGCCTTCCTGCCGGCGGCGGTGATCGGGGCCTTAGCGCATGACTTCATCAAGACGGTGCTTTTCGAAACACCAATGCTGATTTGTGTCGTCCTGATCATCGGCGGCGTCATATTGCTTGCTGTCGACCGCATGCCATTAAAACCGAAATATACCGACATCATGGATTATCCGCCGTCGCTCGCCTTCAAGATCGGCCTGTTCCAGTGCCTTGCGATGATCCCCGGCACCTCCCGCTCCGGCGCCACAATCGTCGGCTCGCTGCTGATGGGCACGGACAAGCGTTCCGCTGCCGAATTCTCGTTCTTCCTGGCAATGCCAACCATGCTCGGCGCTTTTACCCTCGATCTCTACAAGAACCGCGATGCGCTGAGCTTCGATGATGGCGCGCTGATTGCCGTCGGTTTCATCGCCGCTTTTGTCTCCGGCCTGTTCGTTGTGCGCTCGCTGCTGGACTTCGTCTCGCGGCGCGGTTTTGCACCTTTCGCCTGGTGGCGTATCGTCATCGGCTCGCTGGGACTGATAGCACTTCTGGTTTTTGGCTAAGCCAATGCCGGCCCTCTCGAATGGCCGGACTGAAAATGAAAAAGCGCCCCGGAAAACTGGAGGCGCTTTTTCTTTGAAGCTTGTAGAGGCTGATCAGTTGGTGCTGATCGAAGCCGTTGCGCAGGGATCGACGCCGTAAGCGGGAGCGCAACCGCTCTTACCCGCCGCAACCGTTCCCGGCGCCATGAAAGAACCCGCCAGAACCACCAAAGCCGCACACGCAAAAAAGAGTGCGATAGATCTGCCCATTTTATGATTGCCTTTCAGACGTTCGTTCGCGCGGATGATGCCGCCGTGTGTGAATTGAGGGTCCGGGATATGTTTGGAATGTGGCCAATATCAATAAAGGAGCTTGCTGAATACCGGGTTAATGCGAAGTCTTTTCCACAGTTGCGCTTGTGCCACGCTTACCTGTTGTGGCCAGATAGCCGTTAACTTTTACCCGGCTTTGCAACGCCGTCCGTGTTGATGCTGCACCTCCCCTTCAGTTGAGGGAGAAATGCGCCAATAGCGGTTTGGTTGCAATTCAATCGCGCAAAAACAAAAAGCGGGAATGGCTCCCGCTTCCGTTCAAAATGGCGATGCCTGAAGTGCAGTTTCAGGCGGCTTTTCCGGCGTTGGAGAACTGACCATGTGTGCGATACTGCACCATGTAGGAGGGCAGAACCGAAGCGACACGAACGGGGTTGATGCCGATGCCTTCCAGTGTCAGGCCGTTCTTTTCCGCCTCGCTGGAAACGACATTGTCCTTTTTCAGCATGGTCACCTGATCGGCCGTCAACGGTGGCGTGATGAGCGGGACCAGTGAAGCGATCTTGCCGATCATCGAGGCGACGCCAAAAGGCAGATTGATGAAAGGACGCTGACGGTAAGTTGCTGCAAGAACGGCCTCAAGACAGTCGCGGAACGTCATCACGTCCTGACCGCCAAGTTCGTAGATAGCGCCGGGCTTCAGCTTGCCATCGACGCTGCGGGCAACCGCCTCGGCGACATCCTCGACATAAACAGGCTGGAATTTGGTTTTTCCACCGCCGATCAGCGGCAGGAAAGGCAGGCTGCGGGCCATCTTGGCGAATTTGTTGAAGAAATCGTCTTCCGGTCCGAAAATGATCGACGGGCGCAGGATCACCGCGCCTGGCAGAACGGAATGGATGGCGGCTTCAGCGCGGCCCTTGGTGCGGCCATAGCCGGTCTGCGAATTTGCTTCCGCCCCGATGGCAGAGATATGCGTCAGCGTCGCGCCGGCGTCGCGGGCGGCTTCGGCAATGGCCTTGGCGCCGAATTCCTGCACGGCGTCAAAGGTGTTGCGGCCGCTTTCGGTCAGGATGCCGACGCAATTGACCACGTGGTCTGCATCTTCGACGGCTTTGATTATGGAGTCGCGATAACGCAGGTTCGCCTGGGCGAAGGAAATCTGGCCGACATTGCCGAGCGGCTGCAGGAAACCGGCAAGATCCGGGCGACGCACGGCAACGCGGATACGATAACCGCGCTTGGCGAGCATTCTCACGACATGCCGCCCGACAAAACCCGAACCGCCGAAAACGGTGACGAGGGGTGGAAGGTTGGCCAAGGTCATGGGAGGCTCCTCAGAAGCTGTCGATAAAGCGTTTTTCAGTCTCTTAGCCCAAAGCCGCGCGCGCGTGAAGAGACGTTGTCGCAAGGCATGGCCAAGGTTTTACAAATCAGCCAAGTTTTGCAAATCGGCCAAGTTTTGCAAATCGGATTGAAGTTCGTCAAATTCCTTCGACGATCATCATATCGGTATCGGCGATGTCCTGACGAATTTTGGCCGCAGCCTGGTATTCGGGGGAGTTGTAGCAATCGATGGCGTGTTGCACCGAGGGGAACTCGATCACGACGTTGCGTCCGCGCGCCTTTCCTTCCAGTTCGGTCAAAGCGCCGCCCCGAGCGAGGAAATTGGCGCCGAACCGCTCGAAAGCGGGCTTCGCCGTCGCGACATAATCTTTATAGCGCTCATTGTCGCGTACATCGACGTGGGCGATCCAATATCCCTTTGCCATTTCATCTCCTCCGATTGTCGTTACTGATTGGCCGGAAAGCTGGCGCGCAGCATGTCATCGAGAATGGCGCGGGCTGCCGCCTTCGGGTCTTCCGCCCTGACGATCGGACGGGCGACGACCAGATGGCTCGAGCCGGCCTTGATGGCATCGTAAGGCGTCATCACCCGCTTTTGGTCGCCGAGATCTGCTCCAGCCGGGCGAATGCCGGGGGTGACGACAGCGAGGTCCGGGCCGAGAATTTCGCGCACTGCCGTCGATTCCTCCGCCGAGCAGACGATGCCGCCCATGCCGGCCTCACGCGCCTGCTGCGCCCGGCGCAGCACCAGCGAACGGGCATCCGAGGCGTAACCGGCTTCCGCCAGATCGCTGTCGTCCATCGAGGTCAGCACGGTGACGCCGAGCAGGCAGAGACCGGAACCTTCGGCCGCCTTGACCGCGGCGCGCATGGCCTTCGGATAGGCGTGCAGGGTCAGCATCGACATGCCCATGCGGGCGATGTTTTCGACACCGGATGCGACGGTATTGTCGATATCGAGCAGCTTCATGTCGAGAAAGACCTTTTTGCCGCTCTGAACAAGGTCACGCGCAAATTCGAGACCGCCTGCGAATACCAGCTGATAACCGATCTTGTAGAAGAGAACCTCGTCGCCGATTTTCGAAACGATGTCTTCGGCCTGCTGCACAGTCGGAACGTCCAGCCCGACGATGAGTTTTTCGCGCGCGGTCATTGTCTTATCCCTGCCATGTTTCCATTGGCGTCCAGTCGCATGTGGGAGACGCGGCTGCAAGTGAAAACTCGGCGATGGAAAAGCGGAAAAGATTGCCGCCGCCAGGAGGTTGGTCCTTGGCGCGGCTGATGCCACGACCTTCAATATGGCATTTCAACAGCGTGCCCACGCCGCCATGGCCGACAAAGGCGATGGGCTGTTGTGGTTCGTGCCTGTCGAGAACAGCTTTGACGGCGCCGACGATCCGTGTCTGCGCGTCGATCGCCCTTTCCCAACCGTGAAAACTGTCGTCAGGGTGGGCAAAGAACCAGTCCGCCGCCTTTTCGAATTCCGGCGGCGGCAGGAATCCGGTAGCGGACCGGTCGTTTTCATGCATCGCTTCGATAATCTCTATCGCCGCACCGGAGGTTTCCGCGAGGATACGGGCGGTTTCGATCGCCTTGGTTTCGGCGCTGGAAACGATGCGCCGCAACGCCCGCGCCCAGGAGAGGCGGCTTGCCTCCCGCGCCCGCTCGGCACCCCTGTCCGAAAGCCCCCAATCAGGAACGGGAACCATCGGATCGATCTTGACCTGAGGATGGGTGATATAAAGCGCGTGCATGAAACCGGTCCTCAAAGCAATGGAAAGGGCAAACCAACACCCTAACCATCCGTCACGACCGGGAAATGACGGTCTTAGCCATTCTGTCGAATGGTTACGCCCGCGTATAGGTCCACAATTGTGCCGGCGGAATATTGCGCACGATGAAATCGAAATGGCGGATGTGGTAGAGATGCGGCTGCGCGACGATCGGGGAAATCGGACCGTAGGATATCTGCACCACGGGGCGGCCATGCGGCACGCGCTTCAGCAATTCGTCAAGAAGCTTGATACGGGCGGCCATCGGGAAATTCAGCATCGGCACGGCGGAAACGACGCTGTCGAACATCTGGTCCTTGTGTTCACCGAGTGTCGCATCGAGATCGAAGGCGTCGCCATTGACGAAATTGACGCCGGGGTAGCTCCGCAGCAGCTGATTATAGAAATCGGTCGAATATTCGATGGCCGTCAGGCTTTCCGGCTTGATGCCGCGCGCCAGAATGGCCTTGGTGATGACGCCCGTGCCCGGGCCGAGTTCGAGAACCGGCAGGCCGGAATGGGGATTGATGACACTCGCCATTTTTTTCGCCGTGATCGACGATGTCGGGACAATGGCGCCGACTTTTTTCGGCTGGCTCACCATGCCCTTGAAAAAGCGGATTTCTTCCTCAAATTTCTGCTCAAGGCGTTGCTTCAGGTTAAGTGCCATAATTCCCCTCGGATACATTTTTGGTCATTGTCAAAAAACGGTTACGCACTGTTGATCTCATTTGGCGCAAAAACAAGGCAAAATGTCGTAACTGGAAAAATTCGCTTATCGTTTGAAACGCGCGGTAGCCGAATCAAAAAACGCCGGTGAAGCGATCCACCGGCGTTTTTGATTGAATTGGCAAAAAACAGCCGTTTAAACGCGCATCGGCATCAGAACATAGAGTGCATCATCGCCGGCGGTGTCGCGAACGAGCGTCGGCGATCCGGCATCTGCCAGCAGAAAAATCGCATCCTCGCCGGAAAGCTGCGAAGTGATGTCGAGGAGATATTTGGCATTGAAGCCGATTTCCATCGAATCATTGTCGTAACCAACGGCCACTTCTTCGGTAGCACTTCCCGAGTCGGGATTGTTGACGGTCAGCGTCAACTGGCCGTCAGTTAGCGCCAGCTTCACGGCGCGGCCGCGCTCGGACGAAATCGTCGAGACACGATCCACAGCCCGCGCGAAGGTCTGGCAATCGACGCGCATTTCCTTGTCGTTGCCGGTGGGGATCACGCGCTGGTAATCCGGGAAGGTGCCGTCGATGAGCTTCGAGGTCAAAACCACCGAACCGATAGTCAGGCGGATTTTGGCGTCCGAGACTTCTGCGGTGACTTCCAGTTCCGGATTGTCCATCAGCTTCTGCAATTCGCCGACGGTCTTGCGCGGAATGATGATGCCAGGCATGCCTTCGGAACCGGAGGGCGCATCCACATCGGCGCGCGCCAGACGGTGACCGTCCGTCGCGACAGCGCGCAGCTTAAGGTCGCCGCCGCTTTCGATGGTGTGGAAGAAGATGCCGTTCAGATAATAACGCGTTTCTTCGGTGGAAATCGCAAATTGCGTCCGGTCGATCAGCATCTTCAGATCGGTCGCCTTCAGTTTGAAAGTGTGGCTGAAGGTGCCGGCTGTCAGGTCAGGGAAATCGGTTTCCGGCAGGCATTGCAGCGAGAATTTCGAACGGCCGGAGGCAACCGTCATCGTGGAGCCATCAGGGTTGGTGGCCAGAAGCACCTCGGAACCGTCAGGCAGCTTGCGCACGATTTCATAAAGCAGGTGTGCCGGCACGGTGGTGGCACCCGCCTGTTCCACCATGGCCGGTGTTGCTTCGGTGATTTCGAGGTCGAGGTCGGTCGCCTTCATGTCCAGATTGGCGCCGGATGCGCGAAGCAGGACGTTGGACAGGATCGGGATGGTGTTACGACGCTCGACAACCCTGTGCACGTGGTTCAGCGATTTAAGAAGGTTCGACCGCTCAAGAGTAATACGCATGGACGCTACCGCTTTCAACCGTTGCGAACCGGCCACCGCCGGATCGGCAAGAAGAGTCTTGACCGGCAAAAAGCCGGATAATGTGGACGGGCAAAATGGCAGAGTTATTGCAGAAAATGCAAGAGCCGAGTGCGTCTGCTTCCGCTCATTTTGCTGCTATACAGCATGATCCACAGGCTGGAACTGTCCATGGACCTTGTTCGCCGGTTTTCTATTGCCCATAAAGGAGGAAAAACCGGAGCGACCGGCCGGCAATAATCGGCCAGAATGATTGGAAGCCGTGTGACGGAAGAACTATCGAACAGCGATGCCAGACAGGCAACAAGGGAATTCAGGATCGGTACGGCCACCATTCCGGCACGGCCGCTGGAACCGGCGCTCTATCTTGTGGCCACCCCCATCGGCAATCTCGGCGATATTACCATCCGTGCGCTGGAGACGCTGGCTTCGGCGGATGTTCTCGCCTGCGAGGATACCCGCGTCACCCGTATCCTGCTTGAACGCTACGGCATTCGCACGCGCCCACTCGCCTATCACGAGCACAATGCGAACGAAGCGGGGCCGAAGCTCATCGCCGCCCTGGAAGCCGGAAAATCCGTGGCACTGGTATCGGATGCCGGAACGCCGCTTGTTTCCGATCCCGGTTATCGTCTTGGTCAGCTGGCACTTGAGGCAGGCCATCGCGTTGTGCCGGTACCGGGCGCATCGGCGCCGCTTGCCGCCCTTGTCGGATCGGGCATGCCGAGCGATGCCTTTCTGTTTGCAGGTTTCCTGCCGGTGAAGGACCGCGGCAAGCGGGATCGTTTTGCCGAACTTGCGAAAACCCCCGCCACTTTGATCTTCTTTGAATCGCCGCGCCGCATCGGCACCACCGTCAAGGTGGCGTCGGAAGTGCTTGGCCGCGACCGGCGCGCCGTGGTCTGCCGCGAGCTGACCAAGACTTTCGAGGAATTCCGGCGAGGCACGCTCAGCGAGCTTGCCGATTATTATGACGAGGATCGTGTGGTGAAGGGCGAGATCGTACTTCTGATTGAGCCGCCCTCCTATGACGAAATTCCCGATATCGAGGATGTCGAAAAGCTCCTTAAGGATCTGGTCGCGACTATGCCTGCAGCCAAGGCCGCGGGCGAGGCATCGAAACTGACCGGCCTGCCACGCAAGGAGCTTTATCAACGCCTGCTGGATATGAAGGACAGGGATGGCGGCTGACGCGCGAAGGAACAAAAGACGCAAGGCCGAGCGGCGCGGCCACACGGCGGAATATTGGGCCGCACTCTATCTGCTGGTGAAGGGATATCGCATCCTCGCCATTCGTTATCGTACCCGGTTGGGGGAAATCGACCTCATCGCCCGCAAGCGGGATGTCGTTGCGATCATCGAGGTCAAGGCGCGATCTTCCGGGCTGGGGGCTATCGATGCGGTGGGCTTCCATTCGCAGCAGCGCATCCGGGCCGCCGCCGATCTCTGGCTCTCCCGTCGCGGTGATGCTGCCCGGTTTTCACTGCGCTTCGATATCGTCGCCATTCTGCCGCGACGCCTGCCGCAGCATTTCATCGACGCGTTTTGAGGGGGAGGGAAGGCAATGTCCAGCGAGCGCGAAAAAATGGCCGCGGGCGAATGGTATAGCTGCATGGATGCCGAACTGGATGGGCTGCGCCTGCGCGCGCGCCGGGCCGTTCACCAGCACAATGCCGCGCTGCCGGATGAGCGCGGAGCCATGGCGCCGCTGCTGCACGCCCTCTTCGCCTCTGTCGCGGAAGGCGCATTTATCGAAGCCCCGTTTCATTGCGCTTACGGCTTCAACATCACGCTGGGCAGGAATGTCTATCTGAATACCAGCTGCGTCATTCTCGATTCCGCCAGGGTGGTGATCGGCGATGGGGCAATGCTCGGTCCGGCCGTGCAGATCTATTGTGCTGAACACCATCTGGACCCGGTTCCGCGCGCGCAAGGCATTGAAATCGCAAAGCCGGTGACAATCGGCCGTGATGTCTGGATTGGCGGCGGCGCAATCCTGCTGGCCGGCATTACCATTGGTGATGGGGCGATCGTCGGTGCCGGTTCGGTGGTGACGCGGGATGTGCCGCCGGGCGCGACGGTGGTGGGAAATCCGGCCCGTCCGATAAAGCGCAAGGACGCCTGAGACACCCATTTTTGAAAGAACGGAGTTCATTAACAGGCGCCGTAACAAATCTGACATGAAACTGTTAAAGAGGCGTCATGGAACCCCTCTATTCGCATCCTCATCCCAATAAATGGTGGAGAGGATTTAGTAATGTTGAAGAAGATTTCCATGGCCGCAGTGGCGGTCAGCATTTCGGCAACGTCTTCCATGGCTGCGACCAACATCACCTGGTGGCACGGTATGGGCGGCCGTAACGGCGAAGTCATCAACGAAGTTTCCCAGAAGTTCAACGAAGCCCAGAAGGAATGCGCTCTGACGCCGGTTTCCAAGGGCTCTTACGAAGAAGCACTGGCCAGCGGCATCGCCGCCTTCCGTTCCGGCGAGCAGCCGAACATCCTCCAGGTTTTCGATGCCGGCGCGGCCACCATCATCAACGCCAAGGGCGCGGTCATTCCTGCGGAAGACCTGATCAACAAGGCCGGTTACAAGTTCGACCGCGAAGCCTTCATCAACGGCGTGCGTTATTTCTACGCTGCAGCTGATGGCAAGTTCGTCGGCATGCCTTTCAACTCCTCTGCTCCGATCATGTATGTCAACGACGAAGCCCTGAAAAAGGCCGGCGTCGAAGCACCGAAGACCTGGGAAGAGTTCGAACAGGTTGCGCCGAAGCTGAAAGAAGCCGGCTACATCCCGCTCGTCCAGTCGCAGCTGACCTGGCAGTTCACGGAGAACTTCTTCTCCCGCAACAACATCCAGTTCGCCACCAACAATAACGGCTACGACAGCGTCACCGACACCAAGCTGAAGCTTACCGATCCGAACCTCGTCATGATGTTCGACAAGCTGAAGGACTGGAAGGACAAGGGCCTGTTCGCTTATTACGGCGCCGGCTGGAACGACAACCAGAAGCCGTTTGAAGAAGGCAAGGTCGCTTTCTGGATCGGTTCTTCCGGTTCGTTCGGTGGCCTGCAGAAGACGGCAACCATGCCGTTCTCGGCAACCTTCCTTCCCTACTGGGGCTCCATCAAGGGCGCTGGCACCAACTCCTTCATCGGCGGCGCTGCCCTCTTCGCAATGTCCGGCAAGTCCGAAGCCGAAAACAAGTGCGTGGCTGACTTCTTCCAGTTCCTGACCTCGCCGGAAATCCAGGTCTTCTATCATAAGGCAACCGGTTACGTCGCCATCACCAAGGCCGCCTACGAAAAGGCCAAGGCTGAAGGCTTCTACAAGGAAAAGCCGGTCGCCGAAGTCGGCATCCAGCAGCTGTCGCTGCCGGGCGGTGAATGGTCCAAGGGTTATCGCCTCGGCTTCTACCCGCAGATCCGCGCCGTCATGGAACGCGAATATAACCGCATCTTCTCCGGCGAAGTTACGCCGAAGGACGCCTTCGACATCATCGAGAAGGAAGGTAACGACCTTCTGGCCCGTTTCGCCAAGACGGCCGGCTGATCGATCTTTTCGAAACCAATGATCGTTGTCGAGCCTCCTTTCCGACGGAAGGGAGGCTCGCTTCTGGATAAGGAGGCGCAAGCGTGGCCTATACATCGTCTCAACCGCGTCTGGCCCGGTTTTTATCCGGCTGGTCCGCCAAGACTGGAAAACCCGCCAAGCCAGCTGAAGCCGGCATGAAGCGCGTACAGTTCTCCTCGTCCTTCGTACCCTACCTGTTTCTGGCGCCGCAGCTTGCGGTGATTTTCATCTTTTTCTACTGGCCGTCCGTCCAGGCCATTCAGTCTTCGTTTTATCTCGAAGACCCTTTCGGCTTCGGGGCCTCATTCGTGGGCTTCGCCAATTATTCGGACGCGATATTCAATCCGGAATATCTCAACATTGCCAAATTCACGGTCGTTTTCACCGTGCTGGTGACCTTCTTTTCACTGGCGCTCGGCCTTTTGCTGGCCGTCAAGGCGGATGCGGTCATTCGCGGCAGTTCGACCTACAAGACGTTGCTGATCTCCGTTTATGCCATCGCGCCGCCGGTTGCCGGCCTCATCGGCATGATGTTTTTCGACCAGCATATCGGCCCCTTCGTCAAGATGGCGGCGTTTTTCGGCTGGGACATGAAGGTCGGCCTTAATTATTTCGACACGGCCTTTGCCATGGTCGTCGTCGCCGTGTGGAAGCAGATCCCCTATAATTTCATCTTCTTCCTGTCCGGGCTTCAGGGTGTGTCCGTCGCTGTGCGTGAGGCGGCCGCCATCGATTGCCGCTCCGGCTTTCGCCGGTTCTGGACGGTCATCATGCCGCTTTTGGCGCCCACCGCCTTCTTCCTGCTGATCATCAACATCACCTATTCCCTGTTCGATACGTTCGGCGTCATCGACGTGATGGTGAAGGACAAGGCGGCCAACAACCCCATCACGCTGGTCTACAAGGTGTTTCTTGACGGTTTCCGCGGCAATGACATCGGTGGTTCTTCGGCCCAGTCCGTCATTCTGATGCTGGTCGTCTTCGTCCTCACCATCATCCAGTTCCGCTTCATCGAGAAGCGCATCCATTACAATTGAGGGAAAAGACGATGTACAAGACAAAACCCCTCGACCATCTGGTGCTGATAACCGGCGCGCTGTTCCTGATACTGCCTGTTGTCGTGGCTTTCATGACCTCCACGCACACGGCGGCGGAAATCCATCGCACCGGTCTGGCGATCGTTCCGGGCGACAATTTCGTCGAAACCTATGAAAAGGTCCTGACCCAGAAGGGCGGCTTCACCGGGCAGATCACCGGCCTCAACATGGTGCTCAATTCGCTGATCCTCGGCATTGGTTTTGCCGTGGGCAAGATCGTCCTGTCGATGACGGCGGCCTATGCGATCGTCTATTTCCGCTTCCGCTTTGCGACACTCGCCTTCTGGATCATTTTCACGACGCTGCTCTTGCCGCTCGAAGTGCGCATCATGCCGTCCTATGAGGTGATGAGCAAACTTGGCCTGTTGAACTCCTATACCGGCTTGATCGTGCCGCTTCTGGCGTCTGCGACGGGCACCTTCTATTTCCGGCAATTCTTCAAATCCATTCCGGAAGAACTGCTGGAGGCCGCCCGCATCGACGGGGCAGGGCCGTTCAAATTCTTCATCGATGTCATCATCCCGCTGTCACGCACCATGATGGCGGCGATCTTCATCATCATGTTCGTTTATGGCTGGAACCAGTATCTCTGGCCGATGCTGATGACGACGGATGAAAGTTTCTTCACCCTGATGCGTGGCATCAAGTCGATCCTGCAGGTCTGGGTCGGTTCGCAAATTCCCGATTACAACGAAGCTTTCGCACTCGCCGTTCTGGCCATGCTGCCGCCGGTGCTGATCGTCATCGTATTCCAGCGCTGGTTCATCAAGGGCCTCACCGAGAGCGATAAATAAGGAGACCGAAATGGCCGCTATTGAAATCAGTCAGGTCTGCAAGGATTATCATGGCGGCGTGCGCGCCGTGCATCACGTCGATATCGACATCAGGGACGGTGAGTTCATCGTTCTCGTCGGCCCCTCCGGCTGCGGCAAGTCCACGCTCCTGCGCATGGTTGCCGGCCTTGAGGACATCTCCGAAGGCACGGTGAAGATCGGCGACCGGGTGGTCAATCAGGCCGATCCCGCTGACCGTGATATTGCCATGGTGTTCCAGAATTACGCGCTTTATCCGCATATGTCGGTGCGCCAGAACCTGGAATATGGGCTGAAGAACCGCAAGACGCCGAAGGCGGAGATCGATGCACGTGTGGCCGAAGCCGCCCGTATGCTGCAGCTCGAACCCTATCTGGAGCGCAAACCGCGCGCCCTTTCCGGCGGCCAGCGGCAGCGTGTCGCCATGGGCCGTGCCATCGTTCGCAAACCGGCGGCCTTCCTGTTCGATGAGCCTCTGTCTAACCTTGATGCAAAGCTGCGCGTCTCCATGCGCGGTGAAATCAAGCGCCTGCAAAAGCGCCTCGGCACCACATCCATCTATGTCACCCACGATCAGCTTGAGGCCATGACGCTGGCTGATCGTCTGGTGGTGCTGAATGGCGGCCGCATCGAACAGATCGGCGCGCCGCTTGATGTCTATCACACCCCCGCCTCCACTTTCGTCGCCAGCTTCATCGGCTCTCCCGCCATGAACCTGCTGAATGCCGAGTTGCATGGTGATAGCCTCGCCATCGGTCCGTCACTGTTTGCGCTCAACGGTTTTGCACCCGCTTCGGGGTCGGTGACGGTGGGCATGCGGGCGGAGGATTTCCGCATTGCCGCGGCGGGCGAGCAGGGCCTTGCGTTGCGTGTCGATTATATCGAGGAACTGGGTTCGCAGCGCCTCGTGCATGGCATGATCGGCGATCAGAACCTGACAGTGGCTTTCCCGCCGGATGTTGAGGTTCCGTCCGCATTGTCGGTGACGATAGCGCCGGAAAAACTGCACTTCTTCTCCAACGAAACCGGCAAACGCATCGCCGGCAAGGCGGAACAGATCAAGGTACAGACCGCGCAGCTGGCGACGGCCTGATCACCTCGGAAGAAATCGGCGCGATGACTAAAATTGCGCCGATTGTCAAAACCGCTTTGTTACGATCCCGATGATAGAAGACCTCCAATATTTCACGGGGGTTTTCTAATATGTCGTTCAAAATGATGTTCGCGGCGGCTGCAACCATGGCGATCCGCACGGTGCCAATATTGCCGGCCTATCTGCGCGGAGCAAAAGACGAGGCCGTTGTCAGCGCGTCTTGCACCGATCTGCGGCTTCAGCCTGCCCCCATCAATCCCGACTGGATCATTTCCGGCGATCCCCAGGCGCGTGCGGCCGATCATTCCCGAAGCGGCGACCGCGCTTCCAGCACCGCCATGTGGGATTGCACGGCCGGTGAGTTCCGCTGGTTCTTCGGCTGGGATGAAACCGTCTATATTCTGGAAGGCGAGGTGCATGTGACGGCCGAAGACGGTTCGGTCAGCATCCTGCGGGTTGGCGACGTCGCCTATTTCCGGGCTGGAACATGGGCCACCTGGCGGGTAGATGACTATGTCCGCAAGGTCGCCTTCATGCGCCGTCCGTTCCCCAGGGCGCTGGCTCTCGCCTATCGCGTCAAGAACAAGCTGTTTTCCGGCAGTTCCTACAAGCTGGCCGCCTGAACTGGTAAAATAGCCGGGTCGGTGGAACCCACCCGGCTCCACCGGCGGAATTATGAAGGTTCAATAAAACTCACACAAGCCACCGCTTGCAGCAGTTGCCTTTGAATGGTCGCTGCCCTACATCTTCAGGGTTTTCTGAAGCATTTCCGGGGTTCTCCCGGTCCTGCAGGGAATTTTGAAAAGACGGGATAGTGGGCACTGTGGGCCGGTAAGGCGTCCGCATGCTGCAAGAGGAACATGCGCATGGCGAAGATCAAGAACGTCGCGATCCAGATGGATCATGTCTCCGGCATCAACATTGCCGGTGATTCCACTTTCGCCATGAGCCTTGAGGCGCAGGCGCGCGGATACCGGCTGTTCCACTATACGCCAGAGCGTCTTTCCATGCGTGACGGCAAGATTTACGCCGCCGTCGAGCAGATGGAACTGCGTGACATAAAGGGTGACCATTTCTCGCTGTCAGAGCCGGAGCGCGTTGATCTTTCGACCATGGATGTCATCCATCTGCGTCAGGATCCGCCATTCGACATGGCATACATCACCTCCACCCATCTGCTGGAGCGCATTCATCCCAAAACACTTGTTGTCAATGACCCGGCCTGGGTGCGCAACTCGCCGGAAAAGATTTTCGTCACCGAATTCGCCGATCTGATGCCGAAGACCCTGATCACCAAGGACGTGGCCGAGATTGCCCGGTTCCGCAATGAAATGGGCGATATCATCCTCAAGCCGCTTTATGGCAATGGCGGTGCGGGTGTCTTCCATTCGGCGCGTGATGACCGCAATTTCTCCTCCCTGCTGGAAATGTTCGGCCAGATGTTCCGCGAGCCCTATATTGCCCAGGAATATCTGCCTGACGTCCGCAAGGGCGACAAGCGTATCCTCCTGGTGGATGGCGAGCCGGTGGGCGCAATCAACCGCGTGCCGGCGGAAAACGATGCCCGTTCCAACATGCATGCCGGTGGCCGGCCAGAGCCGACGGAACTGACGGCGCGCGAGAAGGAAATCTGCCGTCGTATCGGTCCCGCCCTGCGCGAGCGTGGTTTCCTCTTTGTTGGTATTGATGTGATCGGCGATTATCTCACCGAGATCAACGTCACCTCACCGACCGGCATTCGTGAGGTGCAGAAATTCGGCGGCGCCGATGTGGCAAGCCTATTGTGGGACGCCATCGAGAAAAAGCGCGAAGCTCAGGATTTCTGAAGCGATTTGCCGACCGAACCCCGTTTGTTCCGTGGGTACAACTAGACACAACTAAAATACATCGCCCGCGTGAAATTGTTCACCGGATGTTCTTGTTTTATTCTTTGCCTTATGGCACGTTGCTTGCGGGTGGCCGCCATGGTGTTGATTTTCACTGAGAAGTGACCCGGTATTTCCACCGAGATTTGACCCGCCTTTCAGATATGTTTCGGGTCTTG